>NZ_JCASSL010000002.1:1435574-2500831 GCF_059693725.1 Pedobacter sp. B4419
GTCCAAACACCCGTGCCGATGTTATAGGTGGTGCTTCCCGATGGCGTAGCCGATACAAAAGTATAGCCGGCAGGCAAAACGTCTGTCGCACTAACATTGCTTGCAGAACTTGGACCAGCATTGCTCGCCGTTAGGGTAAAGGTAACATTGCTGCCTACGTTTGGCGTACCACTGCTTGCCGTTTTGCTAATCGAAACATCGGCGATCGGTATAGGAACAGGGGTGCTGGTCGAAGTATTATTTCCAGGAGTAGGATCAGTTTCTGTACTCGTGATTGTTGCCGTATTCGCATAGCTACCTGTAGCCTTCACTGTGGCTACGATGCTCAAAGTCGCATTTGCGCCATTGGCTAGAGTACCAATGGTCCAAACGCCCGTACCGCTATTATAAGTTGTGCTTCCAGATGGCGTAGCCGATACAAAAGTATAGCCGGCAGGCAATAAATCAGTCGCACTAACATTGCTGGCCGAGCTTGGCCCGGCATTAGCCGCCGTTAAGGTAAAGGTAACATTGTTGCCTACATTTGGCGTTCCGCTGCTTGCTGTTTTCGTAATCGAAACATCGGCGATTGGTACAGGAACAGGGGTGCTGGTCGAAGTATTGTTTCCAGGGGCAGGGTCGGTTTCGGTACTGGTTATTGTTGCCGTATTTGCATAGCTGCCTGTTGCATTAACCTTGGCTACGATGCTCAAAGTAGCATTCGCGCCATTGGCCAAAGTGCCGATCGTCCAAACTCCGGTTCCGTTGTTATAGGTGGTGCTTCCTGATGGCGTAGCCGATACAAAAGTATAGCCGGCAGGCAACACATCTGTCGCACTCACGTTGCTGGCCGAGCTTGGACCAACATTGCTCGCCGTTAAGGTAAAAGTAACATTGCTGCCTACATTTGGCGTTCCGCTACTTGCCGTTTTGGTAATCGAAACATCAGCTACCGGAACTGGTACCGGTGTATTGGTAGAGCTGTTGTTGCCTGGCGTAGGATCTGTAATTGCCGAGGTGATCGTAGCTGTATTCGCATAGTTGCCCGAAGCCTTCACTGTGGCTACGATGTTCAAAGTAGCACCCGCACCGTTGGCTAGGGTGCCGATCGTCCAAACTCCGGTTCCGCTGTTGTAGGTGGTACTTCCCGATGGTGTAGCAGAGACAAAGGTATAGCCGTTTGGCAATACATCTGTTGCACTAACCGTAGTTGCCGAACTTGGCCCGGCATTGCTCGCCGTTAAGGTAAAGGTAACGTTGCTGCCTACATTTGGCGTACCGCTGCTTGCTGTTTTGGTAATCGATACATCGGCTATTGGAACTGGTACCGGTGTATTCGTTGCGCTGTTATTTCCAGGAGTTGGATCTGTTTCTGTAGCAGTAACCGTTGCCGTGTTGGCATAACTGCCCGTAGCCTTAACCGTGGCTACGATGTTCAAGGTAGCATTAGCCCCGTTTGCTAAGGTGCCGATGCTCCAAACACCTGTTCCACTATTGAAAGTGGTGCTTCCAGATGGTGTGGCAGAGACAAAAGTATAGCCCGCAGGCAACACATCTGTCGCACTCACGTTGCTTGCCGAACTTGGCCCGGCATTGCTCGCTGTTAAGGTAAAAGTAACGTTGCTGCCCACATTTGGCGTTCCGCTGCTTGCCGTTTTGCTAATCGATACATCGGCAACCGGAACCGGAACTGGTGTATTGGTAGAACTATTGTTTCCTGGTGTTGGGTCTGTTTCTGTAGCCGTAATTGTTGCCGTGTTGGCATACACGCCCGCAGCTTTCACCGTGGCTACAATAGTTAAAGTAGCATTGGTACCATTGGCTAGCGTACCAATGGTCCAAACCCCTGTTCCGCTGTTAAAAGTGGTGCTTCCAGATGGGGTAGCAGAAACAAAGGTATAGCCCGTAGGAAGTGCATCCGTTGCACTTACATTGGTAGCATCGCTTGCGCCTGCATTAGCAGCAGTTAAGGTAAAAGTGACATTGCTACCTACATTCGGCGTACCACTGCTTGCCGTTTTGGTGATAGACACATCGGCCGAAGCACTGAAAGGCATGGTAACCGTGGCTGGACTCAAGTCTGTTTTGCCCGCTGCATCAGCTACCGTATAGGTGAAACTTACGCTGGTTGCATTATTGCTGGTTGGATCGAGCAGCAATAAACTAGGGGTATAACCGGTAATTACCTGACCCGCAGTTACAGCCACATTATTATAATATAGTGTCCCGTTACTTGGTAAGGTACTGATGGTAATCGTGCTGCCACTAGCCAAAGGGCCATCTTCTGGATCTGTTCCATTTAAGTTAGGCACTACAACACGTACAGTTCCTCCAGGATTAGCTTGGCTAGTAGCGGTTACGTCATTTGCCGTTGGCAATTGCTCTATTCCAAAATTGGCATTGCTTATACTTGCGTTTGCCAAACTAATGGCCAACCTTCCATTAGCTGTGCCATCATTGCCTGTTCCCGAGCCTATGTTTTCAGCCGTGTTTACCCATCCCGCTGGCAAAACCACAGTAGGATTACTTGTTCCCGCCGCAACATTTGTAGTAGAAACAATAACATTATAGCTTGTATTGGCAGTAATGCCATTGAAAGTATAAGTGCCATTTGCGGCCACAGGCGATGCCAACAAAATAAGGCCGCTTCCATTGGTAAGATAGGCATATAACTGTGTGCCAGATGCCGTACCTATGCCTGTACCATTTACAATATTATCCGTTGTACCGTTCGCATCGTTAAAAACAGTACCGCTAATTGCCAAACAGCCTGTTGTATTTACAACAGTGGCATCATTAACCGCGGCTGTTGCAGGGTCATTAGAAGGAATCTGATCATTAGGCAAATTCAATGACTCTACTCCGTTATATTTTACAAAGGCTTGGTTGCTGTAAGAAGCCGCTCCCGACGGAGCAGTACAATTTAAGACAATTGTAGCCGTTTCTCCCTTAAACAGTTGTCCATCTGTTGTAGCGGTGCTCGACTTGACCAGAATACCAGTAGCCAACGAACTGTTGCTTGCTCCAGCTATAGCATTACCATTCAAGGTGGCCGAAACTAAGGTTACACCTGCAGGCAACGCATCTATTAACCTTGTATTTAAGGAATGGTATTGCCCTGTATTATTTACGGTGATGGTGTATTGAATATTAGTAGTGGTACCCGCACAGTTAGCTGTTGCCGTTTTATTGACTGTTAAATTAGGTGCTGGAGCTGCGCAGGATGCAAAATCTGCAAAACCAGTGTTAGAAATGGTCGTTTGGGTGCCCGTACTGGTGTTTACAAGAACCGCTCCTGTTGTGCTTCCAATCAAATAATTACCATCAGACAAGAAGGCCACCGAAGAAGGAGTCGCCGTTAGGCTTATCGTAGATTGACCCACCAATGATAGTCCTGTATAGGTACCGCTTGCGTTATAGATACCCGGGAATGTCACAATCGCATTGGCGTTGTTAAATGCACCCGTTAAGTTTCCAAGACCGTCGAAAGCAATGTCCCCGCCATTAAACGTGGCCTGCGAAGTGGTCTGTCCGCTTATTGATAATGACCCTAGCGATACCGGTGCTACAGTTGGCGTTGCTGGATTATAAACATATAAAGTATTGGTCGTTGCATCATGGAAATAAACTTTTTTGTCAATCGGATTATAGCCTGCCTTGTTAATGTTGTGGGATCCCGCAGGCATACCAAAAGCCGTACCTCCACCGTAAGTTCCGGTTGAAAGATTGTAGTAAAGAATGATCTGCGCATTACTTGTAGATTGATCCGTATACCAGATGGTATTGGTGGCCTGATCAAGTGCAAGAGCGCTAGCGGTAAAACTTGTAGCACTTGTTGCAGGGCCCGAGGCAAATAAATCCGCAATATTGGTCGTTACCCCTGTTGTCGTATTTATGCTCACCAATTGTCGCAGGTCGGAAGAGAATACCCCATAAACAGCTCCCGATGTACAAGGCGCTCCACTGGCAACCGTAAGGCTAACTGTTGCCGTTTCTGTTGCACCACCAGAAGTAACCGTATAGGTAAAATTGGTTGAGCCAGAGAACCCTGCAGTAGGCGTAAAAGTAATATTGCCATTAGTGGCTACAGTTATGCTGCCATTGGTAATTGCAATCGGCGAACCAGCCGTAAAAGCAAGTCCGTTAATGCGGGTTACCGTTGGCGTAGCATTTTCAAAACTATCTGCAGTAGCGCCGTTGGTACCTGTAATCACATTAAAGGTAGCGGGCTGATTGACCAATGTGGTAATGGCGTCGTCGGTAATATCTACTACCGGAGTAACATTAAAAGTAATGGTATTGGCCGCCGGGTCGGTGTCAATTCCTCCGTTGGCGGTACCGCCATTATCTGTTACCTTAAAAGTGAACGAACTCAGGCCGTTTCCATTGGCATCTGCCGTGCTCTGTTTCCAGGTAAGCTGTGGGATACTTGCCACAGGAATAACCTGATTTAAGGTAACAGCAACCCCATTTAAACTAAGCGTTCCGTTGGTGGCAAGGCTAGCAATAGTTACCGATTGAAATGTATTACCTTCTGCAGGATCACTAAATCCAAAATCAGCCGCCGCAAAAGTATAGGTAGCATCTTCGAGCACGCTTATCGTTTTATCAGTGCCCGAAGGAGGGTCATTGACAGGCGTGACGCTAATAGTTGCTACGGCAGTATTTGAATTTGGTGTAGCGCCATCTCCTACTCTTACATTAATGATCCGAGCCGTACTAGACGGGTTCTCTGAAGTAGACGAAAACCGCACATTGTTCAGCGCAGTCTGGTAGTTGGCTGCAGTGGCTGATCCACTTAGTGTAAGCGTAAAAGTGGCCGCATCGTAATTAGCGGTAATGCCTGCAGGCAAAGACACAGTTGAGAGCACATCGCCTACAGCACCATTGCTGATCTGTACGCTAGCCGATGCCATATTCGCACTGTTTCCATCAACAATATTAGCGCTACTGGTAAGGGCGGCGGCAAAACCTCCCTCGGTATAGCTATTGCTGTTATCGGGCTCATAAATTCTTACATTGTCAATGATAAGGCCAGAGCCATCAGTAGGCGAGGTCAGTCCAGATGATGATCCGTTTGAAACGATGGCAATTATAGTAGAAGTACTTGTAGCCGTAAAGGTGGCGGCGTAGGCCTGCCAAGAACCACCTGTAGTAAAACTCAAGATGTTTGTACCGTTAACCCTCAAGAATCCCCTATCTGCAGTATTGCTCCCCACCCTGGTAATGCCCATAATGTAGAAAAGATAAGTCTTCCCTACTACTGTGGTAATGGTTTGCGAAAGAGTCGTTGCATTAAGAGCGCCTTCTACTTCGGCAAAATTGGTTCCATCTGACGCGCCAGAAATACCGTAAGCCCCACCATTGCTCGCAACTTCAGGGGTTCCTACATTCGCCGTCCAGTTAGCGGTGCCCGATTCAAATGAAGGATTGCTCACTAGGTTGGTGTTGGTTAAACGAACATAGGGTGTAGTTGGAATATTCTGTCCAATAGCCAGAAAAGGCGAAAAAAACAAACCTAAAACCAATACGAGTAGTTTCGAAAAGTTTTTCGAATTTTTTAATCGGTTGCCTCTTTGTTCAATGTTGCTTTCTTTTCTATGGATGGTATGATGGGTAGGGGTGTAGCGTTCTTTCATATTTAGTTGGTTTGCCGTTAATTTATTCGCTTAGAGAAGATCCTTACAATTCTAAAAGCGTGGTTGCAATCGCAATAGCTTTATCTCAGTCTGCCCAGAAGAAATAGCACATTGGTGCTTCTATTTCAATTTGACAAAAAAATCAAGCTATATAACTTCAGCGTTCGCCCATATAGATCATACGGCGAACATGCATTTACGTAGATGTAAATGAGCAAAAAGTCGATATGGATAGGTTTAGAAAAAAGTTTGCATAGGCGGGATGGTTTTGAGGTAGGGAAAATGAACCAAGCTTAGGGATGAGGGGGGAATAGGGGGTGATTGCATTAAAAAGGCCATTTCCCGAAGAAAATAGCCTTTAAATATTTGATATAGGATGCTTGATATTCCTGAGAGGGAATATCTCTGATTTGATTTAAAAATAGAGGAGGTAACGTTTTTGATCATACCAACTATTTTGAGCTCTCCGCTGTTCCAATAGCTCAGGCCCTATAGTTGCTCGTCAGAATTTTCTTTCGCAATATTTAGAGCAGCATTTAGAGGAACATGGAATTTAATACAGTGTTTTCTGTTTACCACATCATTGTTACATGAAAGTACACATTTAAATAATAAAATAAAACAATGTTGCATAAATTCTTACTCCCAAAAGCTCTGAGTCTTGTTCCTAATATTGTCAATTCCATACTAATTTTAACAAACTGGCGTTAGCAAATGCTTATCTTTGTGTAGTGAACATCCGCGACCTGATTAACAGATACAAAACCGATGAGCGTGTGCAGGCTGTGGCGCAATCGCTCAATAAAGGAAAGGGGGCCAAAACCCAACTCAAGGGATTGGTGGGCTCTGCCGATGCCGTAATTGCCGTTTCTACCTACTTTTTGCTCCATAAACCGCAGCTTTTCATTTTGCCAAATCGAGAAGAAGCCTCTTATTTTCTTTCAGATCTGGAAGGTATCTTGGGCATAGATGTTTTGCTTTTTCCTTCATCGTTTCGCAAGCCTTTTGAGTTTACCCAAATCGATACGGCCAACGTATTGGCAAGGGCCGAAGTGCTCAACGAACTGAACCACCAGTCTGAATACGGCAAAATTGTGGTAAGCTACCCCGAGGCCTTGGCCGAAAAGGTGATCGATCGCTCCATTCTCGAAAAAAACACTTTAGAAATCAGTTTAGGCGCCAAGCTCAGCATCGATTTCATTAATGAGTTTTTAATCGAATACGATTTTGAAAGGTCCGATTTTGTTTACGAGCCCGGCCAATTTTCCATTCGTGGCGGTATTGTTGATATTTTCTCTTTTTCGCACGAACTGCCTTACCGCATCGAGTTTTTTGGCGATGAGATCGAAAGCATCCGCACCTTCGAAATAGACAGCCAGCTTTCGGTAGGCGATGTAAAAACCCTGACTATTGTTCCCAATGTACAGGCCAAATTCTTAACCGAAAGCAATATCAGCCTGCTCGATTACATTGAAAAAGACACCCAGCTTTGGTTTAAGGATGTTAATTTTACCTTGGATATCGTAAAAAGCGGCTATAAAAAAGCCAATGAGCTTTGGAAAGCCTTATCGATGCCCGAAAAGCAACAAAATCCAAACTGGCTCGATCCCAAATTTTCGTTTTCCGACGAAAAGATGCTGGCCGATCTGTTTCAGGATTTTTCGTTGGTCGAATTCGGCAAACAGTTTTTCTATCAGACCGATTCTGTTTTTCAGTTCGATACCAAGCCCCAACCCTCTTTCAATAAAGATTTCAGCCTCTTAATCCATAACCTTAAAGAGAACGAAAAAGAACAGATCCATAACTTCATTTTTACCAATTCTACCAAACAGACCGAACGCTTATACGCTATTTTAGACGATATAGACAAAACGGCCAAGTTTACGCCCGTAAATATTCCTTTGCGGGAGGGCTTTGTAGACCTGGTACAGAAAATGGCTTTTTATACCGATCACCAGATTTTTGATCGTTTTTATAAATACCAGCTCAGAAAAGGCTATCAGCGAAGCCAGTCCATCACCCTAAAAGACCTGCGAGAACTTAAGCCTGGCGATTTTGTGACCCACATAGACCATGGCATAGGCAAATATGCAGGCCTAGAAAAAGTAGAAGTAAACGGCAAAGTTCAGGAGATGATCCGATTGGTATATGCCGATAACGACCTGCTCTATGTAAACATCAACTCGCTTAACCGCATTGCCAAATTTAGTGGCAAAGACGGCACCCAACCCAAAATGAACAAGTTGGGAACCGAGGCTTGGGACAAGCTCAAGAAAACCACAAAAAAAAAAGTTAAAGACATTGCCCGCGATCTGATCAAGCTTTATGCCATGCGTAAGGCCCAATCAGGTACTGCTTTTGGTCCAGATGGTTTTCTCGAAACCGAGCTCGAGGCTTCCTTCATTTATGAGGATACCCCAGACCAGGTAAAAGCGACCAGCGATGTAAAAAAAGACATGGAAGCCCCACACCCAATGGACCGTTTGGTTTGTGGAGATGTGGGCTTTGGCAAAACCGAAATAGCCGTACGCGCCGCATTTAAGGCTGTTGCCAATGGCAAACAAGTAGCCGTATTGGTACCGACTACCATTTTGGCCTTACAGCATTTTAAAACATTCTCTTCGCGTTTAAAGGAGTTTCCTTGTACGGTCGATTACATCAACCGTTTCAAAACCAGCAAACAGATTAAAGATACTTTGGCGCGCGTAGCCGAAGGCAAGGTCGATATCGTTATTGGTACCCACCGTTTGCTGAGCAAAGACGTGATTTTTAAAGACCTAGGCCTGATGGTGATAGACGAGGAGCAGAAATTTGGAGTAGCCGCCAAAGAAAAGTTGAAGGCGCTCCGTGTAAATGTAGATACGCTTACGCTTACGGCCACTCCTATTCCACGAACCTTGCATTTTTCTTTAATGGGCGCAAGGGATTTGTCGATCATGAGCACGCCGCCGCCAAACAGACAACCCGTAAATACCGAATTGCATGTGTTTAACGATAAGCTGATCCAAGATGCCGTTCAGTTTGAATTGGACCGTGGCGGACAGGTTTTCTTTATCCATAACCGGGTGAACGACTTAATGCAATTGGGTGGTTTGATCCAAAAACTGGTGCCAAAAGCGCGGATTGGTATTGCACACGGGCAGTTAGACGGCGATCAGTTGGAGGATGTAATGCTCGATTTCATCAATGGCGAAAAAGATGTACTGGTGGCCACCACGATTATTGAGGCCGGTTTGGATATCCCGAATGCCAACACCATCATCATCAACCATGCGCACATGTTCGGCCTGAGCGACCTGCACCAAATGCGTGGCCGCGTAGGACGATCAAACAAAAAGGCCTTTTGTTATTTGTTAACGCTACCAATGTCTACTTTGACCAACGAAGCACGCAAGCGCCTCAGTGCCATTGAAGAATTTTCTGATCTGGGCAGCGGTTTCAATATTGCCATGCGGGATTTGGACATTAGGGGCAGCGGCAATTTGCTGGGAGGCGAGCAAAGCGGCTTTATTGCCGAAATCGGCTTCGAAATGTACAACAAGATCTTAGACGAAGCCATTCAGGAATTAAAGGATGCCGAGTTCAAAGATTTGTTTAAAGATGAACCGCTACGCCCTTTTGTAAGCTTTACCCAGGTAGATACCGATTTGGAACTGCATATCCCCGACGATTATGTAACCAATATTACAGAGCGATACAATTTATATACAGAGCTTTCAAAACTCGAAACCGAAGCACAATTAACGGCTTTTGAAAAGGAGCTACACGATCGCTTTGGTCCGGTTCCCGCACCTGTAAAAGTGATGATCAAGGTATTGCGCCTGCAATGGGTAGGCAAGAAACTGGGTTTTGAAAAACTGAACTACAAGAAGAATATTTTAAGGGGCTATTTTGTGAGCGACAAGCAATCACCTTTCTTTGATTCCGAAATATTCAACAAGATTTTGGCCTTTGCACAGCTGCATCCCCGTCTTTGCAACCTCAAAGAAGTAAAGGATTCGCTTCGCATCTCTTTTGACAACATTAACAATGTAGATGAAGCGATAGAGATGCTGGAGATGATTCTGTGATGTAAAAGGTAAAATGGAATAGTAAATAGTCATTGCGAAGAGCGTTAGTGATGAAGCAATCTCTTTTAACAATCTCAAACAATCAACCAATATGGATTCTCAAATATTACTAGACCTGGTAAAAGTTAAAATGCCTTATGGCAAATACCAAGGTTGGTTAATCTCTTCCCTGCCTGAGCCCTATTTGGTTTGGTACAGAGAAAAAGGCTTCCCTGCCGGAAAATTGGGGCATTTGTTGGCTACCATGTACGAAATCAAAGCAAACGGATTGGAGTATTTGCTGCAACCGCTAAAGGGGAGTCGGTAGTCAGGAGTCCGAAGTCAATAGTCCGTAGTACCTCGTCATTGCGAGAAACGAAGCAATCTTCAATAGGTAAATTTTATTAGAAAAGCAAAACCGGTATTTCATTTGATGGTTAGTCCCGCTTTTTGCTAAAGTTTTTCGCTTCGCTCAAAACTACCGCTGTCAATCGGGTTTAGGCAACAGCAGTCTCTACAACTATGCCCCGTTGCACTGGCCTAAGTTTAATTAGCCCAGTAGCTTCACGACATTCCCTAGGATTTGTCATACAGAGCGCAGCGAAGCATTTGTTTCTGGTACTATAATCGTTGCTTGCCTAAGTCTAATTAGCCCAGTAGCTTCACAACATTCCCTAAGATTTGTCATGCAGAGCGCAGCGAAGCATCTGTCTATGGCACTATAATCGTCGCTTGCCTAAGTCAAATTAGCCTAAAAGCTCCACAACATTCCCCAGGATTTGTCATGCAGAGCGCAGCGAAGCATCTATCTCGAGGTAGATTCCTCGTAACTCGGAATGACAATTACTAATCAACCAATAAGCTAATTCTCTAATCAGCCCAACGAACCAATGGCCAATGAACTATTTTACCTCACAACCGTCCTCATCACAAACGGCATTGTTGTTTTTATTTAACGAGGTCAATTGATGTTGAGGCTGCGCCGCCTTCCATTCGTTAAAGCTTTGGGTTAATGCTTCCTTAAATGCAGGAACGGGCTGTGCGCCAGACAAGGCATATTTGCGATCGAATATAAAATATGGAACGCCCCTGATCCCCAGTTGTTGGCTTTCGTAAATATCATAACGAACAGCTTCCGCATATTCGTCGCTTGCCAAAACACCTTTAACCAGTTCTTCGGCCAAACCCAATTCTTTGGCTATGGCTAACAGTACTTCGTCTTTGGCTACATCCTTGGCATCAATAAAGTGGGCCTTAAACAGCGCTTCTTCTGCTTGGTCTTGCAAACCCTGGCTGGTTGCAAAATGGATCAGCCTGTGGGCTTTAAATGAGTTTGCAGGGATATTTGTGCCGAAGTCTATATCCAATCCGGCATTTTGGGCCATGGCCTCCACTTGCTTGGTCAATTGTTGCGCCTGTTCCCTGCTCATTCCCTTGCTCCGGGCCAAGTAACTGTACAAGTCTTCGTTATTGGTATTTTGATAGTCTGGATTCAGCTGAAAGCTTTTCCATTCTACTTCTATCTCTTTTTGAAAAGGCAAGGTATGTATTGCTTCTTCAAAGTGCCTCTTGCCAATATAGCAAAACGGACACATCACATCAGACCAGATTTCTACTTTCATGATACAAAGTTACGGCGGTCTTTTTTTGAAATGGTAAGCAGGGGGTAAAAATCACCCAAAAGAAAAATCGTCATTGCGAAGAACGAAGTGATGAAGCAACCTCATACAAAAGATTGCTTCGCTACGCTCGCAATGACGATTTATTATTCGTTTGTTGGCATCCTCGCCAACGCTTCGGTTATTTATACAACTGGTTAAACACCCATTTAAATGTACCATGGGTTTGTGCCCTGAAGGTAATTTCTGGTCCAAAGGCAAACAGCTTGCCCTTGCCATAATCAGCTTCAAAAGCGGTTACCCCGTCTTGTAGGTAGCTTTGTCCCCAAGCCCAGCCGCTGCGCAATGGCGTGGCATTGGCAAACCAGGCCAAAGGCTTGATTTTTCCGCTCGAAACGGCATCGGCACTTAGTTTAAACACCGGACTGTTGTCAAAATAAACATCAGCCGTGCTGTCCATGCCCCAGTTGGCTGGTTGTTTGCTATCCAAGGCTACGTTAAGTACGCTTCCTGGAACATAGTATTTCTCTGCAGGCAACCTTTTCTCCACGCCACCAACCAACTCTACAATGGCATTACGTACCGGCAACTCCAAGTGCGCCGCCAAATTGGTTGCACTGCCTATCGCTACGATTTCGCCGCCTGCCTCTAAGAATTTTTTCAGTTGCGGAATAGATTTTTCCTGGCTCATGCGTCCAATTCTTGCCCTATATTCTGCCGGAACGGTTTCTGGAGCCGGACCGCCAAAACCCCTACCTCCAGCAGCAGCTACAGGATTCGGATTAAAGGCCGGAATAGAACCATCAACAAAAACAATCACGTCATATTTGTCTTTCAAATTGCCAGCATCAATATCTGGTGCATAAATCACTGTTGCATCGAAGTGGTACTGCTCCATAATGAAACGGATCCAGCCCGAATCCATCGAACCTCCGTAAGTATCCCAAAGTGCAATACGTGCTGGCGCAATTTTTACGGCTTTTGCAGGTTTTGAAGTCGCCATTACGCGCATGCCAAAACCATGTTCTGCTTTGTCTAAAATACTTTTGGCCTTAGCAGATACCGGTACATAGAATGAGCCGTCGGCTGTATTTCTGTATACCTCGGCACCGCCTTTGAGCAATTCGTTTACGGCTAGGTAGCTTTCGTTGGCCGATGCACTCAACACATAGCCGCTGCCCGATGGCAATGCTTTTGGTGTAGCCTGTAATAAAATGCCATAAGGAACTTTCTCAAACGGACCATCAAATGCATCCAACACACGGTCAAACTTCACGTTCATTAAATAAGCCAAGGTCCATCCTGCGGCATCGTATGGTGCAATTGGTGGCCCTCCTTCATATTTGAAATCATTCGGGTGATCTTGTGGCTCAAACATATCTAGCACATGTGGACGGAAAGCCTGATCCGTTTTCACCACATAAGAACCTGCCGGATATTGCTTGCCTGCAACCGCAAAAGGAGCAGTAGCTTTTTGTACACGGATACCAGTTCTGATCAAGGCGTTTAAGAAACGGATAGCTGTTGTAAAATCTGGCTGGTCTGCCGAAAGAATATAGCCCCTGGCATCTCTGTTTTTTGGCGCCTTCATTACCGTATCTAAATACTTAACTGGCATACCTCCGCGATTGAATTCGCCGCCAGATCCAGCAGTTGTTGCCTTCCTGTCTTTTTGGTAAGCCTCGTTAATGGCATCTATTTTCTTAGGCGAGAAAGACCAGGTGTCTTTGCTGCCTCTTTCAATAGAATTGCGTCCCATTTGGTAAATATTGTACAACAACTCATCGCTGTAGCGTTGCGCATAATTCAATACCGCATAATTCAGCGAAACCGAATAGTCTATAGAGTTTTTGAAATACCATTTTTGTGGCAATACCGGATTAGGCGAATCGCCGTTTGGCAACAGGCGCGAAGGTACCAAAGGAATATCTGATGGGGTTGGACTACCTACAATCTCGGTCAATAAGCCCACCATGTTGTGAAAATAAGTCGTCGTGCGCAAACCGCCATTGTACCAGGTAGAAAACACCGAACCGCCACGTTGGGTATAGCCCGGTTTGGCTTCTACGTTCATGCGGTTGTGCATGGCCGCGCCAACAGCATCGATACTGGTTAAAATAATCGGATCGAAAACATAGTTATAAGGATCGCGATAAGGAGGGCCAGCTACTACCGTACCTGCAGGACCTGCCTGGTGGTGGTTGTACATAATTTGCGGAATCCATTCTACAAACAACTGACGCCCCATATTTTGGGTCTCTTTCAGGTTCAGCATGAAAAAGTCGCGGTTGTTATCGTGGCCCGCATATTTTTCGTACAAACGAGGCAATCCGTTAATCGACCGTTTTTTAGGATCCTTTTCACGCATGTACCAATCGCTCACCAATTCTTGTCCATCAGGATTGGCGTGGGTCATCAAAATAATCACCTTATCTAATATTTTAGTGGTTTCTGCATCGGTACGGCTCGATAGGTTATAAGCCATTTGGATCAGCTGGTGCGCGCCAACCACTTCGTTGGCATGTAAACCGCCATCAATCCACACTACAGCCTTGCCTTCAGCCGCCAATGCCTTGGCTTGATCCTTGGTCAGGTCTTCGGCATGTGCCAATTTTTGGGAAATCTCTTTGTATTTCTCCAGGTTTTTTTGGTTTTCTGGCGAGGTAATGATCAGCATGTATTGGCTTCTTCCTTCTTCGGTTTTGCCAATATCAACCAGCTTTACTCTATTTGAAGCAGCGGCCAGTTTTTTAAAGTAGGCCTCTGTTTGCGTATAGTTGGCCAGTTGGTAATCGTCGCCTATGTCAAAGCCGAAATGCTCCTTAGGCGTAGGGATGTTTTGTGCCCATACTGTTTGCACGCTAAAAAGCAACGCAAGCAGCCAAAGGCCACGAGGGTAAAATTTTGCCATAAATTCTAGTTTTGTTTTAATCAAATATAACCTGCTTTGGCCTTGAACGTATTGCTGTTATTGATTTGTTACACGAACAAGGTTAAGCCATATTTTAGTACAGGATCAGATAGAGATATACATAAACCACCGGGGCCGCGATCAAAAGTCCGTCAAAACGATCTAAAAAGCCTCCATGGCCCGGCAAAAAGCTGCCTGAATCTTTAGCATCCAAGCTCCGTTTCAACATCGATTCTACCAAATCGCCCAGGGTGCCAAAACACGAAACCAATACAGCCATTCCTGCCCAAACCCAACTTGCCTGCTCGGTAAACTGGGTAGAAATAAGGTAGGAAACCAACAAACTGGTAAAAAGACCACCAAAAAAGCCTTCCCATGATTTTTTGGGCGAATGGCGCTCAAATAAACGGTGTTTGCCAAACTTCATTCCAAACAAATAAGCGCCAGTATCATTTGCCCAAAGCATCAATAAAAAAGACAAAGGCAAATGGAAATTGTAGTGGTTAAAATCGTTCAGAAATCCTAGCGAATAAAAGAAGCAAAAAGGTATGGTTACGTATATAAAACCTACAAAAGTGTAGGAAATATTGGCGAAAGGAATTTTCTCTTTTTTATAGAGTTCGAAAATAAAGATCGAAAAGATCAGCGGCACAATGAGCAACAGGTATTTGAGCTCGTATTGAAAGAAATGGTAGCCTGCCGTAAGTGCAAAAATAACTAGGGCCGCCAATACGCCTATGTTTCGGTGGGGCCTGATCCCTCCTATCTTCACCAATTTATAAAACTCCAGCAGCGCAATTACGCTCAGGGCCATATAGAAAAAAGTAAAGGTATAGGCACCCAAAAAAATGGATCCCAACATTACGATGGTAAAGAAAAATGCGGTAATGGCCCGGGTCTTCATAAAGCTTAAAACGGTATAGGGTTAAGGTGTGGCTAAGTGTTTTTCTCTGATCTGTTCTTTCAAATAGCCGAACAAAGCTACGGTTAATGTCAAACTAATCAATGCAACATACCAAGGCAGGCCAGCAGTATCGTCCTGATCAATAGGCAACTTGTTTTTTTGCAGGTAGAAAGCCACGCAAACCGCATAGCCATTGTTCAAGAAATGGGCAAAAACCGTATACCAGATGCTTTTGGTCCAAAAATAGATGTAACCGAACATGGCACCTAAGAACAGGCGTGGCAAAAAGCCAAAAAACTGTATGTGGATGGCACTAAAAATAGCCGCCGAAAGCCAAATAGCCACATGCGGATTCCGTATCCAGCGCAAAAGGCTCCGTTGCAGGCCTCCTCTAAAAATAAATTCTTCGCAAATGGCCGGCATTAAGGCAATCACAAACAGGTTCAACAAAAGTCCTCCAACCGTCGACATTTTTAAAATCGCCTTTGTGGTTTCGGCTCCCGCATCTTCTTGTTTGCGCATCCAGTCTTCCAGCCATTTTAAATAGTCTGGAAAGGCCATTTTTTGGTTCAATTCGTTAATCCAGCCCATAAAAGGGATAGAAACCAGCATCATTAAAAAAACGATGGCCAGCCAGTTAAAGCGTGGAGCGGCTGTACCATAAAACTGGCTAGGCCTTTTGCTTTCGGTTACGCCAAGCAACAGCGCCGGCAACAAAAAAGCAAATACCTGTTGTAAGGTCAGCAATATTTTGGTGGCATCTACACTGGCTTTTAAATCCATTTTCTGGTACAAAATATCCATCATTACCTCCTGTCCGTAGCACAGGTAAATTACTCCTAAGCTAATTGCCAGGCAAACGAAAATGCCAAAAACGGCCAACATACCCAAAAACACCAATTGTACAAAGGGGTGCTTTTCTGTAGCGGTTTCTTTTATAAAATCCATTTTAATGTAAAGATGATCAAGTAATTGCCTGTTAAAAGCGCATTAAAAACAAAGTTCGTACCTTTGCAAAAATTAGTTGAAGATAGACAAATGTCGGTAAAGATAGGAAATATAGATTTAGGAGAATTCCCCTTGTTGTTGGCACCTATGGAAGATGTGAGCGATCCGCCTTTCCGTTATGTATGCAAACAAGGTGGGGCCGATTTGATGTACACCGAATTCATCTCGTCTGAAGGCCTGATCCGCGATGCCGCCAAAAGCCGCCAGAAGCTCGATATTTTCGAATACGAAAGGCCAATTGGCATCCAGATCTTTGGCAGCGAAATCGAAAGCATGCGCGAAGCCACAGAAATTGCCACGTTGGCCAAACCCGATCTGATGGATATCAACTATGGCTGTCCCGTTAAAAACGTGGCCTGTCGCGGTGCCGGCGCCAGCTTGTTGCAGGATATAGACAAGATGGTAAAAATGACCGATGCCGTTGTAAAAGCAACCCATTTGCCCGTTACAGTAAAAACCCGCTTAGGCTGGGACGATAATACCAAGAATGTTTATGAAGTAGCCGAGCGTCTACAAGATGTCGGTATCCAGGCGCTTACCATCCACGGCCGTACACGTGCCCAACTGTATAAAGGCGAAGCTGATTGGACCTTGATCAGGGAAATTAAACGCAATCCACGCATTAAAATCCCGATTTTTGGCAATGGCGACGTAGATAGTCCGCAAAAAGCAGCCAACTGGCGATTGGAATACGAAGTAGATGGCATTATGATTGGCAGAGCAGCCATTGGCTATCCATGGATCTTCAGGGAAGTGAAGCATTTCTTCAAAACCGGAGAGTTTTTGCCCGGTCCGACCATCGAAGAAAGGATGTTGGCCTGCAGAACCCACCTGGATAAATCTATTGAATGGAAAGGTCCAAAAGTTGGCGTATTCGAAATGAGAAGGCATTATGCCAATTATTTTAAAGGTTTGCCTGATTTTAAACCTTACCGTATGTTATTGGTCAAAGAAGAAAATATAGACACCATTCATGCCATTTTGGACGAAGTGTCAGAAAAATATGCCAATTACATGCCTTTTGCAGAAATGGCTTGATTATTGGATTGCATTTCTTAATTTTAATCATGGTTACAGCAATCACACAAGGCGTAAAGATCTCGGTAGATACCATTTACCAAGATGAGCACTCTAATCCGGCCAACGAGCATTACATGTTCGCTTACCGCATCGAGATAGAGAACTTATCTGATTATGCCATCCAGTTAATGCGTCGCCAGTGGATCATTTTCGATTCCAATGGTACCGTTCGCGAAGTGGAAGGCGAAGGTGTGGTTGGTGTACAGCCGGTTATCGAACCGGGCCAAAGCTATGCCTATGTATCGGGTTGCAACCTTAAAACCGATATGGGCAGCATGCGTGGCCATTATGCCATGAACCGCTTGGTTGACGAAACCAGTTTCAACGTAGATATTCCAGAGTTTCAGCTCATCGTTCCTTATAAACTGAACTAATTAAAGCCATAGGCTTTTTCTAAAGATTGATCAAAAACAGCCTCATAAAAAAGGGATGACAATTGCCATCCCTTCTCTAGTTTCATTGTGCTTAATGTGTTATTCCCTGTTTCTGCCAAACAGCATAGAGGCATAGTAAAGGAGATTGGCCAAGGCACCTAAAGCCGCAACTACATAGGTCATGGCGGCCCACCAAAGTGCATCTTTTGCCTGTACGTTTTCTTCGTTGGTGTACATTACCCCTCTGTTGTTTTTTAACCATACCAATGCCCTTTTGCTGGCGTCAAATTCTACAGGCAAGGTAATGATACTGAATAGCGTTACTAAGGCTAGTCCAGCTACGCCAATGCCCAATACAATTGGATTGCCTGTAAACCCGATCAGCAAAACGCCGATCAGCAATACCCATTGCAAAAGATTGGAAGAAATACTCACTACAGGCACCATATTAGAGCGCAACTGTAGCCAGTGGTATGATTTGGCATGTTGTACCGCGTGTCCGCATTCGTGCGCCGCAACTGCTGCTGCCGCTACACTCCGACCATAATATACGTCAGTGCTTAAATTTACGGTATAACTTGCAGGATTATAATGGTCTGTTAGCTGTCCCTCCAAACTCATCACCTTCACATTGTAGATGCCGTTGTCTGCAAGCATCTTCTCAGCCACTTCCTTTCCCGATAAACCCGAATTGAGTTGCATTTCGGCATATTTTGAGAACTTGTTCCTAAATCGCCATTGCACAAACATGCTCAATAACAGTACCGGGATAATTAAAATTAAATAGGTTCCCATATCGCTATGTATGTTTTTCGGTTTCTGTAAAACAAAAAGTGTTCCCATATTTAAGCATCATAAAAAATTTACATTACATTTAATCATGCAGCAGGGCTTATCATACTGGGAGCAACAAAATTTCTTTTATGCGGATGTCATCATTGTTGGCAGCGGCATAGTAGGTTTAAACGCCGCCATTGCATTAAAAAAGGCCCGACCAGCTATCTCGGTTAGCCTATTGGAACGTGGGTTTTTACCTACTGGCGCAAGTACCAAAAATGCAGGTTTTGCCTGTTTCGGAAGCATTTCTGAGCTAATTGAACAAGAAAAGCTCAGTGGTATCGATGGCCTGCATCAGCTCATTGCCAAACGTTGGAAAGGCCTCCTGAAATTGCGCGAACTAGTAGGCGATCAGCGCCTATCTTTTTACAACTTTGGGGGTTATGAATTATTTGTGCCTGCTCAACAGGAACTCGCAAATGATTGTGTATCAAAAATAAGCCATTTTAATCACTTAATTAAGGATATTGTCCTAGAAAGTGACGTATTCGGCCTTAAAAATAGTAAAATTGGCACTTTTGGATTGAACGGGGTTAACTTGTTGATAGAGAATAAGCTCGAGGGCCAATTAGACCCTGGCCTCATGATGAAATCGCTGTTGGCAATCGCCAATTCCCTGGGCATCCAAGTTTTGAACAACTGCGCGGTAAATGCCATCCACAATGAAGATACAGGACTATTGCTAGAGACCAGTCAAGGGCGATTTAAAAGCAAAAAGGTACTGCTGTGCACCAATGCCTTTGTAAAAGATCTTCTGCCCAACCTGGAGGTAACACCTGGCCGCGGACAAGTAATGGTAACCAAGCCTATTCCAGATCTTAAAATTAAAGGGACTTTCCATTACGATAAAGGCTATTACTATTTCAGGAATATCGATAACCGGATACTGTTGGGCGGTGGCCGTAACCTCGATTTTAAAGCAGAGGAAACCACCACCTTTGGCGAAACACCTTTGGTTCAAAATGCTTTAGAAAACCTGCTCCGCGAAGTCATTCTCCCAGAAGCCGATGTTGAGATAGAACACAGATGGAGTGGGATTATGGCTTTTGGTCCACAACTCTCACCAATTATTGAAGAGGTACAGCCCAATGTGTTTTGTGCAGTGCGTTGCAATGGAATGGGCATTGCCATCGGCAGCCAAACCGGACAAGAAGCGGCGGAGCTGGTATTGTCAAGTCTCTAAGCGCTTATAGCAAATCAATCTGTGCCTATTTATTAAGCTCTTTCTCCATTGCCTCAATATTTTTTGAATACCTGTCATTGGCCACTATCCATTTTTTTGTTTCATCTGCCCATATTTTAAATTGCTCCTTTTCTTTTTTCTTAAAGAACTGGTAGGTCATATTATAGGTCATTTCTGCTTTAACTGAAGCATCTGTGCAATCGGTGAGGCCTTTTTTACAGGTTTCTACAGCCTTGTCAATCAAGTCTAAATTCATTTCGGCATATAAAAGCTCCTTATACAAATTACAATCCTTTGGGCTTTTCTTAAGCGCTTTCTCCAACACCACAATAGCCTTATCATATTGCTTTAAAACATTATAGGCAAAAGCAAATTCAAAATCCAAGCCTCTATAATCTGGATTAATCGTTTTTACCTTTTCTAAATAGGTTAAAGCTTTGTTGCACTCGTTCCACATATTATAAGTGAATCCCTTCCTGAATAATGTTTCAGCAGATGTACTATCGGTTTTATAGATCTTTAGCCAATCGGGATATTGATTAACCTCGAGTTCTTTAAATTTGGATTCTGGCACAATCGCAACTTTAACATTCGTTGGCGAAATCCGTTGTTTAACCATGCTAACCATAGGTTGCTTTTTAAGGTTTGATATAGATTCTTTGGCTATTTTAAATGTTCCTTCTAAATTAAAGGTCAATCCAGCCACATTATCCAAATAAATAAATCCATAAGTATAGGTACTGTCTTTATTCATTGGTAAAACAACCCATTTATCCTCACATTCGATTAGACGTTTATTAAAGTTAAAATCTGTTTGTGCCTTTAAACTTGTTGAATAAAGTGCGATGAAGAGCAAGAAATATTTCATGATGGTTTTAATGGTTTTCCTATCAAATATATATTTTATTTCAGCGTCAATAACCATTTTTTCTGTTACATTTTGAAATAATTTCATTAGTAAATAAATGTATAATTTCTTATTTTTGATAAAAATATTAGCAAAATGGAAATTGTAGGCGTCGCTTTATTAGTCGTGATTTTAATCGTGTTGCTGGTTATCTTGTTTAGAAAACCAGGTACGCAGCCGAACGAAACCCTCAACTTTCTAAAAGAAGAAAATATACGCCTACAAGACGAATTGAACGATTTGCGCGAACGCCTGAACCTGGAAAAAGCCAATTTTATCAAAGCTGAGGCATTGGCCGGATCTTACCGCGATAAACTAGCCGAGCAAGGCAAAAACCTGGATGAGCTCCAACAAAAATTCAGTCTGGAGTTTGCCAACTTGGCCAATAAAATACTGGACGAAAAAACAGCCAAGTTCACTGCGCAAAACCAAAGCAACCTCGATACCATTTTAAATCCGCTAAAAGCCAATATCAAGTCTTTTGAAGAAAAGGTAGATAAAGTTTACCAGGCCGAAGCCGCCGAAAGAAATCATCTCAAAGGCGTTATTTTTCAGTTGATGGATCAAAGCAAGCAGATCCAAAACGACGCCAATAACCTAACCAGGGCATTGAAAGGTGATAATAAAAAACAGGGAAATTGGGGCGAAGTGATTTTGGAAAGAATATTAGAACGTTCTGGCCTCATCAAGGATAGGGAATATCGCCTACAGGTAAGCCTAAATAGCGCCGAAGGCGCGCGTTTGCAACCAGATGTAGTCATTGACCTGCCCGACGAAAAACATTTGATTGTAGACGCTAAAATCTCCTTGATTGCTTACGAAAGAATGATAAGTGCCGAAACGGATGAAGAAAAGCTGGCTTACCTTAAGCAACACCTGCTTTCTATCAAAAACCATATTGATGGCCTAGCTGGAAAAAACTACCAAAATCTTTATCAGATCAACTCTCCTGATTTTGTTTTGCTGTTTATGCCTATCGAATCTTCTTTTAGTATTACGCTACAAGCCGATACCGAACTTTTCAATTATGCCTGGGACAGAAAAGTGGTTATTGTAAGCCCTACTACCCTATTGGCCACACTCCGTACCATTGCCAGCATTTGGAAAGTTGACCGCCAGAACAAAAACGTTTTCGAAATTGCCGAAGAAGCAGGCGCCCTTTACGATAAGTTTGTAGGCTTTTTGGCCGATATGGAAAAAATTGGCAAACACCTCGACCTTACTCAAAAAGCACATGAAGATGCCTTTAAAAAATTACAATATGGCAGTGGTAACCTGATTGGAAAAGTAGAAAAAATCAAAAAGCTAGGCGCCAAAACCAAGTCGAGCAAACAAATCGATTCCAAGTTTTTAGGTAATGAACTAGAAGACGAATCCTAATTACTTTCCCTTTTTTGGAAATAAAACCTGCAAGCCATTGTAAACGGCATGATGCAAAATGGTTAAATGATCTTCCTTTTCGAAGTATTCAAATTTTGATTGGAGCTGTTTTGATTCTTTGAGCAGTGCTCCGAATTTTTCTGCTTCAGCTACCATTTGTTTATGCTCATTGCCCACAGCCAAATAAACTTGTTTACTCTCTTTCTCTTTAGCCAATAAAGCAGGTGCTTGTTTCAAAAGCGATTCATCATCCCACCATAAACTCGGACTTACGATTAAATAATGATCAAACAGTTCAGGCCTTTTCAACAAGATTTCTGTAGCCAACAAACCACCCAATGATTGACCAATAATTGTTTTGCTGCCATCTGTTGGATATTTTTTCTCGATAAACGGCTGCAGTTCTTTTGCTATAAACTCAATAAATTTGGTTGATTGCCCACTACTTGGAAAATATTTTTGGTCTTCCGGCAGCTTGGTAGAGAATGTAAAATCTCTGGCTCTATCTACATTGGCTATACCCACCACAATCGCTTTGGGCATGAATTTGATCATGTTTAAAAACTGAACCACACCCGCTACATGAATAAAATCTTCGTTGGCCGAACCATCCAAGAGATAAATCACAGGGTATTTATCGGCAGATTTGGCATTATATCCTTCTGGTAGGTAAATATTTAAGGTTCTTTCTTCTTTTAGCAGGGTAGATTTGAGTTTATCTACTTTTCCCAATACAAAAGGAGTTTGTGCAGAGACCAAACTTGTCACAAATAGGAAGCAACTAATGACGATTAATTTTTTCAATGGTCTATTTCCTATTAGTTTCTTTCATCAATTGTTCCGCTGCCATTTTAGCTTCAACCACAAATCTTTTACTTTCGTAAATTTCTAAGAGTTCCTCTTCACTTTTTCCTAAATATTTCTCTTTAAAAGCCTCTATCTTATCTAAATCTGGAACTTCTATCTCTTTAACCTTTTCTTTAAATTTTCTTTCCTTTAAACTAAAATAGACTATAGCAATAAGCAAAGGGACAAATTCTAATGAGATACTTCCAAATCCAATAGCCACGTTTATAGGCAAAAAAATTGCTCCTCCTAAAAATCCAACAATTAGGGTAAAAATAAATGCCTGATTAAAATATCTTTTTTTAAAGAAATAAATTAAAAAATCTATGCTTACAAGACCTAATGCCGAAAAGTGTTCAATGGAAATTTTATAACTATAAACAATTCCATCCGCTTCATACCTATTAAAAAAGTAATTCAAAAATGTATAAATGCAACAAATTCCTAAAATAATTAGCGGTATTAGTGCCTTATGTTTCTTTAATAATGTATTCATTTACCTAATAAAAATTGTCATTCCGACGATAGGAGAAATCTAATACGATGAATTCGACTTTATAGATCCTTCGCTTTGCTCTGGATGACAATACCAGATATAGATGCCAAATTATTTACTACTTTTTAAAAGCATTCCAGCCTTGTGCCTTCAACTCGTGCACCCTCTCAGATTTTGAAATCATCTGGCAACCCGAATTTTTATCGGTAATATGACCAATAATACTGATGTCAACATCATTTTTCAGCTTCTCGTAATCGGTTTGCTTAATGGTAAACAAGAGCTCATAATCTTCGCCGCCATTTAAGGCACAAACCGTTGGATCCAATCCCAATTCTCTTGCAGTTTCGTAAGTCATTGGATCTATTGGCAACTTGTCTTCATAAATGGTACAGCCTTTCTCAGATTGGGTACAGATATGCAAAATTTCAGAGGCCAAGCCATCAGAAACATCGATCATAGCAGTAGGCTTGATTTTCATTTGGTCCAATAAATCAACAATATCCCTTCTTCCTTCTGGCTTTAACTGACGTTCGATGATATAATCCTTTCCTTCTAAATCTGGCTGTATTTGTGGATTTTCCAAGAAAATCTGTTTTTCTCTTTCCAAAATCTGCAAACCTACATAAGCACCACCCAAATCTCCAGAAACACATAACAAATCACCCTCCTGGGCTCCGTTTCTGTAGCAGATATCTTCTTTTTTGGCATAGCCTATACTGGTTACACTGATCACCAAGCCTTGTTTACTCGAAGAAGTATCACCACCAATTAAATCGATATTGAATTTATTACAGGCCAGCTCAATTCCTTTGTAAATATCTTCTACAGCTTCTAAAGGAAACTTGCTCGAAACTCCAATAGAAACCGTGATTTGCGTAGCCACACCATTCATGGCATAAATATCGCTCAGGTTAACCTGTACCGCCTTGTAACCCAAGTGGATCAATGGTACATAAGCCAGGTCAAAATGAATGCCTTCTAACAATAAATCAGTAGAAACCAGTACCTGTTGTTCCTTAAAATCCAATACGGCAGCATCATCTCCAACCCCTTTTATGCTGCTTTCATGCTGTATTTTAAAGTTTTGGGTAAGGTGCTTGATCAATCCAAATTCACCTAGTTCTGCAATATCGGTACGCTCTTTATTTTCAAACATAATTTTTATCTTTTGTCATTCCGACGGTAGGAGGAATCTATTAAATAGATCCTTCGCTCTGGATGACATTGTTCATTACAATCCCAGCTTAGCCGAAATTTCTAACATTCTTTCAATTGGCTTACGGGCTTCTACAATAATATCGGCAGGAACAGTTACTTCTGGCAAGCCATTTTTAATACACAAATACAGTTTTTCTAAAGTATTTCTTTTCATGTAGGCACAATCGTTGCAGGCGCAGGTATTGTTTGGCGGCGCGGGTATAAAAGTCTTATCCGGACAAGCCTTCTCCATTTGATGGATAATGCCACTTTCTGTAGCTACGATAAATTCTTTGGCATCGCTGTTAATGGCATATTTGAGCAACCCTGTGGTCGAACCAATGTATTCGGCCATGGCCAAAATCGCTTCTTCGCATTCTGGATGGGCAATAAACTTGGCATCTGGATGGCGTTCTTTCAGTTTGGTAATCTTTTCTCTCGAAAAAATCTCATGGACCATACAGGCACCATTCCATAAAACCAGATCTCTACCCGTTTTTTTGGCTACCCAGGCCCCCAGGTTTTTATCTGGACCAAAAATAATTTTCTGGTCTTTTGGCAAACTTTCCACAATCTGTACCGCATTGGTCGATGTACAAACAATATCGCTCAAAGCCTTTAATTCTGCCGTACAGTTTACGTAGGTAATAACGATATGATCAGGATATTTTTCCTTGAATTTTTTAAATAGGTGAGGAGGGCAGCTATCAGCCAAAGAACAGCCTGCCTTTAAATCGGGTAGCAAAACCTTTTTGTTAGGCGATAAAATCTTGGCTGTTTCGGCCATAAAGTGAACACCGGCAAACACAATCACATCAGCTTCTGTCTTTGCAGCCTCTTGCGATAAACCTAAGCTATCACCAATATAATCGGCAATATCCTGTATATCAGGTTCTTGGTAATAATGTGCCAGTATGATCGCATTTTTCTCTTTTTTCAATTTTTCAATCTCATCAAAAAGATCAAGCGTAGGATCTATTTCTTCCTCTACAAAGCCCTTAATGCTCAGTTCTTCTACAATATCCATTATCTTATTTTTTAATTTTGAATGAAAGAATTAGCGAATGTTTGTCCATTCCAATTTATTTATTCTCTCCTCAATTAATTCTCTTCTTCAATCATTTCAAGTCAAAGATACGCAGCTTTCAACGCATCAATAAATCATAATTACTTTTATTAAAAAGAATCTTGTTATTTATTAAGGTGTTGGTACTGTGTAAAAGTTATCTCAAAATGTAGCAGTAAATAACTTATCACATACTTACCAACATTTATCATGCATTTTATTTTTAACTAAGGCTTGATTTTCAGTGCAGTATTTTTAGACCTATAAATTTATCAATATTAAAATGTGTATTCTTAACAGGTGTGTAAAAAGTTAATAAACTGAACAAAGTTGCTCAAAAATTACGCAAAAGATTGTGTCGAATTGCCATTTTACCTTAGCTTTAAACATTCAAAAATAGTTGTTGGTTTTATTTATACACTCTACTAACACTAATGTTGATATTGTTAACAATAGTTAGAATAACGTTAATTTAATGAGGAAAGTAGATTTTTTGGTAATAGGATCGGGCATTGCCGGATTGAGTTTTGCCTTAAAGGCCGCACAATATGGTAAGGTACTGATCGTAACCAAATCCAATGAAGACGAATCCAATACCAAATATGCACAAGGTGGTGTAGCAGTGGTAGTTGACGAGTCTGATTCGTTCGAAAAACACATAGAAGATACTTTAATTGCAGGTGATGGATTGTGCGACGAAAAGATCGTAGAAATTGTAGTTAAAGAAGGTCCGCAACGGATACAAGAGATTATAGATTACGGGATTAACTTCGATAAAAACACTTCAGGCTTCTTTGATTTGGCTAAGGAAGGCGGACATTCGGAACACCGCGTATTACACTATAAGGATATCACCGGATACGAAATAGAGAGTGTTTTATTAAAGCAGATTCACGAGAATAAGAACATAGAGATATTAACACATTACTTCTGTTTGGAGCTGATCACCCAACATCACTTGGGTGTGCATGTGGATAAGAGCAGTGAAGATATCAACTGTTATGGTATATATGCCTTTAATACAGAGCTTAACGATGTGGAAAAGATATTGGCAAGTGTAACTGTAATGGCATCGGGTGGTGCAGGCCATGTGTATTCTACTACCACCAATCCGGTAATTGCCACTGGCGATGGAATGGCAATGGTGTATCGTGCAAAAGGTAAAATAAGAAATATGGAATTTATCCAGTTCCATCCAACTGCATTATACAACCCTGGCGAATATCCTTCTTTTCTGATTTCTGAAGCTGTTCGCGGTTTTGGTGGGGTGTTGAGAAGAAGAAATGGCGAAGAATTTATGTACGAATACGATAAGAGAGGATCATTAGCCCCTCGCGATATCGTAGCACGTGCCATAGATGCAGAAATGAAAAAATCAGGTGATGATTTTGTATATCTAGATATCACCATGAGGAAAAAGGCAGATATCCTGACTCATTTTCCAAATATTTATGCCAAATGCTTGTCAATTGGTATAGATATGACCAAAGACCTGATCCCGGTTACGCCAGCAGCGCATTACATGTGTGGAGGTATTATGGTTGACGAATATGGAAAATCGTCGATCAATAATTTATATGCCTGTGGAGAAGTGTCATCAACAGGATTGCATGGCGCTAACCGATTGGCTTCCAATTCTTTATTAGAGGCTACGGTTTTTGCACACAGGATCTTTGTATCGGCTATTGAAAACTATCAAAAAAATGTAATTCCTGAAAATATTCCCGATTGGGATGCACATGGCGTAACCCAGTCTAACGAAGATATTTTGGTGACTCACAACTTGCGCGAAACTCAGAAAATAATGAGCGATTATGTAGGTATCGTGCGTTCGGATTTTAGGTTGGATAGGGCAATGCGACGTTTATACCTGCTTTTTGAAGAAACCGAAGAGTTTTATAAGGCAAATAAAGTTTCTGTTAAACTCTGTGAATTGCGCAATGTCATTCAGGTAGCCTATATGATTATCAAATCGGCTAAAGCCAGAAAAGAAAGTAGGGGATTACACTACACAACAGATTATCCAAACCATGCCAATCAATTGGTTGATACGGTTATTTAGTTTTCAGTTAACATTAGGGCAATAAAACAGTCTCATATCTCACATCTCAATATTCATATCTAAAGAAAATGCCAGTTATTTTACCAGTTAAAGATATCCACCCTAAATGGGGCGAAAATAATTTTATTGCACCGAATGCCACTATAGTTGGCAATGTAAGTATGGGCGATAATTGTTCGGTGTGGTTCAATGCAGTAATTAGGGGCGATGTAAATACCATCACCATTGGCAATGATACCAATATCCAGGATGGTGCTGTAATTCATGCTACTTACCTGAAAGCCAGTACACATATCGGAAATAGGGTTTCTGTTGGCCACAATGCCATTGTGCATGGTTGCGAGGTAAAAGACCATGTTTTGATTGGGATGGGTGCCATTGTAATGGACCATGCAGTAATTGAAGAATTCTGCATCATTGCAGCTGGAGCAGTAGTTTTAGAAAACACGATTTGTGAAAGCGGCTTTCTTTATGCCGGTACACCTGCAAAAAAAATAAAGCCTCTTACCGATGAGCAAAAGGCTTTATTAAAAAAATTGCCAGATAATTATATCATGTATTCAGATTGGTTTAGGTAATCAATCTTTTGGAATAATAAGTTCTTCGTTTCTATCCCAATTGGCTTTGATCGAAAGTTCCTTCGGACCATACCAGATCTTTTCAGGCTGGATGCCTTTAAGCACATCACCGGTATCCCAAACACCATTTTTATTCACATCATAAATGATTCTGGCGAAATAAATACCCTGCTTGTATTTGGTAAAAGTGATGGTTTTTGAACTGTTAATGCTTTCACTATAAACCACTTGCTCCTTTTTCTCGTTAACCAATTGCAGGATATAGCTCTTGCTGGTATCCTCAACGGTAACTTTTAGGCCCAAAGTTCCATAATCGTCAGTGCTGGCCAGTTTAAAAGTCTTTCTTATTTCCTTGTTTTTGGCATTGAAAATAGCCGTTACTGCACCTTCGCCAAAGACTAAAATATATTCTTCTTTTGGCTTCCATTTATAGGTAAAGTTATAGGAGAGGAGGTCGGTACTGTCTTTGGTCATTGTAAAACCCTTGCGTGGTATAGAGTCTTCTAATAATGTAATCTTATCAAGATCAATTTTATCTATAGGGAAGTTAAAATGAAGCTTTAAAGGCTTATATGGGTTTAATGCACCTGATTCTAGGTTATCTGTAACCTGGATAGTTCGTGTATAAGTGTCTCTTTTTCCACGTGTAAACCGCTCGGTAGACAGTACTTTTCCTTGATCCTTGATGGCAACTTTAACCGAATCAAAGCTCAAATCAGCAAGCCAAAGCTTAACCGAATCATTGGTTTTGTTGAACTGTATTTTCTTATTCAGATCTACATTCGCAGGTTCTACAACAGTCAGTTCTGGCTTTTTCAATTGCTGGTTAAAGACCAGGTTAATACTTCCATCATTGTTCAGTTTTCTGTCTAAAACCCTAAAGGTTGGAGCCAATTCTTTAAATACCTGTAAATTGATACTGTCGAGATTAGTCTTGTCCAATACGATAGGATCTTTAATAAATCCGATCTCATCGCTTAGCTGCTGGTAAATCCGATCTCCGCCTTTTTCTTTCAGGGCATAAATTTTATAAGAACCTTTTTTAAGATTTTTTAATTGGTAATTGCCGCTGCTATCAGTGGTGGCGAAAATAGAAGGTTTCTTTTTGCCAAATAAAGTATCACGTTCCAAAGGAAAAATAAAAACAGTTGATTCTATTTCTGGTGCACCGGTCAGTGAATTTTTTACCTTGCCACTAATGCTCAGCGAATCGAGGGTAGGACCGGTAGAAAAAACGTAAGTGAAATTCTTAATGGCATTGCCTTCGTTCACATCGGTTATGGCCTTGCCAAAATTTAAGGTATAAGTTGTATTTTTTTCTAAGCTGTCTTGAAGCGAAATTTCCAAGCGCTTTAATTTTGCTTTTAAGATTGGCGGTTTCTCTTGTTCTGGAGAAATTGAAAATTCTTTAAACTCATCTGCTAATTTGATGTACTCGTCAAATTCGATCACAATTTTCTTCGCTGTAAAATTGGTGGTCAAATCTTTCGGCTCCATTTTTAAAACCTTCGGCGGAGTCTTGTCCCTTGGTCCGCCTTCTGGCGTGCGCATAGTTGCACAACCCAAAATTAGGGAAGTTAAGAAAAGAGCCAGGTACAAAAGCTGTTTTTTTGAGGACGTCTCGTTTTTTGGCATTTATATGAGTTCTGTTGAATTAAACCTCTTTTTGGAACGATAATATTAAAAAACTCTAAAAGTTGCTGATATCGCTTTAAAATAGGCTTGTTATTTTTTAATTAAACGGTTGATTATCAATGAATTTACGATTATTTGGAAATATGAACCATTAAAACCGAAATATCTGAAGGAGAAACGCCAGAAATGCGAGAAGCTTGCCCTAAAGTACGAGGTTTAATTTTCAATAATTTTTCACGGGCTTCTTTCGAGAGCGAAACGAGTTTGTTGTAATCGAAATCTGGGTTGATGGATTTGTCTTCCATCTTCTGCATTTTGCTTACAATTTCGTTTTCTTTTTCAAAGTAGCTTTCGTACTTGATTTTAATTTCTGCCTGCTCAACGGTCTCCTGCTCAAAGGTATTTAAAAGTTGATCAAAAGCCGGACTTACTTTTCTGATATCTTCAATTCCTACCTGTGGCCTGCTCAACACGTTGAACAATTTTACATTTTGGTTTAAAGGTGCTGTTCCCAAACTTTCCAATAATTCGTTGGCCTCGCTCATCTGTACGCCTTGGTCTTTGGTAAAGGCAACGATGGCATCGGAGTTAGCTACTTTTTCATTAACGATGGCTAGGCGTTCGTCACTGATCAATCCCAATTGATGCGCGATAGGGGAGAGCCTGATATCAGCATTATCTTGTCTCAGCAACAGGCGATGTTCAGCCCTCGAAGTAAACATGCGATAAGGTTCTTCGGTACCTTTGGTTACCAAATCATCGATCAAAACACCAATATACGACTCAGAACGCTTCATAATCAGCTCATGGGCATCATTTACCTTTTGATGGGCATTGATTCCAGCGATAAAGCCTTGACTAGCAGCCTCTTCATATCCAGTTGTGCCATTAATTTGGCCTGCAAAGAACAAATTACTGATCAGTTTGGTTTCAAGTGTTAAAGAGAGCTGGGTTGGCGGAAAATAATCGTATTCGATGGCATAACCAGGCCTAAACATCTTGGCATTTTCGAAGCCAGGAATTTGGGTAAGAGCTTTATATTGCACATCTTCTGGAAGGGAGGTAGAGAAACCGTTTACATAAATCTCACAGGTATTCCAACCCTCAGGCTCTACAAAAATCTGATGTCTTTCGCGCTCTGCAAAACGGTTGATTTTATCTTCAATAGATGGACAATAACGAGGACCCAGACCTTTGATCCGACCAGTAAACATAGGCGATTTTTCAAAGCCTTCTTTCAAGGTTTCGTGCACTTCACTATTGGTATAAGTAATCCAGCAACACCGTTGATCTTTGGGTAATTCTACATTGGTAAAAGAAAATCGACCTGGATTTTCATCACCCCATTGTTCTTCCATTAATGAATAATTCAGCGATCTTCCATCAACACGGGGAGGAGTGCCGGTCTTCATTCGGCCAGCTTCAAAGCCCAATTCGGTCAATTGCTCGGTTAATCCTGTTGCTGCTTTTTCTCCAGTACGACCGCCACCAAATCTTTTTTCGCCCACATGGATGATTCCATTTAAAAAAGTACCATTAGTTAGCACTACAGCTTTACCATAAATTTCTACCCCAAGTGCAGTTTTAACACCAACAACGGTATTGTTTTTGATCAATAAACTGCCCACCATTTCCTGCCAAAAATCAACATTTGGTGTTCTTTCTAGAGCTAATCGCCACTCTTCGGCAAACCTTTTTCTGTCGTTTTGCGTACGCGGGCTCCACATGGCTGGGCCTTTCGATTTATTGAGCATGCGGAATTGAAGAGTAGTCTTGTCGGCAATAATACCCGAATAGCCACCCATGGCATCAATCTCTCTTACAATTTGCCCCTTGGCCACGCCACCCATAGCTGGGTTACAACTCATTTGCGCTATGGTTTCCATATTCATGGTAACCAATAATACAGAGGAGCCGAGGTTGGCAGCGGCAGCGGCAGCTTCGCAACCAGCATGGCCGGCGCCCACAACAATTACATCGTATTCTTTAAACATCTATATATTTTTGTGTTTCACGTGGAACAGTACAAAACTAGTCAAAATTCGAGTAGAAATTTTCTTTGTTTCACGTGGAACTTTTCTTTTTTGAAATAATTTAACCAAGGGATAAAGAGCGCGAAAGCGCTCTAAAGCCTAATTTGTTTTTTCTGAAAGCTCAATCCAGCGCTCCATATGCTGATTCAGTTGTTCCGTTAATTTTTCGATTTCATCGGAAACCTCTTGAATTTTTAAATAGTCGACACTATCAATACTGTTTAGTTTTTGAGTTAACTCGGCTATTCTGTTTTCCTTTTCCGACATGGCAAGCTCAGTGTCTTCCAATTCTTTTTGTTCTTTAAAGCTTAATTTTTTAGCAGGGGCAAGAGGGGTTGAAGTGTTTTCTGGTTTAGTCTTCTTTGGTGTATTATCCTTTGCAGTTTCTAAACTCAACCTGTGTTCAGAATAATTTCCATTATAGATTGTCACTTCTCCGTCTCCTTCCATGATAAATAACTGCTCGCTCATTTTATCCAACAAGTACCTGTCGTGTGAAACCAAGATCAATACACCAGGAAAATTTTCTAAAAACTCTTCCAACACGTTTAAGGTGTCAATATCCAAATCGTTTGTCGGCTCATCCAAAATCAAAAAGTTTGGATTTTGCATCAAGACTTTCATCAAGTGCAAACGCTTCTTTTCACCACCGCTTAATTTCTCTACCAAGCCATGCTGTTTTTTTGGAGGGAATAAAAACAAAGTCAATAGGGCAGAAGCCGAAATGGTTTGTCCATCCGCCATCTTGATAAATTCGGCATCTGATTTTACAATATCAATTACACGTTCTTTTTCATTGAAAGCCAAACCACCTTGTTTGTAATAACCATAAACTGTAGTCTCGCCCACATCTACTTTTCCTTTTTCTGGTTGCAGGTGATTAGTGATGATGTTCAGCAAAGTTGATTTGCCGGTTCCGTTTTTGCCGGCTAAGCCAATGCGATCTCCCCGCTTAAAAGTATAAGTGAAGTCATTGATGATTTTCTTTTCTCCAAAAGATTGGCCAATATGTTCCAATTCTAAAATCTTGCCTCCCTGTCTAGACATCTTTACATTCAGCGTTACTTTCTGATTGTCGGAACGCTGTTTGGTTTTGTCTTCCAGATCGTAAAAGGCATCTATGCGAGAACGCGATTTTGTGGTACGGGCAGCGGGCATACGGCGCATCCATTCCAGTTCTTTCTTCAAAAGATTTTTATTCTTTTGGAAAGTGCTTTCGTCAGCCATTTCCCTTTCGGCTTTCTTTTCTAGGAAGTAGGCATAATTGCCGTTGTAATTAAAGATTTTTCCTCTGTCGAGTTCTACGATCGTATTGCAGACGTTGTCTAAAAAATAACGATCGTGGGTAACCAAAAGAATGGTTTTGCTCCCTGTAGTCAATAATTTCTCTAGCCATTCTATCGTGTCGATGTCTAAATGGTTGGTCGGCTCATCTAACACGTAAATCTCAGGATCTTCGATTAACAATTTAGCCAAAGCCAAACGCTTTTTCTGTCCACCAGACAAAGTATTTATTTTTTGTTGCAGGTGATTAATGCCCATTCTGCTCAAAATCGTTTTGATCTGGTGCTCATATTCCCAAGCATTATGCTCGCTTAATTCGCCATATAAGTGATTGAGCTTTTCTTCGTTAGGATGCTCTTGCTCAATTAACTCTTCATATTCTCTGATCAGTTGCTGTTGCTTATTGTCCATAGAGAAAATAAAGTCGCTAATTGAATAGCCTTCCGGAAAAACAGGTTCCTGATCAAGGAATCCGATCTTCACAGATTTGTTCTTAACGATCTTGCCTTCCAGCGGTTCGAAGCGTTCGGCCAGTAATTTTAAAAGGGTGCTTTTACCGGCGCCGTTAATGCCAACCAACGCTACGCGCTGCCCGGCGTTGATGCCCAGTGTTAGGTTTTTGAAAAGCCATTCTTGATGGTAGCCATGGCCAAGGCCTTCTGCTGCAATTAGTGTACTCAAAGTCTTTTGTAACGGTTTATCGGATTAAAAATTGCTGCAAAAGTAATCAATAAAATCGGCCTATGGTGCTGATAATGATTGTTATGGCTAAATAGGAGGCATGAGTGACAAAATGGAGGTTAAATCTGTATTTTAGGGCAGCGGTTCCAATCATGAAAAAAGACGAAAACACATTTGTTGAAGATCTGGCGAATAGCTTCCCCGAAATAAGGGATGAGGTTTTGGATGAAGATTATGAGGGTTTACTTGTTTTACAGGTAGCTTGCTTTACAAGGTTTATACAAAAAGCGATTAATATTGGAGATTTAGCAACAATCGATAGGTGCTTTGATTTCTTTTCCAAAAACTTTGGAAATGTAGTTTTTAAAGTTGAGAACTCTTTGGTGCTTTCTTGTTTGGGGAAATTGGATTTTAGTAATAATCCTAACGCAGAAAGAAGGTTGCCGATTAAATTGCAGACAATATTGAAAGAGCTGAAAATGCAAAGATAGATATGATTTGCTAAGTTAAATGACACTCAAAATGAAGATAGACTTAAATAAAATAGAAGAAATGATCGCCATAATTCTCAAAGCATACAGAGAGGTTAACGGTAACGAAATAGAAATACAAAACGACTATTATTGGAGCTTCGATGATAAAGAGATTTATGATGTACTAAATGAGCCAAAAGACTTTTCCATCGGTCAATTGACGGATGATTGGCAAACGCTTTTAAATACTTTTAGATCAGACGATTTGGTACCATACGATTTGCAAAGAATAGCACAGATTATGAATGCATTAAGTATCGAAAAACCGGTATGCTAACTAAACAGGAAAAATCAAATAGGCTTTAATGATGACAGAATTTTATAAGCAGATCTTCTGGGAAAAGGATAAAAGGTATTCATTGATCATCGAAGATGATGGAAATGTGGCCTACGCTTACTTAATGTTGGAAAATGAAATTATTGGCGATGTATGGCTTTATAATCAGGCACCGACACCACAGCAGACTATTTGGAAAAAGGAAGGCACGCCTTTCTTAAACCCTCAGGAATTTGTTAGGAAAAATATTAAGCCTATTATTAGTGATGATATTATTGAAATTGAATGGATTTCTTCTGGTGATATGCAATTAGATAAAGCAAAAATCTTTATCGAAAAAAGGCTGACAGCTGTTATTAGCCCTAGAACAAACCCCGGATGGTAGGCACTTGTTAAAAAGAACGGTCCATTGGCTAAGTTGTTTGAAAAGTAGTTTAGGAACAATAATTTTTACATGAAAAGATTTTGGTTTGAATTTAGTTTTGAAGAAACGTAATCAAAAATTAAACATCGACATATTCGTAAAAAAATATTGGAATGAAGAAGACACATTGTTCTATCTTCATTTCCGAAACGGAGAATCCGTTAGACAAATTGAAATAAGGCCAAACAGAAGGCTGTTTTTGGACGCAGAGAACCCCGATGATTATTTATTGTTGTATGATCAATAGCTCGAAGAACTCGACTTAGAAGAAGCAGATTTTATTGCACAAAAGGAATTTGATAAGGCTTGGGAAGAGCAATAAAAAAGCTTCACTACCTGAAACAAGTCTCAGGATTCAATAGCGTTTTCTCCCAGATTCCTTCGAGTCTTCTTCGAGAAAACTGCGTTTTTGGGCCTGTTTATCGAACAAGAGTCGAAGAACACCCGAAGAAACCCCTATTTAGACTGACATTAACAGGCCGTTCAAGACATTGTCGGACATTGATTATCCTCTTTTCCATCTTCAATTTCATATCCCTTCCCTCTTACCTTTTCCGTCTTCCATTAACCTTCACGCCGAATCTCTCCAAAACCCACACAAAAACCAGACATAAAGGTCCTATTTGCTGAATCGTAATATCCTTCCAAAACGTATGTTCGTCCTGAGATTCCATATGTTCGTCCTGCGAAAACTACTATTGGGCCAAAAATTTTTTTTATTGGAAAAGGCTTTCTAAATTGGCGGTACCTACTATTACCATTTAAATTACGCTTATGCTCAAAAAATGTATCTCATTCTGCCTTGCGCATCGATATAGGCTTTTTCGCCCAAATACTTTCCTCCAACACACAAACTTATCTTAACTAATTGTCTTAACGACTCTATTTTGCTATGAGAAAGATTTTATTTTTCTGTTTCATGCTTGGCAATGCAATTTTTCAAGCCAATGCACAAAGCCCATTGATCCGTACAGACCTTATTCCGGCTTCGCCTAATGCAGGAAGCATTACTAAGGTTGGGGATATCCCTATGAATATCTCTACGGGATTACCCTCAGTATCCATCCCTATATTTAACATAAAGGGAAACGATTTGGAATTACCCATTTCACTCAACTATAACTACGATGGCTTTAAGCCTGCAATTACAGGAAGCTGGGTAGGCTGGGGCTGGAATTTAGAAGCCGGAGGCGTAATTACCAGACAGATCAGAGACAAGGTAGATGGTACCATGCCTAACAACAAAAACTATAGCGATCCAGATATACAGGCCGCGATTCGAAGCCCAGCCGCGGCAAGCCAAGATTTTTTGAGAGCAGCAGGCAGTAATTATGATTTAGAACCAGATTTATATAGTTTTAGTTTTCCTGGTTATTCAGGTAAGTTTATTATCTATAAAGACAAATTCTATATATTTCCAAGCCAAAAGCTCAAAATCGCAGGAGGTGTGGGCGGTTTCGTCATTACAACAGAAAACGGAACCAAGTATTACTTCGATGTAATTGAAACATCAAATCCTAAAGGAACACCCAATGCAACCTATCAGTTGCCATCAACTTATACTTCTTCTTGGTATCTTTCTAAAATAGAAAATGCTACCAGCAATGAAATGATTTTGCTTGACTATGTTTCTGACGGGAAATTGGCAAACAATGGGTCTTACACCCAAAGCTATAAAAAAGATATCAATGTATTTGCCGACACCTATCCAGGCCCACCAAGCGTTTCCTATCCAACTTACGTAAACACGCTTCGCCTCAGCTCGATTTCTTCAGAAAAATATACAGTTTCTTTTTTGCCTGGTGCTACTAGGCTTGACGTGACTCAGGAATCGGGATCGCCGTCAAAGGCTTTGGGGCGCATTGAGGTTTCCAGCAAAACAGGAATAGTTAAAAAATTCAAATTGAATCAGGCTTTCATAGGAAGCGCGTATGTAAAATACCTGATGCTCAATTCGATACAAGAATGTCCTATTCCCCCAGCCGTAGATGAGCCAGTAATACCTACTGATACATTAACCCATGAATTTGAATACGAAGGTCTAGATGCTGTGCAAAAAAACATTGCCTATGTTGATCATTATGGCTTTTATACTGGGAATGGTGAATTTAGCAGCATGCTCATTCCAAACATTTATCATAGCAGCGGTGCCGATAGAACTCCTAATATCAATGGAACCAAGCAAGGGGCTATGACAAGAATAATCTATCCTTCTGGCGGTTCTACCGTTTTCAACTATGAATTAAATGATATTGCTAATTATGCCTATGACGTGGATCAGTATACGGTTAGCGCAAGTGTTAATAGGCCACAAGTTGGTACAAATCCTCAGTATGCAAACGGTTCACAGCCGATTACAATTAATGAAACCCAAAATGTAACAATTAATGTGTCAAGAACGCCATATAGCGAAATGGGAGATGGGTTTACCCACAACCTGGTTAACGATTTTGAAATCAGCAATTCATCAGGAGTTGTTTTCTATGGCATGATTGGTCGTGAGGCAAATAATTCTGGAGAAAGCTTTACAACCACACTAAGCCCAGGCACTTATTACCTCAGCATTGCAGCCGATTATAGAGAAGCCTATATTTCAGCTTACCTTACCTACACCAAGTTAACCAACAGGCCTGCCCCACCTAAACCGGCTGGTGGTTTGCGTTTAAAAAGTACATTTACTTATCCTCAGGCAGGGCCCGCGCTACAAAGAGAATACAGCTATAAAGGTACTAATGGCTTTTCTACTGGGGTGGCCCCTTCTGATACTTACGACATGAAGCCTTTTCATGAAGTAAGGATTACTCCGGCATGGGGTGGAGATCCTGGCGCCTATGAAATAAAAGATTATTATTACAATATTTTCTCTTCTTATATTGCCGAAAGCCCAACTACAGGTTTGCCACATTATTATACCTCGGTATTCGAAAAGCAGGTTTCGGGGACAGATACCCTATTAACCCGCCATGATTTTAAGGCACTTAATGGAAGCTTTATGGGTAATGTGCCTACAAAGGTAACCCAATTCAGAAGAAACATGGCTAATGCCTTGGTCCCTGCAAGCACCAAGAGCTATCAATACGTTGAGGTACAAGACAGTATTTTCAGAGGCATCAAACCTTACCAAACTATGCAGGTAAACCAAAGCGCAGGTTATTGGAGCGGCCCGTTAGACGAATATGATTACAACGAAAACTGGAGTTATCAAGGCTGGAAATACCTCAAAAGCACACGCGATGTGGTTTATGAAGGCGCAGACTCGTTGGTAACCGTAAGCACCAATACCTATGACCAGAACCGGAACCTGGCCTACACCACAACAAGCAATTCGAATGGTGATATCATCGTTTCTAAATTCAAATACCCCGAAAGCTATGTAAGTGGCTTTGGCAACTTATTGAATGCCCATGTGATTAGTCCGGTTATTGAGCAACAGACTTGGAACAAAAACAGCAGTGATTCTGTGCTGGTATCGGCCTCTATTACCGAATATTCCAATACTAATTTCAAACCTATTAAACAGCACCTGTTGAGCATAAGAGGCCTCAACTCATTGAACAACGAATCTAAAACAGGGTTGCTATATAATAATCTGTTTAGCGATACGCGTTACGAAGAACGAGCGAGTTATGCCTATAACAATACAGGGAGGTTAATTAGTCAAAAATTAGTCGGAGGCATACCTACTTCTTACCAATGGGGTTATGCTTCGATTATACCGTTTGGTTATCCTAGCGCAGGACAAATGAATTATCCTATTGCGGAAGTCAAAAACGCATTGCCAACAGAGTTTTATCATGAAAACTTTGAAGAGCATGGTTCAGCAAGCAGTGGCAATGCCCATAGTGGTGATAAATTTTATAGTGGCGATTTTAGCCTGAGCTGGCCATTGCCATCTGGTACAGCTAGAAATTTTGTAGTAAGTTTCTTTTACCTTTCGGCAGGCAAGTGGCAGTATAAGACACAGCCTTATACTGGCGCGGTAACCTTAAGCGACGGCGATGCGATTGACGACGTGTCGATTTATCCTGTCGATGCGCAGCTCAGTTCTTACACTTATTTCGATGGTATTGGTAACCGCTCAGTTATTGATACCAAGGGAAATACAACCAGTTACCAGTTTGATAAGCTTAACCGCTTGGAAAATGTATTTGACCAAGACGGAAATATTATTAAAAATTACAAATACAACCAAGGAAAGGGCAATGCACTGTATTACAATACGGCCCAAAGCAAAAGTTTTACCAAAAATGATTGTACAGGGGGCTTATTGGGTTCAGCTGTTGTTTATACCATTCCTGCAAACCTTTATTCTTCTACCGTTAGCCAAGCCGCGGCAGATGCCCCAGCCATAGCTGCATTAAATAGCGGGGGACAAACCTATGCCAATGCCAATGGCATTTGTGAAGTTCCCGTTGCCGTCAATTTTTTCGACGAAACAGCGCCATTCTATAGTGGTGGGCCTAAATCTGGAAGAATTATTAGCCTTGTTTTTAAAAATGCCAGCGGCGATGTGCTTTATACTTTTAATGAAAGTCAAGTAATCGCAGGAATTAATGTTCCAAAAGGAACTTACAATATAACTGCGAGTATTTTTGGCGAGATCTACGATTTTAACTCAGGTTTAGGTTGGGCTTTATTTTCGATCACCACGCCTACAAATTTCTATTACTTTAACAATACGTTGGCCGGAACATACAATCTTTCTAATGTTGTACTTGATTCGAGCTCGGCAACATTTTATCTAGGTTCAAGCATATTCTAAATTAAGACATGACAGCGAAAAAACACCTCCAATTAGTTGCCCTATTTGCAACCTTGTTCGTTGCCCGAGCAACAGCACAACAGCAGCTTACTTTAAGTGGCTATACTGGCCAATCGCTTATTTCTGCAAAGAATAGCATCACCTTAACTGATGGATTTAATGTTCCTTTTGGCAATAACCTGCGCATCTTTATTTCTGGACAGGACTGCAACCCCTTGAGTACCGCGCCCAGCAATAGCCGTAACTATGTACTTGCCAGAACCTTTAAAGTACCCGGCGTAAATATAAATAACCTGAATAGCAGCCGTACGGCCTGCGAAGAAAGCCAGACAATCCAGTACTTTGATGGTTTAGGGAGGCCCTTGCAAAGCATCAGCATTGCGGCAAGCCCTAGCGGAAAAGACATTGTGTCTCATATCATTTACGACGGCTTTGGCAGAGAATCTGTTAAGTACCTGCCATATGCAGATCAGACATCGGGCGATGGCAGTTTTAAAACCGATCCCTTAACTAGTCAACCAGCCTATTATGGAAATAGCAGCTGGGATGTGGCTGTGGTTAAAACACCGTACCCTTTTAGCAAGACGGTTTTTGAAGCTTCGCCTATTGGTCGGGTATTGGAACAGGGTGCGCCAGGGACTACTTGGCAGCCTACCGATGCGTCTATTGCTGGATCTGGACACACGGTTAAGCCTGGCTACGGCTTTAATATGGCCGACGAAGTGCGTTTGTGGATAGTCAACGCTTCTGGCGCTTCGAGCATTGCCAATTATGACGCTAACAAATTAGTAAAAACCATTGGCAGAGACGAAAACTGGAGCAGCGGCAAGGCAGGAACAGCCGAAGAATTTAAGGATATGTTGGGTCGGGTAGTGCTCAAAAGAATTTGGGAAAGCGAAAGCGTAGCACTCAATACCTATTACGTTTACGATCGCTATGGAAGCCTGGCCTATGTAATCCCTCCAGCTGTTACGGCAACCAGTTTTACCGAAGCCGACGCCATATTTAAGAACTACATCTACGGCTACCATTACGATGGGCGCAGCAGGTTAACCGAAAAGAAGATTCCGGGCAAGGGCTGGGAGTATATCGTGTACAACAAGCTAGACCAGGTGGTGTTGACTCAAGATAGTGTTCAACGCATAAATGGACAATGGTCTTATGTAAAGTATGATGCCTTGGGCAGGACGGTCATTACCGGCATCATAGCAAGCACAGCCAATAGGGTTTCCTGGCAGGCCAGCACAGATTCGCAAAGCTATCTATGGGAAGTAAGGGAGAGCAACGCGGGGACAGACTATACAAACAATGCAATTCCCACAACTAACTTTTCGAAAGCAGGCGTATTCAGCTACTATGATGACTACAACTTCCGCAATATGGGATCGGTTTACCCCGCTACATCAACGGCGAGCAGCAGGACAAGGGGACTGCCTACAGGCACAAGGGTATATCACGACGACGGAATAGCCTCAGAATGGACATTAACCTATTATGACGAAGACGGACGCGTAAAGGAAACCATAGCCGACAATCATCTCGGAGGCACGGATAGGGTGACAAATACCTGGAACTTTGCCGACGAACTGGTAGCCAGCACCAGGGTACATACCGTAGGTAGCAATACCACGACCATTGCCAATGGCTACGAATACGACCACGCGGGGCGTAAAGTGTTGACCAAAGAGAACATCAACAGCCAGGGCGAAGTTACTTTGAGCCAAATGGCCTACAACGAAATAGGCCAGCTAAGAGAGAAAAAACTGGCCAATGGCCTGCAGAGCACGGCCTATACTTATAACGAACGCAGCTGGCTTAAAAGCGCTACCAGCGGAGAGTTCAGCACAGCCCTCAAATATGAAGATGGAAGCCTGCCACAATACAATGGCAATATTGCCAACCAGCAGTGGGGTTCCAGCTGGAGCTTTCCCAATGCCTATACCTATGATTATGACAAGCTGAACCGCTTGAAAAGCGGTACCAGTTCGGGCATTGCCATGAGCGAAACCCTGACCTATGATGTAATGGGCAATATTGCTACTTTGAACCGTGACGGCAGCACCGGTACCTACAGCTATACGGGCAACCAGCTCGATGGCGTAAGTGGAGGAACCATGGCTACAGGCCTGTATGGCTATGACGGCAACGCCAATGCTGTTACCGACGGCCGAAACAGCGTTACATTAACCTACAATTACCTCAACCTGCCGATCAGTGCGACAAAGAGTGGCCTGAGCCTGAGCTACATCTACGATGCCACCGGAGCAAAGCTCAAAAAAGTAAACAGTAGCACTGGTACAACTACAGACTATATAGACGGCATCCAATACCTGAACGGCACAATAGACTTTATCCAGACCGAGCAGGGCATTGCCAAAAACAATGGAGGCACCTACACCTACAATTACAACCTGACGGACAACCTTGGAAATGTGCGCTATACTTTCGATATTTATGGAGGCGCCGTACGCAGATTGCAGGAGGACAACTACTACCCTTTTGGCTTGAGAAAATCTGCAGGCAGTCCGGTATCGTTGGATAACAGGTACCTGTACAACGGCAAGGAGCTGCAGGACGAACTGGAACAGTATGACTACGGCGCAAGGTTCTATGATCCTGTGATTGCAAGGTGGAATGTGGTTGATCCTTTGGCGGAGAAGGGAAGAAGATGGTCACCATATAATTATACATTTAATAATCCGATTAGATTTACAGATCCTGATGGAATGTGGCCAGGCCCAGACCCCGGGTTTTTGAGTAGGCTTTGGAATACAGCAGTAAGCTCAGCTAAGGCTCAATATCAGGCAATGTATAAAGGGGTTACCAGTCTCCCCTCTAAGATAAGGGGTTTGGCGGATAAATCTCCTGGCGAATTAGCGCAGTCATACGGTAGGAATTACCTTAAAATATTGCCTGTCACCCATGTTGTTAACTATGTTAAAGACGAAATTAGTGGTGTTAAAGCATTAGTTAAAGGCGATGCAGAAGCCCTTGGTAATATTGCTGGAAAAAATTTTGCTAATGCAAGTGTTAATGCTGCAGTTCAAGGTATCGGGGTTGGGATAGGTAAGGGAGTAATTGCTTTTCGAGGCGCTTCTTCAGAAATAGAAACAATAACTTTATATAGAGGAGTTAATGAGAGCCATCCAGGATTTTCTGCAGCGAATGAAGGGGTCGCTACAGCTCGTGGTGGAGCGGCAACAGCGGCTGAGCACAATGCTGGGAATACGGCTAGTGATTTTACATCTTGGACAACTGATCCTGATGTCGCTTTAAATTATGCACTAAGACCAAATAACTCAGGCGTTGTAATGGAGGTTACCGTACCAACAACAAGCACTGTAGCTAGCCCTAGTCTAAAAAATGTACTTTTAAAACAAGGGGGAGGTGTCGTAAACGAGTCGGAAGTTTTGTTAAAAAATGTTACAGGCGCAAAAGTTAAAAAAGTAAATTAATAATGTATGGAAAATTTTCCGAAATTGACTGATAAGCAGGTTGCGCTATTGAGAGCTGACATAAATACAGGTCACGTAATGGATGATAAGCTTGAGTTGGCTATTAGGGATGATCAAAAGGTGTATACTCTTTTTGATGACGTTGAAAAAGCCTTGCTTTATGCAAGAACTCTTATTTTACAAGATAAAACGGTTGAATGCGTAATCTATTCAGATGAAAGTAAAATACTTCATCACTTAGATTATGAAAATGTGAGATTATAAACAGATTTAAACTAATTGATCTCCTAAATCTAGCGTAAAAGCCTCGGATCAAGTCCGGGATCAATAAAAACAAAAAGCACCCCGATTTATCGGGGCGCTTTTCATGATAGCTACATCAAAATTATTCCTCTTCAGTTTGTGCATAAATCAATATGCCAGAAAGAATGATGTCTTCGATGTTTTTTGATGAGGAGCGCAATTTGAAGGTGTTTTTTCATCATTAAGTTTTTAATTTTCCAATACAAACATAATAAATGCCCAACCTAATTCAAGTTAAACTTCTCTTGGTTTACTTTCATGGCATTTGAGGCAAAGATGATCGACACGATGAGAACGCCGATGACAATGGCCAAGGCGAACTGAACGGCAGAATAGAACTGGCTTCCGGTTAGGATGGCTTTCGATTCGCTCATCAGTTCATTGCCGATCTTGGTTTGGATCTGCGTGAGGGCAAGCAGCTGAGTCGAAACCTGTGCATAGGATTTTTTGGCCAATTCCAGGTCTAGAGGACTTGCGGTATTCCCTTGGATGCGTTTTTCTATCGCCCTGCTTTGTTGCAAGCTGTTTTTAAGACTCTGCAGGTGGCTCTTTTCGCTGGTAACCAAAAAGGTTTTGGCATACTTGTTCAATAACGAGTCGATACTTCTGTCTATCTTAGCCGATTGCTGTTGGCCCGCAGGCGTATGTTGCGCCACGTTGCTGGACAGTAAATGTCTTTTGGCATGGATTTGCTCCGCCACGAAAAATAAATCGGTAGCGGGCACCAAACGGTCGTTGTACATCGACACAAAAGAATTGCCCATGTCCTTGATGCTCCTGTCCTCCAACAACCTGATCAAAATGGTGCAGGCCATAATGCAGAAAAGCAAAAGGGCAATCTTGGTTTTTTGTTTAAGCGAATAGGAAAATTTCATGGCCATTTGGTTTTAGGAGGTTGGAAACAAAATAGCTAAAGATACGCATTATTTGGCGCAAAGCATTTGACCAAAATAGCAGGCACAAAAAAAGCGGACATCCATCCGCTTTTTTTACTTAACTAAACTAAAAACTAAACTAAATTTATGATGGATTATGAATTTTATAGGGTAAACAAATCAGCTGTAGGCATCTCGTTAACTGTAGCCACTTTAGCAATTGCGATGTTTTGCGATTGGATGTTAGTGCTTTCTGCAGCAAACTGATCCATATTTACTTTGGCTACGCTACCCATTGTGGCATTGTAGGCCGAAGTAGAACCAGCTAAGGTTAAGTTAGCTTGTCCGCTCAAGTTGCTGTTCAAGTTAATGGTGTTGGTGTTTAAATTTGCAACAGCGCTGTCTTTAAGGTTAACATCTAAGCTCAAAGCGCTGAATTTGCCATAAGTGCTTACTTTTGCATTATCTGAAGCAGTGATCGATGACAAGTTGCTTACATAAACCACAACCGTTAACATTTCTTTGTTGAAAGAGCTGATGCGCAGCTCGCCGTCTTTTTGTTGTACCAATGCATTTTTTGCATAATAGTTGTCGTACACCTTTACGCTTTCGTTAGGGCTTTGTACCAAGATTACTTCAACGTTACCTGATACATTGATTTTGTTTACTTTTTTAACTTCCGATAATACAGTTACCGTATTGTTGTCGGCGGCTTTAACAGTTGAAGCAGCAGTTGTTGATAATATTGCAGTTAATGCGATGGCCAAAGTTTTGATAGCAGTTTTCATATTTTTATTTTTTTAAAATCTTGTAATTGTTATTTTTTGTTTTCTTTTTTTGAACCGCCCCTATCAGGCTGGTTTCGTAAATAAGACTGCAAGAATTTAAAAAGGTTGCACGGGATATGCCCGTATTATACCAGCGAGGAGTAACTCTCGACGAACGCCTGTAATTTTTCGACCAACGGGCATTAAATTTTTCGAAGAAAAGACAGGAATGAGAAATAAAAGCAGAGACAATTGTCAAAGAAATGTCTTTGTTAATCAGTTGCTTAGCAGATAAAGGTTAGGATGGCTTAGACCTTAAGCATCCGGCATGCCCTGTTTTATAACTATATAAGGAAGGACAATTAAGATAGATTTGTTTTCTGGGATAGAATATCAGCTCTGTGGGCCTATGTTCCTCTGTGGTTAATTTTTTCCTCCCCCAACCCCCTCCAAAGGGGGACAGCAATGCGCCTAGGTCATGAGCATAAGCCCCTTTACGTGACTATGTTCCTATGTGGTTAAAATTTCCTCCCCCAACCCCCTCTAAAGGGGAACAGCAATGCGCCTAGGTCATAAGCATAAAAATAAAAACTAGCTAAGATGTTTAAGGCGGGGCCATGCCTAATATGGTTAATTTAATGTAGCTTAAGGCATTTTTTGAATCTGGAAGCCCCTTTATGTGACTATGTTTCTATGTGGTTAAAATTTCCTCCCCCAACCCCCTCCAAAGGGGATAGCAATGCACCTAGGTCATGAGCATAAAAATAAAACTACCTAAGATGTTTAATGCGGTGCTATGCTTAATAAAAGAAGTACAAAAGGCATTCTTTGGATTTAAAAAAAGAAAAGCCCAAATTTATCCAAACCTAAATCCCCTCTATGCCTAATTTCAAACGCCGAGAATTTTTAAAGCTTTCCACGTTGTCGTCATTGCCTTTGTTGGCAGCTTCAGTTCCGATCAATGCCTTTGCTAACCCAACCAATCAGCCATCAAAAGATTCGGAAGCAGTTTATTTCATCAACGACGGCATTTTTTATCGGCCGGAAGATTTCATTGCCAAGTTAGGAGAAATCAACGCGGCCAAACCTATAGAAAGGGATAGTTATGCAGAAGGGGGCGACATGGAAAAGCTGCTCAAAAAGTTTGTGGAAATTACCGGAAAGGAAGCCGCGGTATACCTTCCAACGGGAACATTGGCCAATCAATTAGCCATTAATGTACTATGTGGCCCGAATAATACCAAGGCTTTTGTTCAGGAGACCAGCCATGTTTACCGCGATGAAGGCGATGCCGCACAAACTCTTTTTAACAAGAGACTGATTCCTTTAGCTACTGGCAAAGCGCATTTTACTTTGGAAGAATTGAAACAATCCATCGCTTACCATAAAGAGGGTGAATATTTTGTTGGCGGTGTAGGGGCGGTGTCTATCGAAACACCGGTAAGAAGATGCGACGGCCAATTTTTTCCTTTAGAAGAAATCAAGAAAATTTCGGCCTATTGCAAAGAACAGGGTTACAAAATGCATTTGGATGGCGCCAGATTGCACATGGCTACCGCATTTACCAATTCCACGGTAAAGGAATATGCATCTTATTTCGATACGGTTTACCTCTGCCTTTATAAATACCTGGGCGCTACGGGAGGCGCCGTTTTATGTGGCGACAAGGCTTTGATAGACCAAATGCATCACCTGATCAAAATCCATGGAGGGGGCATTTTTACCAATTGGCCAAGCGCCGCCATCGCCCTGCATCATTTGAATACGATTGCCGACGACATGGAAAAAATCAAGGCCAAAGCAAAAGAACTGTTTGTTTTATTAAACGGATTGAAAGGCATAAAGGTAAATGCCCTTAACAATGGGACCAATCTTTTTAACGTATCTCTAGAGAAAGGGTTGGATGCAGAAAAACTGAGCAAAAGGCTCAGGGGCCAGCATAACATTGTATTTGGATTGCCCAAAGAAGACGGCTTTGTAAAGATAAAGGTCAATTTAACGTTATTGAGAAGAGAGAACCAACTGATTTACGAAGCATTTAAAGAGGCAATCGCTTTTGCAAAAGCATAGAGATGGAAGATTAACCGCAAAGAGCGAAGGTTTCGCAAAGAAAAGAAGGTTTTAGTTAATAGACCATGGTTTATAGTTGATGGTTTACTGGGAATAACAAAAGCTGTAAACTATGATGCCTATGTTCCTAAAGTGGTGAAAATTAAGAAAACGCCTAATCTCAAAAGCGTAATTTTGCAAAAATCATCCTTTGTGACCATTGTGCATTTGGTTAACTAAAGTTTAAACCCTAACGTAAAAAATACAGTCTTAAAAAGGCGAAAATTCAGAATTAGATTTTACATTTGCTTTTTATTTAGAATTAAACTTAATAACGACATGAAAGTGTTTGCCTCCTTGTGCGTGGCTTTTTTAATGATTGGCGGCCAGCCTCGTAATGAAAGTCCTATTAAAAACAATCAGCGGTTGTATGTTTCGCATTACGAAAATGTATTGGGAACATCACTAGAGTTTAAATTTACCAGCACTTCGGAAGCGGAGGCAGACAAGGCCGAAAACGCAGCCTTGGCAGAAATTGATAGGTTATCGGCTATTTTTAGCGCCTACGATGCCAAAAGCGAATTTAGCCAATGGATGAAACAGGGTTTGAACAAGCCTGTAAAAGTTTCGAAGGAGCTTTTCGATATACTAAGCCTCTTTGCCGATTGGAAAACCCGTACCAATGGCGCGCTTGATGCTTCGGCAGCTGTTGCTGGAAAACTATGGAACGAAGCTGCCAAAAAACAGCAATTGCCAAGCAAAGCCGAAATCAATGCGGCCGTAGCTACCATGCAACAAACACATTATAAACTTGATGCCCAAAACCTAACCGCTACTCGTTTGAGCAACGCGCCATTGGTTATGAATACCTTCGCCAAAAGCTACATCATTAATTTGGCTTGCGATGCCGCTTTGGCCAGCGCAAAAGTTGATGCCGTTGTGGTAAACATTGGTGGCGATTTGGTGATCAAAGGCGATGTAAAAGACCATGTGAACGTAACCAATCCTCAGGCAAACGCCGAAAACGATGCGCCCTTAGCACAATTATTGGTAAGCAACCGCGCTGTAGCCACCAGTGGCAACTACCGTCGCGGCGAGCAGATTGGCAAACACTGGTATTCGCATATTGTTGATCCGCGTACAGGCAAACCGGTTGAAGGCGTAATCAGTGCCACGGTTATCGCGCCAAGCGCAACAGACGCAGGTGCTTTGGCAACCGCATTTAACGTATTGTCGCTCAAAGAAAGCGAAGCCTTGGCCAAAACCGTAAAAGATGCCGAATACCTGATCATTACAAAAGACGGCAAAAGGGTAGAAAGCGCAGGATGGAGCACTTTGGTTGATCCGAATGCCAAAATCAACACTGCCGAAAACGCAACTCCTGTAGCTTATGGAAAAGACAAGCCTTGGGATCCTAAATTTGAATTGGCCATTAACTTTGAGTTCAATGCCATTCAGGGTAATACCCACAGGCCTTTTGCGGCCATTTGGGTTGAAAACGAAAACAAGGAACCGGTTCGCAACTTGGCCTTGTGGTACAATAAAACCAAATGGGTGCCTGATTTAAGAAACTGGTACCGCATTAACGGCGAAAGCTTTAAAGCCGATAAAGCCAATTTTGCATCGTCAACCGGCGCAACCCGCTCACCAGGCAAATACACCATTAAATGGGATGGGAAAGACGATAAAGGAAATTATGTAGCCCAAGGCAAGTATACCATTATCATCGAAACCTCGAAAGAGCATGGAACGGACGAGATTCTTCGCCAAACCATGGAATTAAAGAAAGCCGCTAAAAAAGCAACGGCAGAAGGCAATGTTGAAATTTCAAACGTAACTTTTGACTTCTACAAAAAATAATCCAACGCCAAGGGCGCTTACTTCAAAGAAGAAAGAGGCCCAAAAAGCAGGGAAAAGCGCAAAAAAGGACGTAGCCAAACTTTCGCGTTGGCTACATATCTATCTTTCGATGGTTAGTTTTGCCATTGTGCTTTTCTTTGCCGTTACTGGTTTAACACTTAACCATCCGAGTTGGCTAGGTGGCGATAAACAGATAGAAAGCAAGCTTAAAGGCACATTAAACGCGAAATGGGTAAACAATCCCGATACCAACAAGATCGCCAAGCTCGAAATTGTAGAGTGGATGCGCAACAAGCACCAGGTAAAGGGCGCGGTAAGCGAATTTAGGATCGACGATTCGGAAATAACGGTTTCGTTTAAAGGCCCTGCCTATTCGGCCGATGCCTTTATAGATCGAGAAAAAGGCAGCTACGAACTTTCTGAAATCAAAATGGGCATTGTGGCCATTATGAACGACCTGCACAAAGGCCGCGATTCGGGCAAGGGCTGGGCTTGGGTAATCGATATTTCGGCCGTTTTCTTAACCTTGGTTTCGTTAACGGGCTTGATCCTGATGCTGTTCCTGAAGAAAAAAAGAGTTTCTGGTTTGGTTTCGGCTATTATAGGACTGCTGCTTTGTTATTTGCTCTATGTGTGGCTGGTACCCTAGGCCAGTTTTCAGTTAGCAGTTTTCAGGCTTGAGTTAATAGTCTATTGATGATGGTCCATCGCTTGCAGGTTCTAGCTATAACCTCAAAGGGTAAGTCAATAATGCATGTTGATAGTCAAGGCAAACTGATATAAAAAGAACCATTTGTTATTCAGAACGAAATTTGTCATCCAGAGCGAAGCGAAGGATCTATTTTGAGGCAGATTCCTCCTAACATCGGAATGACAAGAAATAATTTTTGGTATGGCGGTTAGCAATTGACTAATGAGCCAATGAACTAATGAACGGAAAAAAGACCTGTGAAGTTTTTAAAACTTCACAGGTCTTTTTGCTAGGTATTCATCCTCTTTGGCCGTCATCAATGTTTTGGCGACTTTTGTTTTGTCTTTATAGCCCAACAAGTGCAAGGTACCGTGGATCATGACGCGGCAAAGCTCATCCACTACATTCGCGTTAAAAGACGCCGCATTTTCGCGAATTCTTTCCAAGCTGATAAAAATATCGCCAACAATCGTTTTTAAGGCCTCTGAGTTGTCGAAAGTGATCACGTCGGTATAATCGTCGTGTTGAAGGTAATCTTGGTTTATACGCAGCAAATACGCGTCAGAACACAAAATAAAATTGAGCTCTTCTAATCGGTAGCCCTCTGCAACAATAGTAGCCTCGATCCAGCGCTTGATTAAAGTCTTTTGTTTGAGGGTATAAGTGATGTCTTCGGTAAAGAAATTGATTTTTGCCATGGGGGTCTTCTCTTGATATTCGTCATTGCGAGGAGGAGCAAATCGCGACGACAAAGCAATCTTCCCGAGAGAGATTGCTTCTCCCGAAGTTTTTCGGGATCGCAATGACGATAATTATTTCGGCGAATTTAGCAATTTAAAATATTCCGCAATCTTGTTTTTGTAGTAGTAGTTCAAGCTCGGCGGCAATTTCTGGATCATTTCGGTTTCACTCTGTTGCTGTTTTTTAAACTTGTCCATCATCTGTTTGTAGGATGGCGGAAAATCATTGCCGGCCTTGCTTTCGCGTTTGGCATCTTCGTCCTGCTCGCGTTGTGCCTTCTCGGCATCGAGCAGTTTAATGTTCAGGTTTTTTTGCCTGTTCATGGTTTCCTCGCTGATCTGCTTATTCACCAAATCCGATTCCGTTTTCTTCATGTCCTGTACCACCTGGTTCAGGTCGCCCATGGTACCTTTGCCATCCTTGTTGTCTTCTTTGTTTATTTTCTGCAGGGCTTCCCTAATCATTTGTTGTTGCTGGGCCATGCGCGCATATTCTTCGCTCATTTGACCTTTAGGAACGGTGCCCATGTTGCCTTCGCGCTTCATTTTGTCGCGGGCCTGCTGCATTTTTTTGTTCAGCTGGTCTTGCATCTGCTGCAATTGCTGCATGCTTTGTTTACCCTTGCCTCCGCTTTTGCCGTTCTTTTTGGAGTTTTGCAATTGGTCTAATGCTTCGTTCAGCATCAAGGCCAGGTTGTTGAGCGAGGTCATGGCAAATTGTTGCGAACGGTTGGCTTCCGGCGTGCGCCTATCGCCCAAATATTCTAATGCTTTCCCAATATTAAAATTGATTTTATCTACCTCGGCATTCACCACACTTTCAATTTGGGGCACACGCTTGCTGAGCGAATGCAAACTGTCGGCAATGGTTTTCATGTTGTCCTTAATGGTGTTCTGTTGCTGTACGTTGCCCACATAAGAGGGGTCGTTGCTGCTCATGCGCCTAAGGCTTAGCATCACTTTTTCCTGCTCAAAAGAAGTGCTCAACAAATTTTCGAGCAGCTTGCGCAACTCTTGGGCATTTACCTTCGATTCTTGTTCTTCGCCCTCTTGCTGGTCTTCCTTCATCTCTTTGGCCAGCTGTTCCATTTGTTCGGCTGCCTGCTTTTGGTTATCGGCCGCTTTTTGCTTATCGTTTTTGTTCAGCTGTTCTTTGCTGTTTTGCTGCTTTTGTTCGATTTGTTTGGTTTCCTTTTCGGGATTTTTAAAATTGTTGGGCTTTTCGAGCTGTTGGTTTTTATCGGCCAGGTCTTTCAGCTCTTTTTGCAGGTCTTTAAAATCCTTGTTCAGCTGGTCTTGTTTGTCTTTGAGGTCGTTTACCGAGCTGTTTTTGTCTTTGCTTTGCTGGCTCAATTCCTTTTGGTCCTTGGCCATTTCGTTTAAGCGATCAATCTTGTTCTGCAGGTTCTGCTCAAACTCCAGCTGCTTATACAATTCTAAAATGCGGTCGAGTTCATTTTTAAGCGTCTTGTTGTCCATTTGCATTTTAGACAGCTCATCTTGGGTCATGTCCTTGTTGTTCATTTCCATGAGCTGCTGCAGCTTTTGCAGCAGTTCCTTGGTTTTTTCGTCGAGCACATTCTTAAAAAGGTTGTCGATCTGCTTTTGCTTTTCTTTCAGTTCTTCGTTTAAGGCATTGTTTTCCTGTTTGTCGAAGTTGTTTTTCTGGTTTTGCTGCTTAATGTCTTTTACGGCCTCTTCCAGCTGTTTTTGCTTATCGAGCAATTGCTCAATCTGCTTTTTATCTTCGAAAGAAAGCTGTTTTTTGTCCAACAGGTTTTGGCTCAGCTTTTTGCTGTCTTTTTCTATGGTATTGGCCAATTTAATGGTCGATTCCATTTTTTGCTTGAGCGATTCGCTTCCTTTTTCCAGTTTTTCGGCTACCTGCTGCTGGGTAGGCACCTGATAGGTTTTGATTTCAGACTTCGAAACCTTTACCCCATTTACCCCATCGTTATCGGCCACCTCAAAATAATACTCCAGCACTTGGCCAGGCTTGGTACTGATGTCGTTTAAATTCCACAGGTAGAAAAAAGCATTCTCCACCTGGTTGTTTTTGATGGAAATAGGCTTGCTCTGTTCGCTAACAGTTTTTCCGTTTTCCTTGATGCTGTATTTGAATTTGAGCGAAGAAAAACCATAATCATCGGCAATGTTGCCAGAAAAATAAAGCGCTTTGCTGCTCAGCGAATCCGGTGCTTCGGTAACCGAAATGCTCGGAAACTGATCGACAATGACATTGATTTGGTGGCTGAGCGAATCGGCATTGGTTACAAATTCGTTTTTCGGCACTACGCGGTAACTGCTGTTTTTTCGGATCACCGAAGTAAAGCTGGCCACGTCATCGTCAACCTTGAGACTAAAGGCCTTGTTCTGTAAAATAAAAGATAGCTCGTTGCTGTTTTCGGTATGCAGCTGCCAAACCACCTTTGTTCCTTCAGGGATGAGCATATCGCCTACGTTGCTCAGGCTTTCACTTTTCCGTTGCAGATAGGCAGGAAAAACCAGTTGCGCGCTCATGTTCAGCAATGACGGACGGGGCTTCACCTCGATCACAAATGTTGCGGAATTAAACCCCCCACCAAAAAAGCGCAATGATTTGTTTTTTTGCAGGTTTTTAAAGGTATAATTGAAATGGCTGATGTTTTCCTTTTCGAGCTTGTAGGTGTTCGGCCCATCTTCGAGGTAAATATCCTGCGGAAATTCATCGCCCTTCAGTTCTAGTTGCACCTTAAAATCATCGCCCTGTGTAGCCGTTAAAGTTTTGTTTGTTACCAAAAAATCGAAAGGCGCTTTGGGCAGTACTTCTTCGTTGTAGCGGATGAAACTATTGGTGCCTTCGCGCAGTACGGCTGGGGCAATGAGGCCAATGACCAAGATAATTCCCAAGGGCACCAAAATGTATTTGATATGCCTTTTGTTTTCGCCCAAATTAATGGCACTGGCAAAGGGTACGGGTCTTAAATTGTTTATTTTTTGATCTATCCCGGCCAAAATCAATTGGCTGTTTTGTGGGGAGCTATCGGCCAGCGCCTTCAGCTGCAAAGTATTGAGCAAGCGGTCTTTTACGTTAAAAAAATGATTGCCGATCAAGCTGGCGGCTTGTTCCAAACTGAGGGTTTTGCCCAACTTGAAATAGGCGAGGGCAGGTTTTACAATCCAAAACCCAATAATGCATAGAGCGATGAGCACAAATGAAAAGAAGAGTGCGGTTTTGGCGCCAATGCCAGGCTGGGCATAGTAAACCAATACAAACAGCAAAAGATAAAGGCCCAAAATACTTGCCGAAGCATAAATGCTGCCACGCAGAAGCCTGTTGAGGTAAAACTTTCGCGTAAACTCATTAATCTTGTCGACCAGAAGATCGTAGCTGCTGCCCATATCGTGTTAACGAAATAAAGGTTAAAAATGTGTGCTAATCGGCCAATAAATGCCCTAATTTAACAGTTTTAATATTGACAGGGATAAGTTAACAAAAAATCAATACATTTTTGTTCCCAAAACCCTATTTTTAGTGGATTAAAATACACAAATGAAACGATTAACAACTGTAATTTTATTGAGTGCTATGATTTCAACTCAGGCGATAGCTCAAAAAACCATTACCAGCTGGAACAAAAACCAGGTGATTGCGCACCGGGGTGCCTGGAAGAAAAACGGCCTTCCCGAAAACTCCATTGCTTCACTCAAAGAAGCCATCCGCATTAAGTGTTTTGGTTCAGAATTCGATGTGCACCTAACTTTGGATAGTGTGATCGTGGTAAACCACGATGCCACCTTTTTGGGCTTGCCGATTGCTAAATCGACCTATGCGCAACTGCTCAGCAAAAAGCTTTCAAACGGCGAATCGATCCCAACTTTAGAAAGTTACCTCAAAGCAGGGATGACCCAAAAGAAAACCAAGCTTATTTTAGAAATCAAGCCTCAGAACATGGGTAAGGAACGCGATGCTTTTTTAACCGAAAAGGCCCTGCAGCTAGTGAAAAAACTAAAGGCAGAAGCTTGGGTAGAATACATCAGTTTTGGATACGACATCTGTACCTACATTATTCAGCACATGCCTAATGCCAAGGTGGCTTATTTGGCGGGAGAAGTGGCTCCGGAAAAGTTAAAAGCCGATGGTTTTGCCGGATCGGATTACCATTATTCGGTTTTCCAAAAAAACAACTGGTTCGCACCCTCCAAAAAACTGGGACTGAGCATTAACGCCTGGACGGTAAATACCGTTCCGGAAATGGAATGGCTATTGGCCAACGAGGTTGATTACATTACCACCAATGAGCCTGAACTGCTGTTCGAGACTTTGAAAAATACACCTGTTGCCAAAGGATGGAAGCTAAAATGGGCCGATGAGTTTAATGGAAAAGGCCTTCCTGATGCCAATAACTGGGGTTATGATGTTGGTGGCTCTGGCTGGGGAAATAATGAGAAACAGTTTTATACCAAAGCCGATACCACCAATGCCAATGTAGAAAAAGGAGCATTGAACATTACGGCCCGTAAACAGGAGAAGGATAAAATGCAATATACTTCGGCTAGGCTGGTGAGCAAAAACAAATACGACGTGAAATACGGACGTGTTGAAGTGCGTGCCATTTTGCCAAAAGGAAGAGGCATATGGCCTGCCATTTGGATGTTGCCTACCGACTGGAAATACGGAAGCTGGCCTAAAAGCGGCGAGATAGACATTATGGAGCACGTAGGTTATGCGCCAGATACCGTACATGGCACCGTGCATACCGAAGCGTTTAACCACGTAAAGGGAACGCAGGTAGGCAAAGCCTTAAAAATAAACGATATTTATACCCAATACCATGTGTATGCGATCGAATGGTTTGCAGACCGCATCGATTTCTTTATCGACGAACAGAAATACCTGACCTTTAAAAATAGTGGCAAGGGAATGAGTGACTGGCCTTTTGACCAGCAGTTTCATGTGCTGCTGAACGTTGCTGTAGGTGGCAACTGGGGCGGCGCAAAGGGATTAGACGAATCTATTTTCCCTGCAACCATGAAGGTTGATTATGTAAGGGTTTACCAGAAGTAAAAAGCCTGTAGTTGCAGAAAGAAGTTACAGTAAAGAATTTATAAAATAAAAAAGCCTCGATAACTTATCGAGGCTTTTTGGTAAATATGATAAATAATTAGATTACTTTCACATTAACGGCGTTTAAGCCTTTTCTACCGTTTTCAACGTCGTATTGAACTTTGTCGTTTTCACGAATTTCGTCGATAAGGCCTGTTGAATGTACAAAGATTTCGCTATCGCCATTTGATGGGATAATGAAGCCGAAACCTTTAGTTACATTGAAAAATTTTACTGTTCCTTCTTGCATTGTATTGTAATTAAATGAGCTGCAAGGTACATTTAAAAATTAATAAAACAAATGTTTGCGCTATGCAGTCAAAAAAAAGAACAGTTTATTTCGCCAATTTGCCCACCAGGTTCAGGGTAATTTCGCTAGAGTGGGGTATGCCCAGTGTAGTGCCAGGCGTAATTTGGTAGAGGTTGCGCACATACACATCTAAAATACCCTGAATTAGTCTTTTTCTTGGCCCCAAATCTTGTTTCATCACGCCTTCTACCCGATTAACGGTCATTTTGCCTTGTGCATCAACCACTATAGAAAAACGATAGGCAAACTCCTTGTAAGATTTTTTGATGACCAATTTGTATTCTGGATAGAGGTAGTCGTAAGAACTTGTTTTATGATTGAGCTCATCTACATTGCTTATTTTTTCTACGGTTACGTAAGGCCCTTTTGGCTTAAACTCAACAGGCTGACGGGCCGCAAAGGCCACTTCTGGATTGGCAGGATCTTTGGCCGTTTTGGCCGACAGCTCCTTGATAAAAAGAGTATCGGCCTTGGTGGGACGCTGCAGCTCGCCAACAGTGGTATGGAGCTTGTTTTCGATATAGTCGCGGGTGTAGTAGGTGCAAAAAACATCCGAACGTTCGTCGTCGTCGCCGGCAATTACGCGTCCATCCACCTGCAGGCGTTGCAGGATCAGGCTGTCTTTGCTAATGGTAATCACCCTAAAAAACTCGCGCGCAAAATTGTATACCTTGCCGTGGTCAAACTGCAGGTAAAAAGCTTCCATTCCCTGTTTCTCAGGACTATAAGCCAGCATTGTATCTGGTGCTTTATATTGAATAATCCAAGTAGGTTCATGCTGGAAACCGTTTTTATTAAAAGAAAGGCCATTTTTAAAACGGCGCTTCACCTCGTAAAACCGAATGCCGTTTACATCGCTAAAACCGAGCTCTTCTGTTTGTTCGGCAGGCTTAGAATCGCCTTTAGTCTGTTTTTTGGAACCAGAATTGCAAGCGACAAAAAATAGGGAAAAAAGAAAGGCAGTTGTTAAAAGGTGGTTCAGCTTCATTTTAAAGGGCACAATATTGATGGCGCAAATATATCATAGTTTTATAAAGAAGTATAAAGGGAGTTGATACTTTAACGTGACGTTCAGGGGTTTTCGTCTTTTTAATCACCGTTGGTAGGGATGATCATCACAATCCAACTTGTCTCCTCTGAAAACTGCCAATTGTTCTGGAGCGCATATTCCGGTTGCTGGTTTAAATTCGGGCTATTTTTCTTGGGCTAGTGTAGTTCCGCCTCCTAGCCGGCTGGGCTAGTCCTTTCTCCTTGATGAGAAAGGGACCAAAGAATCAAGGCTTCAAAGTTTTGTCGCAAATCCTAAACCTTCGCTTAATAGCGCAAGGCCAAGCCGCGTGAATGCCTATTGGTAATCAAAGGTCCTGCACCACTTCTGCGCCCTTGCTTATTTTCAGTAAAACGAAAGGAAGTGCAAAAGCTTTGGTTTGCCTTTACTTCCAAAGCTTTGTAGGCCGTGTGGCAACTAACATTGTTTGTCTGGTGAGGGCAAGATTGTTAAAGTTTATAAAAAACAGTGCTTTCATGCGCTATCCAACCAGCGATCATAAATCACTAACAATTTTGTAGAAGAGACTAACCTACTTCCTTGATTTAAGCATAATTACATTGGCTACTTTTCTTTCGCCTTCGTGATCCCATTTTTTATTGTCTGAGGGGAAATTTACGATGCCGTTTCCGGGAGCATCGGCTATCCATAAAGTGGTAGAACCACCCCCATCGAGGTTAATGGCGCTGGTACAGCCTAACCATTTCATTACTTTGGTGAGTTCGAACAGGCTCATGCCTGCCGAGTTTTCATGGCGGCCATCTACGGTAAGCAAGATGATCTTTCCATCGGGCTTGATGCCAATGGCGCTTCTCGGGTGGCGTAGGCGATTAAAAGCTGCGGTATCCAAGCTTTCGTCGGTTTGGTTAAAAACAAGCAACGGACCGCTCAGCATGATGTCTTTTTCTGTCAGGTTCTGTTCCCAATTAGGGCTTCCGTCCCATTTTTTAAGGCTCAACTTGCCGTTTTCAATTACAATAGCGGCTTGTTGGTGGCGCGCTCTTTTATCGCCCTTTTCTAAACGCGTTTGATTAACCACCTGCCCATCAACTTTAATAAAATCGACAGAACCTCCATTCTTCACATCGAAAAAAGTGCCGTTGATGGCAGCTAAGGCATTGTAGCTTTTGCCGAAGGTAGGCGTAGTTTTTAATTCCTTTGCTTCGGCACCGATGGCAAAATGAGGCGCTCTTCGGCTGCTTTTTACCTCTACAAAAGAAAGCTGCTCATTGGCCTTAAAAAGACCCTTATCGGTAAAATGATAGGTAAACAGTTTCGTTTTGGGCGCTATGCGCTGTTTTTGCCATTTGGCTTTAACAATGGCCAACGAATCGGCATTTTGTGCGGCTGCGACAAAGCTTCCGCCAACAAATACTAATGAAACAACAAGGGACTTTATCATGGGCCTAAAATAAAAAAGCCCGTTAAATTTAACGGGCTTTTTATGTTATTTTTTCGGATCTAAAATGTCGTTAATTCTAACGGCAAGATCTTCGTAGTGTGCCTTGGTGTTGGCATCGCCGGCAACTCCGCGCGCTTTAGCAGTTGCCAATAGCGTTTTGAGTTCGGCTCTAACCAATGGCCTGATATCGGTAACCGAGATATTTACCGGTGTAAATACAAAACCTGGTGGCAAACCTACAGGTGCAGGTGCATCAACCATTAAGCTTCCCAAACGATCGATATAGCCTCTTTGCAGGTTGCGTTTAAAGGCATCAGGTCGGCCGGCGGCGAAAATGCTGCCACGCAAATCGGTAAACAATTCTGGAACGGTATAGGCGGTTGCACCGTTTTTGGCTTCGTTGTCCAGCATGCGCAACAACCTCGACGAAGAAATGATGTTGTTGATGGTTCCAGTCTGTACGCCTTTGATGCGGGTCAGCATCGAACCATTGTCGAATTTGTTCAGTTGCTCGCTGTTGATCAGCCATAAAGGCGTAGTAAACAACTGCTGGTTCAAAAAGGTAATGGCTTCTTTTTGTTTGGCTTTATCCAAATATTTGTAAACGGCACCCGCTTGATCGTAGGTTTTAAAGTTTTCGCTCAAACCACCTACGTTATAGGTTACGTGACCCATGTAACGGTTAAACTGGCCTACAATTTCGCCATAAATTTCACTCAGGTTGCTGTAGTCTTTGCCTTTTTCATAAGTCCATTTTTCTACGTTTGGCAAAATGCGTTTCAGGTTGGCAATACCATAGCCACTGGCTTTCATGGCATTGTCGCCCAAGTCTTCGCTTTGGTCGCGCGGATCGTAAGGATTACCTTGACGGCCATAGAAATACATCGGATTGCCCGCTTTTTCTTTGGTCCAAACATCCAATTTGTCTTTTTCCTGTTGAGCACTTAAGCCGCCAGGGAACCAGGTATAGCCCCATTTGATGGCCCATTTGTCGTATTCGCCAATGCCAGGGTACATTTTTGTTACACCATCGCCTGGCTGAGCCACATAGTTGAAACGGGCATAGTCCATAATAGAAGGAGCGGTAGCATATTTGTCGGTAAAGGCTTTAGAACGCAATGAATCAACAGGGTAGGCATAGCTCGAACCGAAGTTGTGTGGCAAGCCCAAAGTGTGGCCAATTTCATGTGAAGACACGAAACGGATCAAATCGCCCATTTGCTGATCGCTAAATTTAGCTTTACGCGCTTCTGGGTTAATTGCGGCGGTTTGTACAAAGAACCAGTTTCTCAACAAGCTCATTACGTTGTGGTACCAACCGATGTGGGTTTCTAAAATTTGACCGGTACGTGGGTCAGAAACGTGCGGTCCGTAGGCATTTTGGATATCTGATGCGAAATAGCGAACTACCGAATAACGAGAATCGTCTACGCTGAATTCAGGATCTTGTTGCGGGGTTGGGGCTTCTTTACCAATAATGGCATTTTTAAAACCCGCGGCTTCAAAAGCTTTTTGCCAATCGTTGATACCGGCAATCAGGAATGGCACCCATTTTTTAGGGGTTGCAGGATCGATGTAGATGACAATCGGCTTTACCGGTTCAACCAGTTCGCCACGTTTATAGGCGGCGGTATCTTTTGGAACCAAATTCCAACGGTGGATGTAGGCGGTACGCTCAGATTTTTGGGCGTCGGTACCGAAATCAATCTGCGATTGACCAAAGAAACCAACTCTCGCATCCATAAAACGAGGCTTAACCGGGGTTTTTGGCAACAACAACATCGAGGTGTTGAATTCGAAAGTAATCGCGCCAATGCTGTTATCGATTGGCGACTCTGCCGAACGGTAGGTTTTTGCTGTTCCTACCTCGATGTTCAACGGATAGGTTTTAATGGTGTCGATATACGAACGGGTGTTGTCGTAAACGGTAGTTTTATAGGCTTTTCTCAAGGCATCGGTAGCGCCGATGGCCATGATATCGCCATTGTAGAAATCGGTTACATCAATTACCACACCAGTAGTGTCTTTATTGTAGGCCTTGATGTCGAAAGACGCCAAAATGGTAGACAGGTTCGAGTTTTTTACAGATTGGTACATGTCCGAATTTTCGGCTGCCTGTACGGCATAGCTAGGTACGCGGATAAAGATCTGCTTGCCACGGCGTTCCCACTGCCATACCTGCTCGTTCAATTCTTCGCCGCCATATTGCTGGTTGCCCACTTTAACGCCCGATGGAACCTTGGCCAAACGGGTTACCACCAACATTTCGCGGTTTAAAACCGAATCTGGGATTTCAAAATACCATTTATCGTCTAAGCGGTGCGTTTTGAACAAGCCGCTTTTGGTTTTGGCCTTTGCGGTAATTACTTCAGCGAATGGTTTAATGCCTTCTTTTTTTGGCGCAGCCGGAGCCGCCGTTGCTGGCGCTGCTGCAGGGGGAGTTGCGTTTTTCTTTTGTTGCGCAAAGCTGGCAGTGCTGCCCAATGCACATAGAAAAAACAAACTAGCCGTGGCCAGTAAGTTTTGTTTTTTAATCATGTTTTAAGAAATAAGTTAGTTTGGTGATAAAAGGCTAAAATAGAATTGTGGGAGGGCAAAGCAGGGCGTAGCCACCGAATGTTACACTTTGATGACAAAACTAAATTCTTCGTTTCAGCTTGAGCAGCTTGATGATATTCTTGTTGTTCCTTACAATCTCGACCAAGATGGTTCGGCCATCGTCAGACTTGAACAGCTTTGAGATATCTTCTAAAGAAAAATCTTCGATGAAGCGCATGTTCAACGAAACGATCTCGTCCTGCTCTAAAAAACCCGCTTTTTCTGCCGGAGATCCAGGTTCGATGCGCCCAATAAAAACATGTTTTTTGTTGTTCGGGTCCATGTATACTTCAATGCCCGACATGTCATGATCAAAAGGGGTCGAATAATTGGAGTTTGGCTTAAGGTACATTGAAAGATTGGGGTAATCGAACACAACATTAAAACGTTTGAGCAATTCGGCACCCAGGTTGCCGTCATTTCTGTCGTAGCCGATCTGCTTGGCCAAGGCCTCGTAAGACGGGAAGCCCGACAATACATTGCTAAAAGTATATTTGCCTAACGATAAATAGGGTAAGCGGCCCATGCTGCCATCTATTACGCCACTTAGGCCTACGCCCAAATTGGCAGAAATGGTATCTTTTGGTATGGGAAAGGGCTTGCCGGCTAGCGCGTGCATAGAAAGCGCATGGCTTGCACCACAGTCAACAATTAATTTGACCCTCAAAAGGCGCTTTTCCTGGTCCTTCAGGTCTGCATAAATATAGGGCCTGTTGTTTTCGATAAATATTGGAATTTGGGCACCCCTTTTCCTGGTTTTTACCTCGGGAAGCGAAAAAATCATGCGGCTAGAGGTATAGCTGATCTTTACCACAAAGCTGTTGAAGAAGGGATAACCAATGAGGCCGTATATTTTTTTGCCCAGGTAACTCGAGAGGTCGAAGATGTCTTTCTTTAAAATGGCGGTTGGCACATGGGCGGCATTGGCTTCCGAAAGCTTAACGCTTACATCGTTGGTTAAAAAAGCATCAATTTCTTCGCCCTGCCCAAAGCCATAAACCTTAATGGTTCGCGGATTTTTGATTTTTAAGGTGTCTAACAAGGAAGGTTCGGTAACGATGAGCGAACCAACTCCGGTATCGAGGATAAAATTGAAGGGGCCTTTTCCGTTGAGGTAAAGTGGCACAATGATCAGATTCTTAACCTGCTCAAAATTGATCGCATCTTTTTTACGTTTTCCCTCAAAAGTAAAATATTGGGCATGGCAGGCCTCTACCAAGAGGATTTGCAGTAAAAGGGAGCCACAAAAAGCGAATAGCAGGTGTATTTTTATTGCCCGATGCCAATATTTCATAAAACTAAATTAATAAATTAGGACGCACATTTTTGCTATACCCAACACTTAATGGAAAAACTCCGCCTTAAGGGCATTATATACCTGTTTTTAATTTTTGGAAGCATTCAACTATCCTGCTCCTCAAATCGAATGATTTCGAGAAAAGTAAAAAAAGAATTTAAGCATTCCGAACTCATCAAAAAATATCAAGTAGGCTTCGCATTATACGATATGGGCAAAAAGGAGCTACTTTTTCAGAAAGATGCCGATAAATATTTTACGCCCGCCTCTAATACCAAGCTGTATACTTTTTATGCCGGCTTAAAAATGATTCCCGATTCTATTCCATCGCTGCGCTATGTAGAAAGGGGAGATTCGCTTATTTTTTGGGGAACAGGAGATCCGTCTTTTCTGCATACGCAACTGAAAGGAAACAAAGCCTATCATTTTTTAAAAAACAGCAACAAGCAATTGTACTTTGCTCCCGGAAGGTATACCGGCAACTTTTACGGCAACGGCTGGCAATGGGATGATTACAACGAGTACTACCAGGCCGAGATCAACGAACTGCCTTTAATGGATAATATGGTGCTCATTACCGCCGATGCCAGTGGCAAAATGAAAATAATGCCCGAAATTTTTGCCAGCTGTTTTGCAAAAGACAGTACCAGCAATGCCAAAACCTTTAAAGTAACCAGGGATTTTAACAGCAACCATTTTACTTATCCCAATGTTGCTGCAACTGCAAAATTTGCCCAACAGGTGCCTTTTAAGGTGAGTACAGCAACCAGTGTAAACCTATTGTCGGATACCTTGAACAAGTATGTAGGCATAATTAACCTAAAAATGCCAGCCGATGCCAAGACGATCTACAATGCCAAAAGCGATTCGGTTTTCAAACAGATGCTCCAGCCTAGCGACAACTTTATTGCTGAGCAATTGTTGCTTACCTATGCCAACCAAATTGGCGAAGAGCTGAATACCGCAAAGGTTATCGCCTATATCGAAAAAAAATACCTTAGCGAACTGCCTGATAAACCAAAATGGGTTGATGGCTCGGGCTTGTCAAGAGGAAATCTGTTTACGCCTAGAGACATGGTTAAGCTTTTGGAGCTGATTTACACCGAAGTAAACAACAAGGAAAAACTGTTCAGTATGCTGCCCGCTGGAGGCAAAACCGGAACACTGAGAAACGCCTATCCAAAAACCAACAACCCATTTGTGTTTGGCAAAACCGGAAGCTTATCGAACAACCACAACCAAAGCGGCTATGTAACCACCAAAAAGGGAAGGGTGCTCATCTTTTCTTTTATGAACAACAATTTTGTGCAGCCAACGGCCGAAGTAAGAAACGAAATGGTAAGGCTGATGACCTATATTCACGATAACTTTTAACGATAGCAGATGAAATATTATTTAGCGGCATTATTGGTGGTTTTTTGCCTGGCAACAAAGGCGCAAGACCAGCTCGTTTACCAAAGCAGCAATTTGCCAAGGACCGATACCACTTGGGTATTTAAGCCCAAAAACTATAAAGAACAGGATAAATTTCCACTAATTTTCTTGTTGCATGGCTATGGCGGCAATTACAAACAATGGAACAACATTATGAATGCCCAAAAATACGCCGACGAGTATGGGTTTATCATTGTTTGCCCCGATGGCTTGTTGAGCAGCTGGTACCTGAACAGTCCAGTAAAGAAAGATTGGCAATTTGAAACCTTCTTTTTCAAGGAATTGTATCCTGATATCCAGCAAAAATACAAGGTCGATCCCAACAATATCTTTATTTCAGGACTAAGCATGGGTGGCCATGGCGCATTGCATTTCTTTATACAGCATCCGGAAATGTTTGCCGGAGCAGGTAGTACCAGCGGGGGGATAAAATTATCAGATGGATTTGGTAAGTTTGGATTGGGAGATTTACTGGGAAACCCACCGGCTACAGATGAAGCATGGAAAAAGTATTCGGTAATCGAAAATATTGGCCAACTGAAAGGAAATGCCAAGCCTATTATTTTTGATTGCGGTGCCGACGATTTTTTCTACCAATCGAATAACGAGCTCAAGCAAAAATGCGATAGCTTGAAACTAAACGCCACTTACATTTCTCAGCCAGGCGCCCATAACAAGGTTTATTGGGCCAAATCTATCCGCCAACAGTTTGAGTTTTTTAAAAATCAATTGAAAAAGCAGGAATGAAGCTAAAAAATCTACTCTTCGTATGCGTCTTGGGCTTGGTGGGCTTTGGCGCGTGTAAAAAAAGCAGCGATACGGTAAATCCGCCAGATAATTCTACGCCGGTAACCCCAACGCCTTATGTGCCAGACAACAGCTTTAAAATTGTGGCTTATATGCCAAGTTATAAAGACCCAGAAACAGTAGACATCAGCAAGTATAAAATGATTACCCATTTGTTTTATGCTTTTTTGGAAATCGATGCGGCAGGAGATGGTTCATTGAAAGCGCTTTCGCAACCCACCAGGTTTGCTACGGTAATGCAACGGGCCAGGGCCAATAATGTAAAAGTGGGCATCTCGGTTTCGGGTACCAGAAGTTATTTTATAGCCATGGCCAATTCGGCGACAAGCAGAACCAAGTTTGTAACCAATGTGGTTAATTTTGCCAAAAACAACAACCTGAATGGGGTAGATATCGACTGGGAATATCCAAGTACTGCAGATGCGGTTCCATCGGCCGATAATTTTGTGCTTCTGATGCAAGAACTATCAACCGAACTGCATAAGGTCAACAAATTTTTGAGCGCCGCGGTTACCCCTGCAGTATATGCGGGAAGCATCAGAGACGGGATCAAGCCTGCGGTTTTTCAATATGTAGACTTTTTCAATATTATGCAATACGATGGTCCAGGGTACGACACAACCGAACCCTATCAGCATGCTTCCTATAAAATGAGCGTAGCCAGTATGGATCAATGGTTAATTAACAAAGGCCTTCCTAAAGAAAAGGCAATAGTAGGTATTCCGTTGTACGGAGAAAATTCTACTGGTTCGGCCAAAGGCTATCGCGATATTGAAGCAGCAGGAGTTGATGTGAATGGCAACAGCGGTATGGTAAATAGTGTAGAGTATTGGTTTAATGGCATCAGTTTGGTAAAACAAAAAACACAGCTGGCTAAAGATCGTGGTAACGGCATTATGTTTTGGGAGTTCTCTTTCGATACCAATAACGCCAATTCTTTAATCAAAGCGGCCAACGATCAATTGGGAAGAAGCTATAATTAATGCAAGTCAAATCCGTATTTAATCAACTGGATGGTGCCTTGGCTCCGAGGATTGAAGTAGCTGGAAAAAGCTATCTCTATTTTGGGGGAACGGCTTATCTAGGCATTCCGAGCAATCAGGAATTTTTGAGGAACTATATGCACGGTCTCCAAAAGTTTGGACTGAACAATGGTACGAGCAGGGGCAATAATGTGCAACTGGGCATTTATGATGAAGCCGAAAAGCATTTGGCGCAAAAATTCGGCGCAGAGGCTTCGTTGGTAAGCTCTAGTGGCTATCTGGCGGCCCAGCTTACGGTAAAGCATTTTCAAGATTGGGGACAAATAGCTTACGCCCCAGCCTGTCATCCGGCTTTGTGGCTAGATGGGGAACCTAAAACAACAGGATCTTTTAAGGCATGGACCGAAGCTATTACAGCCCTCATTAACCAAAGCAATGAAGAACGATGGGTACTCATCAGCAATTCCATGAACAATCTTTTTCCGGAGATTTACGATTTTTCTTTCGTAAAGGAAATCGACCACAATAAAAAAATCCTGTTGATTGTAGACGATTCGCATGGCATAGGGATCAATTATAAGGGCCTAGGCGCGTTTGTTGCATTGCCATCGGCCCATAATATCGAAACATTGGTTGTCGCCTCTATGGCCAAGGCATTGGGTGTTGATGCAGGCTTGGTATTGGGCTCAGCAAAAATGATTGGCGAACTGAAGCAAAGCAACGAGTTTTTGGGTGCTTCGCCACCCGCAGCCGCAGGCCTTTTTGCTTTGATGCAGGCCGATGAAATCTATAGCCAAGAGTTAAATCAACTTAAAAACCTCAGTCAACTTATGTCAGAGTCATTGGCGGGTCAAAATGACTGGCATTTTATACCAGATTTTCCGGTTTTTTTCTGCAAAAATGCAGACCTTAGCCAACAATTGCTGGCAAAGCAGGTGCTGATCTCCGCTTTTCCCTATCCAGACAAGGATGGAGAAATGATCAATAGAATTGTGCTGAGCAGCTGGCATAGTGAAGCCGATGTTAAAGAATTATTAGACGCATTATAAAGATGAAGAAACTTGTATTGATTTTTTTAGTGGTTTTGCTAGGACAGCAGAACCTGAGCGCTCAGAAAGCAGTAAAAATCTGGATTGTTAGGCATGCCGAAAAGCTGGCCGATAATCCTAAAGACAACGATCCCGATCTATCGCCAGAAGGAAAACTGCGCGCAGACGCCTTGTTTAAAGAGCTAAAAGGACAAAAACTCGATTCGATTTTCACCACCAACTATAAAAGAACAAAGCTCACGGCATTTCAATTGGCCGATAGGGAAGGCATTGCCATCAAAACCTATAATCCTGCCGACCAAAAAGAATTTGCCAAGCAGCTGATGGCGAATGCCAAAGGCAAGAAAATATTAATTGTGGGGCATTCCAATACGGTTCTCGAGCTCATTGAGGCATTTGGCGGTACCAGGCCGATTAAAGCATTGACTGACGATGATTACGATTATATTTTTTCGCTAACGGTTAAAGATGGCAAAGCAGATGTAAGCGTAGACCATTACGGCGCCGAGCACCATACCAAGCAGGAACCGGTAGAAAAACCGAAATCTTAGTTTGTTTTCACCACCTAAGAAACCTTAGAGCATTTAAGTTTTAACACATAGGCAATGGAGGGCTGTTTTGTCATTCCAACCTGAGGAGGAATCTATATCTCGAGATAGATCCTTCACTGCGTTCTGGATGACAAATACATAGTTAATAGTCGATGTGATTAACCATAAACCAAAATATTCCTATGTGCCTATGTGTTTTAATTTATCGAAAAAGATTGCTTCGTCGTTTCTCCTCGCAATGACGGATATGGCTTACATTCTTTGCGGTTAAAAACACCAGGCCTTAGCTTTTCTTAGGTCGTTAAACTGCGGGGATGCCTACAAAGGATAGTAGTCAGTACTTTATATCTAGATAGATCCTTCACTGCGTTCTGGATGACAAATACATAGTTAATAGTCGATGTGATTAACCATAAGCCAAAATACTCCTATGTGTTTTAATTTATCGAAAGAGATTGCTTCGTCGTTCCTCCTTGCAATGACGGATATGGTTTACATTCTTGCGGTTAAAAACACCAGGCCCTAGCTTTTCTTAGGTCGTTAAACTGCAGGGATGCCGATAAGGGATTTATCTCCAGATAGATCCTTCACTGCGTTCTGGATGACAAATACATAGCTAATAGTCGATGTGATTAACCATAAACCAAATACTCCTATGTGTTTCTATGTGCCTATGTGTTTTAATTTATCGAAAAAGATTGTTTCGTCGTTCCTCCTCGCAATGACGGATATGGCTTACATTCTTGCGGTTAAAAATACCAAGTCTTGGTTTTCTTAGGCGTCTAAGGTGGTGAAAAAAGATTGCTTCGTTGTTCGGCCTCGCAATGACGATTTGTGGACTATAGACTTCAGACTATAGACTTCCGAACCGGACTACTGGTTATAGCTTTTCAAAAGGAATATCCATCAAATCATAGTCCTGCCAGCCGTTAAAATCAAAATGCCACCATTCGTTATAAATCACTTTAAAACCGTTGGCCTGCATGGTTGCGATTAAAAAATCACGGTTTTTAATCACGTTTGCTGGCAGTTTTTGGTAATGTGGCGCGGCTTCTGGCGCAAAACTGTCGTAGGGCGTTGGCATAGGTACGTCCTTGCCGGTTTTGAGGTCGATAATCGTTAAATCTACCGCACAGCCACGGTTATGTTTAGAGCCCTTGTTGGGGTTGGCCACAAAATTCTTGTCGCTTGCTTTCTGGTAAAAAGCCATGGTAATGGCATAGGGGCGATAGCCATCAAATATTTTTAAACCATAGCCTTGTTTGTTGAGGATGGCCTGTATCTTTTTCAGCTGTGCTACCACAGGCTTGCGCGCAAAGGCTCGTGCCTGCTTGTACATCACCTGTTGCATAAAGTTTTTGGTAGTGGCATATCTGATATCGAGCACCACCGATGGAATGGCCTTTTTAATCTCCACCAATTCATTATTGGGATGTGCCTTTAAGTCGGCCTTGTAGGTTTTGTAATCGCTCACAATGGCCAGCCCATAAGGATTTTGGGCATTCTTCTGGGCACATGAATTGAGGCAGATGGCCATCAAAGCCAACAATAATAGTCTTTTCATCTATCTATAATCTGTTTTTCATTTGTGATGAAGGCTTCAATAATTATTGATTGGCAACCACCAGTAATTCCAAATCCTTGAATGGCAAATTATACATGTTGGCCAGGTCTTTATTGGTCAAATGCCCTTGGTAGCAATAAAGCGCCTCGCGAATGCCAGGTCTGTTCCATGCCATGTTCATTAAGCCTCCCATTTCGCCTATATCGATCAAAATAGGAGCAAATATATTGGTCAACGCATAAGAGGCCGTGCGAGGCACCCTCGATGCGATATTGGGTACGCAATAATGGATCACATCATGTTTGATAAACACAGGGTCTTTATGGTTGGTTACCTCCGAAGTTTCGAAGCAACCGCCTTGGTCAATGCTTACATCAACCACTACAGAATGGGGCTTCATGCGGCTCACGGTTTCTTCCATCACCAAACAAGGGCTGCGGCCATGTTGCGAACGGATAGCGCCAATTACCACATCGCAGGTAGTAATGGCCTTCGCCAATACGATGGGTTGCATTACAGAAGTAAAGACCCTGCTTCCCAAGTTATTTTGCAAGCGTCGCAACTTAAAGATAGAGCTATCGAAAACCTTCACTTCGGCTCCTAAAGAAAGTGCAGTTCGGGCCGCATATTCGCCAACTGTGCCCGCACCTAAAATTACGATTTCGGTAGGTGGAACACCCGTAAAGCCACCTAGCATTAAGCCTTTGCCTCCAAATGCGGCACTGAGGTATTCGGCCGCGATAAAAATAGAAGCAGAGCCTACAATTTCGCCCATGGCACGTACTACGCTGAGTACATTTCCTTCGTCGCGCAGGTTTTCAAAACAAAGCGCATTGATTTTTTTGTGGAGGATGGCCTTTAAATTGGCCTCTTTGAGCGTGCCGATCTGCAAAGCCGAAATGAGCGTTTGCCCTTTGTGCATAAAGCCAATTTCTTCTAAAGTCGGCGGGGCAATCTTCACAATGATATCGGCCGCGTACACGTCTTTTTTGCTGAAAGAAATCTGCGCGCCCTGTTCGCTGTAGTCCTTATCCGTAAAATTGGCGCCGTTTCCAGCTCCCGATTCGATTACCACTCGATGGCCATTGTTCACCAAAAGGGCTACCGATAAAGGGGTAAGTGCTATTCTGCATTCCTGAAAAGAAATTTCTTTGGGGATACCGATGTATAAACTGTTGCTTTTCTTGTTCGTCTCTAACATTGACTCCTGGGGTTGCATCAAGCCCCTCTGGGCTATGGCAGCCATGCCTTCACGTAATCCTGTAGCCATGATAAATTGGGTAGTTTTATTTAGGTGTTTGAAGTTACGGAAAATCTATGAATAGCTCAATATTAAATACATAGAAAAGATCAAGCGCTGACAAAAAGCAGGGGTTTAATGGCCAATCCGATCAAAATCAAAACGACGCTGCTCGTTGCCCGTAATGGTTATCGATACTTTGATGTACTGCTCTGGCAATAGTTCTTGTACCTTTTGTGGCCATTCGACCAAGCAATAATTATCGCTGTAAAAATATTCCTCGTAGCCGATATCATAGGCTTCCTGCAAGTTTTTTAAGCGGTAAAAATCAAAATGGTAAACCGGTCCCGCCGGACTTTCATATTCATTAACAATAGAAAAAGTTGGGCTGCTCACCACATCTTTAATACCCAAAGCTTCGCAAAGCGATTTGATAAAGGTGGTCTTGCCAGCGGCCATATCGCCCTCAAACACAAAAAACCTGTCGCCATTGGCAAAATAAAGCAGCTTTTCGGCAACATTAGGCAATTCGCTAATGCTGTTAATGGAAATGGAGTTCATGATGCAAAGTTAGGTTTCGAAGTCTAAAAGTCCAAGGTCCAAAGTCTTTAGTCTATAGCCGATAGTTCATGGTCTATGGTTTTGATTCTGAAGACTGGGGTCCAAAGATTAAATTGGAAAAACGAAACAACAATTTAGCAAGAACAACAATTGAACAATGCCTAAAGGGCCTATGTAGTGAATAATCCTTCAACTCTTTTCTTTGCGGTAAAACTAACGCTCAACGCCAAACGCTTAACACCTACCTCGAACTATACGTTACCACCGGAATGATCATCTCTTCTAGCGAAATACCTCCATGTTGGAAAGTCTCGTTGTAGTAATTCACAAACTGGTTGTAGTTGTTCTGGTATACGAAATACTGGTCTTCCTTGGCAAAAATGTAGTTAGAACTGATGTTGATCTTCGGCAATTGCGCTTCGTGCGGATTCTTGATCAAGAAAACTTCCTTCGGATTAAAATTCAAATTGCGCCCCTGTTTGTAGCGCAGGTTGGTATTGGTATTCCTATCGCCAATTACCTTGCTCGGGTGCTTTACCCTAATGGTGCCATGGTCGGTAGTGATAATCAGCTTAACTCTTTTCTGTGAAATTTTCTTCAAGAGGTCTAACAAAGGCGAGTGTTCAAACCACGATAGGGTTAAAGAGCGATAAGCTGCATCATCATTGGCCAGTTCCCTAATCATCTGCATATCGGTACGGGCATGCGAAAGCATATCCACAAAGTTATATACCAAGGCATTAAATTCGTTCTGCATCAGGTTGTTTACCTGTTCGGTCAGCTCTTTTCCCTGGTCGAAGGTCAAGATCTTATGGTAGCTGAACTTGCAGTCTTTGCGCAGGCTGCGTTTGATCTGCTCGCCCAAAAATGTTTCTTCGTGCAGGTTTTTGCCGCCTTCATCATCGTCGTTTTGCCAAAGTGCCGGAAAGCGTTTCTCCATTTCTAAAGGCATCAGACCTGAAAAAATGGCGTTACGTGCATATTGTGTAGCCGTTGGCAGGATACTCGAATAGGTATCCTCCTCTTCTAAACGGAAATATTCGGTAATTAAAGGATTGATGATTTTCCACTGGTCGTACCTCAGGTTGTCGATCAGGATAAAAAATACAGGTGTAGTGCTGTTGATTAAAGGAAAAACCTTCTTTTTTAACAGTTCGTTCGATAATAACGGCGGTTCTCCTTTTCCATTTACCCAATCGAGGTAATGGTTTTCTATAAATTTGGAGAACTGCATATTGGCTTCCGATTTTTGCATGGTCAAAATTTCATGCATCTGCGGATCGTCTAGTTTTTCCAATTCCAGCTCCCAAAAAACAAGTTTTTTATAAACCTCTACCCATTCTTCATAGCTCAATTTATCGTTTAAGGTCATGCCTAGGCGCCTAAAATCCTGCTGGTAGGCAGAAGAGGTGCGCTCGCTTACCAGGCGCTTGTTGTCTATGATTTTCTTAATGGTTAATAATACCTGTTTCGGATTAACCGGCTTGATCAGGTAGTCGTCTATTTTCGAACCGATGGCATCTTCCATCAGGTTTTCTTCTTCGCTTTTGGTGATCAGCACCACCGGCACGTCAGACCGTATGTTTTTAATGGCAGAAAGCGTTTCCAATCCGCTCATTCCAGGCATGTTTTCGTCTAAAAAAACAAGGTCGAAATGTTCCTTTCCAAAGGCCTCTAATGCATCATTCCCGTTGGTAAATGTAGTTACCTGATAGCCTTTTTCGTTGAGCAACAAAATATGCGGCTTTAACAAGTTGATTTCATCATCGGCCCATAGAATTTTGGTTTCCTGCATTATATCTATTTTTTATGTAAATTAATCTGATTAAAAGCGCTAGGCTTTTTTACTATCGATAAAAATAGCAATTTTTGTACCGTATAATTTATTTTTAAGAATTGAATAAAAAGAAAATAATAAACGACCCGGTGTACGGCTTTATCAGCATCCCATCGGAGTTGATTTATGACCTTATTTCCCACCCCTATTTTCAGCGCTTAAGGTATATCAAACAATTGGGAATGACCCATTTGGTATATCCCGGAGCCTTGCATGCCCGTTTCCATCATGCTCTGGGCGCCATGCACCTCATGAGCCTAACCATAGAAGTGATGCGGAGCAAGGGCCACCACATCAGTTTCGAAGAAGAAGAAGCGGCAACTATAGCCATTTTGCTACACGATATAGGACACGGTCCTTTTTCGCATGCACTGGAGCATACGCTGATTACGGGTATCATGCACGAAGATATTTCCATGCTGATGATGGATCAGCTGAATGAAGAATTTAATGGAAAGCTGACCACTGCGATCAATATTTTTAGGGGCAAATACCACCGCAATTTCTTTTGCCAGCTCATTTCTGGCCAACTGGATCTCGACCGAATGGATTACCTGAACCGCGACAGCTTTTTTACGGGCGTGAGCGAAGGCGTAATCAGTTTTGACCGCATCATTAAAATGTTCAACGTGGTTGACGATCAGCTGGTGATTGAAGAAAAAGGCATTTATTCTATTGAAAAATTCCTGATTGCCCGCAGGCTGATGTACTGGCAGGTGTACCTGCATAAAACGGTTATCGCCGGAGAGCAGTTATTGGTAAAGATATTAGAGCGTGCCAAGGAACTGGCCTCGGGAGGCATGGAGCTTTTTGCAACGCCGGCTTTGCAGCATTTTTTGCAGAACGATATCACCGAACTTAATTTCTTTGAAGACGAAATCCATTTGCAACAGTTTTCCAAGCTAGATGACCAGGATATTTATGCTTCGGTTAAGGTTTGGGCAGACCACGACGATCCAATTTTGTCGCGTTTATGTAAAATGCTTAACGCACGAAAGCTTTACAAAGTGGAGATCAGCAATGCCGAACCCCCTGCAGAAAGGATCGCTGCATTGGCCGATAACATCATGTTGAGGCTGCATTTGGACGAGGATGACGTGGCTTATTTTGTGTTTACAGACACCATTAGGAACAGGGCTTACAATGCCGGAAATAGCAATATAAACATCCTAATGAAGAATAAAGAGCTGGTAGACATTGCAAAAGCCTCAGATTTGTCTAATTTAGAATCCTTAGATAAGACGGTAAAAAAACACATTCTTTGTTACGTAAGGGACATTTAGCATTTTTTAACAAAATTTAAAGGCTTAAAAGCCGTTTTTGTCTTATCCTTGTAACATTAACCGCTGTTGTTTATTTGTTCATATCAATTTAACATTTAACTTTGTAAGATGCAATTTACTGCCAAGCAGATAAGCGAATTTTTAGATGGAACTATTGAAGGAGACGAGACCGCTACGGTCAAGGAACTCTCTAAAATAGAAAGTGGGGGTGCTGGATCGCTATGCTTTTTATCTAATCCCAAGTACGAAAGCTACTTGTATACTACACAGGCTTCTGTAGTTATCGTATCGAGGGACTTTGTACCCACGCAGCCGGTAAATTGCACCCTGATCAAAGTAAAGGACCCTTACAGTTCTTTTTCTATTCTTCTAGAAAAATACAACGAAGTCGTTAACCAAGACCGCACTACTCCAGGCATAGATCAACCCTGTTTTATACACCCTTCTGCAAAGATTGGCAAAAACGTATATATCGGCGCTTTTTGTACCATTGAAGAGAACGTGGTAATTGGCGATAACTGCAAAATACATACCCAGGTTTATATCGGTGCCGACACAAAAATCGGCAACGAGGCCATATTTTATCCAGGGGTAAAAATATACAACCGCTCTATTTTGGGCGATCGCATTACCATCCATTCTAATGCGGTAATTGGCAGCGATGGTTTTGGCTTTGCGCCGCAGCCAGACGGTACCTACAACAAAATTGCCCAAATTGGCAACGTAGTGATAGAGGACGATGTAGAAATTGGAGCCAATACCACTATTGACAGGGCAACGATGGGCTCTACCTTTATCCGCAAAGGCGCCAAGCTAGACAACCTGATCCAAATTGCACATAATGTTGATGTGGGCGCACATGCTGTTGTGGCGGCACAAAGCGGCATATCTGGCAGCACCAAACTGGGCGATAATTCGGTAATTGGCGGCCAAGTGGGCATTGCTGGTCACCTGAATTTAGGCAAAGGCACGCAGGTAGGTGCACAAGCCGGTATCAATTTTAACACAGAAGACAACAAACAATGGCATGGTAGTCCGGCGCAGCCCCTAAAAGAATGGATGCGTTCTACCGTTATATTTAAGAAACTGCCTGACGTAGAAAAAAGGGTACGTGAATTAGAAGCCAAAATAGCTGAACTTAATGCGCTCATCGAACAGATTACGACAACACAAAATAGATAATGAACGTTAAGCAAAAGACAATAAAGGGCGAAATCTCAGTTAAAGGCGTTGGCTTGCACACCGGTGCAAATGTAACGCTAACCTTTTGTCCCGCTCCAGAAAACCATGGTTTCAAGTTTCAAAGGGTTGATCTTCCGGGACAGCCAATTGTTGAGGCCGATTGCGATAATGTGACCGATACGGCACGTGGAACCACCATTAGCCAAAACGGAGCAAGCGTAAGCACGGTTGAACACGTAATGGCATCGTTGGTGGGCATGGACCTCGATAACGTATTGCTCAAGCTTGATGGGCCTGAAACTCCAATTATGGATGGCAGCGCTATTCAGTTTATTGAGGCTTTGGAAGAAGTTGGCATAATTTCGCAAAACGCAGACCGCGAATATTTTACCATTCCGCATAACATTACCTATACCGAAGCAGATAGAAAGGTAGAAATAGTGGCTATGCCATTAGACGACTATCGTTTTACCTGCATGATCGATTATAATTCGCCGGTTTTGGGCAGCCAGCACGCAGGCATCTCGAGCATTGCCGAGTTTAAAAAGGAAATAGCCTCTTGCCGTACCTTTTGCTTTTTGCATGAACTGGAATATCAATTGAAAAACAATCTGATTAAAGGGGGCGACTTGAACAATGCAATTGTAATTGTTGATAAAGAGGTAACCCGCGAAGAGTTGGATCACTTGGCTACCATTTTTAAAAGAAAAGCCATTGAGGTTGCGCCACAGGGAATTTTGAATAACATGGAGCTTCGCTACCAAAATGAGCCTGCCCGTCATAAACTGTTGGATATGATTGGCGATTTGGCTTTGGTGGGCGTTCACCTGAAAGGCCACATCATGGCGGCCAGACCAGGCCACGCCGCTAACGTAGCTTTTGCCAAGAGGATAAAAGCCGCGATAAAAAAAGAAAAAGGCAAAAAAATCCAAAAAGTATACGATCCAAATACCAAGCCCATCTTTGATGTGGTACAGGTAATGGATATTTTGCCACACAGGCAGCCGTTCTTGTTTGTAGATAAAGTAATAGAACTTTCAAAAACCCACGTAGTTGGCGTAAAGAATGTAACCATGAACGAAGAGTTCTTTAAAGGACACTTTCCTGGTGCACCAGTAATGCCGGGCGTGATACAGATCGAATCCATGGCGCAAGTAGGTGGCATTTTGGTGCTCAGTACGGTGCCCGATCCAAGAAACTACCTTACCTACTTCCTTAAGATAGACAATGTTCGTTTCAGGGCGCAGGTATTGCCCGGAGATACCCTCATATTTAGGTGCGACCTGATGGAGCCAATGCGACGCGGCATTGCCCAAATGAAGGGCGTGGGCATGGTTGGCGACAAAGTTGTGGTAGAAGCCGAAATGATGGCACAAATTGTAAAAGTAAAAGACAGCGAAACAGTATAATGATACAACCCCTAGCATACATACATCCACAGGCTAAAATTGCAGACAATGTAGTTGTTGAGCCATTTGCAGTAATCCACAAAGACGTAGAAATTGGCGAAGGTACTTGGATAGGGTCTAACGTAGTCATTATGGATGGCGCCCGAATTGGCAAAAACTGCCGTATTTTTCCCGGTTCGGTTATTTCGGGTATTCCACAAGATTTAAAATTTGCCGGTGAGGTAACCACAGCAGAAATTGGCGATAACACAACCATCCGCGAGTGCGTAACCATTAACCGTGGCACCAAAGACAAATGGAAAACGGTGATTGGCAACAATTGCCTTATCCAGGCTTATTCGCACATTGCACACGATTGCGAAGTAGGCAATTATTGCATTTTCTCTAACAGCACCACTTTGGCCGGTCACATTACCATCGGCGATTATGTGGTATTGGCAGGATTGGTAGCTATACATCAATTTGTAAAGGTGGGTTCGCATGCTTTCGTAACCGGTGGCTCATTGGTGCGTAAAGACGTTCCTCCATATGTAAAAGCGGCCAGAGAGCCACTTTCTTACGTGGGCATCAACTCTGTAGGCTTGCGTCGCAGGGGCTTTTCTCCAGAAAAAATCAACGAAATACAAGAAATTTACCGCGTATTGTTTGTAAAGAACAACAACGTAACCAAAGCATTGGATATCATTGAAGCCGAGTTTCAGCCAACAGAAATCCGCGATGAGATTGTAGATTTTATCCGCAATTCGAACCGTGGCGTAATGAGGGGCTTCGGTACCAGCAGCTAAGCAAAACGTTTTACTGAGCCACAGCGCCAACACAGTCATTAATGGAAATCAGCCTAAATAACATTGGTCGGCGCTTTAACAAGGAATGGATCTTCAGAAAGGTAGATTATCGCTTTGTTTCTGGGCAGAAATACGCTGTTTTAGGGCCAAACGGTTCTGGGAAATCTACGCTGTTGAGTGTTGTTTTAGGTAATTTAACCCCCTCTGAGGGCGAAATCAAGTATGATCATCCGGCTACGCCTGTAGAGAGCGTATATAAGCACCTGAGCTTTGCCGGTCCGTATTTAGACCTGATAGAAGAATTTACCCTTACCGAAACCATTGAATTCCATTTCCAGTTTAAAAAATATGCCCAAGAACTTAATGCCCAGGCGGTTATTGAGGTTTTGGGTCTGGAAAAGGCAAAAGACAAAGCGCTTAAGCATTTTTCTTCGGGCATGAAGCAACGGACCAAACTGGCTTTGGCCTGTTGTGCGGATACCCCGATTTTAGTGCTGGACGAGCCAACCTCTAACCTCGATGAGCAAGGAGTGGCCTGGTATTTAGAACTGATGGAACGCTTTGCAACAAATCGGATCACCATCATTGGTTCCAACCAATTGCATGAGTACAGTTTTTGTGAGTACCGATTAAATATTACGGATTATAAGTAGAGGGTTGAATTATGAGCCAGATCGCTAAGCTTCTCTGTCTTTTCATCGCCTTGCTCTTGCTGAACTGCTCGACCAGAAAGGAAGTCGCAATGCCTTTCTATAATTTGTCTTATACAGCTGACAGACTTCAGCCCATTAGTTTAAATGATGCCAAATTTTCGTTTAGGGCTTGGATCAATAGCGGAACCTCGATAGATCGTGTGATATCGATATCCGCTGGCGATGAATTGGGCGGGAGCTCATCGATAATTGAACTAGGAAACCTTTTGTTACTTAAGAAGCAAAAGCCATTTTGCAGGCAACAAGAAATAAAACCGAAAAGTGGAGTAGAAGGTTTTATCCATAAAATAGATTCGCTTAATCTTTATTCGTTCGGCAATAGAAACGATATGGAAAGGGGTTTTCACGACCCAATTTCTTTTTATGTAATAGAAATTAAGAAAGACGAAAAATATCACGCCTTTAAGTTTTATACAAGCTATCCGCGCAAGTCGCAAACGAAATCGAAATACGAAGACCTTGAAAAACTATTAATGGAGGAGTTTGATTATCAATCCTACTTCAAATAGCCAATATGTTATGGGCATGGGCAAGATAAATCTTGTTAAACCGTGGCTGGCTTAGCTCTTATCACTGGGTGAGGAAAGCGGCACAAAATTGATAAAGCCCGATGGATAATCGGCCAAAAATAAATAATTTTACCTCAGAAATTTTGCCTAAAAAATGGCCTATTTCTGTTTAAAACAACAAACAAAAAATATTTTCAAATTACTATTGTAGAATTAAAAAATAGTCTATACCTTTGCGGCACGAAATGGCGCTGTAGAAATAGGCGCAATTTCAAACCAAATGGCAAAAGCATCAGACATTAAAAACGGTAATATTCTTCGCTTTAACGGAGATTTGGTACAGGTAGAGGAATTTATTCACCGTACCCCGGGCAATTTAAGAGCTTTCTATCAAGCTAAAATGCGCAATGTTAAAACTGGAAAATCGGTAGAATACCGTTTCCGTGTTGACGAAGAGGTGGAGATTTGCCGAGTGGAAACTAACGATTTCCAATATCTTTATGAAGATGGCGATTCGTTGGTCGTAATGGACAATACAAGTTTTGAACAATACACTGTGCCTAAGTTCTTATTTGGCGAAGGCGTAAAGTTCTTGAAAGAAGGCTTAAATGTAATTGTAGCCTTTGAAAGCGACGAGCCGATTATGGCGCAATTGCCTTCGAACGTAGAATTGGAAATTACGTATTCTGAGCCTGCAGTAAAAGGCAACACTTCTACCAATGCAATGAAATATGCAACTGTAGAAACAGGGGTAGAAATTAAAGTCCCAATGTTTATTAACCAAGGCGACAAAGTTAAGGTTGATACACGCACAGGAGACTATATTGAAAGAGTAAAATAATAAATTTTCATAGTTTAGTTTTAGGTTTAGGTTGATTGTGGCTTCGGAGTGGTTCCCGAAGCCATATTTTTTTGCCATTTAATTTAAAAATAATTTACCTTGCGTCCTCAAAAAAACAAAGAATAACGATTTTTAAAGGACATGGCAAAAGCATCAGAAATAAAAGTTGGTAACATTCTACGCATAAACGGAGAATTGGTTACTGTTGACGAATGGAATCACCGTACACCAGGTAAAGGAGGCGCATTTTACACCGGTAAATTTCGTAACATTAAAACAAGCAGAATTGTTGAGGCCCGGATGAATACCGATGAGCAGGTTGAGATTTGCCGTGTAGAAACCAACGATTACCAATACCTTTATGAAGATGGGGATTATTTGGTAGTAATGGATAATGTTTCTTATGAGCAATTTAATGTGCCTAAATCTCTTTTTGGTCTATCTTTGCGCTTTTTGAAAGAAGGCATGAGCATTTTGGTTTCTATGGAAAGCGACGAGCCAATTATGGCGCAGCTACCGAACTTTACAGAATTAGAAATAACCTATTCTGAACCTGCGGTTAAAGGCGATACCTCTACAAATGCATTAAAAAGCGCTACTTTAGAAAACGGAGTAGAAATTAAGGTGCCTATGTTTGTTAACCAGGGCGATAAGATCAAAATCGATACCCGTACCGGCGAGTACGTGGAAAGAGTTAAATAGCAATTAGCTATCATTTTGGCTTTGGCAGCCTTATTGCAAAGAAGGCTGCCAAGGTTAATGTAAACGCATGGAAGCTAAAACAATCTTCCACAAGCACGCTAATGATTCCTTTGTAAAGAACGATAAAAAGATGCTTAAATCAGAACTGCGGAACCAGGCCTTAGCGCAACGAAACTCGCTAAACGATGCAGAGCTTGCCGTGCTGAACGAAAAACTCTTGGAGCGCTTTAAAACGCTTGATTTTGCCAATATCCAGAGCCTTCACATCTTCCTGCCTATTTTAAGACATAAAGAGCCGAACACCTTTCTGCTGATCGATTGGCTGCTGCAAAACCATCCTGAAATTAAGGTTATTGTTCCCAAGGCTGATTTCGAATCTAGCTTGATGAGCCATTTTCATTACCGGGGACAAGATGATTTGGTGCTTAACCAGTTTGATATTCCAGAACCTCAAAATGCCGATGCTTTTAACGATCCGCCGGATATGGTAATTGTGCCTTTGCTGGCTTTTGACGAGCAGGGCTATCGCGTGGGCTATGGCAAAGGCTTTTACGATCGTTTTTTGCAAGGCCTCGATACCCAAAAAATAGGATTATCCTTTTTTGATGCGACAGAACAAATTAATGACGTACATTTGAATGATATCCGCTTGGATAAATGCATTACCCCCGAACGAATTATCGATTTTACGCTTAACAACCATGGAAAAGGACTTTAGGATTACTTCGGCAAAGCAGTACGAAGAAATTATGATCACCATATTCGAGATGCAGGAGCAGGAAGAGCCGCTTAGTGCACTTCAATTGGCCGACATGGAAATCATGCAAAAAGCGGCAGACCGTTACGAAGACGAAGAGCTTTAATAACATATCTCCGATTCGTCATGCTGGACCTGATCCAGCATCTATCTAGAGAGGGATCCCAGATCGGTTGTCAGGTTTGACGCAAAATAGAACGAATCGCCAAACCCTTAACGCCCAGCGCTTATTCAACTTCGTAAGTCTTCATCGGTTCAATTGCTAACCGAAAACTGCCAACTGAAAATTTCGAAAGTGGAACTATTTCTTCCTAATCGCCTCCAGCAAACCCGCCAATTCTTTAACCTTTTCGGGATACTTATCGGCCAGGTTGCTTTTTTCGGAAAGATCTGCTGTTAAATGATAGAGCTGTGGTGTTGGAGCGTTGCCCGTTTCGATACCTACCAGTTGCTCGTAAGCTTCGCCTTTGTTGGGTTCAATGTACTTCCAGCCCTCTTTTACCAAAGCCAATGAACGCGCGTGTTTAACTAAAACAGAGCGACCTTGCGTGCTTTTGCCCAATAAGGCATCGATTGTATTTTCGCTATCGGAAGCTTCTCCGGCCGGAATTTTTATGTTAAGCAATTTTGCAAAGGAAGCGATCAGATCCATTTGGCATACCATTGCCAATGAAACAGCAGGTTTAACCGTCCCGGGCCAGCTTACAATAAAAGGCACTCGCGTTCCGGCTTCCAGCAAGCTGTATTTGCCACCTCTCAAGGCCCCTGTTGGCGTATGCCCATTTAATTGGGTTACTGCCTCATCTTGGTAGCCATCGTCTAATACAGGGCCGTTGTCGCTACTGAAAATGATCATCGTGTTTTTGCTTTGGCCTGTGGCTTCGAGCTGTTTCATAATTTCGCCTACGGTCCAATCGAGTTGCAAAATGGCATCTCCACGATAACCCAAGCCACTTTTTCCTTTGAACATGGTGGCTGGCATGCGGGGAACATGGGGCTCGGTTAAACAGAAATAAAGAAAATAAGGTTTGCTTTGATGTTCACTGATGAAATCTTTGGCCTTGGTTAGAAAGGTGGTCGATACTTCTTCGTCTACCCAGCGGGCCTTTTGGCCACCGCTCATGAAGCCAATCCTGCCAATGCCGTTTACAATGGTGGCATTGTGCCCTTGCCCAGGCGAAGACTGCATTTTTAAGAGCTCTGGATGCTCTTTTCCGGTTGGATCATTGCCTACCTTGGTTTTATAGTTCACCTCGATAGGATCCTTGGCATCGAGCGCCACTACTTTATGGTTTTCTAAAAATACGGTAGGCACCCTATCGGCCGTTGCCGGAAAGATGAATGAATAATCGAAGCCCACTTCGTTTGGTCCAGGTTTAATCTCTCCATTCCAATCTTTAGCCACTGCTGTACCTAGGCCCAAATGCCATTTACCTACGATGCCAGTAGTGTAGCCCGCCTGTTTAAAAACCTTGGGAAGGGTAATTTTATCGGTTGGGATAATCAAGGCCGCATCGCCAGGCAATACGCCTGTGCCTTGCTTGCGCCAAGGATATTGGCCGGTCATTAAGGCATAGCGAGAGGGCGTGCAGGTTGATGAAGTCGCATTTCCATTGGTAAAGCGGATGCCCTGTTTGGCCAGCTTGTCTAAATTTGGGGTGTGTAGCTTGGTAGCGCCATAACAGCTCAAATCGCCATAGCCCAAATCATCGGCATAAATATAGATGACATTTGGTTTTTGTGGTTTTTTTTGCTGGGCAAAGGCATTAGCCGTTAAGGCCATTGCGAATGCAAAAGCGAGGATGATTTTTTTCATAGGTATGTATATTAATATTAAACTTTAATACTAAGGTAGTTTTTGATCAAATCGCTTACCAAATAAGCAATGGTTTTGCCTGTGCTTAAATCTTCGCGGTCATTGGCCAATTTAACGGCTCCTTCGCAAATATGTAAATAACACCATTTTTTAGTATTGCCTAAAAGGATGCTCCTGATGTCGTTTAGGGCAAAACCAGATGGACTAGTCGCACTTGATAATACATTTTCGATACTGTCTAAATCTATTTCCAAGCCCGATGGTGATGCCAAGTCCGCACTAAACGATTGCCAATCTTGTACGATAGAAGGACTTTGCAACAGGTCTTCAAAATAGCGGGCCTGCAAATTGGGATTGCTCGCGATCAAAGCGGGCAAAGCCTTGTTCACGTAGTTTTGGTGCAGACCAAAAACGCGGTATTGGTTTAAATAGCCTTTGGCCAGCGCGTTGCTAAAGCCATTGCCACTATGCCTGCCTTCTTCAACGTTTCGCAAATCTGCATGTGCATCGATATTAACGACATTGATCGCCTGTTTTAAGCCCAAAGAACTGCCCCAAATGATAGGAAATGCATTGTTGTGCCCGCCACCAATCACAATGGGGATTTTGCCTGCTCCCACAATTTGTTCGAGAACAGGATAAACCAATTCGTCAATGGTGGCGGTTTTGGCTCTTAGGGATTCTATGTTTTGATCAACAGGGTCATCAATCTCAAAATGGCCCAGCACCAGAATTTCTTCGCCCCCTAAAAAAGAGTTGCTCTGAATATTAAGCAGGGTTTTTAACGCTGCCGGCCAAGCGCTTGCCGCGCCACCGATGCCATGGTTGGCTCTTACGCCAATATCTTCGGGGATGGCCAAAAGCACAAATTTTGCCGAAGAATTTTTAATGTTTTCTGAAAGCGATAAGCCTTCGGCTGGAGGTAAAACCAATACCTTTTCTCCAAGCTTGGTTTCACCAACTCGGCTATTAACCAAAGCCAGAAGATCTTCCTGGGTATAGATCTGAAGCCTATCCATGATAAATTTCTCCATTTAAAATAACCGTTTCCACCTGTGTTTGGCCAAAACTGTAAGGCAAAAACGCCAATGAAGGCATAGGCCTGGTGATAAACAGATTTGCTTTTTTGCCAATGGCGATGCTGCCAAGCTCATGGCTCAGCTCCATGGCGGCGGCCCCATTTAGCGTGCAGGCATTGATGGCTTCTTCGGGTTGGAGCTTCAATTTAATACAAGCCAGCGAAACCACAAAATTCATATTGCCCGATGGGGTAGAACCAGGATTATAGTCGGTAGCCAAAGCAACTATGGCATTGGCATTAACCAAACCACGGGCATTGGCAAAAGGAATACCTAAATAAAAAGAACAGGATGGCAATAGCGTAGCTATGGTTTTACTGGTAGAAAGACTGGTTAAAACGGCTTCATCGGTTTCTTCCAAATGATCAACCGAGACGGCGCCATGTTGTACGCCAATTTGTACGCCTCCCGATACAGAGAGCTGATTGGCATGTATTTTAGGCTTCAGGCCATATTTCGCTCCTGCGGCCAGCAATTCGTCGGTTTCGCCTACCGAGAAAAAGCCCTGCTCGCAAAAAACATCCATGTAATCAGCCATTTTATCTTTGGCTACTGCTGGCAGCAGTTCTTCAATAATCAATTTGATATAGCCTGCATGATCATTTTTATAAGCCTGCGGATAGGCATGTGCCGCTAACAAAGTAGCCTTGATCGGAATAGAGAAAGCCTGTTTTAACCGCTGGATTACACGCAACATTTTCAATTCGCTGGCTACGCTTAAGCCATAGCCACTCTTGATTTCTACTGCACCAGTGCCTTGCAGAATCATGTCGCGAAGACGTAAACTGGCACTTGCAAAAAGCTCTTCTTCGCTGGCCTCTTGAAGCTTACGGGCAGAATTGAGAATCCCCCCACCAGCTGCGGCAATTTCTTCATAGCTCTTGCCTGCAATTTTTAGGGCAAATTCCTCTTCCCGGGGAGCCGCAAACACAATATGTGTATGGCTATCGCACCAAGAAGGAAATACATAGCGGCCTTCGGCGTCTAGCGTATCGCGATTTGCGTGTGGCGATTTGACCGAATCGGACAAAGTATCCATCGATCCAAAATCTTTGATCAGGCCATTTTCCAATAAAATCCATGCGTTTTCCAAAACAGGCAAATTGGCCAATTCGGCTCCGCGAAGCGATAGCTTTTCTTTGGGATGAACGCCAACAAGGCCTTTAATGTTTGTGATGAGCATAATGGTGTTGTGTGCTACGGGTGACGGGTTGTGTGTTTGAACGCTTAGGCATGCATTAGGTTATGTGCTTTGACCCAGTAACTCACAACCTTTAACCCATAACTTTTAGTCTATTTCTAATAAAACGGGGCAATGGTCAGAATGCAGGGCGTCTGGTAAAATGCGTACATTTTTGAGACGGTTTTCCATCGGCAGGGTAGCCAGATGGTAATCGATGCGCCAGCCCAGGTTCTTGCCGCGGGCCCCTGCACGATAGCTCCACCAGGTATAATGGTGCGGATCTTTGTTAAAATGTCTGAAGGTATCGATAAAGCCGTTGTTCATGAACAGTTCCATCCATTCGCGTTCTTCGGGCAAAAATCCAGAAGAGTTGGCATTCGATTTAGGGTTGTGGATGTCTATTTCGCGGTGGCAGATGTTGTAATCGCCAGAAATGATCAGGTTAGGGTGTTGTTTGCGCAATTCGTCTATGTACACATCAAAAAAGCGCATGAACTCGTATTTCTTCAATTGCCTTTCGTCGCCACTCGAACCCGAAGGCATATACAAACTCATGAGCGAAAAATTGTCAAAATCGGCTCTTAAGATCCGTCCTTCGGCATCAATCCATGGTTCGCCGCAACCGTAAGAAATGTTGTTCGGCTTAATTTTGGTTAAGATAGCCACGCCACTATAACCCTTTTTCTCGGCCGGAAACCAATAATGATGGTAGCCCAACTGTTCGATCAGGGCCAAAACATCAGGGATTTGTTCTTTAAGCGCCTTTACTTCTTGTAGGCACACCATATCTGCATCGGTAGCCTGCAGCCAGTTGAAAAGGCCTTTGGTAGCGGCGGCCCTAATGCCGTTTACGTTATAGGAAATAATCTTCATATCAAAATTATATATTGGTTTTGCCGGCATTTTTGGCCAGCTCTTTTTCTAGTTTTTTGGCTTCGCGCTTGCTGAGTACGGTAATCGTCATTTTTACATCTTCTTTAGGGCGGTTGTTCTTGTCGGTGGTGGCCTCTGCAATTTTATCCACCATTTCCAAGCCCTTCACTACCTCGCCATAAACCGTGTAGTTGCGGTCTAAGTGAGGAACGCCTCCGGTTGTTTTATACACTGCACGCTGCCATTCTGGGATTTTGAATTTCAACCGTTTTTCTTCCAAAACATTCAGCATCGAATCTGTAAAAACCTTGCCCTGCACGATGTAAAACTGGCTACCACTCGATTCCTTGTTCGGATTTACGTTGTCGCCTTCTCTTGCCGCGGCCAAAACGCCCTTTTTATGAAATAGGCTGTCGCGAAACTCCGCTGGAATGGTATATTTTGGTCCACCGTTGCCCAACAGCGAATCTGGCTTGGCATTTTTCGAATCCGGGTCGCCGCCTTGGATCATAAAAGCTTTGATTACGCGGTGGAATAGGGTGCCATTGTAATAGCCTTCTTTGGCCAGCTTGATAAAATTATCGCGATGCAAAGGTGTTTCGTTGTACAGTTTAATGATGCATTCGCCTTGCGCGGTGGTTATTTTTACATATTGGTGTTTAGGTTTGGCTGCAAAAGCCTGCACAAAACAAAGGCAGAGCAGGAAAGTAAAAAGTTTCTTCATGTTGGAATTGATTTGTGCTAAGTTATAAAATTAAATAATTGGTTCATTAGTTCGTTGGCTCATTCGTTTGTGCATTGGCTGATTAGAGGATTAGCTTATTGCTGAATTGTTAAATGTTGGAAGGTTTAAAGGTTGAAATGTGCTGTGTGCCCAAAGCGCTAAATCCTGCTTTCTGTTAATTGTTAGCGGGTTGTTTGAGTTAGCTGATGGTGTTTTGGAGCGCAATGGCTCTAAGGCAGGTTAAAGACAGTCCAACTTTACTTGAGCCAGTGCAACCAAGCTATGTTTCCTAAACCCGATTGCAACGTAAAGCCCGCAGCGATTTTACGAGCGAGGACTTGAAGTGGAAGGCGGGGCTATGGTAACCCAAGAGCACCGAAGCCTGCTTTTCTCTTAAGAATGTTACTGCTTATTCCATCTTCCATTTTACCTCTTCCATTTTCCTTAATTCCTGATTTATAATCTGCTAGCAAAACCACTCAAAGCAATATTTACCAATTTTTAACAATTATTCCAAAATGTTTTCAAAAATTTATCTATAGCTTTGCACGCATGAAGCTAAAGCAAAAACTTGCCCTCGGTCTTTCTGCCTTTTACATGATCAGTGTAATTGGCGTGGCTTTGAGCATGCACTTTTGTGGAGGCAAACTGGCATCGGTTTCGCTGTTTGCCAACGAGGTAAGCTGCAAATACTGCAAGGCAGAACCCGTAGCCAAAAAAGATGATGCCTGCTGCAAGAATACCAAAGTTGAGGTTAAGGTAAAAGATAACCACAAGGCAGAAAGCTCATTTAAATTGCCTAAGCTTTTTAGCTTAGAACTCATCCTTGGCCAAAGGGTGGCTGATTTTTTCAGACCATACTTCCCAGATTTCTTTAGCAAGGCAGAGAACAAAGCCCCGCCCAAATCTACACGGGTTTCGCTGCACCTGCTCAACTGCGTTTTCAGGAATTAGCCTAAATGAACATCGACCTGCAATGGCGTTGCTGTTGTATGTCTATTAATTTCCCCCCATTTGGGAGAATGGTGTATTCATTTAAAAAATTCAGACATGAAAACGATTAAAATAACGATCGCTTTTTTGATGCTTTTTGCGATAAACAAAGTATCGGCCCAACAAATTACTGCCGTTGAAATGCAGGTAACGGGACTAACCTGTTCCATGTGTTCTCAGGCGACCGAAAAATCATTGCGCACCCTTCCTTACGTCAGCAATGTAACGCCAGATTTAAACAGAAACCTTTTTGTACTCAGCTTTAAAAAAGGCGAAGCAGTTAATTTTGACCAACTGAACAAAAAAGTACAGGATGCCGGATTTTCTGTAGGTAAACTAGATGCAACTATAAACTTTAACCAGGCACAGATTGACGATAATGGCCAGGCCATTGTAGGCACCAATGTATATCGTTTTGCCAATGCCAAAAGTAAGGTGCTTAACGGTCCGGTTAAAGTAAGCGTAATCGACAAAAACTTTATCTCTAACAGCGCATTTAAGCAAAAAGCGAGCACTGTAAAGTTTGATTCATATGCCAGCGGAACAGGCGTAGTTAATGGTAAAAAAACCAGGATTTACCACCTCAGCATTTAGGCCATGATGAAGAAAATCATCTTAATGGCACTTTGCTTATGCGGTGTGCAAGGCCTTTTTGCACAAGAACTGTATGTATTTACCGAACCGGCCAGCAACATGCCTTCTAAGTCTATCGGCGTGAGGCTAACCAACGAGGGCCAATTTAACCCCGACTTTAGGAGCCGGAGCATTGCCGAGGCCATGGTAGGCGTAAACAAAAACCTGATGTTTCATGTGCAGGGTTTCCTGTCTGATATGGATGGCAATTACCGTTTGGAAGGCGGAAGTGTATATGCCAAATACAGGTTCCTTTCGCTCGATGAGGCACATAGCCATTTTCGTGCGGCGGCCTATGGCCGGATCAGTACCAGCAAAAGGCCAACCTTTAGCGAAGACATCAATTTGGAAGGCGACAATAGTGGCTGGCAAGGGGGCTTGATCTTTACGCAATTGCTGCACAAGCTGGCGCTTTCGGCTACTTTGGGCTATAGCCAGGCTTTTGATAGGCCCAGCAAGCAGCTGTCAGGGATGCCACAACCCGATCAAATGCTGAATTACAGCCTGTCGTCGGGTTATTTGTTGTTACCATTTGTGTACAAAAACTATAAACAGCCTAATTTTAACCTGTACCTCGAAGTTTTGGGCAAAACCAATCCTGGCAATGGCCATTCGTATGTAGATTTGGCTCCGGCCGTACAAATGATCATCAACAGCCAAACGCGGATTGATTTGGGCTATCGCTTTCAGGCGGCAGGAAACCTGGAAAACAGGTACCTCAAAAACATGTACCTGGCAAGAGTAGAATTTAATTTTTTTAACGTATTAAAATAGAGCAAAATGAAAAAGATATTTTTAATGATCGCTGTAATCGGCGCAACAATTGTAACCGCAAACGCACAAACTGCAAAGCAGGAATTCGGAAAGACATTGCAGTCTTATTTCGACACCAAAAATGCTTTGGCAAAAGACAATGTAACACAGGCAGGCGCTGGAGCTAAAAGTCTATTAGCCAATTTAGCCGCTTTCCCTGTAAAAACATTGCCCGAATCGCAACAGGCAGAATGGAAAAAGCAAAGCGAAGAACTGAAGAAATATGCCACTCCAATTGTGGCCGAAAAGGACTTGAAAGTACAAAGAAAAAGCTTTGAAAACGTTTCTTCGGCCATGATCAAATTGGTAAAAGCCGTAAATTTAAACAACGCAACAGTTTACGTTCAGTACTGCCCGATGGTAAAAAGAAGCTGGCTAAACGAAGTAGAGGCCGTGCAAAATCCATTTTATGGCAGCAAAATGTACGACTGTGGCGAAGTAAGCGAAACCATTGCCAAGAAATAGATGAACCTGTATATCAAAAATATGGTATGCAACCGTTGCAAAATGGTGGTTAAGGCCGAGCTCGAGCAGCTGGGCTTTAACCCTGTTGCCGTTCATTTGGGCGAGGTAGAACTGCTTCAAGAAAGCTTAACCGAACAGCAGACTGCTGCCATAGCAAATGCGCTGACCAAGTTTGGCTTCGAGTTGCTGGCCGATAAGAAGAAGCAAATGGTTGAACAGGTCAAAACAGCAATTATTGAGCAGGTGCACTATGCTAAAGAACCATTAAAAGTGAACTTTTCCGACTACCTGAGCCAAAAGCTTGGGGTAGAATACGGAACATTAAGCGCCGTGTTTTCTGAAACGGAGCACAATACCATCGAAAAATACATCATCCAGCAAAAAATAGAAAAGGTAAAAGAGCTGCTGACCTATGCAGAAAGCTCCTTGAGCGAAATTGCCTACCTGCTCAACTATAGCAGCGTGGCACACCTGTCTGCACAATTCAAAAAAATAAGCGGGCAAACGCCATCAGCCTACAAGTTAGCACAAGATGCCTCACGTAAAACCCTAGACGAAATCTAGGGTTTTTCATTTCTTACCATAGGTCAACTGCTGAGAACAGACCTTGCCGTAATTTTGTTTATTCTTAAAACATAAACTTATTGTGAGATGAAAAAATTATTCCTATTCCTATTGGCAAGCAGCATCAGCATTGCTTCCTTTGCCCAAACCAAGTATACCGTAGATCCGATGCACTCTTTTGTAGGCTTCGATGTAAAACACATGGGCATTTCTTTTGTAGAAGGCTCGTTCAAAAAGTTTGAAGGTTCCCTAACAGCCAGCAAAGCTGATTTTACCGATGGAAAGATCAATTTTACGGTAGATGTAGCGAGCATCAGTACCAGCGTAGAAATGCGCGACAACCATTTGAAAACAGATGATTTCTTTAACGCAGAGAAATTTCCTAAAATGACTTTTGAAAGTACTTCTTTCAAAAAAAGGGCAGTAAAATCGCCAAAACAGCAAACCAGCACTTATGTGTTGAGTGGTAAACTAACGATTAGGGATGTAACCAAAGACGTTAAATTTTTGGTAAGCTATGGCGGTACCGCAAAAGACCAGCAAGGCAACACCAAAATAGGTTTTCAGGCTACAACCACCATCAACCGTTTAGATTATAACATTAAATATGATCCAACCGGAGCTGGCGTTGCGAAAGACATCAAGATTACCTTGAACCTGGAATTTGCCCAAGCAAAATAACCCACACAAATTTTTGGCCCCATGAACACACTTCACCAATTTAAAAACTTTACTTCCGGATTAAACGCAACGGAATTAATGCCTGTACTTTTTATGGGGCATGGTTCGCCAATGAACGGAATTGAAGTGAATGAGTTTAGTGCCAAATGGGCCGAAATAGCCAAAAACATTCCAGTGCCGGCTGCCGTTTTGGTCGTGTCGGCACACTGGTTTACTCAAGGCACCAGGATTACGGCGATGGATTTTCCGCCAACCATCCACGATTTTGGAGGCTTTCCGCAAACTTTGTTCGATGTACAATATCCGGCACCGGGAAATCCGCAATTGGCAAAAGAAACGGCTGATTTGATAAAAGGAACTTCCGTGATTCTAGATCATGACTGGGGTTTGGATCATGGGGCTTGGTCGGTGGTTAGAAATATGTATCCCGAAGCCAATATTCCGGTTTTGCAGCTCAGCATCGATTATACCAAAGACGCTCGTTACCATTATGAATTGGCCCAAGAGTTAACCGCGCTAAGGCGCAAGGGCGTGCTCATTTTGGGCAGTGGCAATATGGTGCATAATTTGAGAATGATGAGCTGGGAAATGATCAATGGCGGAGGTTATGACTGGGCCTTGGAAATGGACGAAAAGTTCAAATCCCTCATCCTGAACCAAGACCACCATCCGCTCATCAATTATCAGCAAATGGGACGGGAAGCCTTATTGGCCATCCCAACACCTGAACATTATTTGCCTTTGATGTATACCCTGGGGCTTCAGCAAAAAGGTGAAGAAGCAACGTTGTTCAACGATAAGGCCGTAGGCGGATCGCTAACGATGACTTCGGTAAAAATAGGCGCCTAATCCCTTAGCTTTCAAAATATTTTAAGCCATAGATTAATCCGTTAGTCTGTGGCTTTTTCTTTTCGGCCTGTAATTATGTAAATCTTTCTGGTCAGGATGTAACAGCCGAGGTAGCTGATGTGGGTAATTTTGTCTATTCAAAAACGATGAAATGACACATACCTATCAAGTAACAGGCATGACCTGTTCGAGTTGCGAAAATAAAGTAAAAACCAGTCTGCTTTGGGTACCAGAAATTACCGAAGTAGAAGTTTCTAAAACCGATAATACCGCTACCATTACCATGGATAAACACGTGGGCATTGGCACCCTACAGGAAGCCCTTGGCGGTACAAGTTCTAAATACCAGATTTCGGCCATCGCCCATAACGAACTGGTTGAAGAAACCAAATCCTTTTGGCAAACCTATAAACCCGTATTGTTGCTTTTTGGCTATGTAACGCTGATTGCGTTGATCGCCAGTTGGCAAAACCAAGCCGTAAACTGGATGCTGTTTATGCGGTTTTTCATGGCTGGATTTTTCCTTTCCTTTTCTTTTTTTAAGCTGATCAACCTGCAGGGCTTTGCCGATAGCTATTCCATGTACGATATCATTGCCAAGCAGTTTAAAGGCTGGGGCTACATTTATGCCTTTGTAGAATTGGGTTTGGGGATTGCCTTTGTGGTCAACTTTAATCCCCTGCTTACCAATTGGATTACCTTGATTGTAATGGGACTAAGCATTATCGGCGTGCTACAAAGCGTGCTGAATAAAAAGAAAATCCAATGTGCCTGTTTAGGTGCCGTATTTAACCTGCCCATGAGCACCTTAACCATTATTGAAGACGCCTTAATGATTGCCATGAGTGCGGGAATGTTGTTCTATTTTGCTTAAACCCAAATCTTAAAATAAATGAAAAAACTAACATTCATTCTGGTATTGATGGCCACAGCTGCCCTTAATGCCTTCTCGCAAAGCAAAAACGAGCCAGCTCAATTGCTCAGTTCGTATTACGCCATTAAAGATGCCTTGGTAAGTGGCAATGCCACCGAAGCGGGGTCAAAAGCAAGCGAGTTTTTAGCAACGGTTAAGGCAATCGACCCTAAAACGTTGGCAAAAGCAGATCAACAAGCCTTTGTGGGCTTAAAAGAGAAATTGGCATTTGACGCAGCGCACATTTCAGAAAGTAAGGATGTTGCCCATCAGCGCGATCATTTTGCCTCTTTCTCCACCAATTTTTATGCTTTGGCTAAAACGGTAAAACTATCGGCACAGCCTATTTATCAGCAATATTGCCCAATGAAAAAGATGTATTGGTTAAGCAGCGAACAGGCCATCAAAAATCCGTATTACGGAAAAAGTATGCTTGCCTGTGGCAAAATAACAGACACCATTAATTAGAATTCGCCGTAAATTGTATTAAATGAAGAAGATCGTTTTCCTTAGCTTGCTCTCTATCATCGAACTCACTCAGTTTGCCCAAGAAGCCATTGCGCAAGAAAAGCAAATGTACACCTGCCCAATGCATCCCGAAATTAGGGAAGAAAAGCCGGGAAAATGCCCAAAATGCGGCATGAAGCTGGTACCTGAAAAAACCGGGGAAAAGAAAGCGGAAAAATCTTCGTTGACCTTTAATACGGTTAAAAGCAAAGAAAAGCCACGAACCGTTCGCTACGACCTATACGTTGCGGATACCGTGGTTAATTTTACTGGAAAGCCTAAACGGGCGATTGCAGTAAATGGCAGCATTCCTATGCCTACGCTAACTTTTACAGAAGGCGATACGGCCGAAATCTATGTGCACAACAACCTCGATGAAGAGACTTCGCTGCACTGGCACGGGCTGTTTTTGCCCAATAAAGAAGATGGAGTGCCCAACTTAACACAAATGCCTATTAAGCCCCATTCTACTTATGTCTATAAATTCCCGATTATTCAACACGGTACGCATTGGTACCATAGCCATACCGAACTGCAGGAGCAGATAGGCATGTACGGCGCCATGATCCTGAAGAAAAGGGAAGAGCCAGATATTCCGACAATTCCGATTGTGTTGAGCGAATGGGCCGATATGAAGCCCGAGCAAATTGATCGAAACCTGCACAATGCCACCGACTGGTTTGCCATTAAAAAAGGAACGACGCAAAGCTACGCCGAGGCGATTAAAGCGGGGCATTTTGGCACCAAAGTTACCAATGAGTGGAAGCGGATGAATGCAATGGATGTAAGCGATGTATACTATGATCGTTTCCTGATTAACGGGCAAGAGCAGTTTAATAACCAAAACCTTAAGGCAGGAGACAAGGTTCGCCTGCGGATTGCCAATGCCGGCGCATCTTCTTATTTCTGGCTTAACTATGCTGGCGGAAAAATAACCGTGGTAGCCAGCGATGGCAACGATGTAGTGCCTGTAGAGGTAGACCGCTTGATGATTGCCGTATCCGAAACCTATGATGTGGTGGTAACTATTCCCCAAAATAAAAGCTATGAATTTTTGATCACCCCAGAAGACCGTACCAAATCGGCTTCAATTTGGTTGGGCAATGGCGAAAAGGTAAATGCCAAAAAAATGCCCAAACTCAAATATTTTGAGGGCATGAAGATGATGAACGATATGATGGACATGAACGGCAACATGATCGAGATGAAGGGTATGAAAATGCAGAACCAGATCATGGACATGAATACAGTGATGTATCCCGAAATGGACGAGCCGATGGCTGGCCACGATATAGAGAGCATGGATAAGCCGATGGGCAATTCGAACATCGTTACCTTAAACTACGAAATGTTGCGCTCGCCAGTTAAAACCACCTTGCCAAAAGGACCAACTAAGGAACTTAAATTCGAGCTGACGGGCAACATGAACAGGTATGTATGGACCATGGACAACAAAACGGTTTCTGAGGCAGATAAAATCCTGATTAAGAAAGGCGAAAACGTACGCATTATCCTCTACAACAACAGCATGATGCGCCACCCGATGCACCTGCACGGCCACGATTTTAGGATCCTGAACAAGCAGGGCGATTACGCGCCACTTAAAAACGTACTCGATATTATGCCGATGGAGAAAGACACCATCGAGTTTGCTGCAACAGAAAGTGGCGACTGGTTTTTCCATTGCCATATCTTATACCACATGATGAGCGGCATGGGCCGGATTTTCAGTTATGAAAATTCGCCGCCAAACCCAGAAATTCCAGATCCTAAACTCGCACAGCGCATGCTTTTTGCCGACGATCGCATGTTCCATTTCATGGCCGAAAACGATTTTGCAAGCAATGGAAACGACGGGATGGCCATGTTGGCCAATACCCGGTGGAACATTAGTACCGAATGGCGCTTGGGCTACAATAAAATGCACGGTTTTGAAACAGAAACGCATATAGGAAGATATTTAGACCGGATGCAGTGGCTCATGCCTTTTATCGGCTTCGACTGGCGCTACCGCAGGATGGGCGAGGATGAGCAAGAGAAAAATATTTTTGGACAGAAGAACACCAAAGATAATAGAGCCGTGGCTAGCATTGGGCTTCAGTATACCTTGCCTATGTTGCTACAGGCCCGAGCCGAAGTTTATCATGATGGAAACATACGCCTGCAGTTGATGCGAGAAGATATTCCGGTTTCCAAGCGCCTACGAGCAAGCTTTATGCTCAATACTGATAAGGAATACATGGGAGGCTTGCGTTTCATCGCCACTAAAAACATCGCTTTAAGTACGCACTACGATAGCGATATGGGCTTTGGCGCTGGTTTGGCTTTGAGTTATTAACGGGAGAATCCGTGGTGCATCCGTGTCCTGTGCCACACAGGACAAACCATATTGAAATGATGAGATGGGCTGTGAGCCACAGCCCATGGAGATGTAGTATTCGAAAAAATTATGCGTTTTGCTATGTCCCACTTTGGAGGGGGCAGGCTATATTTTTTCCACTGCTTCCTCGGGAGGATAAACAGGAATAGTTGCCCCTTTGAAATCTTTAATGTTTCGGGTAACAATAAAATCCATGTCTTCTATAGTATAGGCACAAAGCATTTGAATGGAATCTTCGAAGTCTTTATGGGTTGATTTAAGCGCTTTTCTAATCGTGTCTTGTGTAACTGCAATAAGTTGAACATAATCCAATAAACTGTAAAGAATATCCCTTAGTTTTTTATCGTCAACATATTTTTTAAGCAGATAGTAGGTTGTAGCAAAAGCATGAGAAGAAGTAAAAAGTTGTGCCTTTTTAATTTCTGCTTGATTAAAAATAGTGATGGCAAACTTACTGAAAGGCTTTCTGTCGGCAATAAGGTCTACTAGAATGTTAGTGTCTACGAAAATCCTTTTCATAGGTGTTTGCGCTCTAAGTAATCACGTAATTCTCTTTCTTCGTTAAACTCCTCAGGAAGTTTAACTGCACCAACAATCTTTTTTAAGCTAGGAGAGATTTTTACATCATGATCCTCAACTGTGATGGTTTCGAGGTATTTCTCAACTAAATCAGATAAGCTGCGCCCCGTATGCTTGGCATAAGACTTAGCTTTTTCGATTACTGATTTTTCTACGGTTAATGTGAGTTTTGTTGTCATGACACGTGTGATTATTCCAAATATACGTATTGTTTCGAAAATAAACAAAATTCATAGATCGGCGTCTAGGCCGACACACCAGTTAGAAGATTAAGTTTAGTACTTCTTCCTTTTGTAATTAAACTCAGATTTGATCAGCTTGCCACCTATGCTGCCTTCAATCCAAGCGAAAAGCTTGTCTTTACCTTGGTTCTCGTATACAATGCGCTGTGGGAAATCATGCGCTTTGTTCTCGAAAATGAATCTGTTTTTTGGACTGGTAATCAGCTTAAAACTTGTCGTTCCGGCATTCTCCTGTTCCATCTCGGTTACGATAAAAACAATGTCTTTGCCTGCTTTTTTAAGTTCAACACTTTCCATCATGGCACTGTCGCCATTAAGGTCGTGGCGATAGCTTTTACCAATCAACCCATCGGGCGTGGCTTGCCAGTTTTCGCTCATTTGCCTTTGGCTGTTTTAGTTTCCCAATAGCCGAGCATAAAATTAAATTGTTTTAAAGAATTTTCTTGGCCATTGGCAACCAGGTAGATGCAAAGGCCCAAAACAACAAGGGCAAGAGAAAGGCTTTTTTTCATCTCTTTATAATTTGTTTTTTAATAGTAAAGTAGATTTGATATGTGCCAGATGATGTTTGCCATGCCAGGCATAATTGCCCACCAGGTAACCTAAAGTATTTTGTTGCTTGGATTCTGGATGAAAATAGGTCCGTTCAAAATCTGCAGGAGCCAAGGTTTTCAATAAGGCTACTAGCCTTTGGTGGATAGCTTTTAAAATGGCAATCGAAAGTTGGATATCACCGCTTTTGGCATCTGCCAGCTCGGCCCAGCGTTCCTCAAAATAAGGTCTAATAGCTGGGTTTTCTTCGGTTAGGGTAAGGTGAATCCTAGTATAGGCATTGATATGGCTATCGGCCAAATGGTGCACTACCTGTCTTACCGTCCAGCCACCCGGGCGATAGGGAACTTCGAGCTGTGCTTCGCTTAAATTTAAGGTGGCTTGTGCGATCAATTGTGGCAGTTGTGCTAAATCTTCTATCCATAACTCTAGCTGATCTGCATTTATTGTGGCTGGCGGAATATATTTTCCAATGGGAAATTTTAAGGTCTCCAAATCTTGCATGGTTCCAAATTACATAATTTTCCGCAAGAGTTTAAGCACCCATTCCTTTCCCTGATAAGGCGGATAGATCATTTTGTTAAAATCAATTCGCGACTGAAAGACAACGGCCCGCTCATGCGAAAAGTTCTTAAAGCCAAAAAAGCCGTGGCTGCTGCCTATTCCGCTACTATTTACGCCACCAAAAGGCAGTTTGGGATTGGCAATATGAACCAATACATCGTTGATGCAAACCCCTCCAGAACTGGTATTTCTGATGATTTTTTTGATGTTTTTAGCATTGCTGCTAAAAATGTAAAGCGCCAAGGCCTTGCTTTTGGCATTGATCTGCTCAATGACGTCGTCTAGGTTTTCATAGCTGATAATGGGAAGAATGGGCCCAAAAATTTCTTCCTGCATAACTTGCGCATCGGCGGGAACCTGACTGAGCAAAACCGGATAAATGGTTTGGCTTTTTTCGTCAAAAGTACCTCCCCAATTAATTTTCGCCCCTTTTTCTACAGCTTCCTCAACCAGGCGCCTTAAGCGCCCAAAGTGTTTGAGGTTGATGATTTTTGCATAGGCTTTGTAGTCAATCTGATCTTGGCTTTTAAAATAGAGCTTTTGTGCGGCGGTTTTATATAATCCTATAAATTCCTCTAGGCGGTCTTGATGCACAAAAATATAATCCGGGGCAATACAGGTTTGGCCGCTATTGATCAATTTGCCCCAAGCTATCTTTGCGGCGGCCTTGTTGAGGTCAACCTCCTTGTCGATAATGGTGGGCGATTTGCCCCCAAGCTCTAACGTAACTGAACAGAGATTTTTGGCCGCGGCTTCCATCACTACCTTGCCTATGGCAGTACTTCCGGTAAAGAAAATATGATCAAAAGGCAGTTTAAGCAACGCCGAAGCCAGATCGGCATTGCCCTCAAAACAGTCGACCTCCTGGTCTTCAAAAACAGACGCGATAATTTTTTTGACCACGGCTCCGGTTGCGGGGCTGATTTCAGAAGGTTTTAGCATCACGCAGTTGCCGGCAGCAATGGCCGAAATCAGCGGGCTCATGGTCAGCTGAAAAGGATAGTTCCAGGGCGCTATAACTAAACAAACACCTTTAGGTTCATAATAGATCCTGTTTTTGGAAAAGGGATTGCTCAGCGTTTTGCCCGCACGTTTGGGACTCATCCAGTCGCTCAGGTTTTTGATGGCGAAATCGAGTTCTCCATATACAAAAATCAGCTCTGTAAAGGCCGTTTCAAATTGGCTTTTTCTGAGGTCTTTATGCAGCGCCAGGTTAATTTCGTCTTCATGGTTTTCGATGGCTTCTCTCAGTTGCCTGAGTTTGGCCATGCGCTGTGCCGCATTTTGCTTTCTAAGTGTATATTTGTACACTTGTTGTGCTTTAAAAACAAGATCTATTTTTTGTTCCATCATACAGCGAACCCATGAGTTCTATTGTTAAATATAGTTAAACGACAATAAATTTCATGAAAAATACATCTTATTAAAGCATATTGCACTAATAATCGAATTCCCTGGTACCATGAAGAAACTTTTATTTCTTGCCTTTGGCCTCTTCACAGCAACATTAGTTGCAAAAGCACAAACATTAAGACCAGACGTACTGGTAATTGGCAATGGAAATGCAGCTGTAGCAGCGGCTTTGCAATCGGCCATTTCTGGGGTAAAAACAACCATTTTGGTGCAGGCAGGAGGCTTTGATATTTCGCCAATCGGCAACGATCTCCAATCGGGAATTCAGGCGGCCTTTCTTAAAAAGCTGCGCGAAGCCAAGCAGATAAAAGACAGTACACAAGCTGTTCCGTTCGACAAGCAAAGTGCTAACGAGGTATTGGTTAAATGGACAGACAGCACGAAAAACCTGACGGTAATTAAAAACGTAATGTATACCAAAGCCGAGCGCTCGGGCAATAACTGGTATTTTAAGCTCAGTGATGGCCGCGTACTCAAACCACAGGTACTGATTAACCCAGGCGACAACAAACTGAACGAAATACTTAAAATTGTGGCTCCAGATCAAAATTGGAGCAAGCTCGATTATAGCAACACCATTTACCGTACCAACGTGGCTGTAGGTAAAGCCCAGAACGGAACTACCGCAAATATCTTCTCGCTCTATCAGTTGCTGATTCCCAAACAAGAAAACCTGATTTGGATCAAAGACCCACAAAGCATGCTAATTGGACAGGCTGGAGGTGCAACCGCGGCCTACGCGGCTTTTTTTAAAACCAAAACTTCATTGGCTGATTTAAAAAAGATCCAAGGCGAGCTCATCAGCTACAAATCGGACATCATGCCCTTTGAAGATATCAAAAACAGCGATCCAAATTGGAAGGCCATTCAGATGGTGGGGCTTACCGGGGTATTAAAAGCACAAGTTGGCAGTACTGGCGCACAGTTTTTGCCCAATCAATTGGTGAGCACCGAGGAAGTGAAACAACCCATTAAAGATTTCTATTACAAGGCACAAATTTGGTTTGATGACTACAAGAATAGCCAAATGACCATCGGCGCCGCCGTTGATATGATTTGCTATGTAGGCAATAAATCTCCAGAAAACACCAAGAAAGAACTGGAGAAAAAATGGACCGCAACCTATAAGTTTAGCACAACATTCGATCAGGCCAGGCAAATCAGTCGTAGGGAACTGGCTGTTTTATTGCAAGATTATATGCCTCCTTTTAACGTAAACGTTGATCAAAAAGGCAAAGTGGTACGTTAGAAAAGCCACATTGTAACATTTGTAAAATCTTGCCTTACTTTAGGTTAGGTGAGTGCTTTTTTCTATAAATTGCACGCATAACCTAAAACAAACATGAAGAAACTTTACCTTTTTCAGCTGTTTTTTCTAGCTGTGCTATGCCCATTTTTTGCGCAAAGCCAACAAGATTACAGCAATAGTGCCCGTTTAGCCCAAAGGGTTAAAGCCTTGGCCGAAAAATACCCGCAATGGGTTAAATCAAAATCGCTTACCCAAACTGCCGGTGGCAAAGACATCTGGATGCTGACCATTGGGAGCACAAATGCCGATCAGAAACCTGCTATTGCGGTAGTAGGCGGCGTAGAGGGCAAACACCTTTTGGGGGTGGAAATGGCCATTGGCTTTGCCGAAAAATTAATGGCAGCCACCAATACCGATAGCATTAAAACCTTGCTCAACAAACAAACATTTTATGTGTTCCCGAACATGAGCCCTGATGCCACTGAGCAATATTTTGCCAAGGTTAAATCAGAACGCAGCGGCAATGCCACTAAAACCGACGATGACCGCGACGGCAAGCTGAACGAAGACGATGTTGACGATTTAGACGGCAATGGAAAAATTACCATGATGCGCGTGCTAGATCCAACCGGAAAATACAGGCTTAATCCAGATGATCCGCGCTCGCTGATCTTGGCCGATGCCAACAAAGGCGAAAACGGCAAGTACATCTTGTTGCCAGAAGGCATAGACAATGACAAAGACGGCGAAGTGAACGAAGATGGTGAGGGTGGCGTACACTTTAACAAAAACTCGAGCTATAACTACAAAAACTTTATTCCGGGAGCGGGAGAATATGCCGTTTCTGAGAATGAAAACAGGGCATTGTTCGATTTCCTTTTCGATGCCTTTAACGTATATGCGGTAGTTACTTTCGGGCCAACCAACAATTTGTCTACGCCGGTAACCTTTAATCCGGCAGCTATTGCAAAGCGCGTAATTACAGGTTGGTTTGATGCCGATGCCAAAAGCAATGCTTTGGTTTCGGAGCGCTACAATAAAATTACCAAAACCAAAGATGCGCCAAAAACCCAAGCCGAAAGTGGTGATTTTTCTCAATGGGCCTATTTCCACTACGGTCGGTTGAGCCTGAGCACACCGGGATGGTGGGTGCCAAAAACAGCACCAGACTCCACTAAAAAAGAAAAGAAATTTACCAATGAAGATGTAGTTGCTTCTTACCTGCGCTGGGCTGCCAGCCAAGGAATTGCGGATACATTTACGCCTTGGAAAGCAGTTAGCCACCCCGATTTTCCTGGCCAAACCGTAGAGGTGGGAGGCTTGGATCCCTTTGTATTGAATAATCCACCCTACAAATTGGTTGATGGCATTGTGAGCAAACATACCGATTTTTTGGTAGGCTTGGCAGGCATGGCACCACAAGTAGAGCTGGTTGGCCTCAAAACCGAAAAAGTGTCTGATGGATTGACCCGTGTTACCATAAAAGTAATGAACTCGGGCGATTTGCCAACCTATACCAAAATTGGCGATCGCAGTTACTTCCTTAAAAAGATTGCCGTAAAAGTAAATACCAATGCCAACCAAACCGTAGTAAGCGGACGTAAATCGCAAAGCCTAGAAAGCATTGCCGGCAAAGATTTTAAAGAACTCACCTGGTTGATTAAAGGCACAGGCAAGGTAACCATCGATGCCGGTAGCCCAACAACAGGCAGCAAATCAATTGAAGTAACACTATAATCAAGACACAATGAGAATTAAACAGACTATTCTTCTGGCTGCAATGATTTTGTGTGCTGGAATTGTAAAGGCCCAAAAAGCCGAAAATATATTGGCTGCGGTAGGTACGCCGCCCAACCCGAAAGTAGTGGTAAGCTGGAACCGTTATAACGATTACGCCGCCATTACCGACATCTGCAAAAGACTGGCCGCGGCTCATCCCAATTTGGTGAAGATCGAATCGATGGGCAAGTCGTTTCAGGGCAAAGACCTTTGGGTAATGACCATTACCGATACCAAAGTGGGCACGGCCGATAAAAAACCAGCCATGTACATTGATGGCAACATCCACTCTAACGAAATCCAGGGCAGCGAGTTTGCCTTGTATACTGCCTGGTATTTGGTAGAAATGTACAATGCAGGCAATAAGACCATCCAATCTTTATTGGCGGATAAAACTTTTTATATCGCACCAACCATTAATCCAGATGCAAGGGATAATTTTATTCATCAGGCCAATACCGCACACTCGCCGAGATCGGGCATGATCCCAATTGACAACGATAGGGATGGGGTAACCAATGAAGACGGATTTGATGATTTGGATGGCGATGGACAGATTGTAATGATGCGTCGCAAAAGCGCTACTGGCCGTTACAAAGTTGATCCAACCGATCCGCGCCGCATGATTATGGTAGGCAACGATGAGAAGGGCGAATATGAACTATTGGGCTCTGAGGGAATTGACAACGATGGCGATGGTTTTGTAAACGAAGATGGCGAAGGTGCCTATGATCCTAACCGCGATTGGGGTTGGAACTGGCAACCCAATTATATCCAGGGTGGCGCTTATAAATACCCTTTCTCATTACCTGAAAACCGTTCAATTGTCGATTTTGTAATGAAACACCCTAACATCGCGGCTGCACAATCTTACCACAACAATGGCGGTATGATTTTAAGAGGACCTGGCGCGCTAGAAGATTTGGATACTTACAACGCTTTAGACGTTCGCGTATACGATGCCTTGGGTAAAAAAGGCGAAGAAATGCTGCCGGGCTATAAGTATCTAGTGGTTTACAAAGACCTTTACTCGGTATTTGGTGGTGAGCTGGATTGGTTTTATGGCGGTCGTGGCATTTACACCTTTTCTAACGAATTGTGGACAGGCTATTCGATGTACAACAAAGCCGATGGCGAAGATAGCCAGAACCAGATCTATACCTTCGATAAAGACCTGTTAATGAAAGATGCCTTTGTTGATTGGCATGCTTATAAGCATCCGCAATATGGCGATATCGAAATTGGCGGTTTCAAGAAAACCTATACCCGCTTGCACCCAGGCTTCTTGCTCGAAAGCGATGCGCACCGCAACATGGCTTTCAGTATTTTCCATGCCTACAATACGCCTAAACTAAACGTTGGCGAAATCGAGGTGAAGGAAATAGGTGGCGGATTAACACAAGTAACCGCTGTAGTAACCAACGACAGGATGATCCCTACGCACTCTAGCCAGGATGTAAAAAACAACATCGAAACTCCAGATATCATTTCGCTAAGTGGCGGAACCGTTGTGGCGGGTATGGTCGTAAATAATCGCGATATGGGCATTACTACCGAACAAAAGCTTGATCCCACCAACATTAAGGTAGGCAACATTGCGGGCAATTCTTATGTAACCGTTCGCTGGTTGGTAAAAGGAGGAAGCAAGTTCACGGTAAACGTAAACAGCAAAAAAGGTGGCGTAGCCAGCAAGTCAAATTAGTAAGGAAAATAAATAGAATCGTCATCCTAAACTCAGTTCAGGATCCCGCTCGAAAGAGATGCCGAATCAATTTTGGCATAACGAATAGAAAAAATTAAAAATGAAACCATCATGAGCTTGTCGCTCACAAATAGAGATGATATCCTCATGATAGCTTCATAACCGCCAAAAACAATTATATACTGATGAAAAAATACTTTGTATTCTTTTTGCTGGCCGGATCGGCCGTTGCACAAGCGCAGCAGTTGGCGCCGTTAAGCGTGCAAAAAATAATGCGCGACCCAAAATGGATGGGCGTTTCGCCAAGCAACTACCGCTGGTCTGCCGATAGCAAAACCGTTTTCTTTAGCTGGAATCCAGAAAACAAGGAAAAAGACCAGGCCTATAAGGTGAGCGTATTGACCAATAAGCCAGAAGTTACCGAAGACAATGCGGCCGAAAAAGCGGCCGAAACCAATTATGCCTATAACAAAGACAAGTCTTTGGGCTTATATGAAAAAGGCGGCGATATTTATTTCTACAACTTTAAAACCAAAAAAGAATCGAGGCTAACCAACACCTTAGACCGTGAAGGTGGCGCGCGTTTCCTTTACAACAACGATGTGGTTTTTCAGCGTGGCGATAACATGTTCCAACTGAATATGGCTACCAATGAATTGAAGCAATTAACCAATTTCATCAAGGGCAAGAAACCAGGCCCGGGAGCTCCAGGCAGTACGCCAGAACGAACGGCACCAAGTGTTCAGGATACCTGGTTAAAAAATGAGCAGACCGATTTGTTCGATATCATTAAAAAAAGAAACAAACAAGGAGCAAGAGGGGGCTTTAATGGTGGCGGACCCCGTCGTGGTTTTGGTGGGTCAGATGCTGGCCAGCGAAACATCAAACCGATTTATTTAGAAGATAAATTCCTTTCGGCGCTGGTGGTAAGTCCCGATGGCAAGTATGTGAGCTATCGCTTAACTACGCCGACAACCAACCACAATACCATTGTGCCTAATTACGTAACCTCTTCTGGCTACACCGAAGATATTCCGGGCCGCACCAAGGTTGGCGAAAACCTTAATGTTTCCGAAAGCTTTATTTACAATGCCGATAAAGACAGCGTTTATACGGTTAAGACTGCTGCAATTCCAGGGATTAAAGACCTTCCGGATTATGTAAAAGACTATCCTAAACAGTTAGAAGAACGCACAAAGAAAAACGAAGACCGCAAAGTAAGCCTTGGCGCACCTATCTGGAACGAAACAGGTTCAACTGCAATTATTGTGGCCGATGCGCAAGACAACAAAGATCTATGGATTTTAAAGCTTGATGCTGCTACAGGCGAGGTAAGCCTTATCGATCGCCAACGAGACGAAGCGTGGATCGGTGGCCCAGGTGTAGGCCGTGGCATCGAATGGATCGACAATAATCGTTTCTATTTCCAAAGCGAGGCTACTGGCTATTCGCACTTGTATACATTTAACGTGACTACTGGCGAGAAAAAGCAATTAACTGCTGGCAAATGGGAAGTACAGCGTGTAGACCTTTCAAAAGACAGGTCTACTTTTTACATCACCGCCAATAAGGAGCATCCGGGTATTACCCATTTCTATAAACTGAGCGTTAATGGCGGCGATTTGGTACAAATCACTTCGATGAAAGGCGGCAACGAAATCACTTTATCTCCCGATGAGAAATGGCTAGCCATTAACTATTCGTACATGGACAAGCCTTGGGAATTGTATATCCAGGCGAATAAGCCGGGCGCAAAAGCAGTACAGGTAACCAAATCTACCACTGCAGAATTCGACAGCTACAAATGGCGCCAGCCAGACTTGGTTTCGTTTAAAAACCGTTATGGTGCCGATGTCTATGCCAGGGTTTATCCGGCAACCAATCCGCATCCCAACAAGCCTGCCGTAATATTTGTACATGGTGCTGGTTATTTGCAGAACGTGCACTACTGGTGGAGCCAATATTTCCGCGAGTACATGTTCAACAATTTGCTGGCCGATAACGGCTATACGGTAATCGATATCGACTACACCGCAAGTTCGGGTTATGGCCGTGATCACCGTACCGGCATTTACAGAAACATGGGAGGCAAGGATTTAACCGATCAGGTTGATGGCGTGAAAATGCTGGTAGAGAAGTATGGCGTAAATCCTAAGCATGTAGGCCTATATGGTGGCTCGTACGGAGGTTTCATTACCTTGATGGGCATGTTTAAGGAGCCAGAGGTTTTCTCGGCAGGAGCGGCCTTGCGTTCGGTTACAGACTGGGCACATTACAACCATGGCTACACTGCGAATATCCTAAACGAACCTTTCAACGACCCAGATGCCTACAAACGCAGTTCGCCGATTTACTATGCCGACAACTTAAAAGGCGATTTGGTGATGTTGCATGGTATGGTTGATGTGAACGTTCATTTCCAAGACATCGTTCGCCTTAGCCAACGATTGATCGAACTGGGCAAAGACAACTGGGAATTGGCCGTTTATCCGGTAGAGGACCATGGCTTTGTAGAACCAAGCAGCTGGACCGACGAATACAAGCGTATTTTCAAGCTGTTTGAAACCACATTGAAGAAATAAATCACCTTGGCATCCAGAGCGTAGCAAAGGATCTATCTTCGTGCCTCGGAATGACAATCGGTGTAAATAGACATTCTCTAATTTATTGTGATGGCCATATAGTTTTTCTCTATATGGCCATCAATATTATAGATGTGCAATAAGCCAAACTTCGTTGTTTTTGAGGCTTTATTGCCGTACCTTTGCGCCATCAAAAATTTAGAAAAATCAAAAATTATGGCAATAGTAGGTAAAAAATTCCCGAGCGTTAGTATCGATGCAATCTCAGAAATGGGAGACGATTTGAAGATCAACTTATTTGAAGAAGCAGTAAATAAACAAACTAAAATTTTATTATTCTGGTATCCTAAAGATTTTACTTTTGTTTGCCCTACAGAACTACACGCTTTCCAAGCAGCTTTGCCTGAGTTCGAAAGCAGAAATACCATCGTAGTTGGCGCTTCATGCGACACGAACGAAGTTCACTTTGCTTGGTTAAACACCGCAAAAGACAATGGTGGTATCGAAGGCGTAACCTATCCGCTTTTGGCTGATACCCACAGACAATTAGCTAACATCTTGGGCATTTTAGACCAGGAAGTTGAATACGATGAAGAAGGCAACGAAGCCTATTCAGGTTCTAATGTAACTTACAGGGCTACTTACCTGATCGACGAAACTGGTAAAGTATTCCACGAAAGCGTAAACGATATGCCATTGGGCAGAAACGTAAGAGAGTATTTGCGTTTAATTGATGCTTATAGCCACGTACAAAAACACGGCGAAGTTTGTCCTGCAAACTGGGAAGAAGGCAAACAAGCAATGAATGCGAACAGAACTGGCGTAGCCGAGTACTTAAGCGCTAACTAATTTAAATCAAATCACATGTTTTTAGAATTAACAGAAGATAATCTTCAGCAATACGTAGCCGATAACAAAAAGGTAATGGTTCAATATGCGGCATCTTGGTGCGGCAACTGCAGGATCATGAAACCAAAATTCAAGAAATTGGCTGCGGAGAATGAAGAGGTTGCTTTTTTGATTGTTGATGCTGAAAAACTACCAGACTCGCGCAAATTGGCCAACGTAGATAACTTGCCAACTTTCGCAGCCTTTGATGGCGGAGCTTTGGTAGGTCAGGTACAAACCAATAAGGCAGAAGTTTTAACCGAGTTGTTTGACAAGATAAAATAAAGAGATGAAGGTTCCAGTGATAAGACAGCTGTTTCAAAGCAGCAGCCCCGAGACTTTGGAAGCTACCCTAGAAGTACTAGAAGCTTTTTGCGAGTTTAGAGGCGTACATGAAGCAGAGATTGATGTGGCGGGAGAACTGATCACCAATATCTGTGGCGCACTCGAAGTACATGCACAGGTAAAAGATGGCATGGCCGAAAAAGACGCCTTAAATGCCTTTGCACAACGTGTAATGGGGTCAATAGATAAATAAAAATCTTTGTATTGTCCCGTAAAGGTCCGGCCCGTAAGGGTTGGACCTTTTTTTATGCATTTCGGTCCTTGTTGGTGTACTCTTGTGCCCTTGTTGTCTCCACCAACAAGTTAGGAGAACTGAAAACTGTCAAACTGTCAAACTGAAAACCTCCAACTGAAAACTTTTACTTGGGCTTGTGCAAGAATCATAGTAGTAGGAACCGCTGTTTCCTAAACCCGGTTCACAGCGATAGTTTTGAACCTAACGAAAAACTTTAGCAAAAGACGGGACTGAAGCAACCCAAATGCACCAAAACCTGCTTTCCAAATCGGTAGATGAGTATTGGTCTAGCTGTGTGCCATAAACTCGGTATAGCTATCTATTTTGGCCTTGTCTATGTGGTATTGATGCTCGCTGGTTTTGGTAATGATTACGCTATCGAACTCTAAGGCCAACAACTGTGCTATGGTGGCCAATTCGCCTTCTTTTAGCTTTAGGATTTTTCGCAGCAACCAATCAGAAAGCGCCTTGTTGGGGTTGGTCATCAATGCCTTGGAATTGTCTTGGCAAACCTTTGCCTTCAAAGCCTCGCCCGTGGGTACAACCAACTCGAATTCTTCGTCGCGTTGCGGAAAAAAGTGTGGGAAGAGTCTATGTACTTCGATGGGGATCGGAATGTATACTTCGCCAATATCCCTCTTCCTGCCCGATGCATTCCATTGGTTTAACCCACTTCTTTCGAACACATATTTTTGCTTGTTCTTGATGCCGTAAAGCGGTAAAATCACATAGTTTTCGCCCTTAACCAATTTGTTTGTGGCCGAGGCGAGTTGTTTGTCTTCGAAGAGCTCCAGCAATAAGGCATAAGGATCGGCAATGATTTGGGTAGGCAGGCTGTAAGCATCTTTTGGCAAGGCAAAGCGCCTAAAAAGCGTACTTTTTGAATAGTTAAACGAATAGGCATTTTGGCCATCTTCAAATTGCAGGCCGGCATCTTTTTCTTTTACACCACGGATATTATCGATGTCGATAAGGTCATAATCGGTTTCGAAAAACAGCAACTCATCTTGCCTTCGGGCTACAATATGGTAAAGCGACGATTGGATGTTGTACAGGTTTTTGGCCAGATTGATCCGATCGTTTCTGAACTGCGCCAACTGCATGGCCAAATCCTTGCCCTTAAAATCTTTTAGCTGCCGCGAAAGCTGATTAAATTCTGCAACCTTTTCTACGTTGCCCGTTTTGCTGCAGGTAAACGTTTTGAGACCGACGCCAATACCATGGTAATTCGCATCAAAAGCGGTATCGGAGCGGGAGAGGTTGCCAGCGTTAAAACACTTGCAGAAAATATTCTCGGCTACCCGATAATTGATGAACGGAATGGCACTTTCGCTAAACAAGCCAGATAGCTTGGCTACCGCAGCCAATAGCTTGAGGTAATTGCCGTTGCTTTCGAGGTCTATTTGTGCAAATGATTTCAAGGTTGGGTTACTTGGGTTTTGTGATGCGCTTATTGGTTTTCTTCATCCCTGCTTTTGTTGGTGTTCTTCACCAACAAGCATAAGTTATGTTTAAGTCGCTGGTGAAGAACACCAGCGATGGCGCCAGTTAATCAACCTGGGTTTTTGCTATTCAACAACATTTCTATATGCGGAATGCCATCTTCGTCATAAGGTTCGCTGCATTGTTCGAACCCTAAGTTGGTATAAAATTTTTGGAGGTACAGCTGTGCCCCAATCCTGATTTGCGTAGTGCCATAAGTTTGGAGGCAATGGTCAATGCTTTTCTGCATCAGCTCCAAACCAATACCCGTACCCCGATAGCGAGGCGAAGTGACTACCCGGCCAATGCTTGCTTCGGCAAAAGAAACCCCAGGAGGCACCAAACGTGTATAAGCCGTTAAATCATTGCCGTGCCAAGCCATTAAATGGGCCGATTTTTTGTCTTTGTTGTCAATATCGAGATAAACGCAGTTTTGTTCTACCACAAAAACCTCGCTCCGCAACTGTAAAATGGCATAAAGTTCGACGACGGTTAGTTCTTCAAATTTTTTATAAATCCAGGTTAGCTCCATGGTTTGCTTTATTGTCTAAACCATAAAGGTACGGCTTCAGCCTACATCAGGGAAAATAATTGCCAAAAAGCCAGTACAAAACTCAGGATCATGCCCCCACTAGCCACGAATTTTAATCCCTTTTCTCTTCTCGACTGCATGAAAAGTACGGCAGCGGTCACTAAAAAGACGATCAGAACCAAGGTTAACAACCCGGCATGTTGCAAAAATGAGGGAAAGATAGAAAGATATTCGAGTTTCATGGCTTCGAAAGAAACATCCTGATCGGTTACAGTAAACCACCAAACCATGTTGGTAATGCACAACAGCAATAGCAATGTTGCGATTAAGAATTTGTATTGTTTCATTAGTTTATAGTTTTAGGTTAATTCTAAGATACATATACTAATGCATTGTTACACTTGGATTTGGCTTGAACCAAGTAACATTTGCGAAGTTTTTAAAAATCGCAAGCGTAGCAAACCACGAACTGTGAACTGCCAACTACTTTGGTGTTGGTTGGGATGTACCATCTTGACCTAGATAGCTTTGGAGTTTCAATCCAGTAGAATCTATCGCCCGCCTCCTAGCCGGCGGTGGCTAGTCCTTTCTCCTTGATGAGAAAGTGACCAAAGAATCAAGGCTTCAAACCTTTGTTGCAAATCCTAAATCTACGCTTTAATGGCGCAAGGCCAAGCCGTGTGAATGGCGGTGATTCGACAAATTAACTTCACCACTTCTGCGGCCTTGTTTATTTTTACAAAAATGTAGGGAAGTGCAAAGCTTCGGTTTGTCTTTGCTTCCAAAGCTTTGGAGGCCATATGACGATTAACGGAAGCCTGTGCAGGAGCCGCTGTTTACTAAACCCGGTTGTAACAGAAAGCCCGGAGCCGAGGGACGAGGAGAGGACTTGTAGTGAAAAACGGGACTAACATTCAAATGAAATACTGTCCTGCTTTTCTAAAAAAATTATAATTCTATCTCATTGGTAAAGAACACTTACGATAGCAAATATCTTTTTCTTCCTCCACTGCCCCCTCCAAAGGGGAAAAATGTATCTTCTAAACCTTCAACTTTCCACCTTTTGGCCTTCAGCCTTAACTAAGCCAAGTTTCTGCCGGCATTTACAATGCCATAAACCGTACGAATAGCCAGTTTCTCGTAAGCTTGTCTTTTTTCATCGTTTAAGTCCTGCTGGAGCTTTTCTAACGCAAAATGCTGGATGAGTACCAATGGCAACACAATCTTTTCTCTAATGGCAATAGAACGCTTCTCAACCGGATAATTTTCCATCAAAGCCTGGTGGCCCGATAATTTAAGAAGCATGGTCTTGCTCAGCTCAAACTCATCGTGCAGCACTTTCCAGAATTCGCCAAATTTTTTGTCTTGGGCCAAATAGGCGGTAATTGAAAAATCAGACTTGCTCATCGACATCATACAGTTGTCTACAATGGTTTTAAAGTATCCCGATTCCTGATAAGTCTTTTTAACTTGTTCCCAATTGCCGGCATCCTCCTGGTTTTTTAACGCAGTTCCAACGCCATAAAATCCCGGGATGTTCTGTTTCAGCTGGCTCCACGACGTTACAAAACTGATGGCCCTTAAATCCTCCAGCTTTAAGGCTTCGCCTGCATTTCTTTTTACCGGCCTGCTGCTGATGGTAATTTTAGAAAGCAAACTTAGGGGCGAAAGGGTTTCGAGGTAGGGTAAGAACAAAGGGTGCTTGCGCAGGGCCAAGAAAGCATCATAGCTGTCTTTTGCCATGCGGTCGAGCGTAGTATAATTGGCCTCGTCGAGCAATACGTTGTGTTTTTCTTTTACGCCCGAGGAGATTCCGGCATTGATCAGCTGTTCGATGTTAAAGGCAGCGCTATCAATAGAGCCATACTGCGAGCTAATGGTTTGTCCCTGTATGGTGAGCTGGATGTTTTTATTGGCAATTTCCTTGCCCATAGAGGCATAAAAACGATGGGTTTTGCCTCCGCCACGGGCAGGCGGACCGCCACGGCCATCAAAAAAGGCCAATTTGATGTTATGTTCTTCTGATACCTTGGTTAAGGCCACCTTGGCTTTAAAAATAGACCAGTTGGCCATTAAGTAACCGCCATCTTTGGTACTGTCTGAAAAGCCAAGCATGATGTCTTGCTTGTTGCCACGGCGTTTTAAATGTTCCTGATAAAATGGATGCGTATACAATGCCTCCATGATCTTATCGGCGCCCGCCAAATCGTTTACGGTTTCGAAAAGCGGCACAAAATCTATCGAAAGGCTTTCGGCTTCCCAGCCGTTCCATAAAAACAGCTCCATCAGCTGCAAAATATCGCTGGCCTGTTGGCAATTGCTGATAATGAAACGGTGACAGGCCATTTCGCCATTGTCTTCCTGCATCTGCTTGATGTGGGTAATGGTCTGTAACGTGTCTTCGGTTAGGCTGTCTTGTTCGCCACTGTAGATGATCTTGGCATTTTTGAAGGTAAGCGCCTTGAGTTTTTCGGCTTCTGGCAACTGATCATAATCTTCGCTAAACAAAGAGTTGATTGGTTTTTGTTGGCGGCAAAAGGCATGGACATTGCGTAAAATACGGCTGTCTTGCCTGATATCCAACGAAGCAAAATGGCTCCTGTATAATTCTACCTTGCGCAAAAGGTCATCTACCACATCGCTAAACAAGCCTCCATGGTCTTTAACCAGGGTTTCTTTAATCTTATTGAGGTTTTCGATGAGGAAAGGCGAAATGTCTTTCAGTTCAATATTGCTATCGAAGGCATTTTTATAGAGGACATCCTGAAGTTCGGCAAGATGATCTTCAACCCCTCTAAAAGTGATGCGGCGTTTTAAATTCCTAAAATCGCGGTAATAGCAACGGTACAGAATCTGGCGAAGCATTTTCGAAACCTGTAAGGTAGTTTCGGGGTGTACGTTTGGATTGCCATCTCTATCGCCTCCCGGCCAAAAACCCAATTCGATTACTTTTTTAGGGTCGATATGGTATTCGCTCAGCAATTGGTTAAGGCCAGCCTGAATATTAGCGGCGGCACAATAGAAAACATTCTCCAAGTACCAGGCTAGGCTCAAGGCTTCATCAACCGGTGTAGGAGATTTTTTATTGAAAAAAGGCGTTTTGCCCAGCTGTTGCAACAATTGGTTAATGGTGCTGATGTCGTTGCTTCGAATGGCTACGGTTAAATCGTTGATGATGGCCAATACGCTGCCCGGATAAAACTGGGTAGGATGGGCGGTAAGCACCAGGCGCAGCGAAAAATCCTCGATTAATTGATCAACCTTTCGGTGCAGCTTCTTGTTGTCATTGGCTTTTAAGAACAGGGCTCTTAAGGAACGTTGTTCGTCGGCGATGTTCAGTTTGTTAAAAGACGCATCTTCTACGGCATCAAAAAGCACAACCTGACGCTCTATGTACTGGATGAACCTGAACAAAAGGTCTATGATATTTTGGGGATCGGTATTGGGCGTAAACTTGGCAAAAAACTCTTCGATCAGTTGAGCCGGGGTTTCGTGGTTCTTTACGCCATCTTCGCAACTTTTAATAAACAGAGGCAATAAAGTGCCCGTATCTTTTACTTTATAGAAGGGAAGCGTAAGGAATAGGCTGTTGTATAACTCGAAGCGTGAAATAACTTCGTTGTTAAAAATCGTTTCGCGCTGACTGGTGGGTTGAAGTGCTTGCATGCCGAAAAGGTACACATATTAGACTTTAGGAACAAAAAAAATACAAAATCGAAAAAGATGACATGGATAAATTTTGGACTTTTATAAAAAATCCGTACCTTGTATCTCATAAAGGTTAAACAAATCTTTTAAAAGTATCAGCAGAATTTCTCGCAAGAAAAATTTTGTAATTAATTGTTAATTTTTTGGGAAAAACAAAGCCGGTCATTCGACCGGCTTTGTTTATTTAATGGGCGTCAGTAGGCACATTTACATTCTTTTTGAACTTCTGCAGGTACAGTAAGGGAATAGAACATAAAAGCACCATGCCGGCAACCCAATAAGCATCACTATAGGTTAACAATAGGGTTTGTTTAATGACAGATCCTTCAATGGCTTTCATCGCCATAAGCTTGGCATCTAAAAAGCTAGCTCCTTTAGCCATAAAGTTATGGATGAAACCGTTTAGCTTATCGGTAAAGGCAGGATTGTATTCGTTTATGTTAGTTAACAGGTTATTTCTGTGGAAACCTTGACGGGTATGGATCAAAGTAGTCAGGGCAGCAATACCAAACGAGCCACCTAACTGGCGCATCATGTTATTTAAACCTGAGCCCTGACCTATTTCAGCACCTTTTAAGTCTTGCATGGCCAATGTAGTTAATGGCACAAACAAAAGCGCCATTCCAACGCCCCTAATTACCAAAGGCAGGAAGAATTGATCTGTGCCTGATGATAAGGTGGATTTACTCAACATATCGCAAAAAACGAAGAACAAAAACATCCCGATGGTAGCCATAAACTGAGCCGGAATCCCTTTTTTAAGAAACATCCCGATAAACGGCATCATGGCAATGGTACACAAGCCTCCCGGAAATAAAATTTCTCCAGTCTGCAAAGGCGAGAAACCTAGCAGATTTTGACAGAATACTGGGAATACGAATACGGACCCATACAAACCAAAGCCTAAAATAAAGGAAGTGAACATCCCGATAGAGAAGCTTCGATGCCGCATGATCTTGAAATTCACAATGGGGTGATCGGTACTGAGCTCTCGCCAAATAAAGAGGAGCAGGCCAAATACCGAAGTAACGGCCAATACTGTAATATAAGGAGTGGCAAACCAATCTTCGCTTTCGCCTTTTTCTAATAAGGTTTGTAAACTGCCTACGGCAATGGCCAATAAGGCAATCCCCCACCAGTCAACCGGTAGGCCTTTGCCATCCTTGGGCGTCTTCTTGATAAACGTAATGGTACAATAGGCGGCAATTATCCCCACAGGAATGTTTACGTAGAAGATCCAAGGCCAATCGCTAATTTCTAGAATGTAGCCACCAATGGTTGGACCTACCGTAGGTCCAACAACGGCGCCTAAACCAAATAATGCAGTGGCAATCCCTACGTCTTCTCTAGGCCATGTTTCTAAAAGGATAGATTGGGCGGTCGAAATCAAGCCTCCGCCGGCTAAGCCTTGTAAAATACGGAAGGCAATCAGCTCTTCTAATGAAACCGCATTACCACACAAAAAAGAGGCAATGGTGAAAACGATAATAGAGGTCAGGAAATAATTTTTACGGCCAAAGCGACTACCCAACCAGCCCGACATGGGCAGGATGATAACGTTGGCAACAGCGTATCCTGTTGATAACCAGGCAATGTCCTCTAGGGTTGCGCCAAGGTTACCTTGTATTTGAGGGATCGCTACGTTTACAATGGTCGTATCAATCAGCTCCAATAAAGAAGCTGTGATTACCGTAAACGTAATGATCCATTTTTTAAAACCTACTTCAGGCATCTGATGATTTTTTAGATAGACACAGAAACTTTAACGCTCATACCTGGGCGCAGTTTTTCTAAAATCGCTTTGTCTTTGGTTTGGATTTTGATTTTTACAGGTACCCTTTGTACCACTTTTACGAAGTTACCAGTAGCATTATCTGGAGGCAACAGCGAGCCTTTGGCACCAGTAATCGGCGCGAAATTATATACTTCGCCATCAATTGCTTGATCTGGATACGCATCTACTGTAATTTTAACCTTCGAGCCTGCGTGTAATTTTTCTAACTGTGTTTCTTTAAAATTGGCAGTTACAAACAGGCTGTTTTCGTTTACAATGGCGAACAATGATTGTCCGGCTTGTACCAATTGGCCTTTTTGTACATTCTTTTTAGAAACAATACCAGTTGCAGGAGCTTTAATCTCGGTGTATGACAATTGCAACTTGGCAAAATCAACATCAGATTGGCGTTGGGTAACACCAGAGTTGGTAACACTTAATTGAGATTGAGTAGTACCTACTTGTTTAACAGCAGCATTGTATTGGTCAACGGCTGCGGTGTAAGCCGCTTGAGCGGTTTCTTTTGATGCTTTAGCCTGGTCAAATGCTTGTTGGGTAATGGCGCCATCTTTAATTAGGTTCGCATAGCGATCGTAATCTTTTTGGGCCAAGGATAATTTAACCCTTGCTGCTTCGATGTTTGCTTTTGCGGTACTGGTATTCGCTTGTGTAGCCACAATTTGAGCCTGCGATACGCCCACGCCTGCATTTGCACCAACTTGGCCAGCTTGTGCCTGCTCTAATTTAATTTTATAGTCGCGATCGTCTAAAGTTACCAAAACCTGATCTTGGTTAACTTTTGTATTTTCTTCAAAGTTGATGTCCTTTACATAGCCGCCTACACGGGCTACCACCGGACTAATGTCGCCATCTATCTGGGCATCGTCGGTATCGATATGTTTGCTGGAATATAAGTATTCGTTAACGCCGAATATAGCGCCGGCAACGATCAATACGCCTAATATAATGGGAAGAACTTTGTTTTTCTTTTTTTCGGGTGTTGTTGTCATTATTTCTTGGGATTAAGGTTATTTAGATATTTTTCCTGTTGATTTTAATAAGGTGTAGTAAGCTAAACGGGCATCGGCCTTGGCCAATTCCAAGTTGATTTTAGCTTGGTACAATAAGGTTTCGGCATCAATTCTATCAGTAACCGAAGCAATGTTGTTTTTGTATTTTGATTCGAGCAACCTGTCGTTTTCAGTCGCTTGGGCAATAGAAGTTTCCAAAACATTGATTTTTTGAACCGCCAGTTTATAGTTCTGGTAGTTTTGGTTCAGCTCTGTTTTAACATTGTCGCTAAAAATGTCTTTCTGGATGCCGATTTCTTTTTGTTGGATCTTGGCTTCGGCCACTTTGTTTTTATTGGTCCATAATGAAGCTACATTCCAAGAAATGGTAGCGCCAACGGTAACCGGCACGATGAACTGCTCTGATGGCGGAATAAATTTGCCGCTTGGGTTAATGTAGTACAGGTTGGCGCCTACACCTAGGGTTGGCAAAGTATTGGCTTTAATCGATTTGATGTTAACACCAGCCACTTTGTTCTGCAGGTCTAGCTGTTGCAATTCCTGACGGTTAGCCATAGCCAAGTTGATGTAACTGGTTAAAGGCTCTACCGTTTGCAAAGGCAGGTCGGTATCGCTCAAGGCAATTTCGGTATCTTCAGGCAAGCCCAACAAAATATCGAAGTTGTAATTGATGATTTTGCGGTTGTTCTCGATTTCCAAATCGGTAAGCGAGATGTTGGCCTGTTGCAATTGGAACCTCAATACGTCGTTTTTGGTCACAATGCCCTGCTCGAAAAAACGTTGAGCCTGCTTCAGCTGACTGGCAATAGCTTCGAGGTTTTGGGCTACCACTTTTTTGCTCTGCATTACTTTATAGAGCGAAAAATAGGTGTTGATAACGGCATAGCTGATCTCTTCCTTACTTTTATCGGCATCTAATTTTGCCACTTCTGTTAAAAGCTTGGTCGATTCTTGTGCCAATTTATATTTGCCACCACCATAAACCAGTTCTTGTACGGCTGCGGTACCTACAAAGGCATCGGCACGTTTAGGCAGGTTAATAGGGTCGCCTCCGCCAATGCGTAAGGTATTGGTAGGGATTTCGGCATGGTTATATAAAAAGCTGGTTGTTGCTGTAGGCAATACATTGTCTTTAACCACGGCCAGTCTAGCCACCGACTCGTCTATTTTGTTTTGCGCAAGCTTCAGGTTTTTGCTATTGGCTATGCCTAAATCTATTGCCTCTTGCAAACTGAGTTTTTTAAGCGATTGTGCTTGTAAAACCGCGGGCAAGAGTAGGGTTGCGATTAGGATTTTGAATTTATTGTTTATCATTTTTGGGATTATGTTAATCGTTTATTTGGGTATGGATAAGTGGGTAATGATGAGGTCTTTGAGGTGGACAATCAGCCTTTCTTCAAGAATGGCCCTTTCTTCGTCGTTTTTGATGTCAATGTCTGGAATTACCTTGTTGGGCGAAGTAGCGACCATGCTGATGGTGCCCATAATGCTCACAATGAGCATGCGAACATCCACTTGTCTAAAATGGCCTTCTGCTATGCCTCCGTTGATGATCGATTCGATAACAGTTAGGTTTTGTGCCATTGCCTCCTTAATCTGCGTAAACATTTCTGGACGTTGGGTTAGCGACAGCTCTCTATGCATCATTTTATGAAAGCAAACATTGGAGAAAATACGTTTGGCGTATTGCTCTACCACTTTCAATAATTTCTCTTTGGCAGGAATCTGCTCTTCTGCAATGAGGTTAAGCTGGGATTTGAAGCCAGAAATCCGGTCTTCCATAATTTCCAAAAAAACGCCTTCTTTACTGCCGAAGTAGTAATTGATCATTGCCATATTGGCACCCGATTCCTTTGAGATTTGACGGGTTGAAGTACCCTCATAACCAAATTCTGCAAACAGCTTTTCGGCTGCCCTCAAGATATCGGTTCTTTTATCTGTTTTTTCCATCTCTTCTTTTGACGGCACAAAATTAATCAATCGATTGATTAATTTCCAAATTTAATTAAGCTTGTTTTACAAATGGATGATAATTGACTACCTTTAATAGCCTAATCATAAACGAAACGCGGTTTTACAATGACAAAAAAAATCATCCTACAGGTGCTTTTGGGCACCCTTTTGTTGCCATTGCTCTCTTTCTACTCTAAAAAACGACCAAATGAAACTCCACAGAGTTGGGTGCGCATCAATTTGTTGGGCTACCAGCCAAGCGCTATTAAGGTAGCCATTTGGGCAAGCAAGGAACAAATAAAACCTACTCGTTTCGAACTGCTCGACGAGCAAAGCGGCAAAGTGGTTTTCTCTTCTGATCAGGTGACCGGCTTTGGGGCTTATGGGCCATTTGCAACTACCGCACGACTGGATTTCTCCAGCTTTAAAAATCCAGGACGCTACGTGATTAGGGTAGGGACGATTGTTTCGCCAACGGTGATCATCAACAATGATGTTTATCGCCATACAGCCGATTTCGCCTTGCGCTACATGCGCCAACAACGGAGTGGTTTTAATCCATTTCTGAAAGACAGTTGCCATACACATGATGGTTTCGTACTTTACGGCGCCAAAGCTGGCATCAAAGACAGTACTCATTTTGACGCTTCGGGTGGCTGGCACGATGCCAGCGATTACCTGCAATATTCAACCACATCGGCCAATGCCACCTACCATTTGTTAATGGCCTACCGCGATTTTCCGCAGGCTTTTACAGACGAACACCAAGCCAATGGCTTAACGGGTAAAAACGGTCGCGCAGATGTGCTTGACGAAGCCAAGTGGGGCTTGGACTGGTTGCTCAAAATGCATCCGTCGGCCAAGGTGATGTTTAACCAATTGGCGGATGACCGCGACCATAGTTCGATGCGGATACCCAAAGAAGACAGCCAGTATGGCAAAGGCTTCGAACGCCCTTTGTACTTTATTGATGGCGAACCGCAGCAAAGGGGCAAGTTTATGAACAATACCACGGGTACCAGTTCTACAGCAGCCAAATTTGCCAGCGCTTTTGTATTGGGATCGAAACTGTTTCAAAAAATTGATCAAAACTATGCCCAAAAATTGGGAGGCAAGGCCAATTCGGCTTTAGCCTATGCCAATATCAAAAAAGGAGTTACACAAACTGCTTCGGTAAAGTCGCCTTACATTTATGCAGAAGACAATTGGGTTGATGATATGGAGCTGGCTTATGCCTCAATTCCAGCTTCACTAAGCAACAGCGCCAAGGCAAACCGATTACAACAGGCAATGAATTATGCCCAAAAAGAAACGCTTACGCCTTGGTTCAAGGCCGATACGGCTAAACATTACCAATGGTACCCATTTATCAATATTGGGCATTATGAATTGGCCAAGCAAAGCAGCGGAGCCACCAAGCAAGAACTCCTTAATTATTACAAGCAAGGCATTGAACAGGTTTGGGCCAGGGCTCGGCAAAATGCCTTTTATAGAGGCGTGCCTTTCATCTGGTGCAGCAACAACCTCACGGTAGCTTTTGCCATGCAGTGTTTTTGGTATAAGCAATTGAGTGGCGATGCCAGTTTTTCGGCATTGGAGCAGTCCAATTTCGATTGGCTTTTTGGCTGCAACCCTTGGGGAACCAGTATGGTTTATGGCCTGCCGAGCTGGGGTGATACCCCGGTTGATCCACATTCGGCATTTACCCACTTGAAACAGTACCCGATTGATGGCGGGCTGGTAGATGGTCCGGTATACACCAATATTTATAAAGGCCTGATCGGGATAAAGTTGGCGGAGGCCGATGAATATGCCGATTTTCAAAGCGATTTGGCCGTTTACCATGATGATTATGGCGATTACAGTACCAACGAACCCACCATGGACGGCACAGCTTCGCTGGTTTATTTACTGGCCGCTTTTGATTCTAAGGCCAAAAGCACGAACTCCAAAATGCAAGAGGCTTATGGAGCCATTATTCGTGGCAATACCGAAAAAAAGAAATTGGCCCTGGTTTTTACCGGAGATGAATTTGCCGATGGTGGCCAAAGTATTGCCCACACCCTGCAGCAGCAAAAGGTAAAAGGGTCTTTCTTTTTTACCGGCAATTTTTATCGTAATCCGGCCTTTGCTTCATTAATTAAAAACCTAAAGGCCAAAGGCAATTATCTTGGGCCGCATTCTAATGCCCACTTGTTGTACAACGATTGGACCAAGAGAGACAGCTTGTTGGTGAGCCACACCCAATTTAAAAATGACCTCGAAGCCAATTATCAGGCCATGGCCAAATTTGGGATTACCAAAAAGGATGCAGCTTTCTTTTTGCCTCCTTACGAGTGGTACAACCAAACCATCGCCAATTGGACCGAGGAAATGGGCCTGAAGCTGATCAATTTTACCCCGGGCACACGTTCAAACGCAGATTATACCTATCCAGAAATGGGCAAATCCTATCGTGGCAGCGAAGAAATCTATCAATCGATTATTGATTATGAGCAAAAGCAAGCCCAAGGCCTCAATGGTTTTGTGTTGTTGCTTCATATAGGTACAGACCCAAGGAGAAAAGACAAGTTTTACGAAAGGTTGCCCAATTTAATCCAATACCTCAAAAAAGAAGGCTATGAAATGGTCAGGGTCAACGATTTATTGAAATCTACCCCTTAAACTGCACAAAATTTTTAAAATAAAATATTTACCTTTGGCGCAAATCATAATAGCAAAATGAGCACAGAAGAAAATAAAAACAGTTTTGAGTGGGTTTACTACGTAATAGGTTTATTAACAGGTATGTTGGCGGTTATTGCCGTAACTCCAAGCATTGGCTGGGTACTTTTAGGTGGTATTTTGGGCCTAATTTTCGCAGGCCTATTCTTAAATAAAATTGTAAAAGGACGCGAATACTAGTCCTTAGTAAAAATTGATCATCATTGTTATGAAAAAATTGGGTTTATGCCTTGTACTGGCATTATTCGGTTTTGCAGTACAGGCGCAGGACGCATCGGGCATTAAGTTTTCAAAACCTGATGACAGTCCGATGGATGCACTTTACTATCCGTTAAATGCCACCAAGGTGAAAGACAATTCATTGCCTATCATCAAGGTGCTATATTCTCGTCCGCAGAAAAAAGGAAGAGAAGTTTTTGGCGTTTTGGAGCAGTTTGACAAGGTATGGCGTTTAGGTGCCAACGAAAACACCGAAATCTACTTCGATAAAACCGTAACCATTGGCGGCAAAAAAATAAAACAGGGAAGATATAGCCTGTTTGCTATTCCTAGTAAAGATAAATGGACCATCATTGTTAACAAACAAACCGATAGGTGGGGAGCTTTTACCTACGACCAGGCTAAAGACGTGGTTAGGGTAGAAGTACCGATTACCAAATTGGATAAGCCATTGGAAGTGTTTTCGATGACATTTGCCGACCGTATGGAAGGCGTAGAACTGGTAATGGCTTGGGACAGCACCCAGGTAAGTTTGCCGATCTTGTTTAAGAAATAATTATTTTAGGATCGTCCCATTGGACATGGTCCAAGGTCTTGTCTTGAGCTAGATCCTGAACCAAGTTCAGGATGACGAAATTTATATAAAAAGGGAGTTTTTAAGCTCCCTTTTTTTGTGTCCTTTTTTTCCTGAGCAGGCTATCGACATAAACGAGTGCCAATACAAGATCTGCCAAAAGGAATACCTTCAAGAATGTTGGATTAAGTAGTTTGTCGCTATCAACTGCCCAGTTGAACTTTGGCCAATTCAAATCAAGGCTTACCTTGCTGTTGGCAATAGCCACTACAAATATTGCTAGGATAGAAAGTATAAAAAAACCTCCAATAAAGCCGATAATGCGCTTGTCTACCTTTGTTTTTAAGGTTATGGGCCTTGGCTCGAGTTTTACCTGCTCCATCACGTTACGGGTAAACGACATAGAGGGCTCATCGAGCTCAAGCTTGCCGAGCTGGCTGTTTACCAATAGCAATTCTTGGTAAAGTTGTTGGTACGTGGCGTCAACAGCCAGTTTGGCTTCAATTGCTTCCTGTTCTTGGGGGCTGCAATTGTTGTCGATGTAGTTCCAAAGTTGTTCTTCTAGCGTATTCATATCAGTTCCTTAACTTCGTCCTTTAACAAATATTGTAATTTTTCTTTTAACCTTTGCCTAGCCCTGTGCAGCTTAACTTTAATCGTGTTAGCCTCCATGTGCAGGGTTGCTCCAATTTCTTCCAAGCTCTGCTCGCCTTTGTAAAATAGCGTAATAATAGCTGCATCATCCGGCAAAAGCATGTCTATCGCTTGGTTTAAATAGGCATGGCTCGATTTCTTTTCTACCGTGTTTGCATCAAAACCCGTACCGCTATTGGCAATTTGCAATACATGCTCTTCATCGTTGATAGAACTTGTATCAAGTTTTCTCTTGCGCAAAAAGGTCATGGCCGTGGTATAGGTGATGGTGTAGAGCCAGGTTGTAAACTTCGAATCCTGTTTAAACGCGCCCAAGGCTTTATAGGCTTTTACAAAGCAGTCTTGTGCAATCTCTTCGGCATCTTCGCGGTTTTTTGCAAAACGCAGGGCCAAGGTAAACACAAAGCGTTGATGACGCTTTACCAATTCGGTATAAACCGAGGTATCGCCCGCCAAAACGGCGTTGATCAAAGCTAAATCTGTTTCCTTTTGCTGCATATTTAGAGCTATGACGCGATGTTCTGCCAACAGGTTACAGCAATTTACAAATTATTAAGCTTTGGCTTCGGCAAAAAACTTAAGACCCAAAATAGAGATGATCAAAGTGGTTAAAAAGAAGATCCTCCAAAAGCTATAGGATTCCCTAAAAAAGATAATGCCTACCAAAACGGTACCTATGGCGCCAATGCCCGTCCATACCGCATAGGCGGTGCCCATTGGCAGGGTTACAGTGGCTTTATTTAAAAAAACAAAACTCATTACCGCGCAAACCAAGAAACCAGCGCCCCATTTGAGGTTAGAAAAATTGTCTGATAGTTTTAAACAGGTAGTAAAGCCGATCTCTAACAGACCCGCAATAATTAAATAGAACCAACTCATAATTGTAAATTTTTTACAAAAATCGGCATCATATAGTCGGTATCCTTTAACAAATGTTAAATAATGGAATTTTTTATCGCTCTGCCCTAATGCGGCTTAAGGTAACCTGGGTAACGCCCAAATAAGAAGCAATGTGTTTAAGAGGTACGCGTTTAAGCAGGTCGGGACTTTGGCTCAGCAGTTCTTGATACCGTTCTGTGGCCGACCTGAACTGCCGGTTAATTAGCCTTTCTTCTGTTTTGATGAGTTCCTGCTCCACAAACTTACGGCCCCAATTGGCCAAGCCGATGTGCTTTTGGTAAAGCGCCTGCAAAGCCTGATCAGAAATGCGGTAAAGAATCCCGTCTTCAAGCAGTTCAATGTTTTCGTAGCCTGGCTGCTGGTTAATATAGCTATGGTAAGAAAGAATGATGTCGGTTTCCTGGCCAAACCAAAAAGTAACCTGTTGGCTTTCGCCGTGGCAATAGGCACGGGCTATACCTTTGGCAATAAAATAAAGATGGTTTTCTACCCTGGTGGTGCAAATAATCAGTTGGTTTTTAGGATAGGCCACGCGCTCCAAAGAATTTAACAGCAGCTGCAGCTCTGCCTGGGGCAAAGGATAAACGCTATTTATTTTGGCTGTGATCAGCGCTAGTTCGGCTTGCATTGGCTAAAGATAACAAATGATGAAATTTTTTTCACTAAGGGTGTAACCTACAAAAAAATGATGTTGTCATAGTATGCAGAACACGGTTCAGAGAATTAAAAGATTATAAATCAAATAAAGAAATAAAATTATGGAAGAGTTAATCCCAATATCACTTTTTTTAGGTGCCTTCGCAATGGTATTCGGCATCAGGTATTTTTCTAACAAGGAAAAAATGGCCATGATCGAACGTGGCATCGATCCAGGCGTTCATAAAGCTACTCCCAAACCTTTTTTAAGCCTAAAATTCGGCCTCTTATTGGTGGGTCTTGGTATCGGCCTATTGGTTGCCTTGTTTGTAGTAAGAGCAATGTTTGGCAGTCATGTAAATAATGTAGACGATGATCAGGCAGTGGCAGTTTATTTTGGATGCCTAGGTGTATTCGGCGGCTTGGGCCTCATCGTTTCTTATGCAATTGAGAAAAAGTGGCTAGACCAACAGAAATAAACCTTTAGATACAATTAATTAGAAGTCCGGTAGTCAATGCGATTATCGGACTTTTTTATAACCATTATCCCAAATCATGATGATATCCTCTAAACGAACTTTTATAGTATTAATGCTTCTTCTTGCCGTAATGACTCAGGCAAGCGCACAAAACCTGGAAAAGAAAATAGATAGCCTGCTTTTAAGTGTTTTTAAAGATAAAAATGGTCCCGGCGCTGTATTTCTGGTCGCCAAAAACGGAAAGCCCATTTACCGAAAAGCCTTTGGCAAGGCGAATATAGAGTTGGGGGCAGATATGCTGCCGGATAATGTTTTTCAATTGGGTTCGATGACCAAGCAATTTACTGCAGTTGCCATACTCCAATTGGCAGAGCAGGGAAAACTGGATGTAAAAGTACCCATTGCCAAGTATATTCCCGATTATCCAGGCGGAGATAAAATTACCGTACACCATTTGCTTACCCATACTTCCGGAATTAAGGATTTTACCAGGATGAAATCGCTCAATAGTATTGCGCAACAAGATTTATCGCCGAAGGCAATGGTAGATTTCTTTAAAAACGAACCCGTTGATTTTTCGCCAGGCGATAAATTCGATTACAACAATTCGGGCTATGTGGTGTTGGGTTACCTCATCGAACTGGTTTCGGGTGAGACTTATGAAAACTACATCCAAAAACATATTTTCGATCAAGCAGGAATGGGCCACTCTAGGTATGCGAACGATATTGCCATTGTAAACAAAAGAGCTTACGGCTATCGTAAAAACGATGCTGGCTATGTAAATAAGCCAAGAATTAGCTTCAGTATTCCTTTTTCTTCCGGCTCCTTAATGTCTACCGTAGACGATATGTTGCTATGGCAAAATGCCTTGAACAAAAATCTATTGGTTAACGCCAATACCATTAAGCAGGCCTTTACCAAATATAAATTAAACAGTGGCGAGGAATTTACTTATGGCTATGGCTGGCACCTCAAAGAACTTAATGGGGTTCAGACTAGAGAACATGGAGGCAGTATTTTCGGCTTTAAAACCATGGGCGTGTACATTCCTAATCTTGATATTTATGTAATCGGACTGAGCAACTGCGAGTGCAATTCGCCAACGCAGGTAACGAGAGATGTGGCGGTCTTGGCCTTGGCCAACAGTCGTTAGTTTTTAGTCTGAAGTACCAATCAACTAATGACTAATGAACCAATGTTTACAAGGGCTTAGGCAAAATCGCTACCGTTAAACGGCTAACACAATTCATTTTGCCTTTGTCATTATACATTTTGATTTCCCAGATGTGGGTTTTGCCACCGATATGCAGGGGCTTGCAAACACCTTTCACCAATCCCGAACTTACCGGTCGCAGGTGGTTGGCATTTACCTCAAGTCCAACGGCAATGTATTTTTGCGGATCAACGCACATGTAAGAAGCAATGCTGCCCAAAGTTTCGGCCAATACAACAGACGCGCCTCCATGCAGAATACCTGCGGGTTGGTGGGTGCGTTCATCAACAGGCATGGTGGCTTCAATATAATCATCGCCAACTGCGGTAAACTCGATGCCTATCAAAGCCCCAATATGGTTTTTTGGCCTGTCGTTAAGCATTGCTGGCGTAAATGTGTTGAACCAGATCATAGGTAACGCTCTTTAATTACGTTAACATGGTGCATAATGTGGCCAGCCAGTACATAAACAAAAGCCTTTACGGTCATGTCGGTGCCATTAGAGTTGCCAGATTTGGCCAGTTCTTCTTCGTTAAGCGATTTGATAAGGTAAAGATTTGCTTTTCTCAGCAGCGAAAATTCTTCGGAAAGGCTGAGCAGGCTACGGTCGTTAAAATGGGCCGCGGCTACGTAATCGTCTTCTTCAAACCCTGGAATCCTTGCTTTTTCGCCCCTGGCAAAGCACAATAACCTAAATGTCATAATCCTTTCGGTATCGATAATATGGCCAATCAGCTCTTTAATGGTCCATTTGCCTGGTGCATAGGCATAATCGCCTTTGCCCACCAAGCTGTTAATGAAGTCTGAAAACTCGACAACCTGTTTCTCCAAAATCGCAATTACATCGCCATCCACAAGGCTGATGTATTTATTATACCACTCGGGGTATTCCTGTGTTTGTGGTCGGTTCATATGTAATGCTGCTTTTTAATATAATCCTAAAGGTAGTGCCTTTGCCGAGCTCCGAATCCTTTACAAAGATGAGGCCCCTATGGTAGTTTTCTACAATCCTTTTGGTTAGCGAAAGACCCAAGCCCCAGCCCCTTTTGCGGGTGGTGTAGCCAGGCTGAAAAACGGTATCGAATTTCGACCGGGGAATGCCTCGGCCGGTATCGGTTACATCGATAAATACCTCTTCTTTGGCCAGGTTTTCTATGATGTTGATGGTAATGTTGCCCTCGTTTTCAATAGCGTTGGCCGCATTTTTTAATAGGTTTTCAATTACCCAATCAAACAAAGGGATGCTCAGCATAGCCCTCACCTGTTTGTCGCCGGTTACGATAAAATTGATCTTGTCTGAGGTGCGGATCTTAAAATAATCTACAAAGTTTTGGATAACAATGTACACGGTATGGTCTTCAAGAATAGGCTTAGACCCAATTTTAGAGAAACGATCTGTGATAATTTCCAACCGGTGGATATCGTTTTCCATTTCGGCAATCAAGGAATCGTCTTCGGCATCGAATTTCGACTTGATCAGCTCTACCCAAGCCATGAGCGAAGAAATAGGGGTGCCCAGCTGATGGGCGGTTTCTTTGGCCAGGCCCACCCAAACCTGATCCTGTTCTGCTCGCCGGGCCGAACTAAAAGCTACATAAGCGGCCAAGATAAAAAGCCCGATTACGCCCAATTGGATATAAGGGAAAATTCGCAGCTGTGTCAGGATAAACGAATCTCGGTAATAGGCCTGCAGCTTTTCGCCCTCTGGCCCCTTCATTGGGGCGGCCTTGTGTTGCTTCTTCATTTTGGCCAATTGCCTTACAAAATATAACGAATCATATTCTTTGGCTTCGAGGCCTTGGTAAAAGGTTTTGTTGGTATCTAGGCCCTCCCAAGAAAAAATAGTGCCATTGGGATTGAGAACAATGGCATCTACCTTGGTGTTTTTCCTAAAAATATCAAAAGTAGGGGTCAGTATTTCATTGTCGTACATCTCCAACTGTTGCTCTTTCAGTTTTACCCACAATTGAAACTGGGAGGCCTCTTCGCGCTCCATTTTTTTGACAAAGAAGTCAGAATACACGACGGATGCACCGCCAATTACAATGGCAAAAACAAGAAGAAATATTTTCCAGCGGCGCTTTTTTTGATACGGATTCATAGAGGTTGGTGGCAAATTACAAAATAGCAATCAAAAATATACCTACAGAAACGTAAACGAGCTAAAAAATATATCTTTGCGCTGTAATGGAAAAGAAAGTTAGAGTAAGATTTGCGCCAAGCCCAACAGGAGGCTTGCACTTAGGTGGTGTACGCACAGCTTTATTTAATTATTTGTTTGCTAAAAAGCACAATGGCAGCTTTGTACTTCGCGTTGAAGATACAGACCAAACCCGCTTTGTGGAGGGCGCCGAAGAATATATCGTCAACTGCCTAAACTGGTGTGGACTAACGCCAGACGAGAGCCCGCAAAATCCGGGGGCTTTTGGTCCCTATCGCCAAAGCGAGCGCAAGCCGAGCTATAGGCAGTATGCCGAGCAACTGGTGGCCAGTGGCTATGCCTATTATGCTTTTGATACAGCAGAAGAACTGACCGAAAGACGCAATACCCAGCCTAACTTCTTGTACGGACAGCAAACACGCATGGAAATGCGCAACTCCCTAACGCTTTCGCAAACCGAAACAAGCGAGTTGTTGGCCAGTGGCGCACCACATACCATCCGCATTAAGATGCCGGTAAACGAGCAGGTGTCTTTTCATGATATGATCCGTGGTGTAGTGAGCTTTGATACCAATTTGGTTGATGATAAAGTATTGTTAAAAGCAGATGGCATGCCTACCTATCACCTGGCTGTAGTGGTTGATGATAAGGCCATGGAAATTAGCCATGCCTTTAGGGGCGAAGAATGGTTGCCTTCTGCGCCAATCCACATTTTGCTGTGGGAATACCTGGGCTGGAAAGACAGCATGCCACAATGGGCACATTTGCCGTTGATCTTAAAACCTGATGGCAATGGCAAGCTGAGCAAACGTGATGGAGACCGTTTAGGCTTTCCGGTGTATGCGATGAATTGGGCCGATCCAAAAACTGGCGATGTAACCAAAGGATTCAAGGAGATGGGCTTTATGCCTGAAGCATTTGTAAACCTTTTGGCCATGTTGGGCTGGAATGATGGTACCGATCAAGAAATATTTACCCTAGAAGAGCTGATCAGTTCTTTTTCTATTGACCGCATCAGCAAGGCCGGGGCCAAATTCGATTTTGAAAAGGCCAAATGGTACAACCACGAATGGATTAAAACGGCTAGCGCCGAACATTTGGCACCAAGCGTTAAAGAAGACCTTCAAACATTGGGTATCCAAATAGCTGATGATGCTTATCTGTACAAAGTGATCGATATGGTGAAAGACCGCTGTACGCTTTTGGGCGATTTTGCAAATCAGGCAGCGTATTTCTTTGCAGTTCCTGCCGAATATGACGTGGCTGCGGTAAAACCAAAATGGTCGGCAGAAAAGGCAGTTTTTTTCCAAGAATTTGGAGCCACGCTTGAAGAAGGTGCTTCGACCAGCGAATGGGAAACCCAATTCAAGGCCTTGGCCGAGGGCAAGGGTTTTAAAGCAGGAGAATTGATGCTGCCCTTCCGTATTATGCTGGTTGGAGGCAAATTTGGCCCAGGTGTATTTGACATTGCAAACGCATTGGGCAAAGCCGAAACCCAACGCAGAATAACCTTAGGCATTGAAGCGTTCAACTAGGCAAAACTTAACGGGCTATTGATTGTTTAAATAGATATAAGCAAAATCTTTATCAATTTAAATCCCGCAACGATGAAACACAACGAAAACAAGTTCGAGAAATTAGCCAACAGTGGCGTAACGGCATTAACCAAAGAAGAGCAAGCCAAAATTATGGGTGGCATGCAATGGACGGGAAAGGGATCGAAAAACATGGAAATGGACAAGTGGACAGCAATGACTATCGGAGATCCTTGGGGTGGCAGATTTGGTATTAAACTAGTTTAATAAAATAGAGATGGCCTTAATAACATTAGGGCCATTTTCATTTTTAAGGGATTTCAATCGTTGTTTTTGATAGAATTTAGAGGCATTTGGCCAGCCACGGTTTTTATTTTAAGCGTAAAATCTGTTAATCTGTGGCCGATCAATAGCACATATAGATTTAATCATTAAATTGGTATTAAAATTGTTCCATCATTTTTGTAAACTAAATTAAATAAACTATGCAGTGGTTCGGTAAAGGCAGCGATAATGTAGAAGATGGAAGAGGCGGCGGTGGCCGGGTAGCGTTAGGTGGCGGAGTAGGGATTGTAATTGTGATACTAGGCTTGTTGTTTGGTAAGGACTTAACGGGTTTGGTAGGCCAATTGCCTGCAACTGCACCTACAGAACAAACTACAAAAGCCGATGATCCACAAAAGACTTTTGTAAAGGGGGTTTTAAAATCTACCGAACAGGTATGGGATGAACAATTTACGGCCATGGGTTTGCAGTACGAATATCCTAAACTAAGGTTATTCGATGGTGTGGTCCAATCTGCTTGTGGCAATGCCAGTTCAGCAGTTGGTCCGTTCTATTGTCCAGGCGACCATAAGGTATATATTGATTTGTCTTTTTACGACGAGCTTAAAAACCGTTTCGGTGCGGCAGGCGATTTTGCGCAGGCCTACGTAATTGCACACGAAGTTGGCCACCACGTGCAGAATCTGTTGGGCACATCGGCCAAAATGGAAGAGGCCAGAAGAAGCTTAAGCGAAGTCGAATACAATAAACTATCCGTTAAATTAGAACTGCAAGCCGATTTTTATGCCGGACTTTGGGCGCACCACGCCCAGAACCTGAAAGACTTTAGGCTCGATCCGGGAGATATAGACGAAGCGTTAACTGCAGCCAACGCCATTGGCGACGACAAGCTGCAAAAACAGGCTCAGGGAGAAGTAGTTCCCGATGCCTTTACCCACGGCACCTCGGCGCAAAGGATGTACTGGTTCAAAAAGGGATTTGATACCGGCGATATCAGGCAAGGCGATACTTTTAATACATCAAGACTGTAAAAGTTCATCGGTTCATTAGCCATTGGTTCATCTGTTGAAAATACAACTGGCCTCAAATGAAATGGCTTTACGATTTCTCGACCTTCTGCCCTCTGAATGACAAATGAATGGAACTTTTGCATCCAGGCTACCAAGCATCAACCATGGGTTATAGACTTCGGACTTCCAATTATAGGCTAAATGTTACAAAAAGCATCCAAACAAAGCCCATTCCTTTTTTGTTCTCTTTCCTTATAACGGTTATTGCCAAAAAATCAATGCAATATCCTAGTAAATGTTGCCAAGCTTTAACTATTTTTGGGAATGATCCTTATTGTTGATGATACGCCAGAGAACCTGATTTCTTTAAAAAAGGTACTCGAAAAACACAATTTTGAAATCGATACAGCCTCATCAGGCGAAGAAGCGCTCAAAAAGGTCTTAAAAAACTCCTATGTACTCATTATTTTAGATGTACAGATGCCTGGGATGGATGGTTTTGAAGTTGCCGAAGCCATATCAGGCTATAGCAAGGCCAAAGAAACCGCTATCATTTTCTTGTCGGCCGTTAATACCGAGTTCAAGTTCATAGCCAAAGGCTATTCATCTGGAGGTTTAGACTACATCACCAAGCCGGTTGATATGAACCTCTTGCTCCTTAAGGTAAAAACGTTCTACCGCATTTATGAGCAGAGCAGAAAGCTGAACGAAATGCAAAAAACACTACTCGAAGAAATCGAGTTCAGAAAAGATGCGGAACGTAAAAAAGACGAATTTATCAGCATTGCCAGCCACGAACTTAAAACACCATTAACCAGTGTAAAAGGATACGTACAGCTTTTAGAGCGTAGCGTAAACAAAGGCGACATCGAAACCGTTAAAAAACACCTGAGCAAAGCCCATGTACAACTTGAAAAACTGAATGGCCTTATCGCCGATCTTTTGGATATTTCTAAGATCGAAAGCGGCAAGCTCAAATTTAATAAGCAACATTTTTCTATAGATAACCTGCTAGATAACGTAATAGAGATCATACACCAGTCTAACCCAGAGTTTGTGGTGAATAAGAAAGGAATTGCAGGCTGTCAAATTTATGGCGACGAGATGCGCATCGAACAGGTGCTGGTTAATTTCCTAACCAATGCCATCAAATATTCGCCGGGCACCAGCGAAATCCAGCTCACGGTTAATGTAAAAGACGGATCGCTTTATGTAGCCGTAAAAGATTCGGGTATTGGCATTTCGCCAGAACAGCTCCCACACGTATTTGATAAATTCTATCGCGTAGAAGAAACCTCTCAGCGTTTCCAGGGCTTGGGGATCGGCCTTTACATTTCGTCGGAAATTATCAAGCGCCATGGAGGAAAAGTTGGTGTAAACAGTACCTATGGAGAAGGCTCAGAATTTTATTTTATCATGCCTGTTGACTCAAAAAGCGAAGTTTAATGCAATAACTACCGTGATTTTACGATCATGGAAAAACCAAGCTGGCTTCAACGCGCTGAAAACACAATTTAAACAATGAATTAAACTGCTATTTAATGAAATTATCCCTAAAAAGTAACCTGCGGCTTGGTCTTGGCCTTTCGCTGATTATTCTTATCATTAGTTCGCTGGCGTCGTATGTGAGCATCAGAAACCTCATCAAATCTTCGGATTTAGTGGCACACAGCAATGAGGTTATGAACAACCTCGACAATATCATCTCCACCCTTAAAGACGCCGAAACCGGGCAGAGAGGGTTTTTGCTTACCGGAAACGAAACCTTTTTGCAACCTTATTTTGGAGCAAAAGAAAAAGTGAACGCGCTGTTTAAGCAATTGGAAGAAAGCACGGTAGACAACAGCTACCAGCAACGCAAATTAAGCGAGCTTAAAGAAATACTCAATAACCGGTTAACTGTTATTGAACAGACCATTGATGTCAAATCTAATGGTGGGGCAATTTCTGAGAAAACCCTGCTCGATGGCAAGTCTTATATGGACAATACAAGGCAGATCATCAGAGACATGCAAACTGAAGAGAAACGCCTGCTCGGCGTGCGCACCGCAGAGATGAACACCTTTGCAGGATACACGCCATTGCTCATTATTCTGGCTTCGATTTTATCCTTGCTGATCACCATTTTCTTTTACAGAAAAGTGGCTTCCGATTTTGATGAGCGTTTATTGCTGCAACAAGAACTGCAAAATGTTAACAATGAAACCGCCGAGAGGATAGGTGTAATCCAAGGTATTGCCCAACAGATTTCTAAGGGCGATTACAAAATAAGAATGGACGATGCCACCAAAGACGGTTTGGGCAGCTTGGCAGCCTCTTTAAACAATATGGCCGAATCGCTCCAGTATTCTTTTGGTTTGTTGGAAGATAAAGAATGGCTACAATCAGGCATAGCGAAGCTTAATGATCAAATGGTGGGCGAAAAAGACATTAAAACCCTCGCCAATGATATGTTGGTGCATATTGTTGCCCACACCAAAAGCCATGTAGCCGCACTTTACCTTTTAGAAGACGACAGGAATCTTTACCTGACCGGTGGATATGCCTTAATGGGCAATGAAATACAAAACAAATTTGCCATAGGCGAAGGATTGATTGGCCAATGTATGCAATTGGATAAGCTCATTTTGCTGGAAGAAGTTCCTGATGGCGAAATTACCATCAGTTACGCTACCGGGCAAACCAAGCCTAAAAATGTGCTGGCCTTTCCATTGCACCGCGATGGCTATATGGTTGGTGTAATCGAACTGGCCTCTTTAAATGCTTATACGCCACGCAAGCTCGAGTTTTTAAATAGCATTTCGAGTAACATAGGCATGGCCATCCATGTAGCGCAAAATCGCAAAAAACTGCAGGAGTTTTTAGAAGAAACCCAGGCACAGGCCGAGGAGCTACAGGCACAACATTCGGAGCTCGAAGGCTTAAATGCAGAACTCGAAGCCCAAACCCAAAAAATACAGGCTTCGGAAGAGGAGTTGCGCGTACAGCAAGAAGAGCTTTTGCAGAGCAACCAGGAATTGGAAGAGCGTACCAGCCTGCTCGAAGAAAAAAATCAGCTCATCCAAGAGCGCAATCTCGATATCCAGGAAAAAGCGGCGCAACTGGAGCAGAGTACGCGCTACAAATCTGAGTTCTTGGCCAATATGAGCCATGAGCTTCGCACCCCATTAAACTCTATTTTGCTGCTATCGAAACTGATGGCCGATAATGAAGAGCTCGATAAGGAATACACCGAATATGCAGCAGTTATCCAGAGCTCTGGACAAGGCCTGTTGAGCCTGATCGATGAAATTTTAGATCTTTCTAAAATCGAGGCAGGCAAAATGGACCTTGATATCACCGAGATCCACACAGAAGAAATCATTTCCGATATGCGTTCGCTGTTCGCGCCAATTGCCAACGATAGGCAGCTTACCATGGAGGTAAATGTAGAAAGCGATGTGCCGGCCATTATCCAAACCGATAAAATGCGCTTGGAACAGATCTTAAAAAACCTGTTGTCGAATGCACTTAAGTTTACGCACGAAGGAAAAGTAAGTCTTTCGCTAACGGCAGACCTCGCTTATAAAACCCTTATATTCAAAGTAAAGGATACCGGTATCGGCATTGCGAAAGATAAGCTGGGCATGGTGTTCGAGGCCTTTCAACAGGCCGATGGCTCTACCCGACGCAAGTTTGGAGGTACCGGTTTGGGCTTGTCGATCAGCAGGGAGCTAGCCAAATTATTGGGCGGCGATATCAACTTAGAAAGTGAAGAAAATATAGGCAGCGAATTTACCCTCACCATCCCGATTGATTATACTGATAACGAAGCCTATCTGGAAGAACAGCAGGCACATCGCGAACTTCAAGACAGAAACCCGTATATAGAGCCTGTTGCTGCGCCAATACCAAGTTATACGGTAGATGTGATTCCCGGCGAGGTGGAAGACGACCGCAACAGCATTGGCAAAAACGACAAGGTAATCCTGATTGTGGAAGACGATACCGCTTTTGCCAAAACCCTGTTAGACTTTACCAGGAAACGAAGTTATAAAGGCATTGTAGCCGTGAGGGGCGATGTGGGTATAGAAATGGCCAATAAATATAATCCGCTGGCAATTTTGCTGGATATCCAGCTGCCTATAAAAGATGGCTGGCAGGTAATGGAAGAGCTTAAATCTAATCCGAACACGCGACCTATTCCGGTACACATCATGTCATCGCTTTCGGTTAAAAAGGAAAGCCTGCTTAAAGGGGCGGTCGATTTTATCAATAAGCCGGTTGCATTGGAGCATATGAAGCAGATCTTCGAAAAACTGGAAGATGCGCTGAGCCGACATCCTAAAAAAGTGCTCATTGTAGAGGAAAACGAACAGCACGCCAAGGCATTGAGCTATTTCTTGAGCAACTCGAACATCCAAACAATGGTGGCCAGAAATGTGAGCGAAAGCATTGAGGCGCTTCAAAAGAAAGAAGTAGACTGCGTCATCCTCGATATGGGCATTCCAGATAAAAATGCTTACGAAACCCTAGAAACCATCAAGAAAAACGATGGCCTTGAAAACCTGCCGATCATTATTTTTACAGGCAAAAATTTATCAAAAGGCGAAGAAACCCGCATCAAACAATATGCAGATTCGATTGTTGTAAAAACCGCTCATTCTTACCAGCGTATTTTAGACGAAGCAGGTTTATTCTTGCACCTGGTAGAGCAGAAGGAAAAACAGGAGAAGCCAGCGTTAAAAGGCAGTTTGGGTGGTTTAAATGATGTGCTTAAAGGCAAAACCGTGCTCATCGCAGATGATGATGTACGCAACATCTTTTCGCTGACCAAGGCCTTAGAGCAGCATCAAATGAAGGTATTGCCGGCAATTGATGGCAAGGAGGCACTGAAGGTGCTCGACGAAAACCCTAACGTAGATGTGGTACTGATGGACATGATGATGCCAGAACTGGATGGCTACGAAACCACCAGGGCCATCAGAAACATGGGCGGCTACAGACAATTGCCTATTTTAGCGGTTACGGCGAAAGCGATGATGGGCGATAGGGAAAAATGTATCGCCGCTGGCGCATCAGACTACATTTCTAAACCTGTAGATGTTGACCAGCTGATCTCGTTGTTAAGAGTTTGGTTATATGATAAAGCATAAAAGATTGTTCTAGAATTTTTATGGAAGCGCGTACAAAAAAAATCCTCATCATTGATGATGACCAAAGAAACATTTTTGCATTAACAGCTGTTTTAAAAGCGAAGAAGTATAATTGTATATCGGCAAATAGCGCCCAGCAAGGGTTTGACCTGATTGCCGACGACGATAATATTGCCGTGGTACTAATGGACATGATGATGCCCGATATGGACGGCTATCAGGCCATGGCTAAAATGCAGAAAGAGGAAAGCCTGAAAGAAATTCCTGTAATTGCCGTTACGGCGCAAGCCATGGTAGGCGATAGGGAAAGGTGTCTCAATGCAGGTGCAAAAGGTTATATTTCTAAACCGGTAAATGTAGATGAACTCGTTATTCAATTAAAAAAATATATCTAGTGCCCCACTTAGCCGCCATAAATGATGAACAGGTAGAACTCTTGATCAACGACGTTTTAGAACAGTACGGCTACGATTTTACCGGCTATTCTAGGGCATCGCTAAAAAGGAGGCTGCTCCGTTTGTATGGCTTGGATAAGTTGGTCAGCTTTGCCGAGTTCAGGTATAAGATTACGAGCGACAATAGCTATTTTAAGCGTTTTGTAGAACAGATTACGGTAAACGTGACCGAGATGTTCAGGGATCCCGAATTTTACAAGGCCTTGCGTTTTAAGGTACTGCCTAATTTGGGTACTTATCCCTTCATCAGGATTTGGCTGGCAGGCTGCTCAACCGGCGAAGAGGCCTATTCTATGGCCATTATGCTCAAAGAGCTGAACCTCTTAAACAAATCGCTCATTTACGCTACCGATATCAATCCAACCGTATTGGAAAAAGCTGCACAGGGCCTGTTTCCCCTCGGCCAAATGAAACAGTACTCAGAAAACTACATCGCCTCTGGCGGCCCACAGGATTTTTCTTCTTACTACAGCGCCAACTATTCATTGGCCAAGTTTGACAACGACCTAAAGGCAAAAATAATTTTCTCGACCCATAACTTGGTGTCGGACCATTCTTTTAACGAATTTCAGCTAATATTGTGCAGAAACGTACTGATCTACTTTGATCGCGACCTGCAGTTTAAAGTACTGCAGCTGTTCGACAACAGTTTGGATAACTTGGGCTACCTGGCATTGGGCACCAAGGAAACCGTAGATTTTTCGCCCATTGCCAAACGCTACAAAAGATTGGAAACCGAAAAAATTTGGAGGAAAACCAACGGATGAACAACTGTAGAGCATTGATTATTGGTGGCTCGGCTGGGAGTCTCGAAGTGTTGTTGCGGGTGTTTCCGGCAATTAGGGAAGACTTGCCTTTTCCTATTGTAATTGTAGTGCACCGAAAACAAGGTACAGATTTCTTATTGGCCGATCTGATCTCAAAAAAGACGGTGCTCAAGGTAAAGGAAGCAGAAGAAAAAGAGAGGATCTTAAATAAAACTGTTTATATTGCTCCTTCAGATTACCATTTGCTGATTGAAAAAGACATGACTTTTTCTCTAGATTATTCTGAAAAAGTTAATTATTCGAGGCCTTCTATCGATGTTACTTTTCAATCGGCAGCCGAAGTTTATGAAGATGGTTTGGTTTGTTTGCTGCTTTCGGGCTCAAATGCCGATGGCGTGAACGGATTGATCACCGTTGACAGCTATGGAGGAGAAACGGCCGTGCAGGACCCAGAGAGTGCACAGGTTGATTACATGCCGTCGCAGGCAATTGCAAGGGCTAGGATAAGCGAAATACTAAAAATTGAAGAAATGGCCGCCTATATCAATATGCTGGCCTAGAAACGTTCTAAAAGATGAATAAAAAGGTTTTTATTTTTGATGACAATACGGATATTCTGGAATTATGTACCCTAATTCTGGAAGATGCCGGTTATGAAATCAAGACTTCGGCAAGTTCGAACAATATTGTTGACCAGGTTTGTGGTTTTATGCCCGATCTGATTTTTATGGACAATTGGTTGCCCGATATGGGTGGCATAGAGGCTACGCAGGCGCTTAAGAACCATCCCGATCTCAAACATATTCCTGTGATCTACTTTTCGGCAAACAATGATGTGCGCTCCTTGGCCGAACAGGCTGGAGCAGATACCTACCTGTCAAAACCATTTGATATCGATGCCCTCGAAGAAATTGTAGGCACTTACATCGGGAAATAGTACAGTCATCACTGCTGTTGGCGGAGACGTTGGCAGAGCCTTATGTTTTCCTCCCCCTGCCCCCTCCAAAGGGGGATAACTATTTCTCTAGCTTGGAAGTTTACCAGCGCTAATCGCCAAGCACAAAACGCCAAACCCTAGCCATTGATTTTGGAAATGAATGCCGGTGATGCTTGGTGCTGCAGTCCCGCTATCCGTTCACTGCTATCGGGTTTAATTAACAAAGGCTTGCTTTCCTCCCCCTGCCCCCTCCAAAGGGGATAACTATTTCTCTAGCTTGGAAGTTTACCAGTGCTAATCGCCAAGCACAAAACGCCAAATCCTAGCCATTGATTTTGAAAATGAAGGCCGGTAATGCTTGGGTGCTGCAGTCCCGCTATCCGTTTCACTGCTATCGGGTTTAATTAACAAGGGCTTGTTTTTCTCCCTCTGCCCCCTCCAAAGGGGGACAATGTTTCTCTAGCTTCTAGTTCATCGGCGCTAAACGCCAATCGCCAAACGCTAGCCATTGATTTTGGAAATGAAAGTCAGTAATGCTTGGGTGCTGCAGTCCCGCTATCCGTTTCACTGCTATCGGGTTTAATTAACAGGGGCTTGTTTTCCTCCCCCTGCCCCCTCCAAAGGGGGATAATGTTTCTCTAGCTTCGAAGTTATCATCGCTAAACGCCAAACACCAATCACTTTTCTTTAAAACAACGAAGCAACCTATCGCTAGATAGATTGCTTCGTGGCAACGCCAAACGCTTATCGCTCAACGCCTAATTCTTCATCCTGCCTTGCTCATCTTCCGTACCGGTAGAGCGACGGCGGGCGGGTTTGATTTCGTTCTTTCCAAAACGATAGCTAAAGCTGATCCTTCCAATTTGGCTCTCGTTTTTTTGGTATACCGTGTATTTCAATCCAGGATAGGCGCTTTTCAAATTCGTTTCATAAGTATTGAATATATCGCTCAGGGCTAGTTTTAGCGTTGCCTTTTTCTTCAATAATGCCTTGCTGATGCCAGCATCAACAGAGTAGCGCGAACCCAGGCTCAGAGTACCATAATCCAACGGAGATTCGTAGCTGCCAAACAGCTCTGCTGTTAAGCCGTCCATAATGATAAAGCTTTGCTGCGATTTAAACTGAAAAGAGGTTTTTCCTGTTTTTAAAGGCTGTCCGGCTAAATCGGGCGCTTCGAAGCTCAAGTAAAATACATTCAGGTTGTTGTTCATGCTCCACCATTTGGTTGCTTTTACAGGAACGTTTAAATTGGCCCCATAGCTGATGTTCTTGGCAATATTGGCATTGGTTTGGTATAATGCTTTTTGCGCCGCATCTGGCAAAAGCACTTCGGCAATTACATCGTTTACGCGGCTGTAGCTTAAACTTAACAGGTACTTTTGCATAAAGGTGTAAGATACCTCAAAACTGTGGGTGTACTGTGGGTTTAAGAATGGGTTTCCTTTGTTGTAGGTATACTGGTCAAGGTAATAAACAAATGGATTTAAGGCATCGTAGCTTGGCCTGTCTATCCTGCGGCTGTAAGAAAAACCAACCTGGTTATTTTCCGATAGGGTTTGCTGCAGGAAGAAGGTAGGAAAGAAATCCCAATAGCTGCGTTCAACCACATTGTTGGTGGTGATCAGGTTGCCCTTAGAATTGGTTTGTTCCATCCTTAAACCAACCTGAATAGTAGTGTTTTTAAACTGCTTGTTAAAATTGCTGTATACTGCATTTACGTTTTCATCGTAGACAAAACGGTTGCTGCGACGCACATCGTTGGTCCATGCATTGCTAAGGTAGGCCTCTGCAATGAGGTTGTTGTCGGTTTTGACCCAGCTGCTTTTCGCGCCAGCCTCCAGCCTCATGGTTTTGTTGATGGGCAAGGTATAATCCAATTTAAAAGCCTTGATTTCTATTTTAGAAGGTGTTCCGTTACGCGTGTATTCCGTAGGGCGGATCAGGCTGCCATTGGCAAAGCGATAGGTATTATCATAGGTAGAACCATCGTTTCCGTTAAATCTAGAGTAATCTACATCCGCAGAAAATTCTTGTCCGGCGGTATCTAAAATAGATTTATAGTTCAGGTTGTAAGAAACGTTGTTGTATTTGTTGGTCTGTATGCTTTTGGCCAATAAGGTAGAGTCGATTTGGTTAAACGATGGGCCGATGATGGTATTGTTATCGGTGGTTTCGTTGCCATTGTTAAAATAGCCGTTTACCAAAACGCCTAAGGTGTTTTTCTTGTCGATAAAGAAGTCGATGCCTGCTTTGAAGTTGTTGTTGCGGCTCTTGCGATAGCTGTCGCCAACCTGCATAAAATAGGTATCGGGCTTGCCATTTGTGCCGTTAGAAATTCGATCGATATCTAATAAATTATCCCTTCCCTGTTGGCCATAATTATAATTGCCAAATACGTTTACATTTTTGGTCCTATGGTTGAGGCTCAGGCCTGCATTTCCCCTAAAGTTTTTGCCATAGCCAGCGGTAAGGTTCAAATTTCCGTTGGTACCGCCATTTTTGCTTTTCTTGGTTTTGATATTGATGATGCCTGAGTTACCCGATGCGTCGTATTTTGAAGAGGGATTGGTAATCAGTTCGATGGTTTCCAATTCAGAACTTTGCATGTTTCTGAGCAGGTTGGCCACATCGGCATTGCTCATGTAGGTTTGTTTGCCATCAAGCATGATCAATACCCCCTGTTTGCCCTGCATAGAGATGTTGTCGTTTTGGTCAACGCTTACACCAGGTGCTTTTTGCAAGACCTCTAAAGCGTTAGAACCCACGGCCACGGTGCTGTTTTCTACGTTCATTACCAGTTTGTCGGCCTTTCTTTCAATCAAGGGCTTTGTGGTAGTAATACTTACAGCATTCAGGGTTTTGCTGTTGGCTTGCAGCTTGATGGTCGCTAAGTTTTGGCCCTCTGCCGACAAAACGAAAGGTTTTCCTTTATAGATTTCGTAGCCCATCATATTTGTTTTAATGAAATAGCTTCCTTCGCTGATGTTCAAGAATTGGAACTTGCCATCGGGAGTGGTCAATGCCGTTCTTACCAAAGCAGAATCGGCGGTTTTAAAAAGACCGATGGTGGCATAATCTATAGGTTTGTTTTGATCGTCTAGTACGGTTCCGTTAATGGTTCCCTGTGCTGCTTTTTCTTGCGCCAGCGCCATATTGCCCACGCAGCAACATAAAAAAACAAGGAATAGTGAGTAAATAGTTTTCATTTTGTGTTGTTTAAGGTTCAAAAAATAGGGACAAAAATTTTCCATTGCGTTCGCACGCAATTTTTTTCAATCCATAAATTTTATTTAGTTCAAAAAGCCGGAGGCTCTTTAATTAGTTTGTTGTCTTATAGACGAGACGAAAGTCTAAAAGGTTACAGAAAAACCGCTTAAATTTTAACTTTAACGATATTTTGGCATGAAAAAAGCCTGTATAGTGCAACTACACAGGCTTTTATTCAGAAATTATTTTTTTGTTATTTCATGCCCAAAACATCAGCTCCCTGGTCAAAAACCAAGTCGACAGGGATGCCTTTTTTGCTGAGGCGATCTAAATCTGCCTGCAGTTCTGGCTGAATGATTCCTTTCTCTTTTTGGGCTTTTTCAACTGCATTTTTATCACCGTTGCCCTGTAGCGTAATAATGAAATTGCTCAGTTCGTTCATCGCCTTGGCAAAAGCATCAAAATTTACACGATAGGTGCCATTGGCCGATCTTTCAAAGGCGCCTTTTTCCTTAAAAAAGTTAAAGCACTGCATATTGGCCTTGCCATGGGCTTCTGAGGCGCCGAAGCGTACCGAACGTAAAATACCGGCCATAAAAGTGGTGTAGTAATCCTTGATATCGCCAGTCAATTCGCCTTTTTTAAGCAAGCCTGTAACCATGTATAAGCCCAAGATATCAGCTTTGCCCTCTTCTAGCCATGAATATTGTTCTTTCAAAGCCGAGCGTACGGTTCCCTTGCCGGTAATCGTGTTTTTGATGCCCAATCCATGCGCCACTTCGTGAAACATTACATTGGCAAAAAAAGCATCGAATTTGATGTATTGCTGTTGGTCTTTATCTATTAATTCTTTGGCAATTGGCACCAAGATCTTATCGAACTTGGCCTGCATGGCATTCTTTAATTGCGAACGGCGGGTTCCTTTCTGCTGCTGAATGGTTTCATCGTTTGGCAAGTTCACCGCAATGGTTTTGGAGCCCGCATTACAGTCGCCGGCATAATAAACCACATCATAGGCATTCAGCTCAGAGTCGGTTCCGGGAACCTCTTTTTTGTAATTGGCGGCTACCGGAAGACCTTTTTGCAGTTCGGGTAACATTTGCACATATTTGGCCAAGCGCTTGCTCCATACCTTGTCTTTTACCAGCACATAAGATTCGTAAGCGGCGCGTGCATTGAACAATTTATCCTCGTAGTTTTCTATCGGACCAATAATAATATCCAAGCCGTTGGTTTTCATATCCAACCAGGCATAATCGCTAGCCTTGTAGTCGTCGGTTACCAAGGCATCGGCCCTGAGATTCAGGTATTTTTTAAATCCAGGATCATCGGTAATCAACGCGGCTTGCTTCAACAACGAACTTGCTTTTTGAAGTTCGGAAGCAAAAATGACATGGTAAGGTACCGAGATCAATTTGTCTTTTTCGGTTCTGATGACAGAATATAGGCCAAATTTGTCTTTTACATCAGATTTTTCCAGTTGCTCTTTCGTCATCCCGGCCGGATAAAAAGTACCAGTTTCCGATTTTGGACCAACGCCCATCACAAAAGGCTTTTCGGCATTTAATCTATCCCAAGGGCCATAATTGATCATTACAAAATCTCGGGTCTTCTGGTCTTTAATGGTGTTCAGCAAACTATCGCGCTGCGGATAGGCCTGTTTCCAAAAAAGATCGTTCATGATCTCTGCGGCCTGGATCAACAAGGGCAACACTTGGCGCTCGTTGGCGCTCAACTGGTTAAGGTTGGTGGTTAGTTTTACCCTTTCGTAAGCGGCTAATCGGAGGTCTACATATTCCTGCAGGCTGTCTTTTGCCTTGTTTGTGCTGGTGTCTGTTCCGGCTTTTTCGGTCTGGTTACAGGCGCTAAGGCCAGCAGTAAGAGAAAGGCTCACCAATAGAGCCATGGTTTGATGTATAGGTTTAATCCGCATACGCATTTATGTTACTAAAAATTGTTCGTCGTTTTATATCAATCTACTAAATTAGCAAAAAATATAAACCCACGTAATTTAGATTTGAGCGCGAGCTTAACTCATTCTTACTCTTTAAAATACAAACGATGTTCATTAGACCCACCCACTCCAAACTTGCCGCTCTTGTTGCCTGCGTGCTTTTGCTAACCAATTGCAGCAGCAGCAAATATGCCGCGACAAACAAGGTATATAAAAATATGGCCAAAGGCTTTTCTGAGGTAATCAAGGCTGCGCCACCAGAAAATCAAACCATTGATTCGTTAAACAACGAACAGTCTTGGGTAGGTACGGTAAATATGGGCATGCGCAAGCCTAATTTTGTGGTGATCCACCATACCGCGCAGGATTCTACCGAACAAACCCTTAAAACCTTTACCATTGCCCGTACGGCGGTAAGCGCACATTATGTGATAGGCAGAGATGGAAAAGTAGTACATATGGTGAACGACTACCTGCGTGCGCAACATGCGGGAGCTGGTAAATGGGGAAATGATACCGATCTCAATTCTTCATCTATCGGCATCGAGCTAGATAATAACGGGACCACAGATGTGTTTAGCAATGCGCAGATCAAAAGCTTATGTGCGCTCTTGGCCACGCTGAAAAAGAAATACAACATTCCAACCGCCAATTTTATCGGTCATGCAGATTATGCCCCTGGACGTAAAAACGATCCTAAAAACTTCCCTTGGAAAATATTGGCCAAAAAGGGCTTCGGCTATTGGTATGATGATGTATTGCAGCTGCCACCAGCCGATTTCGACACCACCAATGCGCTACGCATCATCGGGTATAACGTAAAGAATTTGAATTATGCCATCGAAGCCTTTAAAATCCACTTTGTGCAAGACGATATTTCGCAAAAGCTAACGGAAATAGACAAGCTGATTTTGTATAATGTGTATAAGAAGTATTTGTAAACCAAGAAGCCCTCAAATTTGAAGGGCTTTTTTCTTACTTAAAACATAGGAGAAAGCGGTTAAAAAATATCAAGAAATCATTGATGCATCTATTGACAAGAAGCTCGAATTAAATATTAGCCAAAGAGAAAAACTATTAATTAAAAAGAAAACACGGCTTCGTGTTTGGGAGTAGTTTTGTTCGAGTCTCGTTCGACTCTTGTTCGTCGTTTTGTTTTTTAACTTTAACGAAAATAAACAAAGTCCAAAGGAGAGTCGAAGATGAGTAGTATGAATCTGATTTGGACTGAGATGTTTACTATTTAGACCCCAACGTTTAACGCCAATCGCAACTCGCTTAACACTCTTTGCACTTCAAGTCTTTTCACGCAGAATCTCATCAAAAGGGCTTCGATAAAAAGACATAAAAGTCCTATTCTTGGAATCGTAATATCCAGCCAGAACGCATGTTCATCCTGAGATTCCATACGTTCGTCCTGCAAAAACTATTGTTTGCACTAAAATTTTTTCCTTTGAAAAACATAGACTAATTTTATAGCCGGCATCAAAAGGTAACGCTTTAATGCCTCCACAATCTTCTTAAATTATGATGAAAAAAACGTTCTCGTTGCTGTTGCTCTCATGGGCAACTGTGGGTCTGTGCTTTGCGCAGTTCAAACTTCCAAGCTATGTTCCGCCTGCTCCCAATGCCTATTCGCTAGGTAAATATGGTGATGTGCCAGTAGGCCTCTACACTGGTGTGCCCAATATCAGTATCCCTATTTATACGCTTACCGATCATGAAATTTCCGTGGGCGTTTCGCTGTCTTACCATGGGGGAGGCGTTAAAATTGATGAAGAAGCGTCAGATGTAGGTTTATCATGGTCATTAAATGCCGGTGGCATGATCACAAGAGTAGTAAAAGGGATCGAAGACGAAGCTTCTACAAGAAAAGAAATTCCAATGCAGAGCGTAAATTCTTATGCAAATGTTGGTGCCTTTATTGATCAGAACTATTTACCCTCAATTGTAACCGGAACTTTCGATTTAGAGCCCGATTTATTCATTTTTAACTTTAATGGACGCACAGGTAAGTTTTTCTTTGATAAAAATGGGAATGCGGTGCTCCAAAAAAGAGAAGGACTGGAAATTACCTGGCAAAACAACGCCCCTTATGGCAAGATTTTTACCATAAAGGATGAAAAAGGATTGATTTACCGTTTTAACAATATTGAAACTAGGGCCTCGCCTGATTTTTCGAGAACAGTAATCTCTACTTGGTACTTGACAAGTATTACTTCGCCAACTGGAAATGTGGCGACCTTTCAATACACCTCAAAGGGAGGTATTATCCATCCGATCAGATCAGGAAAAAATTATACTATTCTTCCGGTATCCCAAGGCCGTTTAATTACTGTTGCACCGTTGGTTAATCCTATACATGATGGCCCCGATTATGGTAACCAAACGCAAGAACTGCGTTTAACTAAAATTGTGAGTAATAACGGTTCTATTGATTTTCTCTACAAGACAACTGGACGTTTGGACTTGTACAGCAATCCAAGTACAGCTGCCATGGACCAAATTATTGTGAGAAAACCCGACAACACTGTCCTCAAAAAAGTGAAGCTTTTTACAGGCTATTTTGAAGCTAACAATACGCGCAAGTATAATATGGCCAATATAAATGCCAACCAGTTCCTCAATTATCGCTTAAGGCTTGATTCGGTACAAGAGTTCTCAGCAGCTGATTTGCCGATGCAGCCTGCCTATAAGTTCAGCTATCTGGGAGATAATAATCCGAATACCGACGATCCTTATACCTTGCCTTACCGACTTTCACCTCAGCAAGATCATTGGGGGTATTTTAATTACAGCAGCAATACTCATTTATTTCCTTTTAATAATTCTGTGTATTTCCGTACCAACGAATGGTATATGCATTTTCTTGATTTTTTCTCACTAGGAGGAACTATTAGTTCCACTTTGCCACCAGCAACTAGAACTCCAGATACGGCGGCTATGAAGGCAGGAATGCTCAATCGGATTGTTTATCCAACAGGAGGTTATACCGATCTTGAATTTGAGTCTAATTACAAAGCTGATTATAATATAGGAGGGGTTCGGATAAAAAGGATAAAAACCCATCCATTAAATGGGTTGCCACAAGAAAGTATTTATACTTATGAAGGCTATTCAAATATAGATCCAGAAAGTTCTTATTATGAAATAATGGAGGCTAAATATCATTACCCTAATTCTATATCTAATATGCCAGAGAAAGAAGAGTTAGTCATGTTTGATCTGCCTTCAAGTAATGATATCTTTTTAATCCAAGACTACCTTAAGATAACGGTGACGCCACAGGCAGTTTTGGGTAAAGGTTCGCAAGGCGGTTATGATATGGTAAAAGTTACACAACCAGGCAATGGCTATGTGCAAACCAATTTTGACAGCAGCTCCTATCCCGACTATGATGGAGATGATGGTTATTCGGAAGGAATAGGTGAAATCCAATTATTGAATGGTATTTTTTCTTCAGAATTGGTAGATGACCTTTTACCAGTTTTTTCAGATTGGGTGACCAAATCTGTGGTGAGTTCAATGTGGCCATATCCCGATATGGTAGACAATAGCTGGAAAAGAGGGATGGAAACAGGTAAAAGTTATTATTCAGAAGCGGGTGTACTTTTGAAATCGGAGACTTTCGATTATACACGAAAGCTGATAGATTTTGTGCCATCGTTTAAGCTGTTTCGTCCAAGAGAGTATAATCCTAGGCGCTATTTATTTGCCAAATCAGGCATGTCGAGCGGGTTGGTACAACTGAAGCGATCGATAACCACTCAGTATGACCAAAACGGTTTAAACCCATTGACTGATACCGTAAATTATTACTATGATAATCCGAATCATTATCAGTTGACAAGGCAGGAAAGCAAAAAGAGCAATGGCAAAACGGCTATCTCGGTTACATCATTTCCTTTAGACTATCCTGTGGGTACTACATTTATAGACAATATGGTAACCAACCACTTATTAGCTTATCCAATTGAACAGGTAAGTTATGTAGATAATGGAAATGGCAAAAATTTAGTGTCAGGTACGTTGACCATATATAAAACAGGAGGTAAAGGTTTAAAAGACCAAGACAAAATAGCCGAATTTACTGCTCCCTATGCCTTGTCTTCTTTTAAATTTGCGAATAGAGTTGCTGGAACTCTTCCTCCAAATGGTACCTCTACAGCTTTTGTGCCTGACGGAACTTATAAGGCTAAAATCAATTACGATTACTTCGATATAGCAGGCAATCCCGTTCAGCTTTCAGAACCTTCTGGTCCAAAAATGAGTTATATATGGGGCTATAACAAGCAATATCCTGTTGCCCAAGTTAAAAATGCACCATTAACAGAGGTTAGTGTGGCTGATTTGGGTACTTCTTCTTGGTATGCTTATGGTTATTTGGAAAGTCCTGTAGGATTTGAATATGATTATTATGACTTGAGTGCTCCTTTGCCCGCTCCCGTAGTCAATTTACAGAGCCAAATTGGGGTGATGAACACTTATGGTATGCTTCTTCAAGCATCCAAAACCTATGTGCTGTCTTACTGGGAAAATGATGGAGAGCTTCTATTTACCTCAACTAGCAGTACCATCAACATTATTTCAAATGAAGTAATTAGAACCAAGGGCGCTTGGAAATTAAGACGATTGGAGTTTACCAATGTAGATGGTGATTTATTTATAGAAGTTTACAATTATGGGCGATTACAAGACTTTAAGGTCTACCCAAAAAATGCAGAAGTAATTACTTATACCTATGAGCCGCTAGTAGGTATGACCAGTAGTACGGATGCAAAGGGACTAACGACCTTTTACGAGTATGATACGCTAAATCGGTTAAAGTATATCAAAGACCAAGATGGTAACATTGTTAAAAGCTTCGATTACAACTACAAACACTAACGCTCCATGAAAAGTATCAGAACGATTATCCTATTCTTTTTGGCCTTGGCGGCCAATTTAGCCGTAGCTCAACACCTTACTTATTCGAGTTATTCCGGTCAATCAGAAATCAAGGCAACGGGCAGCGTTACCCTGACCGATGGCTTCTATGTGCCTTATGGCAACAATTTAAGGGTTTATGTAAATGCCAGTTATTCAGAATGTAATTTGCTTTCCTCCGCGCCAAGTACCAATCAGAACTATGTACTAACTCGGATATTCAAAAAACCAGGTATAGACCCTACAAATCTTAACGGCCGCACAACCTGTGAAATAAACGAGACCATCCAGTATATGGACGGACTTGGCAGGCCTCTCCAAACCGTAATGGTACAGGGGAGCCCTTCTTTTAAGGATTTAGTCCAACCAGTTGTTTATGATGTTTATGGTAGGGAGGCGGTAAAGTACCAGCCTTATACAGTAGCAGGGACTTTGGGTACTTACCGTACAGATGCGCTATCTGCACAGCCAACATTTTATAATACGCAATCGTCAACAAGCAGTATCAAAAACACCGTTAATCCATATTCGGCTACTGTGTTTGAAAACAGCCCTCTAAATCGCCCAAAAGAACAGGGGGCGCCTGGAGCCGACTGGCAACCGATACCAGGAAGTGTAAACGGGCATACCATCAAGACCGATTATCTCTTAAACGAAAGTGGGGAAGTAAAGTTTTGGATAATAAACTCATCTGGAAATGGAGCTTTAGCTAGTGCCTATGCGGAAGGAAGGCTCCATAAAACAGTTCTTAAAGACGAGAACTGGAGTCTTGACAAGGGCAAGGAGGGGACTACGGAAGAATTTAAAGATTTGGATGGACAAGTTGTATTGAAACGGGTATGGGAGACAGGCACAAAGAGCCTGAGCACTTATTATGTCTATGATGATTTAGGCAATTTGCGCTATGTACTGCCTCCGGCAGTAAACGAAAATGGTTCCAGTCTTTCTTCGTTTGCAGAAGGAGATCCGTTATTCGAGCAATTTATCTATGGCTATCACTACGATGGCAGAAGAAGACTGGTCGAGAAGAAAATTCCGGGCAAAGGCTGGGAATACATGGTATATAACGATTTGAACCAGCTGGTGCTTACACAGGATGCCAAGCAAAGACTGAACAATGAATGGATATTTACCAAATATGATGCATTGGGAAGAACGGTGGTAACCGGACCCTACACCAATAGTGCCGGCCGCAGCTCCATGCAGGGAACAGTTGATGCCGATTTAGCCAGCTACCCGCTTTGGGAAGAACGGCCTGCGAATGCCGATTATACCGACAATGCTTTCCCTAGAGGAATTACAATGTTTTATACCAAAAGCTATTATGACAGCTATGATTTTGCCGGCAATACTTTTGGGGCTCCATTAACAGGCGAGATGACAGCAGGACGTACAAAAGGATTGCCAACTGGCGTAAAAGTAAATGTGTTGGGTTCATCAACTTTCCTGTTGACTGTCAATTATTATGATGAAGAGGGACGCATCGTTCGCTCTAAATCTGGCAATTATTTGAATGGTACAGATGAAACCATAAACAGCTATAGTTTTATAGGAGAACTTACATCAAGCACAAGGACACACATTGCCAATAGCACTACCACTACCATTGCTAACCGTTACGAATACGACCATATGGGCAGGAAGAAAGCTTCTTTCGAATCGATCAACGGACAGGAAGAAGTAACCCTCAACAAAATAGATTATGATGAACTGGGGCAGGTATGGAAGAAAAACCTGCATAGTGTTGATGGAACTACATTTGTGCAAGAGGTAGGTTATAAATATAATGAGCGTGGCTGGTTGGCAAGTATTAATGACCCAGCTGATGTTAAAGCAACCCAGGTATTTGGGATGACATTGAATTATGCCAACAAGGCCGATGCCTTTAACGGCAACATCGGTTCCATAAGTTGGCAAACCAAAGTGCCAGGAGGTTCAGGATTGAACCAGAATCTACAAGGTTATACCTATAACTATGATGCGTTAAATAGGTTGCAAAAGGCGGATTATATCAATCCAAATCTTTCGGCTAAGTTTAATGAAGAACTGACTTATGATGTAATGGGTAATATTGCTAACCTGAAAAGAACCAATAGTGCAAGTGGCTACTTGAACAGCCTGAGCTATGCCTATACGGGCAACAGGCTGGATGCCGTTGCAGATGGGGGAACCGCAAGTCAATCGAGTATCTACACCTATGATGTAAATGGCAACCAAAAAACCAACAGCAGGATTGGGATTACCAATATCGATTATAATGACCTCGATTTACCTCAAACCATAAGCAAGAGCACCACGGGAGAAAGCTTGGTTTATACCTACGACGCCATGGGCAACAAACTGAGGAAACAATATGGTAGTCAGGTAACCGATTATGCAGACGGCATCCAATACAGCAACGGAACTATAGACTTTATCCTAACGGAAGAGGGCAGAGCCGTGTCAGGTTCAAGCTATTCCTACGAATATTTCTTAAAAGACCATTTGGGCAATACCCGTGCAGCTATCAAACAAAATGGTGATTTTGTGCAAATACAGGATTATTATGCTTTTGGTTTAGAAATGAATCCGGGCAATACCTTGAGCCCAAGTCCAGCTAACCAGTACAAGTATAGTGGTAAAGAAAAGCAGGTAGAGATGGACTTGGGCCAGTATGATTACGGGGCAAGATTTTATGATCCGGTGATTGCAAGATGGAACAGTATAGATCCATTGGCAGATATGTCCCAAGGAACATCCCCTTATGTTTTTTGCGTGAATAATCCGATTTTGTTCTCCGATAAGCTTGGATTGGATACGATTAAAGTTCATAATCTGCCAACACTTAATATAACCGGTAGTAGTTTAGGGCGTGGTTTCGAAAGATTTTTAATGTGGACACATGGTGCACCCGTCAAAAAACTAGCAGCAAAGGCATTAGATTATTTTGATGTTCCGAGCAATTCCCCGAATTTTTTTATGCTATTGGTAAATTCCAATCTTCATAGAAATCAAACACAATTTACAGGTGGTCTCTTAGAGAAATTGAAAAAAGATCCTGGAATGGTTAAATTTAAGAAAAATCTAATAAAATATTTAAAATCTAATCCTAAGCTTAAAAAAGTTCATTTTGTAGAAGGTGTAGAGTTTGGGGGGAAATGGGAAAATGGTAACAAATGGAACGTAACTACAAACACTTTAACATGGGCGATTAGACATGCAGTTGTCACGGCGGATGCCGTAGTAAAAGCTGATGGAACTATAGTTGTACGATTTAGCACGTCGGATCAACTTGATTTGACACCACAGGAAGGCAGATCAGCTAATTACAATATCGCTAGCTTTCTAACAGGTACGCTATATCATGGGGTTATTGGAGGAAGTATGGATATGAAAACCCAGGCGAACTGGACTGAAACTATTAAACCATAAAAAATGAAACTGTATATATTATTGCTAATAACGATCTCATGCCTAACAGGCTGTGTAAATGATCCTGAACATGATAGACATGTAGATAGATTTTATACTGATAAGGGTGGAATTGATTATGGGCGAATTCCGCTTATTAAACCATATGAACTAACTACTTCCTCCAAAAAAAATTACTGGATTGCTGCAACCATTGATACGTCTGACGTACCTTTAAATATGCCGGGCGCCAAAAATATTAACATTGTTGATTCTGTTATTTTCATTTATGGCAAAGAAACGATTTTAGATGGACAAGAAGCCGATTCGGCTTGGTTTGTAATCATTCCCAAGAATCACTTAGTTCGCGGATTTATGGATTATCAGGGCTACCTAAATTATATACATTCAATTGGGTTTCAAAAAGAACCTAAGTTATATGATGCATCGGAGGTTTTTCAATATTTCGACAAACATGATACCATTGATTGGAAAGGGGTTTCAGTATCTTTAAGAAGTGTAAACTAGATAATAGCAAAAGATTATCTTAAAAGACTTATAACTCATCTGGCGCAAATCTTGCCGATTAGGGTAAGAGTGAGAAAGATAATCATAACAATAGCAGTTTTGCTATAAAGAAAAAACATCCCTGTGTAATGAGCCAAATAAAAGAAAGCTTTAAATCTATTATAGCGTATTTTGTTTAAGTGAAATATCTGATTTTAAAATACGTCGAGCGCTCAAAAAGGTTTAAAAATAAAAAGCTCCCATCAACAAGATGGGAGCTTTTTTATAAGGTAAGTTAACGCTTATGGCTCGTCGCAATTCGCACTGCTCAATACGCACTACCCCTTCACTTTAAACGAATCCTTCAAGCCAACCGTACGGTTAAAAATAAGCCTGCCTGGCGTCGAATCTTTGTCTAAGCTAAAGTAGCCCTTGCGGATGAACTGATAGCCCAATCCAGTGCTTGCATTGGCCAAATAAGGCTCGATATAAGCCTCTTTTATAACTTCCATGCTGTTCGGGTTCAGGTAATCCTTAAAATCGCCTTCTTCGCCATCTGGCGACTCTACAGAGAACAACCTGTCGTACAAACGAACCTCGGCCGTATGTGCATGTTTTACGCTTACCCAATGGATGGTTCCTTTAACGTTGATGCCACTGGTATCAGAACCGCTTTTCGATTCTGGAATATAAATACAATGAACTTCTGTTACATTGCCGTTTTCGTCTTTCTTAAAGTCGTTGCACTGTACAATATAGGCATGCTTCAACCTCACGGTAGCACCAGGTGCCAGCCTGAACCATTTTTTGGCAGGCTCTTCCATAAAGTCTTCGCGCTCGATCCATAGTTCATTGCTGAAAGGAATTTCGCGGGTACCACCTTTATCTTCTGCCTCAGGATTGTTTTCGCCAATTAAAGTTTCCTCTTGTCCTTCAGGATAATTGGTAATCACCAATTTAATCGGATCTAATACAGCCATCACACGGTTGGCACGCTTGTTCAAATCTTCACGGATACAGAACTCCAGCAAGCTCAACTCAATCAGGTTTTCGCGTTTGGCAATCCCGATGCGCTCACAAAACTCGCGGATGCTCTCAGGTGTATAGCCACGTCTGCGCAAACCGCTAATGGTAGGCATGCGCGGATCGTCCCAGCCACTCACCAAACCTTCGTTAACCAATTGCAGCAGCTTGCGCTTGCTCATGACGGTATAAGTAAGGTTTAAACGCGCAAATTCATATTGTTTAGAAGGGAAAATTTCTAATTTTTCGATAAACCAATCATACAGTTCGCGGTGCGCTACATACTCTAAAGTACAGATCGAATGCGTAATGTTTTCGATGCTGTCGCTTTGGCCATGTGCAAAATCGTACATCGGGTAAATGCACCAGGCATCTCCAGTACGGTGATGGTGGGCATGTTTAATGCGATAGATAATCGGATCGCGCATCAGCATGTTTGAGCTGGCCAAATCAATTTTAGCCCTCAACGTGCAGGCACCATCAGGCAGTTCGCCGTTTTTCATGCGGGCAAACCAATCCAGATTCTCAGCTACGCTACGGTCTCTGTAGGCACTTGGCGTACCCGGTTCAGTAGGCGTACCTTTTTGAGTGGCAATTTCTTCGGCCGTGCTATGGTCAACATATGCCAGGCCTTTTTCAATTAATTTTACGGCAAAGCCATGTAGCTGATCAAAATAATCAGAAGCATAGAGTTCGTTTTTCCATTGGAAACCCAACCATTGGATGTCTTCCTGCTGGCTGTTTACATATTCGGTTTTTTCCGTTACCGGATTGGTATCGTCAAAACGCAGATTGGTATAGCCACCATATTTCTGGGTTAACCCAAAATTGAGGCAAATGGCCTTTGCGTGGCCAATATGTAGGTATCCATTGGGCTCTGGCGGAAAACGGGTAACCAGGGTTTCGTATTTTCCGCTGCTTAAATCATTCTCTATTAGCTCTTCAATAAAGTTCAATGATTTCTCTTCACTCATAAAATTAGCTGTGTTAAAACGTCAAAGTTACGAAGAATGAGGCTATTTTTCTGGCTTTTTTAACAGTTTCATTAGTTGTACTTTCATCACCTAAGAAGGCTAAGCGCGAGTTGGGGCAGAGGCACAAGCCTTATTTGCCCATATATGCTTTATGTGATGATAAATCAGGTTTATTTAACCACATAGGGAACAAAGGTTCACATAGATCTGTTTTCACCACCTGAGAAGGCTAAGTACGCCTAAGGGCAAGGCGCATAAGCTTTAATTGTTCTTATATGGCCTTATATGGCGAGGAACAGTGTCCTATATGTTAAAGTTTTTGTCATCCTGTCCAAAAGACTCCTTCGGAGAGTGAAGCGAAGCCTGGCTGCGGTAGGCAGGGATCTATTCCAAAATAGATTCTCCTAGTGTCGGAATGACAAAACTCCTGAGGTGTCTTAGGTGGTGAAAAACCATATAGCGATGTGCGCCATTTTAATAGGCCTAATATGGTTAATTTTTATCTACAACAGTCAAACCCTTAGCTTTTCATCATATAAGGCATTTAAGTTGATAGAGGAGAGTAGGGTCACATTTTTAAAGAGTTTCTGATAAAACGGCTAAATTCTTTACATTTACATCGAATTTTACAATCAAATATGAACAAGACATTGAATAGGCCCATCCGTGTTTTAGTGGCAAAGGTAGGCTTAGATGGGCATGATCGTGGCGCCAAGGTAATTGCTACCTCGCTGCGCGACGCCGGAATGGAGGTCATCTATACGGGCTTGCGCCAAACGCCAGAAATGGTAGTAAATACGGCCCTGCAAGAAGACGTAGATGCCATCGGAATTTCTATCCTTTCGGGTGCGCACATGACCGTTTTTCCGAAGATTGTAGAAATCATGAAAAAGAAAGAACTCAACGATGTATTGTTAACCGGTGGAGGCATTATTCCCGAAGGCGATATGAAAAAGCTACAGGAAATAGGCGTGGGCGAACTATTTGCGCCAGGCACCCCGATGAACACCATCGTAGCATACATTGAAAATTGGGTAGTTACAAATCGAAATTTTTAAGCTATGGCCTATCAGCAACTCTTAACCGAAATCAAGGAAAATATCTTATACATCACCATTAACCGTGAGCAAAAACTCAATGCCCTCAATAAAGAGGTCTTGGCAGAACTGGCCGATGTAATTGCGAACGCCACCACAAACAGTGAAGTACGTGGCATTTTGTTAACAGGGGCTGGCGAAAAAGCTTTTGTAGCAGGGGCTGATATCTCAGAATTCCAGAACTATAACCTCGTCGAAGGAAAGGAATTAGCCAAAAAAGGGCACGATAATGTATTTAATGCCATAGAAAACTGTCCGAAACCCGTTGTGGCAGCCATTAATGGTTTTGCCTTGGGCGGTGGATTGGAGTTGGCCATGGCCTGCCATATCCGTATCGCCAGCGAAAATGCAAAGCTTGGCCTTCCAGAAGTAACCTTAGGCCTTATTCCAGGTTATGGAGGTACGCAACGCCTAACCCAATTGGTAGGCAAAGGCAGGGCGATAGAAATGATCACCACGGCCGACATGATTACTGCCGAAAAAGCAGCTCAGATCGGATTGGTAAACGAAGTGGTTCCGCAGGCATCGCTCATTGCAAAAGCCGAAGAGATCTTGGCTAAAATAAAACTAAGAGCCCCTTTAGCCGTAGCCAGCGCCATTAAGGCGATCAATGCTTCGGGTAATAAAACAATAAATGGCTTTGAGGTAGAAATAGAGGAGTTTAGCAAATGCTTTGGCACCGCCGATTTTAAAGAGGGCGTAAGCGCATTTTTAGAAAAAAGAAAAGCGGTTTTCAGCGGAAAGTAAGCTTTTAAAAAGAATAATCGGCCCGTTAGCAAATCAGTTGACGGGCTTTGTTTTTTCATCAGCTTTGGCTTAGCTAGGCATGTTCTTGGTTTAGAAGCAGAAAAAGTATATGTTCCTTAACCAAAAAGAAATGTCGTTTAATCTAAACGACAATAATTTTCAGCATATTTTAATTATCAAAAAAAGTTGAAAAAAAGTGTAGAAAATATTTCCCAAAGTAATTTTTTAGCTATATTTAGCTATTATTTGACTGGCAAAAAGTTTATATGAAAAAAATATTAATAGTTGACGATGAGGTAAATATAGGTCTTTTGCTATCTAAATTCTTAACTAGGAATTCATTTAGCGTGGAGACGGCGACCAGTGGCACTTCGGCAATGGATTACCTTTCTAAACATAGCTTTGACCTCGTATTATGTGATTACCGTTTGGAAGATACCGACGGTAAGGAGATGCTGATCAAAATCAAGGAGAAATACCCAACTACAGGAGTAATTATCATTACGGGCTATTCTGATATCAAGCTTGCCGTAGAGCTGATCAAGTTAGGAGCCTACGATTATATTACCAAGCCACTTTACCCAGACGAGATCCTCAATACCATTAACAAGGCAATAGAAACGCAGATTGCGCTCAATGCAAGTGCAAATGATTTTGCTGCCAATGGAAACAAAAAAGATAAAAGTACCAACAAACAGGCTCAGGCAGAAACCGGAGAGTTTGTGGTGGGCCAGGGCTCTGCTTCAAAGGATTTGATGAGGCAGATCATGTTGGTTGCGCCAACTTCGTATAGCGTAATTCTAACCGGAGAAAGTGGTACAGGTAAAGAATCGGTTGCCAAAACCATCCATATGAACAGTCCGCGAAAAGATAAGCCCTTTATTGCAATGGACTGCGGTTCGTTAACGAAAGAACTGGCTGGAAGCGAGTTTTTTGGTCACGAGAAAGGATCGTTTACCGGAGCACTTTATACCAAAATCGGCCACTTTGAAATGGCAAACGGCGGTACCTTGTTTTTAGATGAAGTGGGCAATCTTTCTTACGATATCCAGGCGGCCTTGCTGAGAACAGTACAAGAGCGCAAAATCAAACGCATTGGCAGTACCAAAGAGCTCGACCTTGATGTAAGGATTATTGTGGCGACCAACGAAAACTTGGGCGACGCTATCCAAAAGGGAAGATTTAGGGAAGATTTGTACCATAGGTTCAATGAATTTTCTATTCATCTGCCGCCATTGCACTTGCGTGGCAACGATATTATGGTATTTGCCAATACTTTTTTGGCTCAGGCCAATGCAGAGCTCAACAGAAATGTACAGCGCTTTTCTGAAGAGGTAGAAGAATGTATCCTTACCTATAACTGGCCTGGAAACGTTCGTGAGCTCAAGAACGTAGTAAGAAGGGCAACCTTGCTTACCGAGACCGACGAAATCCAATTGAAGGCATTACCTTTAGAAATTTCTACCTATGCCAAGGCAACGGCCATTGAAAACGCAGTAGAAAACAGCATTGTGCGTTCGGCAGGCAGCAACAGGCCTCGCGATTTAAAAAACGCAGCGCTCGAGGCCGAGTACGAAACCATTTTAAATGTGCTGCGCGAAGTGAATTTTAACAAAACCAAGGCTGCCAAGCTTTTAAATATCGATCGTAAAACGCTTTACAATAAAATGAAGGCCATCGATTTGGGCAATTAGCCCGAATGGTTGACCTGGGACGGTTAATTTTTTAAGATCCTAAAACATTTTAAGGGCTTTTGCTATTATTGATGTTAACCGCTAAGCTCTATGTCCCTATTTAACTACAAACAGCGCAATAACATTAACCTGGTCATTATTATTGCACTGGGCTGTTTAATTGCCTATTCTCTGCTCGGAATTTTTAGTTCTTTGCTGAGTGCCCTGGTACTCTATACCATTTTGCGTCCAGGCTATATCTATTTGGCCGAAGTACGTGGCTGGAATAAAAGTTTTACTGCCATTTTGTTGCTCTTTCTGTCGTTGGTGGTACTGGTGTTGCCTTTTTATGCCCTCAGCAGTATGGTGATCGAAAAAATTACAGAGCTGAGAAATGACGAGATCTATTTTAAGAACATCCTTTTTAAGGTAAAACACCTGTTGCCTGTTGAGGAAAATGTGCAGGTGATTATCGAAGATGGCCTCAAAAAGGCAGGTGCATGGGCCACGGGGCTTTTTCCTTCGCTTATTTCAGGGATTTTTAATACAGTGTTGGGCTTGCTGCTCATGTATTTTATCCTTTATTTTATGTTGGTAGAGCGAGAGGTTTTTGAAAATGCCTTGATCAAATATGCGCCTTTTAGGGAGCAGAATGCTCAGCGCTTTGCCGAAGAAATGCGCAATACAACTTACGCCAATGTGGTAGGGCAGGGCTTTATCTGTTTGGTGCAGGGCTCGCTTGTCAGTTTGTCATTCTATGTGCTAGGTTATAAAGACCCCTTGTTCTGGGGCGTAGTGACCACGTTTATCTCCTTTGTGCCGGTATTGGGGCCTCCGGTAATATTTGTGCCAGCGGCATTGCTGCAAATGGCCAATGGAAATAATTTTGCCGCCTGGGCCATGCTGATCTTTGGTTTTGTGGTCATTATCAACATCGATAACGTGCTTCGCTTCATGATTGCGAAAAAAGTTGGAAATATTCACCCTATAATTACGGTAATTGGCGTGGTTATTGGTATTCCTTTATTTGGTATATTGGGACTGGTATTTGGACCGCTATTGTTATCGTACTTTATTTTGCTCATCAAAATTTACGAAACCAGCTCGCTGGCTTCAGAAAGATTGGAAAGAATTAAAACAATTCAAGAGCATGAGGGGTTATAAAAACGAGTTTTAACAATACGATAATATCACGTCTGCTATATTTGAACAAACAAATTGTTAAACATAAAATTTTAAAATCATGAGCGATAATTCAAAAGTAGTTGTAGCGCTATTAGCCGGTTTGGCTGCAGGAGCAGCATTAGGTTTATTGTTTGCCCCAGAAAAAGGAAGCGAAACCCGCGATAAACTAGGACAGTCTTTAAAAGATTTTGGCGATTCGATCAAAGAAAAAGCCGCCGACGAAATCAATAACCTGAGCTCGCTTAAGGATAAAGTAGTCAACTCTATCAAAAGCAAGCTGAGAGATGTTGAAGACGAGTATTCTTCGGAAGTAGAAAACGTTTGAGCGATATAAACAATACGAATAGGTAATGGAAGAAAACAAGGAAAAAGGCATAGAAGATATCTTTTTAGATGCCAAGGAATACATCGATACTCGTATCGAGTATACCAAGCTTTCGGCAGTAGAAAAAGGATCTAAAATATTCGCAGACTTGATTACGAGTGCTGCGGTAATTATCTGTTTTGTGCTGGCGTTTCTGTTTGCTTCGTTTACATTGGCGCTCTACTTATCAACCGTTTTAGGGGGCTATGCAGCTGGTTTTGGCTGTGTTGCAGGAATTTATTTGTTCCTGTCTATTATTGTTTATTTAACCAAGGATAAATACATCGAGAAACATTTGATCAACTTGTTTATCAAAAGATATTTCGATAAAGTAGCCGATAAAGACGACGATGAAGAGAGCAAATAACATACGGACCTTAGAAGACCTGCAAGGCGAAATCAAACGCCTAAAGTCCGACTATAAGCAGCGGGGACAAATGCTGAAGCATGATTCGAAAGCGTATGTTGCCCAGTTTTCTATTGGCAACCTGATTAAAAAATACGCAACCCCAAGCGGTTTCCTTAAATTCGACGAAAAGACCAACATCAGTAGCAAGGTCATGTCTATTGTGCTGCCGATGCTGATGAACAGCACCTTTTTTAAAGGTTCAGGACTTATTACCAAAGCTTTAGCGGCGTTGGTATCGGGCAAAGTAGGTAAATCTTTAGATGCCGAAAGCATTTCGGGAATTTTTGGAATGGTGAAATCACTCTTCGCCAAAAAGAAAAAAGATAAAGACAGTGAGCTGGCCTTTGTAGATTACGGCATTCCGCCAGATAGCGAAACTTATTAAACAAAAAAGGAAACCACAATGGTTTCCTTTTTTGTTTCTCTCTCTATCGTTCCGAACTTGATTGAGCTCTCGCTCAGGAAAGATGCCGGATCTGATCCGGCTTGACGAAATCTATAAATCAGATTTAATTTTCAGTTCTTTCAGTTGCTTTTCGTCGATGGTGCTAGGGCTGTCAATCATAATGTCTCTTCCTGAATTGTTTTTAGGGAAGGCAATCACATCGCGAATGCTATCTAAACCGGCAAAAATAGAGCAAAGCCTGTCGAAACCGAAAGCAATGCCGCCATGCGGAGGAGCGCCAAATTCAAAGGCATCCATTAAGAAACCAAATTGTTTTTGTGCCTCTTCTGGACTAAAGCCCAAATGCTTAAACATTAAAGCCTGTAAGGCACGATCGTGGATCCGGATAGAACCACCACCAATTTCTGTCCCGTTAACCACCATATCATAGGCATTGGCTCTTACATCGCCTGGCGCAGTGTCTAGCAAAGCAATATCTTCTGGCTTAGGCGAAGTAAACGGATGGTGCATGGCATGGTAACGTTCGGTTTCTTCATCCCACTCCAACAAAGGAAAATCAAGTACCCAAAGCGCTGCAAAAGTATCTTTATTGCGTAGGCCTAAACGGGTGCCCATCTCTAAACGGAGCTCGCTTAATTGCTTACGTACCTTATCAGTTGCGCCGGCCATCACCAAAACCAAATCTCCAGGCTCTGTTTGGCAAGTTGCCGACCATTTTTGTAGCTCTTCTTCGTTATAAAACTTATCTACAGACGATTTTAACGAACCATCTTCATTATGGCGCAGGTAAATTAAACCTGTAGCACCAATCTGCGGACGCTTGATGAAATCGGTAAGCTCATCCAACTGCTTGCGCGTATAATGTGCACAGCCTTTGGCGTTAATGGCAATTACCAGTTCTGCATTGTCAAAAACGGCAAAATCTTTGCCTTTTACTACCTCATTCATTTCGATGAATTTCATCTCAAAGCGGGTATCAGGCTTATCAGAACCATAGTAGCGCATCGCATCAGCATATTGCATGCGAGGTACTGTTGGCAAATCGTAGTCACGTACTTCTTTAAACAAGGTGCGGATCAGGCCTTCGAAAGTATTTAAAATGTCTTCTTGCTCGATAAAAGACATCTCGCAGTCTATTTGGGTAAATTCAGGCTGTCTGTCGGCACGCAAATCCTCATCCCTAAAGCATTTTACAATCTGGAAGTAACGGTCAAAGCCCGAAACCATCAATAATTGCTTAAAAGTTTGTGGCGATTGAGGCAAGGCATAAAATTCGCCTGCGTTCATGCGGCTAGGCACAACAAAATCCCTTGCGCCTTCTGGTGTCGATTTGATCAGAACAGGCGTTTCTACTTCAATAAAATCCAATCCATCCAGGTAACGACGGGTAGCCTGTGCCATTTTGTGGCGCAAGATCATGTTGTTTCTGATCGGGTTGCGGCGCAAATCCAAATAGCGGTATTTCATGCGCAGGTCATCGCCACCATCGGTTTTATCCTCAATTAGGAAAGGAGGCAATTTGGCTTTGTTCAGTATTTCGAGGCTGCCCACCTTGATTTCGATATCGCCGGTTGGAATTTCCTTGTTTTTGTTTGAACGTTCTACCACTACACCACTAACCTGAATTACAAATTCACGGCCCAGGTTACGTGCAGCTTGGCATAAATCGGCATTATCATTCATGTTAAAAACCAATTGAGTAATACCATAACGGTCGCGAATGTCTATAAAAGTCATTCCGCCCAAGTCTCTCGAATTTTGCATCCAGCCACAAAGTGTAACGTTTTCGCCTAGATTTTGCAACGTTAAAGCGCCGCAAGTAGTTGTTCTTAACATCTTTAAATAAAATTTTGAGCCGCAAAAATACACAATCCGATTAAGGTTTCCGAAACCTTGGCAGATTATGTAGGTAGAAATTTTTTTTTCTACCTTGATGCAACGTTTTTAAAAACATATTGTCTTTTAACATGAACGCCGTATAAAATTGGAAACTGTATACATAGACAAACACGTCTCGCTGGTAAACGAATGCCGGGCGGGAAGCCGGAAAGCGCAATTTGAGCTTTACAAATTATATGCTAGTGCTATGTATAACGTAGCCTTGCGGATTGTAAACGATGATGCCGAAGCCGAAGATGTGCTGCAGGAAGCATTCTTGGATGCTTTTAACCGCATAGCAGATTTTAGACAGGAAACAACATTTGGCCTATGGCTCAAACAGATTGTAATTAATCGGGCCATCAATTACCTGCGCAAGCGCAAGGCCGAGTTTGTGAGCATAGACGATGTTGATGTGGCCGAAGAAACAGCCCCAGATCCGGAAGATAACGCTTTAAAGGTAGAAGCCATTAAGGCTGCGGTTGCCGAATTGCCCGATGGATACAGGGTGGTGCTAACGCTGTACTTGTTTGAAGGTTACGACCACGAAGAAATTGCACATATATTGAAAATAACAGAAAATACATCACGCTCACAGTACATGAGAGCCAAGAGAAAGTTGAATAGTTTATTAGAAATGAAAGGAGTAGCAAGATGAATAATAAATTAGAGGAGTTTGTAAAGGCGAACAAGAAGGAATTCGAAGTAAAAGGCCCATCAGATAAATTATGGGACCGTATAGCCACAGAGTTAGACAAAAAAGAGCAGCCAAAAAAGTCGGTAAAGCTATATTCTTGGCTAAGCATCGCCGCCATGCTGATGATTAGCGTAGGCATTTATTTTACGGCCAGCTATAAAAGAGCAAATACCGGTGTAGAGATCGCCGATGTTAATCCATCCTTCAAAAACAAGCAGGTGCATTTAACCAGCCTGATCGAAGAGAAAAGGGATAGCTTACAAGTGTATGCCAAAGATAACCCTGAGCTGTATGGCAAGTTTACCGAGGATATGGGCAAGTTGAGTAGGGATTACGATGCCTTAAAAATAGAGCTGCAGAACAGTCCCAACCGCGAGGCTGTGGTAAGGGCCATGATGAAAAACCTTGAAATCCAATCGCAATTGCTCAGTCAGCAATTAGGAATTATAAACCAAGTCAGTCAATATAAAAAGGAGAATTCGATATGAGGCAAATCCTTTGGATAGCTTCCTATTAAAACAAATCAATCATGAAGAAAATGAAAAATTTAGCGCTAGGTGTGTCGGGCTTGCTGTTGCTCGCTACACAAGTTAATGCACTACAAACCGGAGAGGTAGTGGCAACAAGTCCAACAGCACCAGTGGCGCCGGTAGCACCTACCGCAATTGCCAAAAACAGCTCTTCAAAAACGTATTCGATAAGTACAACCAATGCAACTTCGGTTAGCTTTTCTAGCAATAGCCAGGATTCGGATGATCCGATGAGAGCCAAGACCTTTTCTAAATCTTTTAGCGTAGACCGTGGCGATAAAGTGAATTTGAACAACCAATTTGGTGGTATGACCATCAAAACCTGGGACAAAAACGAGGTGAAGGTAGATGTAGACATTAAAGCCTACGCCAATACCGAAGACGAAGCGCAGCGATTATTAGACAATACCAATATCAATGCTTCTAAAAGTGGAGACCTGGTATCATTCAAAACGAGTATCGGCGATAAAAATGGCAACTGGGGCAATGGCAACAGAAACGGCAAAAAATGGCGCAGGGAAGTAAAAGTGTATTATACGGTTTACATGCCTTCGGCCAATGCCTTAACCGCATCGCAAGAATACGGAAATATCGTAATGGATAGCTTTTCGGGACCAACATCGCTTAAAGTGCAATATGGCAACCTTACTGCGGGCAACTTGAGCAATGCAAACAATTATGTTTCTATTCAGTACGGCAAATGTACGTTGCAAGACGTGAATCAGGCCCGCATCAGGCATCAATATGGGGGTGGTTTAACCATCGCTTCTGTAGGAACGCTTGATTTGGATGCACAATATACATCGGCAAATATCACTACCATTAAAAACAGCGCCATCATCAAACACCAGTACGGCAGTGGCTTAACCATTGGTACCGCAGGTTCTTTAAACCTCGATTTGCAATACACCGCAGTAAATATCGGAACGGTAAAAGGAACAGCTGTGATCAAACATCAATACGGCAGCGGCATTACCATTGGCACAGCGGGAGCGCTTGACCTGGATGTGCAATACGCTGCAGTAAAGATTTCAAACCTGAATGGCAACTTAAGCACCAAGATCCAGTATGGCTCATTAAGTGCCGGCAATATCGATGCGGCCGCTAAAAACATCAACGTTAATGCGCAGTATAGCAGCGTAGCTTTAGGCTTTGATCCAGGGTACTCGGCCGATTTCGATGTATCTGTAAGCTACAATAGCTTTAAGTATGGCAGCAACGTTACGGCACGCAAACAAAGTGACGACGATGACCAGACCAAACAGTATACTGGCCAGATCGGAAAAGGCGGTTCAGGGAAGGTAACTGTCCGCTCGTCGTACAACTCGGTTACATTTAGATAAATAAACCAAACAAATAAAGTGGAAGCCTGTTAATGAAAATTAGCAGGCTTTTTATATTTTCGCCTAAGATCAGATAAACCATGGAATTTTTAAGCAGTCCAGAAGCCTGGATTTCACTATTGACCCTAACCGTTTTAGAAATAGTTTTAGGGATAGACAATATCATTTTCATTTCTATTTTGTCGGGCAAACTGCCTGAGCACCAACAGAAAAAAGGCCGTCAGCTGGGTTTGGGCCTAGCCATGATTACCCGTGTGCTTTTGCTGCTTTCGCTTACTTGGATCATGAAACTGACTACGCCTTTGTTTAATATCGGCGAGTGGTTTGGTGTAAACAGCGAAGAATGGCTGGGCAAATTGGCTATTTCGGGTAGAGATTTGATCCTGATCGTTGGGGGGATTTTCCTGATCTATAAAAGTACGCACGAAATCCACGATAAGCTGGAGAGCGCCGAAGAGCAGGAAGTAAAGGGCAAGGTATATTCTTTTAGCGGCGTAATTTTTCAGATCCTTTTGTTGGATATTGTATTCTCGCTAGATTCAGTAATCACTGCAGTAGGGATGGCCGAGCATGTGGAGGTTATGATTGCTGCAGTAGTCATTGCGGTTATCATTATGATGATTTCGGCCGGGGCTATCAGCAAATTTGTAAACCAGCATCCAACCGTTAAAATGTTGGCACTCTCGTTCTTGTTGCTCATTGGTGTATCGCTATTGGCCGAAGGATTAGACCAACACATTCCGAAAGGTTACATCTACTTTGCCATGGCCTTCTCGGTATTGGTAGAGATGCTCAACCTGAAGATGAAAAAGAACAAGAAACCCGTTAAGCTGCGCAACAGCCCACAAGAAGAGGCCGATAAAAAATAGCTTGAATGCTTGGCGTTTTTTAACCTATTTGTCATTCCGACGAGAGAAGAAATCTACTTTGGGAAATTTCTTCATAGCTCCTTCGCGTCGCTCTGGATGACAATACTGGCACAAACCTGTAGAATTGCGCAATACACCAGAGGAAGGGACCGATAAACAAGAAGATTCCGATAAAAAATAGTTCAATGCTTGCTTTTTAACCTTTTGTCATTCCGACGAAAGGAGGAATCTATTATAGAAGTTTTTCTTTCGTAGCTCCTTCGCTTCGCTCTGGATGACTATGCTGGTGCCAACTGCTTCAAAAAAGTCACACAAACCTCCTTTTTTCTTTAAACGCAATTTTGTTGCATCTAATTTTATAGTTTTGCCCATATAGAAAAATTATGGACAGATACGATGTAATTATTGTTGGAGGCAGCTATGCTGGGCTTTCGGCAGCTATGGCCTTGGGCAGGTCGTTGCGCCAGGTTTTGGTGATCGATGCTGGTGAGCCATGCAACAGGCAGACCCCTCATTCGCACAATTTTTTAACACGCGATGGCGAAACACCCGCCATTATCAGTGCCGAAGCCAAGGCTCAGGTTTTGGCCTATCCTACGGTGATGTTTGCCGAAGGATTGGTTGTTAACGCCCAAAAAGAAACCGAAGGATTTACAGTTTCGACAGCAAATGGGCAAAGCTTTTCCAGCAGAAAACTGATTCTGACCATGGGGATAAAGGATATATTTCCTAATATTAAAGGCTTTGCCGAGTGTTGGGGAATTTCTGTGTTGCATTGCCCGTATTGTCACGGCTACGAGGTAGCCAATCAGCCTTTAGGGGTAATTGCCAATGGAGATATGGCCTTTGAATTTGCCAAGATGATTTTTAATTGGAGCAAGAATCTTACCCTGTTTACCAATGGGCCTTCTACCTTAAGTGAAGAGCAGACACAGCGTTTTAAAGCAAAGGGAATTCAAATCGTAAGCGAAGAAATTGCCGAGATTGTGCATTGGGATGGGGTTTTAAAATACCTTTTGTTAAAGAATGGAACTAAACATGAGCTGAAAGCCATTTTTGGCCGTGGAGGTCTTGAGCAGCATTCGCCCATTGCAGCGCAGTTAGGTTGCGAAATCGATCCGCAAAACCTGATTGTAGTTAACGATGTGCAAACCACGGTGCCCGGCGTTTTTGCGGCCGGCGATTGCACTACAATGTTTCGTACAGTTTCTGGTGCAGTAGCCAATGGCAATAAAGCCGGAATCTCTGCCAACAAGGAAATGATAGAGGAGGATTTTTAATTCGATTTGAGCATGCCAAAGCTAAAGCCTACTTTTGCAGGCCTACATTTTAAGCTTAGCGTATGATTACCTTTTTCGAAGCCTCATTGGCCGAACTTTCTATCCATAGGATTGGCAACAAATTGCAAGACGAGTTTTATGTGCTGTCTGAACAGTCGATGTACATTCAGGACGAAATGCTCAAACAGCTTTTGCTGCAGTATTTTTTATCGCCTTATGAGAAAGTGAACGAGATCTATCATTTCATGCATCCCAACAATGACCTGAATTTGAACGAGGTGTACCATTTCGCGTCAGAGATATTTGCCAATGGCGATGTGTTTCATGAAAACAGCAAAAAGCTGGCTACCTACCTGTACGATATTTCCAACCACCCCAAAATAAAATCGGGAGAGCTTTATGTAGCCTATTTTGAGAATGTGCAGATCGAAGGCGATTTGCACGATGCCATCGGGATTTTCAAATCAGAAACCAAAGAAAGCTATATTAAAGTGTATCCAGAGCAAAGCGGTTTCGCCTTGAGCTATGAGCAGGAAGCTATCAACATTAGTAAGTTGGATAAAGGTTGCCTGATTTTCAATACGGATAAAGAAGTAGGCTTTAAGGTGGCGGTAATTGACCAAACCAACCGCAGTGCCGAGGCGGTTTATTGGAAGGACGAATTTTTAAGGCTTAAGGTCAGGAACGATAATTACAGCCAAACGCAAAATGTATTGGGTGTATATAAGAATTTCATCACCGAAAAGCTTGATGAAGAATTTGAAGTCACCAAAACAGACAAGATCGATCTGCTCAATCGCTCGATGAAATATTTTAAAGAGAAAGAAAGCTTTGACATAGACGAATTTGCCAATGAGGTAATTGCCAATAAAGAAGGAATAGATCTCTTTAAAAGCTACAAGAAAAGCTACGAAGAGGAGTTTGATACCCCAATTGCCGATACCTTCGATATTTCTGATGCCGCGGTTAAAAAACAGGCCAAAGCTTTTAAGAGCATCTTAAAACTCGACAAGAATTTCCATATCTATATCCATGGCAACAAAGAGCTCATCGAAAAGGGCTTTGACGACGATCGTTCGATGAATTATTATAAAGTTTATTTTAGAGACGAAGAGTAGCATTGCTCTTGGTGGTGTTCTTTGCCAGCAAGTTTAGGAGAATGAGATAGGACATTGCTGCTGAAGACCTGTGTGTCCTAAGCCTATATTTTCTTTTGGAGCGCAGTGTTCCTGCATGATTAAAGGCAGTCCCGCCTTACGCTGTATCTTTTTTGCTGAAGGCGCAAAAAAGGATGCCGCTCCAGTCAGGGCTATTGACAGGCCGTAGTGCAGTAAACCCAGATCAATTTTACTGGCATTTTTTGGTGTTCCTAGCCAGCAGGCCCCCCTTCAAAAAACAATAAATTTTCTTAAATTGCTGTAGGCTTATTCATCAAACACTACTTATGGCACTTAAAATTCTAAACTCGATCTTAATTCTTTTTGCCTTGTACATGGGCATTAAACAAGGCTTCGCCATGATCAGTGGCAAGCAAGAAATGTTGCAGCTGTTTAACAAGTTCAATGTTGGCAAAAACGGGGTATTGGTACTGGGCGCCTTTACCGTAATTGGCGCCATCCTGGTTTTGTTTCCCAAAACATTTGTGTATGGCAATTTCATTACTGCGGCAGGTATCCTATTCATTATGGCCTTAGAGCTCAGCCATAAAGACCTCAAGGGAGCAGCCATCGAATTGCCTTTTCTCTTGTTGTCGCTGGTTATCCTTTACCTGCAGCATCCGTTGAATAAATCTTAACCTGGCTATTGTTGGTGAGGAACACCAACAAGTCTTTATAAATGTTTAGTCAAATCGTTGGTGAAGAACACCAACGAAAGCATTGGATAATAGATCGTCATGCCGGACCCTGATCCGGTATCTCTTAAATTAAGATTAGTCATGCTGGGTACGCCCTTGTTGGTGTCTTCACCAACAAGCCTACGGTGTAAAATAAAATCGTTGGTGAGGACACCAACGATGGCGCGTAGGGATGCCACTTCAATTCAGGCTATTTGGCTTAGGCTTGTGCAACGGAGCCTAGCTGAAGAAATGCCGTTCCCCAAACCTGATTGAAACGGAAAGCCCGCAGTCCCGAACTCGTTTCGGGAAGAGGACTTGCAGTGCAAAGCAGGGTTGCAATTGCAAAAGGGCATAAGGCTTTGCTTTTCTAAAACGTAAAAAACGTTATGTCGGACCCTGATCCGGTATCTTTTTAAAGAGATTGCTTCGTCACTGGCGTTTCTCGCAATGACGGACTCCTTATGTTTGCTTTGAATAGAAGTATCTGTCTCGAGAATGTTATTGTGTTTTAATTTTCAAACACTTAGCTTTAAAGCTATGACTTCATCAATCAAACCGAACAGCATTTTTAAAGTAATTGGCGCTTCCTCTTTGGGAACGCTGATTGAATGGTACGATTTCTACATTTTCGGAAGCTTAGCCACCATCATTGGTGCACAGCTTTTTCCGGCAGATGCCGGAGCTTCGGCACTGATCAATACTTTGGCGATTTTTGCGGCAGGTTTTATTGTGAGGCCTTTTGGCGCCTTGGTATTTGGTCGCCTCGGCGATTTAATTGGCCGTAAATACACGTTCTTGCTTACTTTGGTGCTGATGGGCGGCTCTACCTTTTTAATCGGTCTTATCCCTTCTTATTCGAGCATCGGTTATGCTGCGCCAATCTTGGTGCTCATCCTGCGCTTAATTCAGGGTTTGGCCTTGGGTGGCGAATACGGCGGTGCAGCAACCTATGTGGCCGAACATGCACCCAAAGGCAAAAGAGGTTTTTTTACCAGCTGGATCCAAACCACGGCTACCCTGGGCCTGTTTCTTTCTTTGGGCATTATTGTGCTCTCTAAAAACCTGATCGGTGCTACGGCCTTTGCCGATTGGGGCTGGCGTATTCCATTTCTGTTGTCTATTTTATTGGTGGGTGTTTCGATCTACATCCGCTTAAAAATGCACGAATCGCCGATGTTTACCAAACTCAAAACGGAAGGCAAGGTTTCTAAAAATCCATTGAAGGAAAGCTTTAGCAAAAAGGGCAATTTTAAAATGGTGTTGCTGGCGTTGTTTGGCGCTACCATGGGGCAGGGCGTAATCTGGTATACGGGCCAATTTTATGCACAGTCGTTTATCGAAAATACCTGCAAGGTTGATTTTAACGACTCACGATATATTTTGCTCTGGGGCATTGCCTTTGCAACGCCTTTCTTTGTGGTGTTTGGCTCTTGGAGCGATAAGGTTGGGCGCAAATGGATCATGCTCTGTGGCATGTTGCTTGGCATTATCTTTTATCGGCCCATTTATCAAATATTCCTGGATAAGACCGATCTGAGTCAATTGGCACCAACCGAAATCAAAAGCACTGCCGAACCTGTGGTAACCAAAACCGCTTTGCATACCCTGGGTGATATCCTGGTGAATACGAGCACCAAGGTTACGTTGCTTAACGGAAGCACCTTTAACAAGCTACAGGTTGATACTGTATATGCTGATCCGAGCAAAGCTATCGGCCATGCTCCAGCAATAGCAAAAGACAAAACGCTAACCTCAGGTACATTTTGGCTGTTTGTAGCCTTGGTGTTCTTTCAGATCATTTTAGTAACCATGGTATATGGACCTATCGCCGCATTCTTGGTGGAGTTGTTTCCAACTAAAATCAGGTATACTTCCATGTCGCTGCCTTACCATGTGGGTAATGGTGTTTTTGGAGGACTTGTACCTTTTATTGCCACTTTGATCGCCAGTTTTGCAGGGGCTACGCCACTTTCTGGACTCTGGTATCCCATTGGCATTGCAGCACTGAGTTTTGTGATAGGCGCTGTTTATTTATCAAACAAAAGAGACGAAAACGTTAACGATTAAACCATGAAAGCATTAAAGAAAATATTAGGGTTGTTTTGGATGATCCTTGGCCCTTTGGCAGTAGGTTTGATGGCTTGGCAGGCTTGGGATAAAATCGGCCAAGCCGAAGCCGGAATGGCAAAAACCAATACCGCTTTGCAATGGGGCATTATCCTGCTCATCTTTATTCCGATAGCAATAGGCTTGGTTATTTTTGGCAAATATGCCTTAAGTGGCGAATATGATAAACTGCCAGAAAGCTCCGAAGAACTAGAATAGCGCTTTACAAAACATATTCATCGTTAATAGGCAATACCGGTGCAGGAATATCTTCTTCGCCCAGCATCTGGAGCAGGTTGATTTCTATGGTTCGGGTAATCTGATTAAGGGGTACGCCCGATGAATTGTTTTCGAAAGGATCGATAAGGCTCATGCCGTTAATCTGGGTAGATACAAACACGAAGCCTACCAGCCAACCCATAAAGATAGACCAATAGCCCATATCCTGACTAATAACTAGGGTAAAAGTAACCACAAAGAGCCAGATAAATACCTTGGTCAGATAGCTATAAGTAGTGGGAAAAACCGTGTTTTTGATGCGTTCGCACATCCCCATTTCATCGCTGAACTTCACCAGCAAAGCGTTGATGTCTAAAAATTTAAAGCCATCTAGCTGACTTGTGTAGAGTTTTTGCAGGTCTTGGGCCTGATTCAGTAAAATGGCGTTGTGAATATTCTTATGTTGGTCAACCTGCAGTTTTTCTGCATTGTCGAGGTATTTGATATAAATTTGGTCTGTAGTACCACGCAAATTGGCCTTCAAGGCATAGAGAAAAGCAATGTGCCTAAAGATCATCCGCCTAACCAAGGCATCGTTTTCTTTGTTCTGTGGCACGTAACTGAGCAGGCTTCGGGCAAAAGACCTGGAATCGTTAACCAAACCGCCCCAAATTTTGCGTGCTTCCCACCAACGATCGTAGGCCTGGTTGTTGTTAAAGCCGATAAAAAACGCAATAGCCGTACCCAAAACGGTAGGGATAATTGCCGGTATAACAAAATGATGCGCGATTAAATATTCGCGGGTAAAATAAGTAGCCGTGCAGGAAACGATCATGATCAGGTCTACCTGCCATGTGTTTCTGATGATTCTGCTTAACCTGATGTTTTTTACAATGAGCATAACCTAATGTAAGCAGATTTTTTTTAAATTAAACTACCCTCAGCAATAGTCCTTTCAAGTATTCGCCCTCAGGAAAAGAAAGGCGTACCGGATGGTCTTCTGGCTGGCTAAATTGTCTGATTACCTGTACTTCCTTGCCGGCATCGAGTGCTGCCCAGGCAATAATTTGTTTAAAGGTTTCGATATCAACTGCGCCAGAACAAGAAAAAGTGGCCAACAAGCCGCCGCTTTCCAGCAACAATAGGCCTAAACGGTTCAGGTCTTTGTAGGCTCTAGCCGCACGGTCTAAGGCAGAGCGAGAAGGGGCGTATTTGGGTGGGTCGAGTATAACGATATCGAACTTCTTTCCTTCTTCTTTAAATGCGCGCAATTGCTTGTTCACATCAGACTGGATAGCAGTGTGGACTTTCGAATCGAATTGGTTTAGTGCTATATTTTGCTTAAGTGTTTCGATGGCCAGTGCAGAGCTGTCTACACTAGTTACCTCTTCTGCACCTTGTTTCAGCGCATTTAAACTAAAGCCTCCGCTGTAGCTAAAGCAGTCTAATACGGTTTTTCCTTTGGCATAACTGGCCAAAAGCTGGCGGTTGTCGCGCTGGTCGCAATAAAACCCAGATTTCTGCCCTTCGGCAATGTTGATATGGTAGGTGATTCCGTTTTCCTTTACTTCGATAAAAGTGGCAGGAGCTTCTCCCCAAAGCAAGCCGTTTTCGGCGGTAATGCCCTCGTGCGTACGGGCGGTTGCATCGCTGCGGTCGAAAATGCCTTTAGGATTCAAAGCCTCGCAAAGCGATTCGATAATTACGTCTTTGGCCTTTTCTATTCCCGTGCTTAAAATCTGGACCGAAAGAAAATCGGCATATTTATCTACGATCAAACCAGGTAGGAAATCTGCTTCGCTAAAAATTAGGCGATAGGCGTTGCTATCTTTTTTTTGGAGCAGGTGCGCCCTCGCTTCAATGGCCTGTCTGATTTTTTTACTGTACCAAGCTTTATCGATGGTTTGGTTCTCGTCCCACTCAATGAGGCGAACTGCTACGCGAGATTGGTCGTTGAAATAGCCATAAGCCAAAAATTCGTTATGCGCACTGAGCACTTTTACTACATCGCCGTTTTTGGGCTCGCCCTTTACTTTTTCTAAAGCACCAGAAAACACCCACGGGTGACGTTGTAAAACCGCTTTTTCCTTTCCTTTTTTTAACTTGATTTCAACCATGTTGCAAAGGTAATAAAAATGAAGCTAACACTTTTGACTACACCACATAGGCATATAGCGATAGTAGTTATGCCGATTCTATGTGCCTATGTGGCGAAAGTATTTTCCTTTAAATGTTTACTTTTGGCTTATGGAAGAAATAACCTGGAATGATTTTGAAAAAGTAGAATTAAGGGTAGGAACCATCTTGGAAGCGTTTGATTTTCCGGAAGCCCGTAAACCCGCTTTTAAGGTAAGGGTCGATTTTGGCGAATTCGGCATCAAGATGAGCAGTGCCCAAATTACAAAGCATTACACCAAAGAAGAATTGGTTGGCCGACAGATCGTGGGTGTAATCAATTTTCCCAAAAAACAGATCGGCAAGTTTATGAGCGAATTTTTGGTAACCGGTTTTGCCGATGAAAACGGTGATATTGTGCTGGCCAACGTGAGCAGCAAAGTGCCCAATGGCAGTAAATTGGTATAAACAATTTTGAACCATCAGTTTTAATTCAACAATCGTAATTTGCAATTCTAAAATCGGCAATCAATAATGAGCTATTATAATTTTGAAGAAAATCAAAACCCCGAACAGGCCGATGAGCATTTTATGCGTTTAGCGCTTAACGAAGCCAAAAAAGCCTACGAAGCCGAAGAGATTCCGATTGGCGCCATTGTGGTAAGCCATGGAAAAATAATAGGTCGGGGCTATAACCTTACCGAGCAGCTGAATGATGTTACGGCGCATGCCGAAATGCAGGCTTTTACGGCTGCGGCCCAAACCATGGGAGGCAAGTATTTAAAGGATTGTACCCTGTATGTAACCATAGAACCCTGCGTTATGTGTGCCGGTGCCAGTTATTGGACACAAATTAGCAGGATTGTATTTGGAGCACGCGAAGAGAAGCGCGGCTTTACGAGAATTGGGCAAAACCTTTTGCACCCCAAAACGTTATTAAAAGGTGGCGTTTTAGCCGAAGAATGCGGACAGTTGATGACCAATTTCTTTAAGAATAAACGCAAATAAAGTTGACAAACAATTGAATAAAACTTAACCTTTCTCTGTTATATTTGTACAATAACAATTTTTAAACTTAAATATATACATTATGGCTTTTGAATTACCTGCGTTAGCATACGCAACCGACGCATTAGAACCACATATTGATAAATTGACCATGGAAATCCACCATGGCAAACATCACCAAGCTTATGTAACCAATTTAAACAAAGCTTTGGAAGGTAAGCCTGAGGCAAATTCGAGCATCGAAGACATCATCAAAAATATTTCAAAATTCCCACCAGCAGTTCGCAACAACGGCGGTGGCCATTTTAACCACACTTTGTTCTGGACAGTTTTAGGCCCAAATAAAGGTGGCGAGCCAACTGGCGATTTAGCTAAGGCAATTAACGACGCTTTTGGTTCTTTTGCAGATTTCAAAACCAAAATCCAAGATGCCGGTGCTACCCGTTTCGGTTCAGGTTGGGCTTGGCTATCGGTAGGTGCCGATAAAAAACTGATTATTTCTTCAACGCCTAACCAAGACAATCCTTTAATGGACAATGCAGAGGTAAAAGGTACGCCAATTTTCGGTATCGATGTTTGGGAGCACGCCTACTACTTGAAGTACCAAAACAAACGCCCTGATTATTTAGCGGCAATTTGGAACGTAGTAAACTGGGATGCAGTTGCAGAACGTTATAAAAAAGCTTTGTAATTAAAGCAATAGCATAGAGAAAGGGCCGAGCATTGTTCGGCCTTTTTTGTTGTTTTTATATTTCGATGAATATTTTATAAATTGCGGCTATGAAAAAATTGGTTTTAATGCTTGTTTTGGCTCTAGGCCTAGTGTTTACTGGCAAAGCACAAAAAATTCCTACAGCAGAAGAATTGGCAAAAAAGAATATTGAGGAATTAGACAAACGCCTCAAACTAAGTCCTACGCAAAGAAGCGTGGTGTATAATTATGCCTACGAATTGGCTAAAGAGCAATTGGGACTGTACAAAAAGCAGCAGGCGGGGACTTTTAAAGAAGAGGACGAAACCAAATTCTTTAAGATCCAAAACGAAACCAACAAAAACATCAAAGCCGTGCTTAAGCCAGAGCAGGTAACCGAGTACAACACGATTGTAGAAGAGCGCCTGAGCGGGATAGACCCAAACAAGAAAAAGAAAAAGAAAAAAGGAGAGGAAGAAGAAAAAGTGGTAGGTATTGAAGGCTTGAAGAGTGGCAACAATCCCTAACTTGTGCTGCTTGTTTTAGATTATCTTTTAACAATTGTCCACCTAGTCATCGTAGGTTTTAACCTTTTTGGCTGGATCCCTCAAAAGACCCGTAGGTTACATTTTTGGTTCGCCATGGTTACCCTGGGCTGTTGGACCATTTTAGGCATTTGGTTTGGCTTGGGCTATTGTCCGGTTACCGATTGGCAATGGCAGATAAAAGCCCAGTTGGGCGAGCAAAACCTGCCTGCTTCATTCATCAAATACTTTGCAGACAAAATTACCGGAACCGATGTAAATTCTACATTGATAGACGTATTGACTTTAGGATTGTTTCTGGTTGCAATTGCTATTTCGGTCAAACTTAACTTCTTTAGCAAAAAACAAAAACAGTTGGTCTAAATCCCGATTACATCTTTTTTCTTGCGTTGTTTCATGGCTTTCGGAATGATGGCCAAGATCTCTTCGCGCAAGGCATTCAGCATTCGTTTTTTAATGTAGTTTTTGTGTGTAACCAAACTGATTTCGCGTACAGGTTCAGGCGATTTAAAATAACGAACCTTATTGAGCTGCTTCACGCTTAAATCGGCCAATGCCAATTCGGGTAGCAAGGTGGCGCCATCGTTTACATCTACCATCCTGATCAGCGTTTCTATGCTTCCAGTGTTATAGGTTAAGGATTGCAGGCGGTTGTTTTTGGTAGAGCGACAGATGTTCAATACCTGGGTACGCATGCAATGGCCTTCGTTTAAAAGCCAGATGTTTTCTTCTTCAAGGTCCTCGGCTTCGATGGCTTTTTTCTTAAACAGCTTGCTGTTCTTGCTGATGTAGCTGACAAAATTTTCATAAAACAGCGGAGTTTCACTCAGGTTGGAATCTACCAATGGCGTTGCTAAAATGCCGCAATCGATTACACCGGTTTTGAGGTGGTGGATAATGTCTTCGGTAGTGTACTCCCAGATCAGCAATTTGAGGTCGGGATATTTTTCTAGCATCGATGCAATTACCTCAGGCAATAAATAAGGAGCTATGGTAGGTATAATGCCTATTTTAAGCTCCCCGGTAACATCTTGTTGCTGGTTGCTGATGATTTCCTTTATTTTTTGGTTTTCCTGCAGTACGATGCGTGCCTGCGCAATAATTTGGGAACCGATTTCGGTAGGTACTATAGGCTGCCTGCTGCGGTCGAATATTTTTACGTTTAAGAACTCCTCTAATTTCTGCACCTGCATACTGAGGGTTGGCTGGGTTACAAAACATTTATCGGCGGCACTTACAAAACTCCGGTAGGTGTCAACGGCAACAATATATTCGAGCTGTACTAGGGTCATATAGTTAAAATTGATGATCTATTTGTAAATGTATAAACTTTGACGATAATAATGAAATTAGTGATTTTCTACCAGTCATTTTTGGTTGGCAATTAAACGGTTTGAAATCGATAGGTAGAAGTGGAAACTTTAGACAAAAGACCATTGATCATCAGCCATGGACTATTGGCCAGCAAACTAATCCGCCAACTTAGCCGTGACTAATGAAACCAAAACCTTACTTTTGTTTTTTATTTACAGTAAGTGGGCAAAGATAAATTAAGAAAATTTTCAGAAATAGACACTTTTCCAAACGTATACCAATTGCATTTGGGCAAAGTAATGAAGGGGAAATGGGCTTCGGATCATTTCAAGAATGACCATCCAATAGTTTTGGAACTGGCCTGTGGCAAGGGCGAGTATGCCGTTAACTTGGCCAAGCTCTTTCCGGAAAAGAATTTTATAGGGGTAGATCTCAAGGGCAATCGCATATGGCGCGGCGCAAAAACCGGCGTAGAAGAAGGCATCCAGAATTTGGCCTTTTTAAGGATACAAATTGAAGATATCCTGGAGTATTTTGGCCCTGGAGAGATCGATGAAATATGGATTACCTTTGCCGATCCGCAGCCACAGATCAGCAGGGAGAAAAAGCGTTTGACTTTTCCCGGCTTTTTAGAAAAATATAGGATTTTGTTAAGACCTGGCGGAAAGGTAAATTTAAAAACCGATAACGATGGGCTTTACGGCTATACCTGCGAAAAGGTAGAAGAGCTAGGCTTGGTGACGCATAAAAACACCAACCACCTTTACCAATCGGAGTTTGCCGACGAGGTTTTATCTATCAAAACACATTACGAAAGAATATATTTAAAGCACGATAAAAACATCAATTATATTCAATTTTCATTCAGCTAATGGACGATTCGTTTTATGACCAGGTTTATGAAGTAGTTCGGCTCATTCCAAAAGGGCGCGTAACTTCGTATGGCGCTATAGCCAAAGCCCTGGGGGCAGCCAAGTCTTCGCGTATGGTAGGCCACGCAATGCTGCATGCAGGCGCGTCGAAGCCCAAGGTGCCTGCACACCGCGTGGTAAACAGCAGCGGATTGCTTACCGGAAAATTCCACTTCTCGCCTCCTTCACTGATGCAGGAACTGCTGGAAAAAGAAGGCATAAGAGTAGAAAACGATAAAGTAAAAGATTTTAAAAAGGTGTTTTGGGATCCCTTGATTGAGATTTAATTTGTATCCCTGTTCAACAATCAACATACATATTCATGGGAAAGTTAGTAGAAGAATTTAACGGCTATCGCAGCAAAATGAACGATAGGATAATGGAAACTGCCAATACCAATATCAAGCGGTTTTTTGCATTAGATACCACCAGTTATGCAGCCGGTGCCTTAGATGTAAAGACAAAAGAAATGCTGGGCTTGGTAGCGTCGATGGTATTGCGTTGCGACGACTGCATTAAATATCATTTAGAAAAATGCCATAATGAAGGCGTAAACAACGACGAGATGAACGAAATCTTCATGATCGCCAACTTGGTAGGTGGCTCTATCGTTATTCCGCATTACAGAAGAGCTGTTGAGTACTGGGACGAGCTTTCGAATGTGGAGCGCGGAGTTTAGAGTTTGGAGATGAATAGCAAAAGCTTTAGATTTAAGGATGGGTACCTTAAAGGATCTTCTTGTTTATCAGAAAGCTTTTGCACTTTCAATGGAGATATTCAATATCTCTAAGCGTTTCCCTTCAGAAGAACGATATAGCTTAACAGATCAGATAAGAAGATCGTCCAGAAGTGTATGTGCTAATCTAGCCGAAGCTTATCGAAAGCGCAGATATCCCCAACCACTTTATCAGTAAATTGTCTGATGCAGATATGGAAAATGGGGAAACGCAGACGTGGTTGCAGTTTGCGCAATCTTGTGAATATATCTCAGCAATTGAGTTTACATCTTTAGATTTACAATCAGAAGAAATAGCAAAACTGCTGGTATATATGATGAATAATCCTGAAAAATTTTTAAACAAAAATTAGCTTATTCAACTTGTAATTGAATTCCAGCTCCCCACTCCAAACTCCCTACTCCAAACTCTATACTTAGGACTACCGACTTTAGGACTTAAGACTAAACCTACTTATGCATTTCATTATAGGCCCTGATAAAAGCAGCCAAACTTTTGCCATCGAAGCTTTCGGTAGCATTGATGCGCTGGGCCAAGTCTTCGTCGTTGCTTAGCTTTTGCAAGAGAACGGCCCTTGTTGTGGTGATTTTTCCGGCATCTAAAGAAATTTCCTGCATCGGGCCCGTGCCAGGTTTTTCGATAAAGTAGCTCACTTTGCCTTTAGGGCCATTGTTTGCCACCTCGTCGTTTCTTCGGCCACCACCGCCAAAGGTAATGCCCCCACCTATGCCTCCTCCAAATCCGCCAGAACCTAAACCTACGCCAAAAGAAGGCCTAACCTTGGGTCTTGATTGTGGCGCTTGTTCCGTTACTCCTTTGTCGCCATAAGAGTAAAGATTGACGGCGCCGATTTCTACCAGCTTAAAGAATCGGTATTCGGCTTTTTTCTTTGCAATGATCGGTTTGCTGTCGTAGGTTTCGCCATTCCAAACAAACGACTTGATGTCTTTGGCCTGGTATTGCACCAAAGTCTGGTCGTCTTGCATAATGGCTACCGAACTGTAATTGGTGCCTTTGATTACGCCACGAACAAAATTGCCCTCGCTAATTAAAACCACGTCTTGGGCCCAAAGCTTGGCGCTGGCCAACAACAGTAGCAAAAAGAATTTAAAAGCTTTCATGTTCACAAATAACGTAAATTATTTGTGCTTGTTATAAAAACAGTTTGGCAATTTTCAGTTTGCGGTTTTGATGATTTATGGGAAAGCAAAAACAGCTTTCCATTTGACTGGCAGTCCCGCTTTTTGCTAAAGTTTTTCGCTCTGCTCAAAACTATCGCTTCCAATCGGGTTTAGGAGGCAGGGACTCTGTTGCTATGTGCACAACCTCAGTTAAAATAGCCCTGATTGGAGCGTCATCCTTTTTGCTTTTGGGCAAAAAGATACAGCGGAAAGCAGGACTACCTTTCATCTTCTTCAATACAAGCGCTCCAAAACAACACTAGTTAAAACCCTAATGCTTGATCTCTTGTGATCCTAGTTTGTTGGTGGAGAACACCAATAAAAGGCTTTGATTATTTAAGCAATTCTTTTAGGTTGCCCGTTTTAACATCGGGATGAAGTACTACAAACTTTCCAAATGCAGTTTTCACTTTGTTGAGGGCATATTCCTTTGGTTTAGGTAAATCTTTGGCATAAGCGTAAAATTTGCCGAATATGTAGCAACGCATCAAATAGCCCTTCAGCTCGACAGCCGCTTCTTGGTCGCTTAGCAAAGGCTTTAGTTCTTCTTGATCGATAAAAGGAGCAGTGCCGATATTTTGCGAAAGATATTGAAGCAACGTGGCCGCCTGTTCTTTTAATATCGATGCATCGGGAGCCTGCTCAAGTTCCTCCACAATCTTAACAGCTGGAGCCATCTCTTTGGCCAAAATTTCTTTCGACAGCGGAACCAATCCTTTTGGCACAAAATAGGTAGATGCTTCCTGGTAAGGGTCAACATAAAGCCTAATGGTATCTTTGCTGCCCTGTCTGGTTAAGGTATACACATCTACCATTCCGCTTCCGTTTTTGTTTACTGTGCTATGTCTGGCAGAGAAATTCAGTTTTTCGCCATTTGGCCAACGATAGCTGTTGGTAAGCTTGAACATTTGGAGCTGCATTTTAGGCTTGTCTGCAATATTTTTGAAAGCCCCAGAAGGAATAGGATGATCAGCTGTTCCATAATCGGCTTTTTCTTCGCCGGTAAGCCCGCTGAACCTAATTTGGTTAAACAATTCTGTTGCTGGCAATTGGGCCTTGGCCGTGAGGGAAATAGCAAAAAATAGGAGGAGTAAGGTTTTTTTCATAGTCTTTTAATTTATAGATGCTTATAAAGGTCAGATTTCATAAGGAGAAAAGAAAAATAATATTGGCCTTAAAGGATAGGCAGACTATTAGTACCTTTATGCTACTAACAACAAACCAATGGACAAGAAACTTTTCCTTTTAGATGGAATGGCGCTCATTTACAGAGCACATTTTGCGTTAAGCAAGAACCCCCGTTTTACTTCGGGCGGCGTAAATACTTCGGCAGTAATGGGCTTTACCAATACCCTGCTCGAGGTGCTCAAAAAGGAAAAGCCTAGCCATATTGCGGTAGTTTTCGATACCGAAGCACCTACAGAAAGACATACCGATTTCGAAGCCTACAAGGCACACCGCGAGGCCATGCCCGAAGACCTGTCGAAAGCCTTGCCTTATATTTTTAGGCTTATCGAAGGGTTTAATATTCCGGTAATTACACTTGATGGCTACGAAGCCGACGATATCATTGGAACTATGGCTAAAGAAGCCGAACGCCAAGGGTTTCAGGTTTTTTGTATGACGCCAGATAAGGATTTTGCCCAATTGGTGTCTGACAATATTTTCATTTATAAGCCTGCACGCATGGGCAACGAAATGGAAATTTTAGGCGTGAAAGAAGTATTGGCCAAGTGGGAAATTGAAAAAGTAGAACAGGTAATTGATATCCTGGGCCTTTGGGGCGATGCTGTTGATAATATTCCCGGCATTCCGGGTATTGGCGAAAAGACGGCAAAAGCATTGATCAAGCAATATGGCAGCATGGAAAACATCATTGCCAATTCGCATGAGCTCAAGGGCAAGCAGAAGGAAAACGTAGAAAACTTTGCTGCCCAGGGATTGGTTTCTAAAAAATTGGCTACCATTATCTTAAATGTGCCAGTTGCCTTTGATGAAACCGCCTTGCAATTGGAAGAACCTAGTCGCGAGTTGTTGGAACCTTTGTTTGCTGAACTCGAATTCAGGACAATTGGCCGAAGGGTATTTGGAGATGAGTTTAACGTAAACGAAGCGAAAGCAGTGCCAAGTGGCCAAAAAGATCTGTTTGGCAATGACATCATGGTTACGGCTGCTGCTGAGGCAAAGGTTACTGCACAGCCTTCGCTGTTTGATACACCGATTGATGCCAAAAACATCGGCAATACGCCGCATAATTACATCCTGGTAGACACACCGGAAGCCAGAAAAGAACTGATTGATGCCTTGCTAAAGCAAGAAAGCATCTCGTTCGATACCGAAACTACTGGAACCGATGCGAATCTTGCAGAACTGGTTGGGTTGTCATTCTCGATTATTCCTGGCGAGGGTTATTACATTCCGGTACCAGAAGATAAAGCGATCACACAGGCTATTTTAGAAGAGTTTAGACCGGTGCTCGAAAATGAGCAGATCGCCAAAATTGGCCAGAATATTAAGTATGATATGTTGGTGTTCAAATGGTACGGCATAGAAGTGAAAGGCGTACTGTTCGATACCATGTTGGCGCATTACCTTATTGATCCGGATACCCGCCATAACATGGATATCCTGTCTGAAAATTACCTGGGCTATACTCCGATTTCGATCACTTCACTGATTGGCGCCAAGGGAAAAGCCCAAGGAACCATGCGCGATGTGCCTGTAGCAGACGTAGTGGATTATGCGGCTGAAGATGCCGACGTAACCCTGCAATTGGCCAATGTTTTTAGGCCAATGCTCAAAGAACGCAATGCGGAGAAATTGGCGGCAGAAATAGAAAACCCGCTGATTTATGTGCTGGCCGATATGGAAAAAGAAGGGGTAAGGATTGATATGGATACCTTAAGAACCTATTCGAGCGAACTACAGGAAGAAATTATCAAAGCCGAGCAAAGGGTTTATGACAAGGCCGGATTAAAGTTTAACCTTGCTTCGCCAAAACAATTGGGCGAAGTGCTTTTCGACCATTTGAAATTAGATCCGAAGGCAAAAAAGACCAAAACCGGACAATATCAAACTGGCGAAGATGTGTTGACATTGTTAGCCCACAAGAGCGATATTGTTCAGGATATTTTAGATTTCCGCCAGATGCAAAAGCTAAAATCTACCTATGTAGATGCTTTGCCTTTGCTGGTAAATCCCAAAACTGGACGTGTGCATACCAGCTATAACCAAGCGGTGGCCGCTACGGGAAGATTGAGTTCCAATAACCCCAATCTGCAGAATATTCCTATCCGTACCGAGCGCGGGCGCGAAGTGCGCAAGGCTTTTATTGCCAGAGATGCAGACCATATCTTGTTATCGGCCGATTATTCACAAATTGAACTGCGCATCATTGCCGAAATCAGCAAGGAAGAGAACATGCTCGATGCCTTTAGCAAAGGAATTGATATTCATACCGCTACAGCGGCCAAGGTATATGGAATAGGTATTGAAGAGGTGGATTCTAATCAGCGTCGAAATGCAAAAGCTGTAAACTTTGGTATTATTTACGGACAATCGGCTTTTGGCCTTTCGCAAAACTTGAATATTCCACGAAAGGAAGCTGCCGAAATTATCGAGCAGTATTTTATTCAATATCCAGGCATCAAGCGCTACATGAGCGATACGATGAACTTTGCCCGTGAGAACGGATTTGTAGAAACCATTATGGGCAGGAGAAGATACCTGAGAGACATTAACTCGGCCAATGCCACTGTAAGGAGCTATGCCGAACGAAATGCCATTAATGCGCCGATACAAGGTTCTGCAGCCGACCTGATCAAGATTGCGATGATCAATATCCACCATGACATCAAAGCGCAGGGACTCCAATCTAAAATGACGATGCAGGTACATGATGAGTTGGTGTTTGATGTGGTAAGGACAGAAGTGGAACAGATGAAGGCGATTATTGCCAACCGCATGAAAACAGCTATCAAAACCCAGGTGCCCATCGAAATCGAAATTGGGGAAGGAGATAACTGGTTGGCGGCACATTAAGGAACCATGATTGGTGTTCTCAACTGCCAATCGTCATCTTGAACTACAATTCGTCATTGCGATAAACGTTAGTGACGAAGCAACCTCTTTAAAAAAGATGTTGGATCAAAATCCGGCATGACAATTATATAGCTTGTTGGTGAGGAACACCAACAAGCACAAGGAAATACGATTAACATAATGAAAAAGCTCTTATTATTTATTTTGTTACTTTATTCGGTGCCATTGTTTGCGCAAACAGATACGGCAACCATGTATGTGGATGCCAGCTTTAAACAGGTTGATCCCAAAAAAGCTGTACAGATACTCAAAGTATTTCAGAAAGACAGCAATAGTTACGTTTTTCTTACCTACGATAAGCTTAATGTCATCCAGAAAAGAGAGACTTATTTCGATCAAGCCTTAACCATCAAACATGGGCAGTATTTAGAATATAGGGATGGCAAGCCTGTTTTAAAAGGGATTTACTTAAACAATACGAGAGAAGGGAACTTTATTCGCTATGATACATCGGGCAGGGTAAAGGCAACAGAAACCTATGTAAGGGATACCTTAGACGGACCCTATTCTTCTTATTGGTCAAATGGCAATGCACAAAAAACCGGCAACTACAAAAAAGAGAAAAAAGTAGGAGAGTGGATTGCCTATTATGACAGTGGCAAAATTGCGATCAAAGAAAAATATAGCAATGATTCGAAACTAGAAGATGGACTTTATTTAGATTCTTTAGGAAATAAAACCGTTCTTAAAGAGATCGAATCACCACCATCTTTTCCTGGAGGAATAAATAAGTTCTATGGGTTCTTGGCAGAAAAAGTAAGATATCCTGCTGATGCTGTGAATGAGCGCATAACAGGAACAGTCGAACTTTCGTTTGTAATTACTGAAGTAGGTACAATTGAAAATATTAAGGTAAGTAAGACATTATACCCAAGCCTAGATAGTGAAGCCCTTAGAGTAATGAGACTTTCACCAAAATGGATTCCAGGGAAATTGTACGGCAAAAATATACGCGTAAACTATCATATTCCTATTAAATTTAGCATAAAGTGATGAAAAAGTACACTTAATAGAGCTCTGCAAACGGCCTTGGCAAAAAAGTAGATGCTGGGCCTAATATTCCAATAAAATTTACTGCCTCTACTAAACCAAAACATCTATTTATTGTCTACTGTGAAATAATTCGGTAGATTTATATTGAATTGGGAAGTGTAGCTATCTCGTCATTTCTTTAAAAATTATTCGGTCGAATCGCTAATCGATTGTATTATGAAAACACATTTTTTATTTACTCTCTTTTTATTGTTTGGCACACTTGCCTCCGCTCAACAAGACACCACGCTCATTTATTCGAACCCTGGTTATAACAAAGATCCTTTGCGTTCTAAGTGGCGAAAGGAAGTAGTGCATCAAGACAGTCTTTGGGTAGTAAAGATGTATGATAAAAAGGATGAGCTAAAAGAAAGCATCAGCTATGGCGACGAGAAGCTGAGCGAAAGAAAAGGTCCGTATGCTTTTTATGAGAACGGCAAATTGAAGGAAACCGGAGATTTTGACAAAGGCTATAGGTATGGCGAATGGAAAATCTTTTTTGCCGGAGAGCAGGTTCACGAAAAGGCCAATTATGCCTGGGGTACATTGCATGGCACTTACCGCCTCTATTGGAATAATGGACACGTGAGGAAAGAGGGGCGTTATAGTCGCGGGAAAAAAACAGGGAACTGGCGCATGTTTTATGAAAATGGCAAACCTGCTTTAAAAGAGACTTATGCCGATAATGGATTGCTCACTGATAGTGCTTATTTTGATGCCGAGGGCAATAGCGTAGCCAAAACAGCAGTAGTAACAGAACCTGGCTACAAAGGAGGCATCGGTGCCTTTCATCAGCTTTTTGCCAAAGAATTTAAATACCCAACCAACCTGGAAAAAGAAAAAGTGCCGGCCAGAATTACCTTGACATTTACGGTTACCAAAGACGGACAGTTAGAAGATATTGTTTCCTCACAAAATATCCATCCAAAGCTGAAGAGAGAGGTACTAAAAGTATTGAGCTTGTCATTGGGCAAATGGATTCCGGGTACCGAATTGGGCGAGCCAGTAGCGATGGAATATTCCTTGTCGATTGCTATTTTACTTCAGGAATAAAATGATTAACTTCATTTAATCTTCATTTTAATAAAACAATTTTACATCAACAAAATGGAAGACATGGAACCTCTGCATAAAGAAGCTTCATGGCATTAAAACAAAAAATGAGCATCATGAAAAAATTATTAGGTCTTATTGCAATCGCGTTATTAGGTGTAAGCACCACTTTCGCACAAACTGCTGCTCCGGCAGCACAAAAAGCTTCAGCTGCAAAAGCAAAAGCCAAAACTGAGGTTAAAAAAGCAGACGAAAAAGTAGCTACAGTTAAAACTACTGCTCCTGCAACTGCCAAAAAAGAGGTTAAAAAAGTAGCTGCAACTCCTGCTGTTGCTGGTCCAACCAAAAAAGACGGAACTGCAGATATGCGTTATAAAGCTAACAAAGCGGCTAAAGCAGCACCTGTTGCAGGCCCAACTAAAAAAGATGGAACTGCAGACATGCGCTATAAAGCCAATAAAGCAGCCGCAAAGAAAAACTAAGTCATATTGGTTTTATTAATTTAAGGTTTAATTGAAAAAGGCTCCCGATCAAATCGGGAGCCTTTTTCTTTGCTTTTCTTATAGACTGATAGTTTCACCTATTGCAGGCAATAATAATGTCTTGTGGGCCCGTTTAAAGCTTTCTACGGCCGTTTGGGAATCTATGGCAATTACTGGGAAGGTATCGTAGTGTACACCGATTACCTTGTCGCAATTGATGTAGTTCGAAGCAATTACCGCATCGTCTACATCCATGGTGTAGTTACCGCCAATTGGTAATATGGCATAATCTAATTTATAGAGCTCGGCCAATAACTTCATTTCTATGGTTAAGCCGGTATCGCCAGCAAAATAAATTTGTTTGCTGTCTAATTCCAGGACGAAACCTGCAGGGTTGCCACCATAGCTTCCATCGGGAAGTCCGGCAGAATGGGTAGCCCAAACCATGCGTATTTTTCCAAAGTCGAAAGTGTGCTTGCCAAAATTCATGGGATGCACATTTTCAATGCCCTGTTTGCCTGCCCAGCCAATTACTTCGGGCATGGCAATTACCTGTGCCTTGGTTTGTTTGGCTAAAGTAACCAAGTCGGCTACGTGGTCGCCATGACCATGGCTTACCAAAATATAATCAGCTTCTATTTTGGTCATATCGATATGCTTAGCCAATAGGTTGGGGCTAATAAAAGGATCGAACAAGAATTTTTTTCCGGCTTCTGTTTCTAGCAAGAAACACGATTGGCCATAATACGTATATTTCATTTTTTGTGGTATTGAGAATTGAGATGTGAGACTTGGACAGGTTTTACCAATTACCCTTCTGCCTTTTAGCTTTATTTGATCTTAAGCACCAAACATACCGCCTAAGCCGCCTAGCATGTCTTTGGTAGCCGCCTGCATTTCTGTAGCGCTTACTTGATCAGCTTGTTGCAGGGCCTTGTTTATTGCTGTTAAGAGCAGTTCTTCGAGCTCCTCTTTATCAGCCTGTTTATAAAATTCTTCTTCAATTGCTATGGCTGTGATGGCTTTGTTTGCAGTTGCCGTAACGCGGATGGCGCCGCCTTCCACCTCGCCAAATACAGAAACGGTATCCAGCCTTTTTTTAATTTCGTCTGCCTTTTGCTGGGCAGCCATTAATTTATCGAACATGATCTAGTTTTTAATTATAAATCAAAAATAAGGGAAAATGTTTTAAAAAATTAGAGCCTCCGGCCTAAAGTAAATCCTGTTATGCTTTGCGAAAATTCGAGCATCGTATCATTTGTAGTAATTGCTCCCGAAGATAGGTTGACCTGATACAGCTTGGTTTTTGTAGCCACCGTAAAAATACCATAAGCGGCATCACCAATATTGCTGTTGCCAATATCAAATCCGTTGGTTGCCAAAATTTCTCCTTCTATTTTTAAATCGCCAATGGCAGTTAAGATCCCCGAAACCTGGTCTTGGCTATAGAGTTTTTTTGCTATCTGGTCTATAATGTAAAGCTTGGGCGAAATGGTAGTGCCCGTTAAGTTGCTGCTATAGGCCGCTGCGCTTGCAACTGGTGTTCCACCTCCTGTAACAGTTAAAGGTGGCTGAGCAGTAACAATCCCAGTACGTGGATTGATCAACAGGTTTTGTGCGGTATTGCTTACCACACGAATTGCATCATCCTGCGCCGTAAAGTCGAAGCCAAAGCTGGTGCCAGACAAGGCCGCTGCAAAAGTGCCCGAACCCACTTGCGTGAGTGCTCCCGTGCCTAGGTTAATTGTATATAGCCTGTTGCTGCTGCCCAAAGCATAAACCTGCCCGTTTAGTGGCCTCATGTCTATGCCTAATATCGTTTCTCCGCTTTGTAGGCCTGTAATGGGCTTGCTAACGATAACGGCCGTTGATTTTGCGGCTGTAGGATTAAAGATAAGCAAGTTGCTTACGTTGTTCGCATCGAGGCCTATGGCATAAGCTGCCGGACTGCTTGGAATGGCAATGCCACGCACAGTGCTGATGTCTTTAAAAATGCCGGCCAATTTGGTTAGGTTTCTGTCTAACTCAATACTGTATAAGTTAAGATCGTTGCCCAATTTACCTATCATTAGTACATTTTTACTGTTGGGCGAAATGTCTAAGCTTACATTGTCGCCTACGGCAAACCCCAAATCTGCCACCTTAGTCAAGGTACCATTGTTTGGATTTTGTTTGTATAAAACCTTGGCTGTTGGATCGATATCATACAGGTCTGTTGTAGTGGCTCCAGCCACACTATTGGTATGGGCGATGCCCATTACCGCCCCGCCACTAATATTGGTATCTGTAGCAGTTACGGTTCCAGTTTCTGGATTGATGCGCAAATTTTGACCAGTATTGCTTACCAGCCTGATCTCATCGGCTACAGGGTTAAAATCCATGCTGATTACCGTACCAGAAATGGCAGGTGTAAAAGCCTCTGCAACAGCCGTGGCTCTTCCGGTACTCAAATTAATAATATAAAGCTTACTCGCACTGCTAATGGCATATAAATCGCCTGTGGCTGGCCTAAAATCGATGGTAAGGAGGTTTTCTGTAGCACCAATACCGGTTATGGTTACCTTGCCCGACGAAGTCTTGATGTTTTGGGCATTATACTTGGCCAATACATTGTTATCGGCCAATACATAAAAGTCCTGATTAGGCCCAGAAAGCGGTAGGTTAATAGAGGTCTTTTCCTTTTTGCAGGAAAGGATGACAACAAAGAACAGAACGGCACAGAATTTAAAAATGATTGCGCTCTTTAGGACGGATTTTTTCATTGGTGTATGCTATTAACTTGCTTTTGTCGGCGTTTTTCACCAACAAGCCTCATTCATCAGTTTTTAAATCAAATCGTTAGTGGAGAACACCAACGGCCGTATAATTTTTAGACCAAGATAAGCTTAATATTTAATTTAAACGGGGTTTTGCACGTTCATATTGCGACGGCCATTTGATATCGACCCCAAGCTTAAAAGCGGCGTGCAGCGGGAAATAAGGATCTCTCAGCAGCTCTCTGGCCAAAAAGATCAGATCTGCTTCTCCGTTTTGCAAAATAGTTTCGGCCTGTTCGGCTTCGGTAATCAGGCCAACGGCTCCCGTTGCGATATCGCTCTGCTGTTTAATGGCCTTGGCAAAAGGTACCTGATAACCTGGCTGTAACGGAATTTGTTGTGCCAGATCCAGTCCACCAGAAGAGGTGTCTACCAAATCAACTCCTTGTGCCTTAAGCAAAGCCGATAAGCGAACAGATTCTTCCTCGTTCCAGCCACCATCAACCCAGTCGGTAGCCGAGATGCGCACAAACAAAGGATTTTCTGCAGGCCAAACTTCTTGTACGGCCCCAACTACTTCGAGCAATAAACGGATCCGGTTTTCAAAGCTGCCACCATACTCATCGCTGCGCTTGTTGCTAAGAGGCGACAAAAACTGATGCAATAAATAGCCGTGTGCCGCATGGATTTCGATTACTTCAAAGCCTGCCTGTATGGCTCTTTGAACTGCGGCTTTAAAATCTGATTTTACTTTGGCAATGCCTGCCTCATCTAAGGCTAGAGGCGTTTTATCTGTAGGGTTAAAAGGAAGTGCACTTGGCGCCACCGTTGGCCAGCCTCCATTAGCTTCGTCGAGTTGCTTGGGGTTTTGCCAGGGGATATCGAAACTGGCCTTGCGACCGGCATGCGCCAATTGAATGCCTGCAATAGCGCCATTGGCATGGATAAAATCTGTAATTTCCTTGAGTTTGGCGATGTGTTCGTCTTTCCATATCCCCAAATCGGCAATAGAAATCCGCCCTTCTGGTGAAACAGCTGTTGCTTCGGTAAGGATAAGTCCAGCACCTCCAACCGCACGGCTGCCTAAATGTACCAAATGCCATTGGTTGGCAAAACCATCTGTTGCCGAATACTCGCACATGGGTGATACGACAATTCGATTTTTTAGGCTAATGTTTTTAAGGCGGAGCGGAGTGAAGAGTAAGGCCATATTTAAATTTTTGCCAAATTAACAATAAGCAATTGCATTTGTTTAACAGGCAACAGAACTTAAACAATAGGATGACAGGCCGATTAATTCATCAGCGCCTTGTTAAAGCCGGTGAAAAGCTTGAACAAATTCTCGTATACTGTAAAGGGCAGGGTTTTGGGCTGGTCGAATACATCGTGATAAGCGGCAATTCCTCCCTGGGTGTACAAGAAAAAAGCAGGCACCCCCTTTTCGGTAAAAAAGTAGTGGTCGCTGTTGGCTGCTTTGCCTCGTGGGTTGATCTTAACCAAAAAATGGCCAGAATCGTTGATTTGGTTGAGCAGGGCAAACTCTTTGGGGTATTGCGTAGCATTGACTACTGTAGCTCCCGTTTCGCCAGTGCCCACCATATCCACATTAATTAAAAAACGGATTTTTTTAAGGTCTACCAATGGGTTTTCGGTAAAATACCTAGAACCTAAAATACCGGCTTCTTCTCCGGCAAAACAGATAAAAGCCATGGTATATTTTTGTGGATGGGCGGCATAGTATTTGGCCAGGCTCAAGAGAAAGGAAACGCCGCTGCCATTGTCATTGGCCCCGGGGAAATAGGTATCGGTGCCCATGCCTCCTAAATGATCGTAATGGGCAGTAATCAATAAAATTGAATCGGGTTTGCTGGTGCCTTTTACCATGGCGCAGATGTTGCTGGCCCTAAAATCAGGGACAAAAACATTTTCAATATTTGCTTCTAGGGTTTGGGGCATTTGTGTGAGGGCAGATTTTTTGACCATGATCTCGGTATAATCGTTTACCTTTTGCGCTACAGACCAAGTGAGTTTGTCTTGCAGGCTTATTACAATTCTTTCTGCCTTGGCGATGAAGTGGGTGCTATCATCTTGGGTTAGGCTTGCCTTTGCCACAACGCCTTGGCTGGCTTGCCCTACAATAAAGTCTTTTCCCGGAATCAAGGTTTTGCCATTGATTTTTACTTCCATTTTGCCGGGGAAAGTATTAACCGAGAATAAAAAGGACTGCTTAAAATCTTTGCCATCCATGGGTTGTAGCCCAAAAGACTTGAATTCAGATTCGATAAAATCAGCTGCCTTGCCCATGCCGTTTTTGGTATAGCCTCGACCCCAAAAGGCTGGAGCCGTTAACTTTTCTAAAGTTTTACGGGCATATTTGAGGTCTTGTGCAAAGACACTGCAGCTACAGAGCAACAAAGCAGCGATTAAGATTTTTTTCATGCCAGCAAGAGAGTTTTGTACCTGCAATATACGAAACGGAAGTATAAATACCCATAAGCTGAGGGGAACGCCTACAGGGGAATCTAAAGGTCATTCATTACGAAGCCCCGAAAAATTTTTCGGGGCTTCGTTGTATCAAATTTCGAGGTTTGGGAAAACGAAGAGAGATTGCTTCGTCTACTCCTCGCAATGACGGGAAACAATCGTTATCCTTTAGCTAAATAAGCCAAAATGATTTTTCTGATGCCTTCTTTGTTTTTGTCTGAACTCCAGTTTTCTTTTACCGATTGATCGCCAAGGGCAAAAAACTGCTCATACAATAATTTGTTGTCTACTTTAGGTGTCAACTTGATCACATTGTTTTCTGCAAAAATAGAATCCCAGGTATCGCGGGCATCTTTCCAGAAATTTTGCTGTTGTTTCCACCAGGTTTGGGCATAGCCAAATGATTTTGGATCGGTTTTTACAAACTCTTCCATGCCTTTTTCCATCGCCAATAATTTGTCGCCACTTTCGTTGCGCACAATTTTTTTGTTGTCTTGCTCAAACATCCAGCCTTTCGGAGTTAAATAAAGCGTATTGCCACGGTTGAGTACGTTATAGTCGTTACGTTCGGTGTATTCGCGGCGAGGCAACGGCGAATCTGAATTGCTTTGCCATTGGTGCTTGCCATCTACGTGTACCCACGTACCAATTGCCTGGTAGCGCGGACTATCATCAACTTGATAAACTTTTTGGGTCCACTTGCCTTTGGTGTCATTAGCGCTTAAGGTTACTTTTTTCCAGGTATCGTTTTTATCGTACACCAAGATTTGTGGATCTTCGTAAGTCCAATCTTCTCTCCAGTGCTTAATGATCATGCTGTCGCCCCTCATTACCAACAAATGCTGGATCACGATTTTCTTTGGCGAATCTTCTAAAATTACTGCCCATTCTTTGGCCGATGAACGGTGTCTTTCGTGAAACTTGTAATCGTCGTCTGGCGAAAAGGTTTCTGCATAGTTGAAGGTTACTTTATAAAAACCAGCCAATGATTTAATGGCTTCGCGGTCTTGATCGATTTTTGATTGTGCCGATGCACCTAAAACCGGGAGCACGAGCGCAAATAGTAGTTGTAACTTTTTCATCTTGAGTTATTTATTGATTTGAGTATATTATTTTTATTTCTTGTTTGCCAAGCATTTATGCCAGACTTGTTGTTTTTGGTTTCTTTGTTTTTTTCTTTCTGCCCAGCCAAATGATAAAACCGGTTATAGGCAGGCTTGCCGCTACTAAACCGGCACAAAAGACCATTATTTTTCCGGTCAGGCCCAAAACGGCACCCACATGGATGTCGTAGTTCAAACCGATTAGTTTTTCGCCAGCATTTTGCTCATCGTAATTTCTGCGGTTGATGAATTTGCCTGTGTATTGGTCAAATTGCAGCACATCATAGTCGTAATAGGTTTCTATCCCCCTAATGCCAGAGACAGAAATGGTTCCGTCTTTATCGGCAGCGGGGCTGATGGAAATGCGATCTACACCCTTCAACATTTTACGCGCTTCGTTAAAGGCAATATCGAAAGGATCGGTCGTTGCCCTAACTTGCGTGCTGTCTGATTTGAAGGTCTTCACTTCGGGCGGAGTAATGCTTTGCGAAGCCACCACGTATATCGTATTCTGAAACCATTGGAATGCCCAAACCATTCCGGTGAATGCCAAGATCAAACAAACAAGCATGGCATAAAAGCCCGGAACATTATGCAGATCGTAGTTAAGGCGCTTAAATTTTGCTTTCCATTTTACCTTGAAGCTTTTATCCAGGTTGGATTTTTTGAAGTTTTTCGGCCACCAATGGATCATTCCGGTAATGAGCAAGATCACAAAGATAAAAGTAGACCAGCCTACAACCTGTTGCCCGATCGGATGGTTGATCAACAGGCTCCAATGGATAAATTTGATGACATTGAAAAAGTCGTACTTGTAGTCCTTTACCAAATTGACTTTTCCGGTGTAAGGATTAACCAAGGCCACTTTGTAATAATCTATCGAATCGAAATAGAAAAAAGCATCGGGGTTGCCCGCTTTGTAAGTGCCAAATATCCAGGCGCGATCTGGTGATTGGTAGGTTTCTGCAAAGCCAACTTTAATGCCCAAGGCTTTTTCTGCTTCTTTTTGCAATTGGCTTAAGGGCAGGGTTTGTGCCTTTGCAGGAGGTTTCACGAATATTTCGTCATGATGGATCCACTCTGTTATTTCTACCTGAAAGGTATAAATACAGCCAGTTATCGCCACAATAAACACAATAATACCCGAAAACAGGCCCAGCCATAGGTGTAGCCAGTCGCTTACGCGCCTAAAGCGTGATTTTTTCGTTTTGTTTGAAGCTGGCTTTGTTGTGGTCATGGTTTTACAAAAGAACCAATCAGCCCCTTAAGGCCAATTGGTCGAAACATTAATAGGATTGAAAAAGGTTATTGCGCTTGTACAAAATAGGTAACTACATGCCAAACCTTTTCATATTTTTTGCCGTCGAGTTCTCCTGGTGTAGCATCTTCTTTAAAGGCTTCTAAAAAGTAATTTCCTTTTTGGGTCGGTTTAAAATCAAACTTGCCATTGGCATCTGTTGTCGGTTCTTGTTTTTTTCTTTCAGGATCAACAATTGTTAACTTTTGTGAAGCAAATGGTGCTTTGTTATATACTACCTGATGTGGAACCGATGCGCCTGCTTTGCTGCTTGCCTGCGATGGCTGAATAGTAAACAAAGCGTTTGTAGGATAAGCAACATTGATTTTTGCGGCATTGCCTACGGCTACATGCGCAAAAGCATAGTACTCGATTTTTGCATTTTCATAAATGTCTTTTACTTCGTGCACAACAGAAAGGGTATAAGTGCCATCCTGATCAGGCGTGAAGCTGGTTTTAAAGAAATGCACATCGGCTGTTGCCTTTAAAATTTTGGTGGTGCCGTTTGGCGCAGTAAGCACCAAACTGAAATCCTTCAGGTTGCTGAACCATTTAGCAGCTGAGTCGGGGGCATTTTCTTCGTACTCGCCAAAGAAGATTTTCACTTCCTGGGTTTGTCCTTTTTTGCCGGTAGAGGCAGTTTCGATCCAAAGCGCATGTGCAAAAGCACTGCCGATGCTCATGGTTAGGAGCACTAAGAGTAGAGATATTTTTTTCATCATCATGAGGTTTAAAATTTATAGGCAATACTTAATCTGTAGTTTCTTGGAGCTTCGGCTTGCCAGTAGTAGGCATTGAGCCATGAGTAGTACGAGCCAGAGTATAAATAACGGTCTAAAATGTTGAATACATTTGCCGTAACCCTGATCTTGTTTCTGCCATAAAAAATACCGCCATCAAGCTTGAAATAATTAGGCAGCTTTTGTAAGCCAGCACTCCAGGTATCTGTTGCTCTACCGGCTTGATAAGTAAAGCCCGCCGATGCACCAGCGCCTTTTAACACGCCACTTTGTATGTCGTAGCTTAACCAGCTATTGGCTACATGTTTGGCAAAGCCTGGAACAATATCACCAACGGCAATGCCTTGTACGCCAGGGGTCAGCTCAGTTACCTTGCCATCGGTATAGGCATAGTTGGCGATGAGCTTTAGGCCAGATAAAATCTCACCCCTAAGGTCGAATTCAACTCCTTGTGCCCTTTTTTCGCCCAGGGGTACGCTGTAGTTTTCTTTAGAGCCATCAGGACGGGTACCATTGGTAGGGTCGGTAATGAGTTCGTGCTGTTTCAATATCCTATACACCGAAAGCGTAGTGTTCCATTTGCCATCAAACCAGTCTCTTTTAATGCCAAATTCAGTGTTGGTACCGGTAATTGGGTCGGGGGTGCCTCCGCTACGCAAAATGCCACTTTGTGGGATAAAAGCTTGGTCGTACACTCCATAAACAGCAGTGTTTTTGTCTATCGAAACGCTTAAGCCTACACGTGGCGTAAATCTGTCTGCCTTATCCGAAGGATTGCCCCACGACGATTGGTTCACATAGGTATAACGGCCAGCCAAGGTGAGGCGAACCTTATTATTAAAAAAGCCCAGTTCCTCTTGTACATAACCACTCAGGTATTTTTGATCCATTAGGCCTCCAATGGCAATTGCTCTTTCTTTTACGCTTTGCTCGCGATTAAAGTTCGGATAGCCATTGGTTGGGTAACCATAATTCGGCTGATAGATATTAAATGGAGAAGAAGGTAGGTCCAAATCGTGCGATTGGCCCCAATCGGCAAAGTATTCTTTCTTGCCACCGTCAAACCCAGCCAAAATGCGGTGGGTAATGCTTCCGGTTTTGGCCTCGCCGTTGATGAACAGCTGACCCAGTTTCATGGTGCTTTCGGCATCCCAAATGGCTACGTTTCTAATTACGTCGCCGTTGCTGCTCACCTTTGAAGGCCATGAGCTGGTACCGGTTTGGAGGTATTTGAAGTATGCCGCCTGCGCGGTAATCTTCCACTTGTCGCCCAGGTTTTGGGTTAGGTTTAAAAATAAGCTATGGTCTTTAATGCGGGTCGGATCAACGCCTGGTTGGGTCATGGTAAACTTAGGTCCCACTTTTGCATATTGATCGGTACCGAATACGTAGTAAGAACCTACCTCGGTCATTTTTGCATTTTGCAAGGCATACTCAGCCGTAAATTTGGTGCTATTGGTAATTTGGTAGCTCAACGAAGGGGCAAAGCTATAACGGTCGTTTTGCTCGAAAGGCCTAAAGCTGCCTTTGTTTTGTACAGCGGTATTGAGCCTGAACAACAACTTGCCATCAGCCGTTATCTTGCGATCAAGGTCAACTGTTGTTCGGTACAAATCGTAACTCCCCAAGGTAAAGCCTACTTCGCCGGTGTTAGTGCCCATGGGCTTTTTGGTTACTACATTGTACATGCCGCTCGGATCGCCACTGCCCAGCATAAAGCCGGCTGGGCCTTTTACAAATTCGATATGATCAACAAAGCTCATGTCTTCGGTTAAAGGACCCCAGAACGAGGCTACCACGTTAAAGCCGTTGCGCATGGCTTGGATCTGAGAACCTCGCATGTTAATGTTGGTATATAAATCACCCCAGTGCTCTAACCTTACGGCACCACTCACATTGCGGATCAAGCCGTCGCTCATGCTGATGATCTGTTGATCGGCAATGGCATCGGCACTTACAATCTGGATGTTTTGAGGCGCTTCTAGAACAGGCTCGTTTAGCCTCAGGCTAGAAGATGGTGTGCTGATTTTATATTTGTTTTTTCGGGTTTGGATAGAAACTTCCTTCAATACCTGGCTGTTTTCGGTCAGCACGAAATCTAATATTGCCGTTTCTCCGGCAACCACGGTGATGCTCTTTTCTTGTGTATTGATGCCAACCGCACTCACTTTTAAGGTATAAGTTCCGGCTTTTACTTTGGTAAAACTATACTCGCCGCTTTCATTGGTAGCGGTACTTTGGTTTTTGTTTTTCAGGCCTACGCTCACAAAAGAAGCAGGCTGTCCATCGGCAGTAGTAATCTTGCCTTTAATGCCTCCGCTTTGTTGTGCAAATGCAGGCATTCCGGCAAAGACAATCAGGGAAGCTAGGAATAGGTAAAATAATTTTAAACGCATTGTATGTTTTTAGATAAGTTTAAAATTTATAAGCAATACTTCCGGTATAGCTTCTTAACTGTTGCGGGTTCATGGTGCCATAGCCAATCCAATATTTTTCATTGGTAAAGTTGTCGGCTTTCACCCCAATCCTGTATCGGGTATGATCGTAAAATAAGCTCGCGTTCAATACGGTATAGGCAGGCAAAATGAACTGGCCCATGGTAGCACTGTTTACAATTTTGTTATCGCTGGCATAGTTGCCGCCAACACCTACACCAAAGCCTTTCATCGTACCATTCATCAACTTGTAGCTTAACCATAAATTGGCGGCATAAGGAGACATAGAATAAGCATCTCTGCGGCCTTCTACATCTGGCGTAGCGTTAACCAGTTTGTTGTCGTTATAAGAAAAGCCAGCTATAATGTTAAAGCCTTCTATAGGATTGGCAATGATTTCGGCCTCTATGCCTTTGCTGATTTTTGTGCCATTTTGGATACTGAAATTCTGATCGGCAGGATCAGGCCTCAAAATGTCTTTTACCTTGATGTAGTAATACGAGAATGTACCGCTTAATTTGTTGCCAAAAGCGTTAAGTTTTACGCCACCTTCCATTTGATTGGCTTGTTCAGGTTTGAAAGCGACGCCGGTTTTACTTCTTCCATCAACGTTATTGAAACTGTTTTGGTAATTGGCAAAAAGCGAAACCTGATCTTTAACCGGTTGGAAAACCAATCCAAATTTTGGAGAGAAGGCAGTTTGCTTATAGCCCGGACTAGTTTGATTGCCTGCACGGTCAAAATTGCCTTTATTGTCAAAACGGTCTACCCTTAAGGCGGCCAATGCCATCAACCTGTCGCTGAGGTTAATTACATCCGATGCAAAAACACTGTAAGTATTCGATCTGATGCCAATTGGGTATCTCGGAACATTGCTTAAGCTTGCATAATAGTTGGCGAGGTTATGTTCGTTAAAGTTGCCATAGGTAGGCGAATTTCCATCTTTTCTGATCAAGTCGTAGGTATCGATAGAGTAGAAGATCTGATCTGAGTTCTGGCGGAAGAAATCCAAGCCAACAACCAGCCTGTTTCTCAACGAGCCAATATTGAAATCGCCGTTAAAGTTTTGCTGAATTTCCCATACATTAATTTTGCTATTGTCGGTAGATTGATCTGCTCTTGACAATAGGTCCGATCCTGGTCCAGCACCTGGATTTCCCAAAGCAGGGTAGTTGTTCGGCACCAAGAAGAAATAAGGGCTGCGGCCATTAGAAAAACTGTATGTACTTGTAAAATTGGTTTGTGAAGTCCAGTTTTTGCTGATTTTGTAATTGGCCTGTGCAAAGAAATTGCTCGATTTATATTTTTGGGTCAAGTCGTTGCTGTAGTACGATTTTTTATAATCCAAACCAGCTTCATCTGCCCTGGTCACGCCTAAATCGGCAGTCGGGAAATAAAAGAAGATTACAGGCCTTCCAATATTGGTTCCATTGGCAAATTCGGCATCAAACTGAAAACTTAACCTGTCGTTTACTTTGTAAGAAAGGCTTGGGGCAATAAAAAAGCCTTTGTCAAATCCATTATCCTGAAAAGTTCCGTTGTAGTTATAGGCTGCATTTACACGGGCATAGATTTCATTTTTTTTATCAATAGGTGTATTGAAATCAACACTTACACGATTAAAATTGTAGCTGCCAACGGCATAGTTTACTTCGCCACCCAAACCTTGATAAGGTTTTTTGGTAATCCTGTTCATCAAGCCGCCATAAGAGGTCAATGTACTGCCAAATAGGGTAGCCGATGGACCTTTGATCACTTCGAGGCGCTCTAGATTCGCAGCGTCTACGCGACTGGTTACATTACCTGCAATGCCATTTCTTAACTTGCCTTGCATAATGAAGCCTCTTGAGCTGTAATAGGCGCCACCATCGCCACCGCGACCGGTAGCTTCCCACATTTTTTGGATACCTGTTGCATTACGGGTAGCATCGTCAACAGAGAAAACCAGTTGGTCTGCCATCACCTCTTTAGAAATAGTGGTGTAAACCTGTGGGTTTTCCAAATTGTTTAAAGGCATTTTGCCTACGTAATCGCTGCTTTTTACGGCATACTTGTTTTTTTTGCTGCCGCTGATGGTTACTTCCTTTAAGTTTTCGCTGTTCTCTGAAAGTACAAAATCGATATTTAAGGTTTCGCCAGCTACAACAGTAATGTCTTTTTCTTGCGTATTGATGCCAATGGCGCTTGCCCTTAGCACATATTTGCCGGGCTTTATTTTAGTAAGCTTGTAAGTGCCCTGCTCATCAGTAGCAGTGGTTTGGTTTTTGTTTTTAAGGCCGATGCTTACATCAACTGCAGGCAGGCCGTCGGAGGTTGTAATTTTTCCCTGAATGCTGCCGTTTTGCTGTGCAAATGCCGGATTACCCAAGAGTAAAGCGAAGAGGGCAACTAAAAGGAGGTATGTTGTTTTTAAATACATGATGAGTGAGTGAATGTGAGTTTTTGGGATGTTCTAAAATTTAAAAGCCAGGCTTGTAACGAAATTGGCCGGCTTTTGTGGATTTACAGACCAGTAGCCGGTATAATAGGTTTCGTCTGTAAGGTTGTTGGCATTGAAGGTTACCCTCAGGTGCTTTGCATTGTAGAAAAGGCTGGCATTTACCAGTGTGTAGCTTGGCAGTTTGAATACGCCGGTAACGCTATTGTCGATCACCTTGTACACACCTGCGTAGTTGGCACCTAAGCCTATACCAAAATCTTTAAGCAGGCCTTGGCTAATTTTGTAGGTTGCCCAAAAGTTAGCCAGGGTTTGTGGGCCTTGGCCACCCGGACTTCTGCCCACTTCGTTATAAAAATCATTAGGTGTAGCTGTGTTTCCTTCAATCACTTTGATCCTGCCGTGGCTAAAGCCTCCAATGATGTTCAGTTCTGGTACAGGGTTGGCATTGATTTCCAGTTCAAAGCCACGGCTTTGGGTTTTGCCGCCCTGCATGGCGCTGGTTGGCGAGAAATATACTCTGTTAGCTACTTTGGTGTCGTAGTAGGATACCGTTGCAAATAACTTGTCGGCAAAAAGATTGGCTTTTGCTCCAAACTCAAACTGATTTGCTCTTTCTGGCTTAAATGCCTTTACGCCCAAGCTATTTCCATCATTATCGAATATTTCTGATGGGGCTACATTGTAAAAGGCATTCATGTAGTTGGCGAAAACAGAAACCTTATCCAAGATAGGCTGGTAAACCAAACCGAATTTTGGCGAAAAGGTCAACTGGTCGTAGTCATCGGTTGCTACATTGGCCTTGTTTTCAAAATAATCTATTCTTAAGCTTAACATTGCCGATAGGGCTGGGGTAATGTTTACCACATCTGATGCATAGGCGCTGTAAGCCCTGTTGGTAATCTTGGTATCGGTATGGTCTGAAGCATCGAGCTGGTTTTGAATAACCGATGCGTTAAGGCCATCTGGATTTGATGAGTCTGTATCCACATAACCGCCTTGTGGATTAACACGACGGGTACTGATCCAGTCTGAACTGTTGTTTTTTACCGTACGGGTAAAATAATCCAAGCCAATTAATACACGGTTTCTGACGTTGCCAATTTTAAAGTCGCCATTAAAATTCTGTTGCACATCAAAAGTAGTAGTGTTATAATCTTGATCGTTAAAGTACTGGTAGAAATAATTTCTCTCGTTGGGTTTGGTATCGTCAACGCCCCAGATGTAGCTGTAAATTCCATCAGATTTGATATTGCTGGCCGAAAAAACGGTTTGTGAGTTCCAACGGCTATCAAATTTGTACAAGGCCTGCGCCTGTAGGTTTTTTCTCGGGTTTTTAATGCTGAGGTCGTTGTTGGTAAACGAAAGCTTGTTGTTGAGATTGAGCGCTGTAATATTTTTAAAATCGAGCGGGCTTACCCTGTCGGTGTTAAAAAACACAGGAGCTACTGCTCTTTTTTCATCTAAGATTTCAGCCAATAATTGGAACGACAGCTTATCGTTAACCTCATAAGCAAAGCTCGGGGCAATAAAGAAGGATTTCTTGAAGCCGGCATCCTGAAAACTCTTCTCGGTTTGATAGGCCGTGTTTAAGCGGAAGGCGATTTTTTTGGTTTTGCTTAAAGGTGTATTCAAATCTACGGTTACGCGGTGCAGGCCAAAGCTTCCGACGTTGTAGCCAACTTCGCCACCAAAGCTGTAATATGGTTTTTTGGTAATGGTATTGATAATGCCGCCGTAGCCATAAAAGCTGGCGCCAAACAGCGTACCCGATGGCCCTTTCATTACCTGTATTTCTTCAACATTGGCCGGATCGAGGTTGCCGCTCACTAAGCCTGGCAAACCATTTACCAATCCGGGTTGGGCTTCAAAACCTCTTAGGGCAAAATAAGAACCGCCATCGCCGCCTCTGCCCGTCGATTCCCAGGTTCTGGCAATTCCAGGTACGTTGCGCAAAGCATCGTCATAATTGCTAATAGTCTGCTGTTTCATTGTTTCGGCAGATACGCTGCTGTAAACTTGAGGATTTTCCAGGTTTTTAAGAGGCATTTTGGCTACCGCCGATGTTGTTTTATTCACATTTCTGGCCGATATGGTTACTTCTTGCAGGTTTTGCTTATTTTCTGCCAGTACAAAATCAATGGTCTGAGACTGGCCAGCCACAACGGTTATGCTTTTTTGGGTTTTGGCTATGCCAACTGCCGAAGCTGTAAGGGTATAAGTTCCCGGCTTAATGCGGTTAATCACATACTCGCCATTCTCGTTGGTGGTCGTACCTAAGGCTTTGCCAGTTAAAACTACCGTGATATAAGGGGCCGGTAAACCATCGGCAGTGGTAATTTTTCCCTTGATGCTTCCGTTTTGCTGTGCAAAGGCTACAAAAGAAAGGAGGAGGAGTGAAAGTGTAATTGAAAAGGGTAAACGTAGCTTCATATCAATTATTCTTATTTAGATCAATTATAAAGAGCGCAAATTAACGACAAGAATTCCTAGCATCCAAATTATTTTGAATAATTCTAAATAAGCTTTGTGAAAAGAGCTCTTCGTTAAAATGGCTCTCAAAAAAACATAATGATTGTATCTGCTGTTAGGTTGAAAACCAAATCAAATGAATATTAGATCGAATGAGCCCTACTGGCTAGTAAAGAATGGCATTTTAAACTCCTATCCCTCATTAAGAACAGACTTAGTTTGTGATGTGCTGGTCATTGGCGGGGGCATAACCGGAGCGCTAATGGCTCATTCGTGTATTAAAAACGGATTCGAAACCATACTCATTGATAAGCGAGAAATCGCCAATGGCAGCACTTCGGCTACGACTTCTATGTTGCAATATGAAATTGATGTGCCTCTTTATCAATTGATTAAACAAATAGGGCATGAGGGTGCAGTAGCCAGTTACAAGGCATGTAGGGATTCGATAATTCAATTAGAAGAAATTGTAAAGGAAATAGATTCTGCCTGTGGCTTCGAATCAAAGGAGTCGCTTTATTTCGCAGGCAATAAGAAAGATGTGAAGTGGTTGCTTACCGAGTTTGAAGCGCGTAAAAGCAATGGTTTTAAAGTGGAGTGGCTAGAAGGCGACATCATTAAAAGCCGTTATGGCCTAATCGCAGAGGGTGGCATTTTATCTGCCGATGGGGCAAGCGTTGATGCCTTTTGTTTAACCCACGACTTGTTGCACTATAATGTGAAAAAAGGCCTACAGGTTTTTGACAAGACCGAGCTAGAAAAGGTAAAATACGAAACAGATCATGTTTTGGCACTAACCCATACAGGTGCAAGCATCAAGGCAAAGCATATCATTTATTGCACTGGCTACGAAACGCAGCAACTCTTGCCAGAGACTGTTGTAAAACTCAAAAGCACCTATGCGATGGTTAGCGAAAGGATGGAAAACCTAAGCGAGGCACTTTCAAATACCTTATTTTGGAATACCGATTCTCCTTACCTGTATATGCGGAGCACGGCTGATGGGCGGCTATTGGCGGGAGGCGAAGACGAAAACTTTAGGAACCCCTTAAAGCGCGACGCCTTGTTAGACCGCAAGCAAGGCAAATTGTTCAAAACGGTTCAAAAACTGATGCCAACTATAGATTTTATCACCGATTTTAGCTGGTGTGGCACCTTTGGAGAAACCAAGGATGGATTGCCGTATATCGGAACCCATCCCAAGTTTGAACACAGTTATTTCTGTTTGGGCTTTGGGGGCAATGGCATTACCTTTTCGGTAATTGGTGCGCAGTTGATCGCCCAAATGATAAAAGGACAAAGTAATCCCTTAGCCCAGTATTTTAAGTTTGGCCGTTAATTATTGGTGTAGAATGACCTGACCGTTAAAGGCTCTTTCTTCGCCACTGGCTGGCGTAACTACGCCACTGGCTAAAATGGTATAATACTTGCCGGCAGTTAAGGTAATGTCTGTTAGCGTTGCCTTAACTATTCCAGCACCGTCCTTAAGCTCAAGAGTTTGTTTGCCTGGGGCTATTTGTGTAAATGCGCTTGCACTTTTGTAGGTTTTGCCGGTAAAAAGCGAACTGCCGCCCTTAACAACCAAGTCCATTGCCGGTGCATCGGGAGAAACATGTACAAACCTTACAAACGCCTTATCTGTTGAAGTGGCCGATAAGTCATCGCTCACCACCAGTGCCTCAAAACTAGCTGGCCTGTTGATGAGGTACAAGCTAGTATAGCTGTTTTGTGAAATAGAAACAGATTTGGTAAGCAAGGTTTCGCCACGGCCAGCCACTGTAAACCTAATGGTATGGTTGCCAGTTAAAAATGGCAGGTACTTGATTTGGCCACCAAAAGGCAAAGCCCCACTGTTCATTTTTGCATCGTCTGCATATACATCGTAAGTAGCCGAAGTTGGCGAAGTATTAACCACGCTGAGGTTTCCTGCACTTGGCTGTTCGGTACTGCTGCTTTTGCACGCTGCCAATGCAACTATGCCAATTAAAACAAAAAGCAAACAAGCTTTAATACGATTAGAAGTATAATTTTTGATCATAATGAGTAAATATAGAAGTTAAAATGCTGTTTTTGAAATTTTAGGTGCCTCAAAAACATTCCGGCTACAAATATTGCCTTTATCTGATGGATAACGATGTTAAACTTTGTTAAATTGTATCGATAACATAAGGAAATTAAAATTAGAGAATAAGAAATGGTACCCATGTTATGAACCTATTTTTCTTTTTCCCGTTTCTCTGTCTTTCTAGAAAAAATGTAAAAAAATAAGATTCTTATTGCACAACTCAATTTTTATTTAAACCTTTGCGCCTCAAGTAATTTACAACGGGCTAGCATATCAAAAAAATGAGCAAGCAGATTATACATAAACTTTCCATCTTAGAAGCAAAAAACATTGCTGCCGAGAGCTTGTTTATTGAGCGCCTGCGACCCGTATTCTTCGTTACTACCAATCGGCAAAACTACACGCCGCGTATTTAGTACTCCATATTCTAGATACACTCAGAGGAATTGATCCTCTCTAAAAACCCAATTAACAAGAAGACCTTATTTTTTTCGTTAGATAATTAATGAATATAAACGATTTTATAGTGCAAGTTGCACTTCCTGAACATCGTGTTTTCGCTGAAGAAATCTGCACAGAAATGGCAGAATCCGCAAAAGCAAGAGGTACAGGTATCGCAAAGCGTTCCCCAGACTATGTTGCAGGCAAGATGCAAGAGGGGAAATCTGTTATCGCTTTTCACAAAGATGGCCGCTGGGCTGGTTTTTGCTACATCGAAACTTGGAGCCACGGACAGTTTGTGGCCAATTCTGGACTGATTGTTAGTCCCGAGTTTAGAAAAGCAGGTTTGGCACATGCCATTAAAGAAGCAATCTTCCAGCTTTCGCGAACGCTATATCCCAAAGCCAAGATCTTTGGCCTTACTACCGGATTGGCGGTAATGAAGATCAATTCAGACTTGGGCTATGAACCCGTTACCTATTCGGAACTGACGCAAGATGAAGATTTTTGGAAAGGCTGCCAAAGCTGTGTCAACTTCGAAATCTTGAAAATGAAGGAGCGCAAAAACTGTATGTGCACGGCGATGCTTTACGATCCGGCCGAGAAAAAACACGAGGCCGCAAAGGTTTTTGCCGAAGAACTGCAGAAAAAACCAGGCCTTTACGAACGTTTCATGCGCATTAAGCAGCGCTTGGTGGTGAAACCGAAATCAGGCTTAAAATCCATTTTATTATTGTTTACCCTTTTATTTAAATAGCATAGCACCCCATGAAGAAGAAAGTTGTTTTAGCTTTTAGCGGAGGTTTAGATACCTCGTTTTGTTGCATCCACCTGGCCGAAGACCGCGGTTTGGAGGTACACTCGGTAATTGTAAATACCGGTGGTTTTTCTGACGAAGAATTGCAGGAAATCGAAAAACGGGCCTATGCTTTAGGCGTAGCTTCGCATGCTACGGTTGACGAAACAGAGAACTATTACAATTCTTGCATCAAATACCTGATTTATGGCAACGTGCTTAAAAATGCGACCTATCCGCTTTCGGTTAGTGCCGAGCGCGTAAGCCAAGCTACTGCCATTGCCAATTATGTAAAGAAAATCGGTGCCGATTATGTAGCGCACGGAAGTACCGGAGCCGGCAACGACCAGGTGCGTTTTGACATGATCTTCAATATCCTTATTCCAGGAGTAGAAATTATTACGCCAATTAGGGATCTGAAATTATCGCGCGAAGCAGAAATCGAATACCTGCGTGAACATGGTGTAGAATATAGCGCCGAGAAAGCGACCTATTCAATTAATAAAGGCTTATGGGGCACTTCGGTAGGTGGAAAAGAAACTTTAACTTCTCATGATACCTTGCCAGAAAGCGCTTGGCCAACCCAGGTTTCTGAAACAGAAGCACGCAAAGTAGAGCTGACTTTTGAAAAAGGCGAATTGGTAGCCGTAGATGGCGAAAAAATAGAACCGGTAAGAGCCATCCAAAAATTACAGGCTATTGCCCAGCCTTTTGGCATCGGCAGGGATATCCATGTTGGTGATACCATTATCGGAATTAAAGGCCGTGTAGGTTTTGAAGCGGCAGCGCCGATTGTCATCATCAAGGCACACCATACTTTAGAGAAGCATACCTTAACCAAGTGGCAGCTGAGCTGGAAAGAACAATTAGCTTCTTTTTATGGCAACTGGTTGCACGAAGGTCAATTCCACGATCCAATTATGCGGAACATCGAAGCCTTTTTAACAGATACCCAGAAAATGGTAAGCGGCAAAGTGTTTGTAGAATTGTTGCCTTATCGTTTCCAGGTAATCGGGATCGAATCTGCGCACGATTTGATGAGCAATAAATTTGGCAGCTATGGCGAAATGAACAATGCCTGGAGCGGAGATGACGTCAAAGGATTCTCTAAAATATTTGGCAACCAGGTCATGATCTGGCATAAAGTAAACGAAGAGGCATAAGTTCGAGGTGGAAAATCGGTCTTGATACTTGCTACTAAATACTCGATACTAAAGATGAACGAAGTCCTTTCAAAAGACAACTGTTTAAGCCACTACAAATGGGGCAACAACTGCGATGGCTGGAATTTGGTTAACGGCGAGGATGCAGTAGTCAAACAAGAATTGATGCCTGCCCAAACTGCCGAGAAACTACATTTTCATACCTATGCTACACAGTTTTTCTTTATCCTGAAAGGACAGGCTACTTTTTTAATCGAAGGAGAAACAAGCGTGGTGAATGCGCAAGAAGGCATCCAAATCAAAGCGGGGCAACAGCATAAAATAACAAATGCTACCGCAGCTGATTTAGAATTTATATTGTTCTCTTATCCATCAACCCAAAATGACAGAACAGACTGTGAGTAATATCGAAATCAAACAAATTGACAAAACAGAAGCTAACCTCGTGGTTGGGCTGTTCAATCAATACAGAGTATTTTACAAGCAGTTCTCAGATATAGGGATGGCTCAGGCTTTTATCAATGAGCGTTTGCAAAACAACGAGTCGATTATTTTTGTAGCAATGGATGCCGAATTAGAACAACCGGTTGGTTTTACGCAGTTGTATCCTAAATATTCGTCTGTAAGATTGGTGCAAAACTGGATATTGAACGATTTGTATGTAGACGAAGCCTATCGCAAGCAAGGCATTGGCGAAAAACTGATCAAGGCCGCAATGGATTTTGCCAAGGCAAAAGGCTCAAAATTTGTGCAGCTGGAAACAGCGGTTGACAATTATACCGCACAAAGTTTGTACGAAGCCATCGGATTTGAAAAACAAGAACCAGAGACAGATTTTCTGCTCTATAAAATTGAAGTAAACTCATGACAAATCATATAAGTGCTTCCCCTTCAGGGAGTAAAGGGGTTAAAGCAGGTATAATTGGTGGCGCAGGTTACACAGGTGGCGAATTGCTGCGTATTTTGGTGAACCACCCACAGGTAGAAATTGCTTTTGTGAATAGCAGTAGCAATGCAGGCAATCTGATTTCGGATGTACATACCGATTTACTTGGCGATACCGATTTGAGGTTTACCAGCGAAATTCCGCAAAATATTGATGTACTATTTTTATGCGTTGGCCATGGAGATGCAAAGAAATTTTTAGACGCCAATCCGATTAACGAAAGCATCAAAATCATCGATCTGTCGCAAGATTTTAGGTTAACTGCCAACTCAAAACTGTCAACTGTCACTACCGAACGCCAGTTCGTGTATGGTTTGCCAGAACTGAACCGCGATTTGATTAAGACTGCGAAGAATATTGCCAATCCGGGTTGCTTTGCTACTTGCATCCAATTGGGATTATTGCCATTGGCGGCCAAAGGCTTGCTGAACAAAGAAGTACACATCAACGCCACTACGGGTTCAACCGGTGCCGGACAAAGCTTGTCGGCCACTTCACACTTCAGCTGGAGAAACAACAACCTTTCTATTTACAAAGCATTTGAACATCAGCACCTGAATGAAATTGGTGAAAGCCTGTTGCAATTGCAACCATCGTTTACCGAAGCCCTGAATTTTATCCCACAGCGTGGCGATTTTGCCAGAGGCATTTTGGCTGCTATGTATGTAGAAAGCGACTTGACTTTGGAAGAAGCGCAACAACTTTATGAAGATTATTATAGCGGACATCCGTTTACACATGTAAGCAAAAAGAACATCGACCTGAAGCAGGTGGTAAATACCAATAAAGCTTTGGTCCATGTAGAAAAACACGGCAACAAACTGTTTGTCATCAGTATTATCGATAACCTGCTGAAAGGCGCCAGTGGCCAGGCCGTACAAAATATGAACTTGATTTTTGGACTAGAGGAAACTCTGGGGTTGAAATTGAAAGCAATAGGGTTTTAGTTGAAAGTGAAAAGTCTAAAGTGAAAAGTTGAGATGCAGAATTATAAAGATTTATTGGTTTGGACAAAAGCACATGAACTTACACTTAAGATTTATAAAACCGTAGCAACTTATCCAAAAGAAGAAACTTACAGCTTGGTGAGCCAATTAAAACGGGCTTCGATATCAATTGCAACAAATATTGCAGAAGGTACTGGCAGATTTTCTCAAAAAGATTTAGCTCATTTTTTACAAATGGCTTTGGGATCTTGCCATGAAGTAGAATACCTATTGTTATTATCTAAAGATCTTAACTTTATTAATGAAGAATTATACCCAATACTAGAAAAGGAAGTCAACGAAATAAAAGCAATGCTCATCTCATTGATTAAGAAAGTTAGACTTTAAACTTTCAACCTTTCACTTTTAACTTTTAAGAAAATGAACTTATTCGACGTATACCCACTTAACGATATAGAAATTACAAAAGCCCAGGGCAGCCATGTTTGGGATGCCAATGGCCAACAATATTTAGATTTGTATGGTGGCCATGCCGTAATCTCCATCGGACATACTCATCCGCACTATGTGCAACGCCTGAGCGACCAATTGAGCAAGGTTGGCTTTTATTCCAACTCTGTTAAAATTCCTTTGCAGGTGCAATTGGCTGAGAAATTGGGCCAAGTTTCTGGCAAGCCTGACTACCAATTGTTTTTATGCAACTCTGGCGCCGAGGCCAACGAAAATGCCTTAAAATTGGCATCGTTTTATAACGGACGTAAAAAAGTGATCGCTTTTAAAGGTGCCTTTCACGGACGTACCTCATTGGCTGTTGCCGTTACCGATAACCCGAAAATTGTAGCTCCGGTAAATGAGAACAGCAATGTGATCTTTTTGCCACATAACAACGAGGTGGCTTTAGAAGAAACCTTTAAAGCACAGGGCCATGAAATTGCTGCAGTAATTATCGAAGGTATTCAAGGCGTGGGCGGCATTAAAGAGGCTTCAAAAAGCTTTCTGCAAAAAATCCGTTCGCTTTGCGACGAGTATAATGCCGTTTACATTGCCGATAGCGTTCAATGTGGTTATGGCCGTACCGGTTTGTTCTACTCGCACGATTACGCAGGTGTAGCAGCCGATGTATACACGATGGCTAAAGGCATGGGCAATGGCTTTCCGGTAGCGGGAATTTCGATTGCGCCTAAATTTAAGCCTTGGCATGGCGAACTGGGAACTACCTTTGGTGGCAATCATTTGGCTTGTGCAGCAGCTTTGGCTGTGCTCGAAACCATGGATCAAGATCAGCTGATGAAAAACGCCGAAGAAGTAGGCAATTACCTGATCACCGAACTCAAAAAATTTGAACAGGTGAAAGAAGTTCGTGGCCGTGGCCTAATGATCGGTATCGAACTGCCGGAAGAATTGGCGCATGTAAAAAAAGATTTGCTGTTTAAGCACTTCATTTTTACCGGCGAAGCCAAACCTAACGTTATCCGTTTATTACCAGCTTTAAACTTAACAAAAGCACACGCAGACGAGTTCTTAAATGCATTTCGTCAATTAGTAAAGTAATATTTAAAATGACTCGTCACCCCGGACTCGATCCGGGGTCTTACTCGAGAGAGATGCTGGATCAAGTCCAGGATGATGATAAAATAAGATTTAACATGAAACTCTTCTCTTCCGTTCACGATGTCCCCGACATTAAGCAGTTTGTAAATGATGCGCTGGCATTGAAAGCCAATCCTTATGCACATCAGTCATTGGGCAAGAACAAGACTTTAGGCCTGGTTTTTATGAATCCAAGCTTAAGGACTCGCTTGAGCACGCAGAAAGCGGCCTTGAATTTGGGCATGAACGTAATGGTCATGAACATGGACAAAGAGGGCTGGGCATTAGAAACGCAAGATGGCGTAGTGATGAACGGCACTACTGTAGAGCATATCCGTGAAGCCGCAGCCGTAATGGGCATGTATTGTGACATTCTCGGTTTGCGTTCTTTTCCAAAGCTGCACAACCGTGAAGAAGATTACAGTGAAGACTTTTTCAATAAGTTTGTAAAGTACTGTGCAGTACCGGTAGTAAGCTTGGAGAGTGCTACGCGTCACCCATTGCAAAGTTTTACCGATCTGGTGACCATCCACGAAACCTGGACCAACAAAGGCACTAAACCTAAAGTGGTTCTGGCCTGGGCACCACATGTAAAGGCTTTGCCACAAGCCGTTCCAAACTCCTTTGCCGAGTGGATGTGCAAGGCGCAGCAAGAAGGTATGATCGATTTTACCATTGCACAACCGGAAGGCTACGAACTGTCGGAAGACTTTACGCCAGGCGCAAAAATTGTGTACGACTTGGAAGAAGCCCTGGCCAGCGCAGATTATGTGTATGTAAAAAACTGGAGCAGCTATAAAGAATACGGAAAAGTGTTAACTTACCCAGATGGCTGGATGATGAACAACGAAAAGCTCAAACTGACCAATAATGCCAAAATAATGCATTGTTTGCCGGTTCGCAGGGATTTGGAGCTGTCGTCAGAAATTTTGGACGGACCAAATTCATTAGTGATCCACGAAGCCGGAAACAGGCTTTGGGCTGCACAAACGGTATTAAAGGCAATGTTAGAAAAGTTATAAAAATATGAAAACCCAACTCACTGTCATCAAAATTGGAGGAAACGTAATCGATAACTCCGAAAATCTACATCAGTTTCTGTTAGATTTTACGGCGTTGCCCGGTGCGAAAATTTTGGTGCATGGTGGCGGTAAAATTGCAACTGAACTCGGCCAATCATTAGGCCTAGAAGCCCAGATGATTGAGGGTCGCCGTGTTACCGATATCGAAACCCTACGGATCGTAACGATGGTTTATGCCGGACTGATCAACAAAAATATGGTGGCGCAGCTACAGGCCAAAAACTGCAATGCCATAGGGTTAAGCGGTGCCGATGGCAATGTCATCAAGGCCACAAAACGTCCAAAAAAGACAGTGACCTACGGAACGCCTCCGGGGCCATTAGCAGGTGCTGTAATCGATTATGGCTATGTGGGCGATTTGGATGAGCACTCGGTGTCCTCAACAACTTTAGCCAGCCTGATCGAAGCCGGACTGGTTCCGGTATTGTGTGCCATTACACACGATGGCGATTCACAATTGCTCAATACCAATGCCGATACCATTGCTTCGGCTGTTGCCGTTGCCATGTCTGGCCTCTACGAAACCCAACTGGTTTATTGCTTCGAGAAAAAAGGAGTGCTTAAAGACATCAATGATGAAGCTTCAGTTGTAAGAGAAATCAAGGCTGAAGCATTTGCTGGCCTTAAAACCGATGGCACTGTTGCCGGAGGCATGATCCCCAAATTGGAAAACGCATTCGATGCCATCAAGAAAGGCGTAGGTGCTGTTTTCATTGGCAAAGCTGACGAGCTCCCCGAGTTGGCAACGGGCCTTTTCGGTACCAAAATGTTGCCATAAATTATAGACCTTGTTGCCAAGGGTTTGGGGATGCTTAAAAAGGATCTCCAATAATCTTGCACATTCTGTTTTGCAGCCAAGGCTGTAACAACACCATTGAAAATTCACCTAAAATTATATTCTAAACAAAATGACATGAAACAAATAGCCATTATCGGAAGTGGAAACATTGGTTTGTCGTTGGCCAAAGGCTTGGTCAAAGCAAACTTCGTACAAGCGGAAAACATTGCCTTAACCCGTCGCAACTTAAGCCATTTACAGCCCTATCAAGAAGCAGGGTTTCAGATCAGCAATGATAACCCCGGTGCCATTGCAGGTGCAAGCATTGTAATCTTGGCGGTATTGCCCCAACAGTTAAATGCGGTTTTAGATGAAATCCAACCCACTATCGATCCGGCTAGACATTTGGTTATTTCTGTAATTTCTGGCGTTAGCTGTGCAGCCATTAAAGAAAAATTGGGTGCCGATGTAGAAGTAGTGAGATCTATGCCTAATACGGCCATCGCCATTGGCCAATCCATGACCTGTATCGCGAGCGATAATGCTTCGGCCAGCAATTTGGCAGAAGTTACCCGCATGTTCGAAACCGTAGGTTCGGTAGTTAAAATCAACGAAGATTTAATGACCTCGGCTACAGCCTTGTGTGCTTGTGGCATTGCCTTCTTTTTAAGGGCAATCAGGGCGGCTTCGCAAGGTGGCGTAGAAATTGGCTTCCATGCCGATGAAGCTTTAAAAATGGCCGTTCAGACAGCCAAGGGGGCGGCCGATTTGCTTTTATTGCACAAAACACATCCAGAATCAGAAATAGATAAAGTAACTTCGCCCAAAGGTTGTACCATTGCAGGGCTTAACGAAATGGAACATAACGGTTTCAGCTCATCGTTAATAAAAGGCATTAAACTCTCGGCCCTTAAAGCTGGAAATTTGTACACCAAAGAAGGATAAATTTTGATAATCACTGGTTCGTGCTGTCAATCTTGATACTCGATACTAGCTACTCGATACTAGAATTATGTTAGAAAATATACAACAAGAAAGCCTGGAGCTCCTGCGGCAATTGATCCGCATCCAGTCTTTCAGCAAGGAAGAAGACAAAACGGCTGAGCTAATTGTACAGTTTTTGGAAAATAAAGGCGTTAAGATCCATCGGAAGCTCAACAACGTGTGGGCCTATAACCAACATTTCGATCCGGCAAAGCCAACGTTGCTGTTAAATTCGCATCACGATACCGTAAAACCGAATTCGGGCTATACCCGCGATCCCTATGATGCAAGTATTGAGGGCGATAAGCTGTTCGGCTTGGGCAGCAACGATGCAGGAGGCTGTTTGGTTTCCTTAATTGGTACTTTCCTTTATTTCTATCCGCAAACCGATCTGAAATACAACATCTGCCTGGCGGCAACAGCCGAAGAAGAAATATCTGGCAATAACGGACTGGAGCTGGTTTTACCTGATTTGGGCAAATTAGAATTTGGTATTGTAGGCGAACCTACTGAAATGAATCTGGCCATTGCAGAGCGTGGTTTGTTGGTGCTGGATTGCGTTTCGCACGGAAAAGCAGGTCATGCGGCGCGTGAAGAAGGTGAAAACGCAATTTATAAAGCGCTAAAAGACATCGAATGGTTCAGAAATTACCAATTCCCTAAGGTTTCGGAGGTTTTTGGTCCGCTAAAGATGACCGTAACCATTATCAATGCAGGCTCGCAGCATAACGTAGTACCGGCTACCTGTACTTTTACCGTTGATGTGCGCGTAACCGATTCTTATACCAATGAAGAAGTGCTCGAAATTATTCGTGCCAATGTTGATTGCGATGTAACACCGCGTTCTATCCGTTTAAAGCCTTCGTCTATTGACAAAGACCATCCGGTAGTGAAAGCGGGAGTAGCCTTGGGCCGTACCACTTATGGCTCGCCAACTACTTCTGACCAAGCATTGCTCGATATCCCATCTGTAAAAGTTGGTCCAGGTTTCTCTGGCCGTTCGCACATGGCCGATGAGTTCATCTATGTGCGCGAAATTGCCGAAGGAGTTGCTGGTTATATAGAAATGTTGAAGCCCGTAGTCCTTTAAGACGATTGCGCCATCGTTGGTGTTCTTCACCAACGATTTAGGTGAGTACCTATAAAAGCTTGTTGGTGAAGAACACCAACAAGTGCTCTAGCAACTAATCTGTCCCCCTTTGGAGGGGGCAGGGGGAGGAAAGCCTACAACTACAAATAACAAAAAGCCCCGAGAATTTCTCGGGGCTTTTTGCATTTCATTAGTTTTCCGGAGCTTCCTCAAAAGCCCTGGCTTCTAAATGTTTTTCCATATCTAATCGGTTTACACCTTTGCTCCACCATTCGGGAGCCGGTTTGCCTTTTAGCATATAATCGAAATATTCTAACATGCGTACCGCATAATCCTTGCGGTTCGGCAGTTTGGCAATACCATGGTTTTCGCCTCGGTAGGTAATCATGACCACAGGTTTGTTCAACCTTCTTAAACCGTTATAGTATTCGATGCCTTGGGTAAAATCAACGGCTCCATCTTTATCATTGTGCAAGAGCAATAGAGGCGTTTGTACTTTTTTAATGTGATAGACTGGCGAGTTGCGCGCAAAGGCATCCCAGTTATCCCAGTAACCTGGAGTTAACCTGCCTTGGCTGGCCTCAAAAATAGCCTGGTTGGTACCACCGCTGTTCCAATAGATCAAACTGTACATGCTGATCATGTTGGTTAATGGCGCACCAGCAGCGGCGGCTTTAAAAATGTTGGTTTGGGTGATCAAGAAAGAAGTCTGGTAACCACCCCACGAGTGGCCATGGATGGCTACATTTTTCTCATCAACAATACCAGTGGCAATGGCGGCTTTAACCGCTGGCACCACACAGGCTACTGCCGACATGCCCGGATCATTCAATTTATATTTGATATCTGGTTCAAGAACCGCATAACCATTGCTCAAGTATACAGCCTTGTTAAATCCGCCGCCAGGGAAACTAGGCATGGCATAGTTATTAAGACCATCGGTTAGACGTTCGTAAATGTAGGTAATGGTAGGATAAGATTTTCCAGCAACATAGTTAGCCGGTAAGTACAAAGCTGCCTGCAAAGTATCGCCATTGGCGCTTACATAATCGATGAGTTTTACACCCGATGTCCATGCATATTTGGCTTGGTCTGGCGTATTGGTGTTTACCTGCTTAGGTGAAGCCAAGTTGCTGGCATTGCTGGCAAATACAATTGGCGATTGCGCAAAATTGCTCTTGGTATACACAAAGGTTTTGGCGCTTTCGGCCTTGGCAAAACTGCCATAGGCGTTATCGTCCATAAACAAAACTTCGATTTTGTTTTTTCCTGCTGGCAAATAACCGATGCCACCTTTTTTGTCTTTGTCGTTAAACACGCTAAAATATTGGTCTTTGCTCAGGTCAGTTCCCTTTTCATCAGCATAAATGCGCAAACGACTAGCTACTTCTCCTTTTTTGGCCTTCCAGTCTGAAAGTGCTGTCACACTTTTACCGTCGGCACTGATTTTCCATAAATCGTAGTTGTCTTTGATCAGTGCGTATTTCGAATCGCTAGACCAGCCGAAGCTTTGGGTAGCGGGTTTGCTTACGTTGTGGTCATCTAACTGATCGATAAATGAAGCCTTGATATTGCCAGTTAAGTTGGCACTTTTTCCGGTTTCAAAATCGATGCTATAGAAAACGCCATCGTTGTAATAGCTGGCTATTTTGCCGTTTGGTGCTACGGATAAGCGACCGCCGTTGTAAAGTTTCTCGAACAAAAGTTTCTTGGTACCCGTTTTAAGATCGATTAGATAAATGTCGATATAGCTTTGGCCATCTAAATTGCCCATCAATTCGTATTTAGAATTGTCGTAGCCAATGGCATAAAGTTGTTTAGGCGCTACCATTACCGAACGCATATTACTATCGGCCAATTGAACAAATTTTTTGTCGGCCACGCGGTAAGAACTTGTATAGCTGAAGTTTTTATCGCGCATTTCCTGAGTCTGCTGTGCCGACTGCAGGCGTTTATCTTGCCAGTTCCAAATGATCATATCTGGTTTCTCGATATCCTCTTTTTTAGGCTCAGGCTTGGTCTCTGGCTTCACTTCTGGTTTGGCTTTGGCCGTGGTATCGGTTTTGGCCTCAGGTTTTTTATCGTCTTTCTTTTCTTCTTTTTTGTCGCCCTTCTTATCTAAAGTATTGATGCCGAAAAATAAGGTACTTTGGTCGTCAGACCAGTAAGGGCTAGCGTTGGTATTGATGCCCATGCCTTTAGGGAAAGTGGTGTCGTCAATGCCGTTGTAGATTGTTTTGGCAGTTAAGTCGCCATTGATTTTATTGATCCCGATAATGCTGTACACATCATCTTTATATTTTTCGTTTTTATTGGCTTTTAAAAGCGCGAATGCGGTGCCGTCTTCGTTCCAGTTGATGCTTTTGTAGCTGGCTTTGTCATTGTCTAAGGCGGTGGTTAAACCGGTTTTCATATCCCTGATAAAAACACCATTTCCGTTTTGGCCATTCGCGTCAACGGTGTAGGCCAATTTATCACCGGCTTTGTTAAATGCATATTCAGAAACGTTGCCCAAATTGAAGCTTTTTTTGGTGGCAAGATTGTATAGCAATACATCGGTACCTTTGGCTGCATCCTTGTCTTTAGGTGCCGTTTCGAGCGCAGCAAACTGGATAGCAATCCATGATGGCAGTTCGCCCGAAAAGCTAAAGGTTCTTACGCGATCGAAAGAAGTTTCCTTTTTATCGGCCAAAGAAACGATGGTTAATTTATCATACAAAGGCTTATTGGTTTTGCGGGCTGCTTTTGCTTCGGCATCTTTAGCCGAAACCTTAAAAGCCGCATATTTTGAATCCTTCGAAAAGGCAAGGCTGTTTGCCGTAGCTCCAATGGGATAAGAATAATTTAGCGTATCCATCGTTTTGCGGATGGTCATTTTAAGATCGCCTTCGGTTGGCCCACTAGCCCAGGCAAACCATTGGCCATCAGGAGATAGCGCGCTGCCTCGGTTGTACGACCACTTGGACACATCTTTCCAGGTAAGTGCCGGCTTTTGCTGTGCATGCACGTTTTGTGCAAAAGCGACGGTCAAAATAAAGAGTAAAAGTTTTAATTTCTTCATAATTAAGGTTTTGATTTTGCTAAAATAAGATTTTCGCCTGAATAAGAACTATGCCATTCTGGTTAATTTGCAATTTTGTTGCGTTTGCCTCCCTGTCTGCCTTTATTCCTTATTCTGTTGTATTTATTGTATTTTTGCAGCGAGTAATTTTAGCAATAGCGATAATAGACAAGCGAAATGAAGATCTGGCAAAAGAATATTGAAGTAAATAAGGGAATCGAAGCTTTTACAGTAGGCAAAGACCGAGAACTGGATTTACAAATGGCTGCATTTGATGTGTTGGGCTCATTGGCCCACGTAGAAATGTTGGCCAGTATCAATTTGCTAAGTGCCGAAGAATTGGCAACAGTAAAAGCCGGATTAAAAACCATTTATGCCGAAATCGAAGCGGGCCAGTTTACCATTGAAGACAGTGTGGAAGACGTGCACTCGCAGGTAGAATGGCTATTAACGCAGCGTATTGGTGAAGCAGGCAAGAAAATACACAGCGGCCGTTCGCGTAACGACCAGGTGTTGGTTGATTTGAAACTGTATTTCAGGTCGTGCATCCAAGAAATGGTAAGCAATACCGAAGCTTTGTTTTCGCAATTAATCGAACTGAGCAATACCCATGCAGCCAAATTATTGCCGGGTTATACGCATTTGCAAATTGCCATGCCTTCTTCTTTTGGCTTGTGGTTCGGCGCTTATGCCGAGAGCTTGGCCGATGACATGGAGCTGATGCTGGCCGCTTATAAAGTTTGTAACAAAAACCCATTGGGATCTGCTGCGGGTTACGGCTCGTCGTTCCCGTTAAATAGAACCATGACCACCGAATTGTTGGGCTTCGAAAAGCTGAACTACAATGTGGTTTATGCGCAGATGGGCAGGGGCAAAACCGAACGAATTTTGGCGCAGGCGATGTCGGCTGTAGCTGCAACCTTGGCTAAAATGGCCATGGATGTGTGTTTGTTCATTAACCAAAACTTTGGTTTCATCAGCTTTCCGGCCGAGTTGACGACGGGTTCGAGCATTATGCCCCACAAGAAAAACCCTGATGTTTTTGAGCTGATCCGCTCTCGCTGCAATAAAATTCAGGCTTTGCCTAACGAAATTGCCATGATGATTACCAATTTGCCATCGGGCTACCACCGCGACCTGCAGCTGCTTAAAGAAAACCTTTTTCCGGCTATCGTATCGCTTAACGAATGCTTGGAAATGACGACGTTCATGTTGCAAAATATTACCGTAAAGGACGATATCCTGAACGATAAAAAATACGATTACCTGTTTAGCGTTGATGTGGTAAATGATTTGGCCTTAAATGGCGTACCGTTTAGAGAAGCTTATAAAATAGTAGGCGAAACGATTGAGAATGGTACATTTGAACCTAAAAAGCAGCTTAATCATACACACGAAGGCAGCATCGGCAATTTGTGCAATGCCCAAATCGAAGAGATGATGAACGAAGTATTGAGCCAGTTTAAATTTGGCAAAGTAAAAACGGCAATAGAAAAATTGCTGAGCGAATAATTATTATGCGTCATTCTGAACTCGGTTCAGAATCTATTTTCAAGGTGGATCCTGAATTAAATTCAGGATGACGAGTTGAATATATAACAAAAACCAAAATAAAATGAATGTATCAGTATTAGCGAACACGCTTATCGGCTCGGAGATTATCAAAATCGGAAATGAAGTAAACGAGCTGAAGCGAAAGGGTGCCCAAATTGCCAATCTGACCATCGGAGATTTTGATCCGTCTATCTTTCCGATCCCAGAAGCATTAGAAACCGCTATTGTAGATGCCTATCATCAAGGACACACCAACTATCCGCCAGCAGATGGTATTCTGGCTTTGCGCGAAACCATTACAGGTGTTTTGGCCGATCGTTATCAATTAGATTATACCGTAAAAGATATTTTGGTAGCAGGCGGTTCACGTCCCTTGATTTATGCTACTTACCTGGCTTTGATCGATCCGGGAGATAAAGTGATTTACCCTGCACCATCATGGAACAACAACCACTATTGTCACCTTTCTTCGGCCAAGGGGATAGCTGTTGAAACGACTGTAGAAAACAACTTCATGCCTACGGCCGCCCAACTGAAACCACATTTAAAAGGTGCTACTTTGTTGGCTTTATGCTCGCCATTGAATCCAACTGGAACCATGTTTACCAAACAGCAGTTGGAAGAAATCTGTGATATTGTGATTGAAGAAAACAATTCACGTGCTGCCGACGAAAAGCCTTTGTACATCATGTACGATCAGATTTATTCGTTGCTTACTTTTGGCAAGGAACATGTAAATCCAGTGAGCTTGCGTCCTGAATTGAGAGACTACGTAATTTATATCGATGGAATTTCGAAATGCTTGGCTTCAACAGGCGTACGCGTAGGTTGGGCGTTTGGGCCAGAGGTGATCATCAATAAAATGAAATCGCTTTTAGGCCATATTGGTGCCTGGGCGCCAAAAGCAGAGCAAGTAGCTGTTGCGGGTTATTTCAAAGACAAAGCAAAAGTTGATGGGTTTTTGGGCGATTTCAAAACCCAGATCCAAGCGAGTTTAGATGCACTGTATAATGGCTTTCAAAAGCTGAAAGCTGATGGCTTCAACGTTGACGCAGTTGTGCCGATGGGTGCCATCTATTTGACTTTAAAAATCGATTATATTGGTAAAACTACACCAGCAGGCGATTTGCTAAAAGATAGTGCCGACGTAAATTTCTATTTGATCAGAGAAGCGCAAGCAGCTCTGGTGCCTTTCTCAGCTTTCGGAAACGAAGATCATATGCCTTGGTTTAGGGCTTCGATAGGAGGCTGTTCTTTGGCTGATATCAACAATATGATTCCTCGAATTGCCGATGCGTTGAGCAAACTAAAATAAATATTATCACTTTGAGCGCATCGGAACGTAATCCTTCGACGAGCTCAGGATGACAAACCAAAAAAAGGCCCCTTCAATTAGAAGAGGCCTTTTGCAATTAAAGAGATCCTAGGTTAAACTAGGATATGAAATTTATTAATCTTCTCTCGAGCCGTCATCGGCCATACGCACCATTTTAGGTTCGAATTTAGCCACTACATCAACCAAGTCGATTTGTGCAGCCATTACCTTATTGATGTCTTTATAAGCCATCGGCGCTTCATCTAAGCCCGCACCAATCAAGGTTACGCCATAATCTTTCAAAATCGCCTTCATTTCTTCACGCGTAATGTTTTGTATGGCTTTAGTTCTGCTCATTTGACGACCAGCACCGTGCGAAGCTGAGTCGATGGCTGTTACATCACCTTTGCCTCTCACCAAGAATCCTGGAGCGGTCATGCTTCCGGGAATAATCCCCATCACGCCTTTACCGGCTGGAGTTGCCCCTTTTCGGTGGACAATTACTTCTTCGCCATCTAAAGTTTCTTTCCAGGCAAAATTATGGTGGTTCTCTACACGAGCCAATACCGTAGCGCCCATCGCCTTAGTCAATTTGTTATGGATGATTTCATGACAGGCCGAAGCATAATCGCCCGCCAAGTTCATGGCCAACCAATATTCTTGACCTTCGGCTGTATTTAAATCCAAATAAGCCAAGTTTGAGGCCTCCTTAGGCAATTTACAGGTCTCTTTGGCAATCTTGGTGTAATGACCAGCTATCGTGGCGCCTAGGCCCCTAGAACCCGAATGTGTCAACAAGGCTACATATCTTCCTTTGTCGATGTTCAATGCCTCATCTCTTTCAGCAAATTCGATCACACCCCATTCCACAAAATGGTTACCACCGCCCGAGCTTCCCAATTGGCTCCAAGCTTTTTCGTGCAAGTTTTTTAAGAAAGGCGTAGCGTTGAAAGCATCATTTTCCAATACCTCATGTTCGGCGCGCTCTCGACCCCTAAAGCCATGACCAGCACCAAACTTGGTATGGGCAATCAATTCGCGCTTGTATTGCGCCTCTGCTCCAAAATAATGTGCTTCTGGAATATCGAAAATGCTCAAGGCCATTCGGCAACCGATATCAACCCCTACGCCGTAAGGAATAATGGCATTATGGGTAGCCAAAACACCGCCAATAGGCAAGCCGTAACCTTGGTGTGCATCGGGCATTAAAGCCCCAGCAACGGTAACAGGCAATCGCATGGCAATGTTCATTTGGTTACGGGCACCTTCTTCTATGTAATCGGCGCCAAATACCGAGTAAGCCTTTTTTTCTCCTAGCAAAGCAATGGTATCATCTGTCGGCGTATTGACTTCTTCGATCATGGCTTTTGCCAAAACACTTAAGATTGGATCATCCAAAAAACTTTCTGGATATTCCTTTACTTTTTTAAACAAGGCCAAGATTTCTGCTGCTGTACTTTCTTCAAAGTCGGCTGCTACAATTTCTAAGGCCAAGCCTAATATTTTCCCTTCGGTAAAACCGATTTCAATCAAGTTTTTTCCGCTTATTGTCGTTTTCATTTTTCTCTCGTTAATCCCCAGCCGGCGTCGCGCCAAGCCGGGGAGCATCTAAATTTAATTTATTTCACAAAGATTTGTTTCAATTGGTCTACGATTTGCCCACTACCAGACAAGCTGATGGTGTTTATTTTTTCGGCAATCTTTTCCACGTACTCCATTTCTTTCAATTTGTACAACATGGCGTTGTCTTCCATTAATTTGGCAGTGTTTAACAAGCTTCTGGTAGAGGCTGTCTCCTCCCTGCGGGTAATGATATTGGCTTGTGCCCTTTTCTCTGCCACCAAAACCTGATTCATGATTTCCTTCACATCGCCTGGTAAAATAATATCCTTCACGCCACAGTTGGTTAAGCTTACGCCTAATGCCTCTATTCTGCTTGTAGCAATAGCCATTACTTGCTCGGCAACTTTTTCTTTGCTTTCCATCAGCTCATCAAAAGTCATCAAGCCTACACATTCTCTCAATGCCAATTGGATGGTAATGTACAATTGCTTGTCGAACGTTGCATTTTCCAACAAAGCCTTGATAATATCAGTCACTTTGTATTGAATGCTAAAATTGATTCGCAACTGTGCTTTATCTTTGGTTAATATCTCTTGACCAACAATTTCCATATTCAATTGTCTCATGTCGGTTTTCAATACCTGAACAGCAGTGCTGTTTTTCCAGTATACATAGTTGCCTGCGGCCAAGGTTCTTTCAAATTGACCATCGATGAATAACAACGCGCCTTCGTACGACTCTACTTTGTAGGCCCTAATGAAGTTGATCAATGGGGCACGATCAAGTAAGTTCTTGTCAACAGTACTATCCACTTCAAGCTGGCTGGTGTCAACTTTGATAAAGCTATAGGTAGATAAACCTTTCCAAAAAGCGTGTCTTCCGGCGGTTAATACTGTTTTAAAGTTGTTGTTGCGATAGACCAAGGCCAATTCGTTATCGGCCACCTCTACCACATGTACCAAGTTTGCAAAATCTGTATTGATCAGCAACACATCTAATTCGGCAACGGTGTAATAGTACTCCTTGCCCATATCGTACGAGGTTACGGTTTCGCCAAAACCCAACCAGTAGGCTCCAGCAGTTAGAACTCTAATTAATTCTCCTTTTTTGAACACCAATCCAACATAATTGGTGTTAATTGTTACTTTTTTCATGTTTTTTTGGCGTTTATTTATTGTTTAATTAATTCTTTTAAAAAGCATTGCCTCAATGCGCCATTTGTAATTGGCGGAAGTAAAAGGATGTTGAACTGTTTTAAAAATGAAAGCTGATACAGTTGGAACAAGGAGCGTTAATGCGTTCCGAAATGACCAGATTTGATTTGTAAAGCCTATTCTCATCGGTTCTACCTACAAAGCGAACTGCAAACTTGCCTTTTGGTTGCCCATTAGCCGGATGCATTGCTACAATGCTTTGTAATTGGTGAGAAATTTGAAGTATCTCTTCTTTTAAGATGGATCCTAATTCCATTGCATTACCCTTATGCGATTCCAATTTTGGGTCGGAAGCAGGATTCGAACCTGCATAGGTGTTGTTACTCTGACCAGCTGAGTTATCCCGATTGCTCGGGAGCGGGATTTGAACCCACGCACACAACGTGTTAGACATACTATCATTATGCTCGTCAGTATATAAGTTGCGATTGCGCTTATACTTTGGGGCTGTACTGAAACCCTCAACCAAGGACTGCATTTTGCGAGCTGCCATCCCAACTTTCGTCGGGATATCTTTATATTATGTATTGAACATTTCTCAAAGAACAATGATCGACCAGCGACATTACAAAGATGCCAGTACCACTGCGCAGCATATTTGCGCAATTAAAAAATAATTCAACTTTTTAATTAACTTACTGATTATTAACTTAATAAATTTTTAATTTCAAAAAAATATGATGAACTGCGCAATTCTATTGCGTAGTTGGTTGGCGCTTTGCTATATTTAGCTAACAGATTTTGGCCTTGAACTTCTAATTTTTATCAAATGGCAATCAATAAACTGGCGCTGATTCGCTATAAAACCATCGACGATTGTTTGAAAAACCGATTCCGTAAATGGACATTGGAAGATATCATTGAGAAAGTGGCTGATACGCTCTATGAACTAGAAGGAATTACCAGTGGCGTGAGCAAACGTACCATTCAGGCCGATATCCAATTGATGCGAAGCGATAAACTGGGCTACAATGCACCAATAGTAGTGAAAGACCGTAGGTTTTATGCGTATGAAGACCCTAATTTTAGCATTACCAAAGCGCCTATCAATAATGCAGATGTAGACAAGATGAAAGAAATAGTAGGGGTGCTGAAGCAGTTTAACGCCTTTAACTACTTTGATGAGATGAGCGACATGATTGCCCGTTTGGAAAATAACCTCTACAAATCGACCCAACAGAGCGGCAACCACATCCAGTTAGAAGGAAACAAGCAAACCAAAGGGCTGGAATATATCCCCAAGCTCTATCAGGCCATCTTAAATAAACGGGCCTTGCTCTTGGAGTATAAATCGTTTAAAGCCAAAGATTCGCAGCAAAATATCTATTATCCCTATTTGCTAAAAGAGTACCGCAACAGATGGTTCCTGATTGTAAAGACCAAGAAGAGATCGGTGATCCTGAATTTGGCGCTTGATCGGATCATCAGCTTTCAGGAACTGCCCAATGAACCTTTTATGGAATATGATGGTGTTGATTTTGATCGGTATTACAGTGATTTGATCGGCGTGACCAAAAGCATGAAAGACAGGGCGCAAAAGGTGATTTTGGAATTTAATAATGCAAATGTCCCTTATGTACTAACCAAACCCCTGCACGAATCGCAGGTGCTATTGCGCGAAGGCGAAAAAACCTCTATCATACGAATAGATGTAGTGTTGAACTTTGAGCTGGAACGCGAAATATTAGGCTTTGGCGAATGCGTAAAAGTGCTGGCGCCAAGGTTGTTGATTGCTAAAATAAAGCACAGACTGAAGCATGCCTCTAGCTTGTATAGTGAAGAGTCCGAAGTCAATAGTCTATAGGTTATTGGCTAATAGTTAGGTAGGCTATAGGCCATCGACTATTAACTATCAACCCTAATCGCCACGTGCCGGTCGCCTACTTAAATTCGCTGGTTTTATGAAAATCGATATCAGGGTAGTCCTGTTTGGTCAAATTAATCATGTATTCACTATCGGCCAAGTAAACGGGATTTGATTCTTTGTCTAAACCAATGTGTTGCTGTTTGCGTTTAACAAATTCATCCAGCTTCTTTTTGTCGCCTGAAGTTACCCAACTCGAACGGGTATAGCTTAACGTTCTAAAGCGACATTTGGCACCATACTCGTGCTCTAGCCTAAAGTTGATCACCTCAAACTGGAGCTCGCCAACGGCACCAATCACCTTGCGGTTTCCGGGCTGCATCACAAATAATTGGGCAACCCCCTCGTCTGTTAATTGCTCTATGCCTTTTTCGAGCTGTTTGGTACGCATAGGATCCATGTTTTCAACTTCTTTAAAGATGGATGGAGAAAAACTCGGAATGCCTTTAAAATGGAGCTTTTCGCCTTCTGTTAAGGTATCGCCGATTTTAAAGTTGCCACTATCGTATAAGCCCACCACATCGCCTGGCCAAGCTTCGTCAACAATGCTCTTTTCATTGGCCATAAAATCCATGGGATTGGCAAATTTTAGCTTTTTATCCTGACGGGTATGGTAATAGAATTTGTTGCGCTCAAATTTTCCAGAACAGATCCGCAAGAAAGCAATCCTGTCGCGGTGTTTGGGATCCAAATTGGCATGGATCTTAAATACAAAGCCGCTAAAATTCTTCTCATCTACCTTAACGTCGCGTTCCTCTGCTTCGCGTTGCTTAGGGCTAGGAGCGATGTCGATAAAAGTATCCAGCAATTCTTTGATGCCGAAATTGTTAATGGCACTTCCAAAAAATACTGGAGCCAATAAGCCTTCAGTATATAATGATTTATCTACCTGACCGTAAATTCCATCTACCAATTCTACATCATCCTGTAGGCCTTTTACTTCGCTTTCTTTAAGATAATCCAGCAAAGCTTCGTCCTTCAAATCGTTTACTGCCACTACCGAATCGGTTACTTTAACCTTGTCAGAATTGAATAAGTTCAGATGGTTATTGTAAATGCTGTACACGCCTTTAAAGGTATGTCCTTGACCAATTGGCCAGCTCAACGGGCAGAGGCTGATGTTCAGTTTGTTCTCGATTTCATCTAACAGATCGAAAGGCTCTTTACCTTCGCGGTCCATTTTATTAATGAAAATGATCACCGGTGTGTTGCGCATGCGGCAAACGCCCATCAGTTTCTCGGTCTGCTCTTCTACGCCTTTTACGCAATCGACTACCAAAATTACACTATCAACAGCCGAAAGGGTGCGATAGGTATCCTCAGCAAAATCCTTGTGCCCTGGTGTATCTAAAATGTTGATTCTTTTGCCGTTGTACTCAAAGCCCATTACCGAAGTAGCCACCGAAATGCCGCGCTGCTTCTCGATTTCCATAAAATCGGAAGTACTGCTTTGGTTGGCTTTGTTCCGTTTAACGGCTCCAGCGGTATTGATCGCGCCACCAAAGAGCAAAAACTTTTCGGTTAGCGTTGTTTTTCCCGCATCGGGGTGACTAATAATAGCAAATGTCTTTCTTTTTTCTATTTCAGGATTAACCATGGATTTGTATTGAGGTGATGGGCAGAAACCAATTTAATGTATTACAGCAGGTGGCTTTATAAAAAGCGAAGAGGGAACAATAGGGCTGTGGCTTGTTTCATGCGGGGCAAAGGTACGGATATTTTGGAAGAATTTTATCATGAAGCAATAATGCACTATATATCATACGCTATTTTGTGCGTTAATAATAATGGACTATGCGTGTGGTAATTAGCCATGTTTTCGCTTCGCGGACAAACTTTTTTCCTATAGATGAAAAAAGTATGCAAAAAAATCCACGACTGCGCCCAGTGCTTTAAAGCCAATGCCATAGCTAATTAGTGCTTGCCGCACAGGCCAAGGTCGGGTTTAGGAGAACGGAGATGTATTGATAAGGCCAATGTTGGGAGCAAATAGCATAATGCCTGAAAATTATTGTTATGAAAGCGCATAAAAAAAACCGGTGGTTAAACCGGCTTTTTTGTTGTTCATACTAAATTATGTTTAGCCTCTGCCTGGACGGCCACCGCGGCTTTCGCTTCCTCGGCTACCACCACCGCCACCACGACTTTCAGAACCCGAACTCCTTTGTGGAGGTGCTTGTTGCACACGCTCGGTACGTTGAGGCTGTGCTTGTGGCTGAGGTCTTTCCATTCTTTGTTGTGGCGCCTGTTGAACAGGTTGTGGACGTTCAACACGTTGTTGCTGTGGCTGCGCTTGTGGCTGAGGCTGTTGAGGCATCTCACGGCCGCGTTCCATGCGTTGTGGCATTTGGCTACGGTCAACACGTTGAGGCTGATTGTCGCTATTCTCGCGACTTCTGCCAAAAACACTAGGCCTTTGGTTAACGGTGTTGTTATCTCCAGTTGGTGAAGTAACGCCTGTGCGGTTATCACGGCCTTGTGGAGCACTAACATCGTTGTTTCCTCTTCCTGGACGGGTCGACATGTTGTCGTTGCTCCTGCCGGCATTCACATTGCCGTTATCACCCCTGCTCATACGGTTAGGTACGTTGCTGTTGCTTCTGTCGCCAAAAGTGCCATTGTTGTTGTCGCCTCTGCTTGGACGGCTGCTTACTACACCATTGTTGTCGCCCCTACCAACCACGCCACGGCTAATGTTGCCTTGAACTGCGTTTCTTGGCGCAGGATTGTTGTTAGCTTCGCCTCTGGTTGGACGTGGGCTATAGATGTTCACTGTGTTGTTTTCAACCCTGCTTGCACCTGGCCTGCTGCTTCTGCCAATGTTATAAACAGTGACATTCTGATTGGTTGCACGTCTGATATCGTCGGCTCGTGGACCAGTGTAATAAGTTCTGCTGCCACGAACATAAGTGTTGTTAATGATTACTGTGTTTTGGATATAAACACGGTTTCTGCTGGCATAATAACGTGGATAGCTGTTGTAGTAGATATTGCTATATGGAATAAAGTTCCAGCAATAGTCAGGTACGCGATAACCGCCATGGCCAATGTTAATGCCTATGCTGATGCTTGGTCCCAATGGAGCCCAGCCATAATAACCGCCACCGCTTCTCCAGCTTACCCATGCTGGTCCCCAAACAGTGTCTGGAATCCAAATCCATTGGTTGTAACGGTTATATACCCAACGGCCGTAGTGGAAAGGAGCCCAGCCCCAATCGTAGTTAGACACCCAAGTATTTCCATACTCAGTCATTGCCCAACGGCCATTGCTGTAATAAGGCCTAAATTCTTCTTGGTCTACATCAGGACGCCAAACGTAGCCGTACTGCGGATCTTGGATCCAAGTGCCATAAGGCGACAATTCATCATAGAATGATTGTAAGGACACGTCCTCATTTTGCGCCATGACTTTTTGAGTGGTTCCGGTAAGCAGGAAAACAAGTCCCAACATTACCGACAATTTGATCATGATTTTCATTTTGTGTGTGTTTAAATTTATAATTAACCTAACGCTGTGTGTATATCAATTTGAGCACCATTTTTAACAAAGGATTAATCCTAGCTTAATAATCTTTGCTAATTCTAATGAATCAACGTATTTCTTTACAGTTAAGTGTTTAAACACAGTACATTAATTGGCAAGATCCATGTGTTAAAAACAAGTCATCGGGAACTAAATTTGCTACATTAGCTTAAATAAAGCCCTTAAAGTGTAGCTTTGTAGGTTCAAAACCCAGTTATGCAAAAAGGCACACTTTACCTTATTCCTGTTCCCTTGGCCGAAAACGCGGCTCAAAAATCTTTTACTCCTTTTTTGGTTGATACCATCAACGCAATCAAAACCTATATTGTGGAGAATGAAAAAACCGCTCGTAAGTTTTTAAAGGAAGCCGGATTAAAAACACCGCAAAGCGAACTGCTTATCCATGATTATGGCAAGCATAAACGTGGCAACAGCCTGGTTCCCTTTTTTAAGGAGCTGATGTCTGGTGCTGATGTAGGCCTAATGAGCGAAGCGGGATGCCCTGGCGTAGCCGATCCTGGCGCAGAGATCGTTGCCGAAGCACATAAAAGAGGGATCAAAGTAGTGCCTTTGGTTGGACCAAATTCGATGATCCAAGCCCTCATGTCTTCTGGCTTTAACGGACAGAGCTTTACTTTTCATGGGTACTTGCCAATTGATAAGGTAGAAAGGGCTAAACGAATTAAGGATCTGGAAAGTTTGTCGTTAAAAAACAGGCAAACCCAACTCTTTATGGAAACTCCGTTTAGGAACAACCACTTGTTGGATGATGTGCTTAAAAACTGCCATGGCAGTACCCAGTTGTGTATTGCCTGTAACATTAATGCAGAGGATGAATTCATCAAAACGCAGGCTGTGGGCGCATGGCGACAAGAAAAAATAGACCTGCACAAGAAACCTACGGTATTTTTGTTGTTTAAAGCTGGATAAGTTGGTGAGGCGGATTGCAAATCCGCAGTTATGTGGATCGAGAAGGCACTTCTCGACCAGCTCGATTATTAGCGGTACATATTTTTCTTTTCGATAAACTCCAGTACATTATCAGGCACAAAAAACTGGATGTTTTTGTTGTCTTTGATCGCTTTGCGGATGAATGTAGAAGAAATCTCCATTTCCGGAGTATCGGTAAAGGTAATAGATGGATGATTTTCCCATTCGCTTAAATCAGATCCGGGGCGAGGATAGACAAAAATGTGGTAATCTTTAAGCAGCACCTCGTAATTCTTCCACTTTTTGAACGAAGCCAGGTTATCGGCACCCATGATCAATACGAATTCCCTTTCCGGGTAACGCTCATGCAGGTGTGTTAAGGTGTCTATGGTATAAGATGGCTGCGGTAATTTGAATTCGATATCGCTCACCTTAATTTGAGGCGCATTTTCAGTAGCCAGTTTAGCCATCTCCAAACGGTCGTACATATTAGCCAAGCCGCTTTTTAACTTGAGGGGATTATGCGGAGAAACCACTAGCCAAACCTCTTTTAATCCACTAAACGTAGCCATGTAATTGGCAATAATCAAATGTCCAATATGGATAGGATTAAAGGAGCCGAAGAAGAGTCCAGTTTTCAGTTGGCGGTTTTCAGTTGGCATGTCAGTTTTCAGTTAGTAATTATCAGTTTTCAGTTGGGAGGGTTAAATTATAGACAACCGTATTTTTCAGGATTGTTCATCATGTGGTTTAAAAGTTTTCCCACCTCATCTGATTGGGTAATTAATTCATTATAAGTTTTATTATCAATATAGCGACAAGAGAATGCAAATTTAAGCCAACCTTTAGTTTCGCTGTTTTCCATATCGCTATCTGTCAATTTGCTGATGAAGTGTGCTTTGTATCTTCTTTTTCTATAAGATTCAATTAAACAAATGTTGGTCGATCTAGATGATCTTCTGATTTGGTCGGTTAGAGAATACATTTCTTCTTTCGGGAATAGCTTGCTTAACTCAAATATAGCCATTGCCAATTCAAATGACTTTTTATAAGCCAAAAGATCATTAAAATCGCCCATAGATAGATAGTTTAAACTAAATATAAGCTTTTTAATGAAAATTTTTGATGGGCTAAGTGAACTGAAAACTGAAAATTGAGAACTGCGAATTATCTGGCCAGAAAATCGCCAACCAATTTCTCGGCTTCAGCACAAGCGGTTTCCAAATCGAAATTTTTGAGCACAACGTCGAATTTATCGGCGTATTGCAGTTCCTTTTCGGCTTTGGCAAAACGCTCTTGCAGTTTTTCCTGGCTATCGGTACCGCGACCAGTTAAACGTTCTTTAAGCACGGCTAACGATGGAGGCTGCACAAAAATAGCCAATGCATCGTCTTCGTATTTTCTTTTTAAACGCAGGCCGCCTTCTACATCAATATCAAAAATCACATGTTTGCCGGCATCCCAAATCCTTTCGATCTCCGAACGTAAAGTGCCGTAGAAAGTGCCGTTATAAACCTCTTCAAACTCAACAAACTCTTGGTGGGCAACTTTATGCAAAAATTCTTCCTTGCTGATGAAATAATAGTCGTTTTGGTGTTTTTCATTGCCTCTCAACTCACGGGTGGTGGCCGAAATAGAAAAGCTCAGTTGCGGAAATTTCGTTAAAAGGTGTCTAACAATGGTAGTTTTGCCAGCTCCAGATGGCGCTGAAAATATAATGAGTTTGCCTTGCATTTTGTAGTGTTTGAATGTTGTAGTGTTTGAATGTTGAAAGGTTGCGGGGAAATAATATTACAACCTTACAGCTTTTCAACTTTACAACACATTTAACAGTTGTTCTTTAATTTTTTCTAGTTCTTCTTTCATGCCCACTACCAATTGCTGTATTTGTGCATCGTTGGCCTTGGCACCCATTGTATTGATTTCACGACCAATTTCCTGAGAGATGAAACCCAGCTTTTTGCCATTGGCATCCTTGCTCTTTAAAGTCTCCATAAAATAATCGCAATGGCTCTTTAAACGGGTTTTTTCTTCGGTAATATCTAATTTGTCGATATAATAGATGAGCTCCTGCTCAAAGCGGTTCTGGTCTACATTTACCTTGCCCACGGTTTCTTCTAAAAACTGGGCTAAACGAGCCTTGATTTGAGGTACCCTTAACGGAGCCAGCTTGTCTACCTCGGCAAAAAAACTAAGAATGTTTTTGATGCGAAGCTCTAAATCGGCCTTTAAAACTTTGCCCTCGTCTTCCCTAAACTGATTAAAATTGGCCAGGGCCTTTAAAAAAGTCTGGTGCAATATTTCCCATTCTTTTTCGTCGCCTTCTTCTTCCTGGTAAGAAATTACCTCTGGAAAATTGAGGGCAACCTGCAGTAAGTTACTCGAATTGGCACCTAAAGAAGCGTTAATGGCTTCCAGCTGCTTATAATAATTGCTGAGTAAGGTTTGGTTAATCGTGGCGCCTTTTTGGGTTTCGTCAGCGCGCTCGATGTTGATAGCTGCACTTACTTTGCCACGCTCAATTTCCTTGCTGCAAGTATTGCGCAACAACAGTTCCTTATCAGAATAAGCCCTTGGGAGTTTTAAGTTCAGCTCTAAGAATTTAGAGTTCAAAGATTTGATCTCAACAGAAAACTTTACGTTTCCTTCGTCGGTAGCGGCCAAACCAAAGCCGGTCATCGATTTTATCATGTGCAAAGATAGTAAAATTAGCTAATTGGCTAATTAGCTAATTAAGAATGCCTTAAAATTGCTTCTTCCATTAAGCGGAATACTTTTTCTTTTAGTTGCGGAAGGTCGTCCATTTGGAGGCCTTTTACATCAACGGGTGTAATAAAAACCGTTGTCATTATTCCTGGATGGGCTTTTAGCGGCTTAACCCTTGGCAATAGTTCCCTGTTGTTAATGGTTACAAAAGGCATCAAGGTGGTTTGGGTTTCAATCGCAATGCGGAAGGCGCCATCATAAAAATCGGCCAATGGCTTTTCGGTTTTGTTCATGGTTCCCTCCGGAAAGATAAGGATGGATTGACCTTGTTTGATGGCCTCTTTTAGGGCATTTACAGATTGTTCCCTGCTTTCTTTCGAACTTCTGTCTATCATCACCACAATTCGCTTATAGATCCAGCCAAAAACAGGGACCTTTGCCATTTCTACCTTGCCCAAGGGACTAAAATACTGTGGAATGCTGATGCATACGGCTACGGCATCGAGGTAAGAACCATGGTTGCCTACATAAATATGAGGGATATTGCGGTTAATGAGGTGCTTGTGGCTGGTGCTGATCCAAAAAAATGAAGTAAGGCTAAATGCCCAAGCCCAGCATCTCAGAAAGAAGAGGCCGGTCTTCTTTCCGGCAGGTGAAGGTAAAAGTGTCGTAACCAATAAAAAGAAAGGCAAAGTGATGAACATCAGCACGATAAAAATCAATGCGGCGTAAATTAAATACAGTGCCGATAAAACTTTAGTCATTTATTAACGTTTTTTAACTTAAGGAGGTCGCAAACAATGCTTAAGTTTACAAAATAAATAAATTGCTCCGTAATGAAGTCTCCCCGCAAGATTTTCTTGTGCATTTTAGCGGTTTTGCTGCTTAATGTAACTCGCGGTTTTGCCCAGCAGGAATTTAAATTGAGTGGTGTTTTATTTGAAAACGGCGCTAAAATAAGAATTGCTTTGGCCGAAGTTTCGAATAAGCGAAACGGTTATGCCGTAGGCAGCAACGATTTGGGGATATTTGAGATCAGGGCTAAAGTTGGAGATACCCTGCTCGTTACCAAGCGTGGATATAATGACCTAACAGTGGTGGTGAGCTCTTCGAAAGACCTGGTTTTAAAACTGAACCGGGGAAATATGCTGAACGAAGTGCTGATTAAGGGCAAGGGAAAAGAGAAAGAGATGCAGGCTATCGAAAAGGATTTTAAAGACAAAGGTTCTTTTTATGCCGGCAAGCCGCCTCTTGGATTGTTATCGCCATTTGGAGGAAGTCCCTTGACTTTTTTATATGAATTGTTTGGCAAAACACCCAGGGATGCGCGGAGATTTAGGAAGTATCACCAAACTGAAAACGAGCTATCGCATGTAGATCAGTTTTTTAACAAGTCGATCATTACCAAAAATACAGGGCTGGAAGGAAAGGAATTAGAGGATTTTATGATCGCTTATAGACCAGACTACGAAAAGGCAAAAAGCTGGAATAGCTATGATGGCTTAAAATGGATTATGGAATCCTATAAAAAATATAAGGATAGCCTTAAAGTAACACAATGAACAATAAAATTAAACTTGGACTGGTTTTTTTTCTGGTTTCCTGCTTTTGGAGCCTGAATTTAAAGGCGCAACAAGAGTTTATGCTCAATGGTGTGCTGTTCGAGAACGGCACCAAGATCAGGATTGCCCTGGCCGAAGTAGGGAATAAGCGAAACGGTTATGTGGTAGGCAGCAATGACATAGGTCTTTTTCAGATCAGGGCCGTAGTTGGCGATACCTTGGTCATTGTAAAAAGGGGCTTTAACGATTTAACGGTAGTGGTTAAGTCGACAAAAGATGTAGTGCTAACGCTCAATCGAAGCGTAAATATGCTCAATGAAGTGGTAATTACGGGTGAAACCAAAAAACAGACCTTAGATGCCATTAAAAAAGACTTTAAGGATAAAGGTTCTTTTTATGGAGGAAAACCTCCTTTGTTGTCTTACATCTTTAGTCCGGTGACGGCTTTTTACGAGCTCTTTGGCCGTACGCCCCGAAATGCACGCCGGTTTAACAACTATTACAATGCCGAAATCCAGCAAACGCATATCGATCAGTTTTATAATAAAACGCTGATCAATAAATATACTGGGCTAGAAGGAAAGCAACTAGAAGATTTTATGATCAACTATCGCCCCGATTACGAGCAGGCCAAAAACTGGAACCAATACGATGGCATCAAATGGATTACCGAATCCTACAAAAAATATACAGATACCTTAAAAACGCCATTAAAAAAAACAAATGAGTAAGCTTAAAATTGGTTTACCTGTTTTGTTGGCCTTTCTCTTTGTAAAGATGGACGTGAAGGCGCAACAAGAATTTGTTTTGGGCGGAGTGGTGTTTGAAAAAGGAACAAAAACCAGAATTGGACAGGCCGAGATCAGCAACAGGAGAAACAAGTATAGAACCGTTAGCAATAATATCGGCTTATTTGATATTAAGGCTACTATTGGCGACACTTTGGTGGTGACTAAGCTTTATTACGATGATTTGGTGATGGTAGTTGGCGATAAAAACAATACGGTAATCAACCTGATTAGAAATGCAAACACCTTAAATGAGGTGGTGATCAACCATAGAAGAGTAGCTGACGATCTTAGAAGGGATTTTAAAAACAGTCCTCCCAGTTCGGGTAAGCCCTCGGCTTTGTCATATATATTTTCGCCCGTAAGCTCGCTATACAGTTTGTTAAGCACAGATGGGAAAAATGCCCATCGCTTTAGCAGGTACTATGCTTACGAAATGAAAGAAAGCGTAGTTGATCGCTTTTACAACAAGTCAATCATCAATAAGAATACAGGGTTGGAAGGAAAGGAATTGGAAAATTTTATGGTCAATTACCGTCCTGATTATGAAAAGGCCAAAAACTGGACCCAGTATGATGGCATCAAATGGATTACCGAATCCTATAAAAAATATACGGATACCCTTGGGAAGAAGATCAAGTGAGGTAAAAGACTAGAGGTAGAAGGTAAGATGGGAAATGGAAGATGGGAAAGGTAAGATGGAAGATGGGTGGAAAGGCAAGTCTTGATACTTGATACTCGCATCTTGATACTAACTAACCTAAATAACCAATGATTCGCAGGCCTTTTCGGCGGCCAATTTCTCGGCGTTTTTCTTGTTGTAATCTCTGCCTATGCCATGAATCTCACTATCGATGATGGCGTGGATGGTAAAGAGCTTCGTACTCTCGCCTTCGCCATTTTCTACCATGTCAAAAGCAATGTCTTTGCCATGTCGCTGGCACCACTCGATGAGTTTGCTCTTGAAATTGGTTTCGGTCATTTCGAGCGTGTGGATATCGATGTAAGGCTTTACAATCCTTTTAAGCAATAAATTTTTGGTGAAATTATAGCCCTTATCCAGATACACGGCACCAATTAAGGCCTCAAATGCATCGCCTAGCATAGAATGGTGCTTGGCCTGCAGACTTACCATTTTTTGGTCGTAAATAATCAGCTGGTCGAAACCCATTTTTCTGGCCAATTGATTAAGGTTGGCCCGGTTTACAATTTTAGAACGCATTTCGGTAAGGAAGCCTTCTTCTTTGTAGGGATAAGCTTTAAACAGGAGTTCGGCTATAACAGAGCCTAAGATGGCATCGCCTAAAAATTCTAAACGTTCGTTGCTGCTTCTGCTTCCATTTTTGAGCACTTTAGCTACAGAGCGATGCCTGAAAGCCATTTTGTACAAAGCCACATTGCCAGGCACAAAGCCCAAAATGTTTTTCAGTTTTTTTACAAACTCTTTGTTAGACGAGAAGTAAATCTTATATAAATCGAATAACGGCATCAAAAAATGTTACAAAAAATTACAGGCAAGCCAGCATTATGTATAAATATACAATACAAATATCGGTAAAGATAATGTTTTAGGTTACTCCTCGTATTTTTTGAAAATAACAGATGCGTTATGGCCGCCAAAGCCAAAAGTATTGCTTAGCGCTGCGCGAACGGTCCTTTTTTGAGCCTTGTTAAAGGTAAAGTTTAACTTCGGATCAAATTCTGGATCATCTGTAAAATGGTTGATGGTTGGAGGAACAACATCGTTTTTCACGGCAAGAATTGCGGCGATTGCCTCAACTGCACCGGCGGCACCCAAAAGGTGGCCCGTCATTGATTTGGTTGAGCTGATGTTCAGTTTATAGGCTTGTTCGCCAAATAAATCAACAATCGCTTTGCTTTCGCTAATATCTCCCAGTGGGGTAGAAGTACCGTGAACATTGATATAATCAATATCGTCAACGGTTAATTTAGCATCTTTTAAGGCGTTGGTCATCACCATTTTTGCGCCTAGTCCTTGAGGATGTGGGGCAGTAATGTGATTGGCATCGGCACTCATGCCGCCACCAACGATTTCTGCATAGATTTTGGCTCCGCGTGCCTTGGCGTGCTCGAGTTCTTCTAAAATAATCGTTCCTGCACCCTCACCAGCCACAAAACCGTCACGGTCTTTGTCAAATGGACGAGAAGCAGTTTGGGGATCGTCATTTCTGGTAGAAAGCGCGTGCATGGCATTGAAACCTGCCATACCTGCCTCGTTAATGATGGCTTCCGAACCTCCACTGATGATGACATCGGCCGTACCCAAGCGGATATAGTTGAAGGCATCGATCATGGCATTGGTTGAAGAGGCGCATGCCGAAACGGTGGCAAAGTTTGGTCCGCGAAGACCATATTTGATAGAGATATGCCCTGGAGCAATATCAATGATCATTTTAGGAATAAAGAAAGGGTTAAATCTTGGCGTTCCATCGCCCTTAGAGTAATTGGTCACCTCGTCTAGGAAAGTTTTTAAACCTCCTATACCGGCGCCCCAAATTACTCCAATTCGGTTGGTATCTAATTTTGAAAAATCAAAATTACCGTCTTTAACCGCTTCTTCGGTTGCTACTAATGCGTATTGTACAAATGGATCAAGCTTGCGGGCCTCTTTTTTATCCAAAAAGTCTTCCGGATTGAAATTTTTGACTTCGCAAGCGAATTTGGTTTTGAACTTTTCTGTGTCAAATCCTGTAATTGGCCCAGCGCCACTCACACCATTTAGCAAGCCATCCCAGTATTCTTGGATGTTATTACCAATTGGAGTGAGTGCACCTAAACCTGTAACTACTACTCTTTTTAATTCCATTTATACGTATTGTACGGAAAGCGTATGATTACTTAACGTTTTTTTCTAAATAAGCAATTGCTTGACCAACTGTGCCAATTGTTTCCGCCTGATCATCAGGAATAGCAACATTGAATTCTTTTTCAAATTCCATAATCAACTCTACGGTATCCAAAGAATCTGCACCTAAGTCGTTTGTAAAAGAAGCTTCTGGCGTAACTTCGCTTTCATCAACACCTAGTTTTTCTACGATAATAGCCTTAACTCTTGAAGCAATATCAGACATAATTTTATAATTTAATGGTTAAAAATTCTGTGCAAAGAAAAATAAATTCTAACACTTTTCAAATGTTTTTATTTCTCAATCAATTTTAATGTTTTTATTTCAAACTTAGAGTAAAATTAGTTTTATAATTTTGTAATTCTAAAAAAAATTCTGTTTTGAACAAAACTTATTTAAAACTCTCTCTCGACCTTGACTTCGTTTTAATAGCCATTACGGCCTCTTTAAAGGACTATATCCTTTGCCATAAAATCAATAATACCCTCGAATTCGAGTTCGAAAAAATCGAAGATCACGAGATTTATTACAATGTTGACGAGGCTCCGGTTGCATTTTCAAGGTACTATTTTTATGTAGAACAAGGCGAAAGAGAATATTATGTGGTTAACAATCGAAACAGCGAAGGGTTTTTGATTCCTGAAATGAACAAGGTAGATTTTTTCATGATCATCCACCAGTACATTGATAAAGAGGACCTTAATTTTATCTTGACCCGCCTCAACAAACTACCTGATATACAGGTGGCTGCACAGATTGATCCCTTAAAGTTAAAATCGCGGGAGAATTTAGTAATGTAAATTTTATATTGTTCGTGTATTAAATACACTATATTTGAATCTTAATAAAATTTGAAACAAACATAAATAAATAGGCAAAACATCGTTATTTTCTTACCAAATAGCGGTTTTGTACGACCTTCAATAAAAAAATAATAAATGAAACCTTTTCATTCCAGAACTAAAATCGTGGCCACTTTAGGCCCGGCCTCAGCTAAGCCAGATGTTTTGTACAGTATGTTTAACGCCGGATTAGATGTTTGCCGCCTCAATTTTTCGCACGGTTCGCAGGCTGATCATCAGGAAGTAATCGATACCATCCGCAGCATCAACAAAAAATATAAGTACAACGTTGGCATCTTGGCCGATTTACAAGGTCCAAAAATTAGGATCGGAACAGTTAAAGATGGTGGTATCCACTTGGTAAACGGCAATAAAACCGTAATCACTACGCAAGAGTGCGTGGGCAGTGAGGAACGCATCTACATCACTTACGAGAACTTTCCGAAAGATGTAAAAGCAGGCGAGATTATCCTTTTGGATGATGGCAAGCTGCAAATGCGTGTGATCGAAACCAATTACAAAGACGAAGTGGTTTGCGAGGTAGTGCATGGCGGTATTTTAACGTCTAGAAAAGGCGTAAACCTGCCAAATACAAAGGTTTCCATCCCTTCTTTAACCATCGAAGACCGTAAAAACCTGGATTTTGTATTGGAAAGCGATGTAGAATGGATCGGTTTGTCTTTTGTGCGTAATGCAGAAGATATTATCGAATTAAAAGACATCATCAAAGCAAGAGGCAAAATTGCAAGGGTAGTAGCGAAAATCGAAAAACCAGAAGCTATTGCCAATATCGATGAAATTATTGCCGTTTCTGACGCCATTATGGTAGCCCGTGGCGACCTTGGGGTAGAAATGCCAATGGAAGAAGTGCCTTTGTTGCAAAAAATGATTGTAAACAAGTGTAAAGCGGCTTCTAAGCCAGTGATTATTGCCACTCAGATGTTGGAGAGCATGATTACTACACCACGCCCTACGCGTGCAGAGGTGAACGATGTGGCCAACTCTGTATTAGATGGAGCCGATGCGGTGATGTTGAGTGGCGAGACTTCGGTTGGCGAATTTCCGTTGATCGTAATCGAAACCATGCAAAAGATCATTTGCAACATTGAAGACAACAATTATCCTTTCCACGCAGAAAAATTCTTGAAATCAAACAAAGAGAGCTTTTTGAGCGATGCAGTTTGCGATTCGGCTTGTTTCTTGTCGAAACAGACGAATGCAGTAGGTATTGTATCGATGACTTTGAGTGGCTATACAGCTTTCGAAATCTCGAGCCATCGTCCACAGGCACCGATCTTTATCTTTACGAGCAACGAAAGCTTGTTGAATACCTTGAGCCTGGTTTGGGGCGTAAGGGGCTTCTACTATGATAAATTTGAAAGCACCGATAATACCATTACCGAGGTGAACGACTTCTTGAAAAAGAAAAAACTGATCAAAAAAGGCGATGTAATTATCAACACGGCAGCCATTCCGATGGAAATCAAAGGGAAGACCAACATGTTGAAGATTACTGTAATTGACTAAGAAATTATCATCCCTAATTATAGATAATTTATGCCCGAACTTAGGTTTGGGCATTTTTTTGGCAAAAAATTATATTTTTGCAGCCCGTAATAACGGAGAGGTGTCCGAGTGGTCGAAGGAGCACGCCTGGAAAGTGTGTATACTCCAAAAGGGTATCGAGGGTTCGAATCCCTCTCTCTCCGCCAGTATTTGAAGCCCGGCTTTTAGGCGGGCTTTTTTATTGCCCAACATCGTGAAGACAATTCGTCTTTTGATATTGAACAGCCTATTTATAAGCTTGGTATGGCTTAATTAGCTTCTTTTTTTCTTAAATATTGTTGGGTAAAAACTTTGTCCTGCACCTGCGCGGTATATTTTTCTACCCATTCTTTGTAATAGTATTCAGCATACAATACATTGTTTTTGAGTGTAAATTTTGCAAAGGGCTTTCCTATTTCCGGTATTTTTTTGAGCCCAAAAGTTTCTTTTGTTCCATTGTCGAACTTGCAATCCATATCTCTTGCCCAGATCATTTCAAATTCTGTATCGCTTATTTTTTTTACAGGGTAGAAATACACACATTGTCCGTGGTACTCAAAGGCCAATGAGCTTTCTCCGATATTTAGTGCAACCATTTCGTTTTGCCATTTTCCTTTAAAATCGTTGGTACTTTGAAACGTGCTTACAAAACTATTGTAATCAAAACCTTCCATATACATCACTTTCCATTGGTTGTTTTCTTTAACGGCTTTAAGATTGTACACTATACCATCGCCCCAGGCCCAATTATAAAATATATTGTTTTTTTCGGGCGTTATGTGCATGATCCATATTTTGTTTAAAAAATCATCAGGTACATCTTGGCAGTTGCACCAAGGGTTGGTGCCGTTGCCAAAAGGAGGCAGCTCGCCAACAACCCATTGTAGCGTACCATCCTTTATTTTTGCATCAATGGCTAAAGCAATTTTGTTGTAATTGGTAATAAATGTTTCGGTAAACAAACCGCTGCCCCGTAGTTCATCAAGCTTTTGTTTGTGCCATTGCAGGTCAAGTCCGGCATAAGCGGTATCGTATTTTTCTTTTTGCAGGGGCTTGAAATAATCATCGTTGTTATCGCTTTGCGTCCATTGGTAAAGTTTTTTGGTTAGCTGCAGTAAAGCAATACTATCTTGGTCAGAATAGGTTAATGGCTTTATTGTTGCGCTTACCGTGTCCTGCTGATTTGATGCCAGACGCTTGCTTTGACTGTTCTGGTTACAACTAAAAGCTGCGATGAGCAGAACAGGAAACAACCAGCAAAATTTCATTTCCTTTCTCATTTTATGATCGCTTTTTTCTTAACCAGTTTGTTGTTTTCGTTAGGATCGGTTTCGTAATAGTAAATAGACTGTTGCTCGGTAAAAATCCTTTTTTGTAAGTCGGCATCACTTATATTTTTGCAAGCTGTTGGGATTAAAAAAGGCTTCACTACTGGCACCCAGGTTCCGTTTTTATAGGAATAGGATGTCATCGAATAGGTACAGCCATTCATCGGCGCCTGAAATATGGAGATTTCATCTGTGCCGTCATTATTCAGGTCTCCTTCGTTGATTAAGCGAATACCACAACAACCAGTTTTTATGGCTTGTAGTTTATTGCCAGAAAATTGGATTTCATATGCATCAGCAGTTCCTCCTTCAATCGGGTTGCCTTGTCCTTCCTTAATTTTGATAGCCGTAGCAACATCGCTCTTGCCATCGCCATCAAAGTCGCCTTCAATTTTTTCGCCAATTGCGGGCAAGTCCAATGATTTTGTTTCGGCTTTTTGTTGTTCAGCAGCGATCAAACTGCGGATGTTTTTGTTTTTAAAGTTTGCTAAAAAGAACTTTACCAACCTGCTTGTTGGGCTTTGTGGATGATTCTTAATAAAACTATTAAACTCTGTTATGTTTTCGGGGTTTATATATGCTTTTTCCGAATCGGGAAATTCAACGGTTGCGGTATTATCCAACCCAAATAAATAATCGGTTTGGTAAGCTTGGTGTATTTCTTTTATTTTATTGATGAGATCGGTTTTTGGATATTTTGCCATCAGTTTTTCCCATACAATTATTCTTTCGCCAATTGCTTTAAAAGGGATTGATAACGATGCGTCGGCAGAGTAGGCTACTTTGTCTTCTTCTTTTTTAATGATTAAATATGCTTTATAATCGTCGGTAACATAGTTTTTAAAAATGTTGTAGTAAAAATCGTTTTTGGTTTTTATCTCAACTATGCCTTCGCCAATTTCATCAAATGCCAAATCGTATTTTGATAACCTCTCGGCTTCTTTCTTAATCCGGTTTTGAGTTTCGTTATCCTCATCGTAGAATTTTTCCAATAACTCAGTTTCGCTTGCTATTAATTTGGCTAAAAGCGGCTGGTTTGCTTCAAAATAAGCATTGTATAAAGCATTTGCTTCACTTTTTGATGCTGTAACGAGCTTTTTCTCTACTTCTGTCCGTTGCTTTGAAAACAAGGATAGCCATTGCTGGGTATCCATTTTAGCATTTGAAACGGTGTCTTTATCAGGCTTAGTGATGGCGTTGATGCTGTCCTCTGCAAAAGTGGTTTTGGAGGTATCTTTTTCGGTTAAATTCTTATCGCCACCACTTTTTGGTTCGCGGCAAGAAACAATGATGGTAATAAAAGCTAAAAGGATACAGAATTTTGATTTCATAACAAATAGGCAAAACAGGTATAAGCCAACTAAAGGCCTCAAGCTACAATTTTTCAATTATTTTATTGTCAAGTAGCTGAATAAAGTATTTTTTTGAGCTGTTTGTTTGGTTTTGTTATTAGCAGCTATATCCGAAAAGTTCACCATATTTATGTGAAGTGGAATGCTGACATTTATTAGGTTAATATTGAAATATTAAATTGATGATAAACAAGAGCAATAACAGCAAACGGGGTGCGGAAATAACGAACAAGTACTTTGCTTTTTTAGACCAACATATTGAAGAGGTCTTAAATGGCGATGTTTTGGAGTTTATGAAGCTAAGCCAGATTGCCAGTGCGTTGTTTATTTCTCATTCACATCTTTCAGATACTGTTCAGCAGGAAACAGGCAACCATCCTTGCCATTTCTACGACGTTAAAATTGTTGAAAGAGCGAAATCGCTTTTAATTGAAACAGATTTATCAATCGCTGAGATAGCGATGAAACTAACTTATGAGCCTTCTAACTTTTCTAAATTTTTCAAAAAATTTGTAGGCCAGACACCTGGAACGTTCAGGAAAAAAAGTAAAGATTAAGCACGCTTCCAAAAAACCGAAAAGTTCACCATAATCCCCTTATTTGATTATTTACCTTCATTGTAATTAAATAAATTAAAAATTATGTCAAGAAACGATTTAAAAGGGAAAGTGGTTTTAATTGCCGGTGGCGGAAAAAACCTAGGTGGTTTATTAAGCAAAAATTTTGCTTTGAAGGGTGCAAAATTGGCGATACACTACAATAGTAACAGCTCGAAGACAGCAAGTGAAAAAACATTGGCCAATGTACAGGCCTTAGGTGCCGAAGCATTCTTGTTTCAGGGTGATTTAACACAAGTGACGAATGTTGCCAAGTTTTTTGATGAGGCCATTGCTAAGTATGGAGGGATCGATATTGCCATCAACACCGTAGGCATGGTGCTGAAAAAGCCATTTAGCGAAACAACAGAAGAAGAATACGACACCATGTTTGGGATCAACTCAAAATCAGCGTATTTTTTCTTGCAGGAAGCAGGTAAGAAATTGAATGACAATGGAAAAATATGCACGATTGTTACTTCATTACTAGCAGCATACACAGGCTTGTATTCTACTTATGCCGGTGCAAAGGCTCCGGTAGAGCACTTTACGAGAGCAGCTTCTAAAGAATTTGGCGAACGCGGTATTTCTGTTACTGCTGTTGCTCCAGGACCGATGGATACGCCTTTTTTCTACGGACAGGAAAGTGATGACGCTGTAGCTTACCATAAATCAGCCTCAGCCTTAGGTGGCTTAACTGATATTAAGGACATTGCCCCTTTGGTAGAGTTTCTGGTAACAGACGGCTGGTGGATCACAGGACAAACCATTTTTGCAAATGGAGGCTATACAACAAGGTAATCGCGCTTTTTTTGATACCTGTCCTAAACAATTTGCATCCTGAAAGTAAATTCCATTATTAGCTAATGCATCTGTAAGATAAATTAATAGTTTAAAGGAATAAAAATAAAGTCAACTATATAGTTGACTTTATTTTTTTGTATGTTTGCAACCAAATAAAAGATAAAATGAGTTTTGACCTTATTAAAGACCTTGGCTACAAAGCGCTTGATAGCAGATTTAAAAGAATTAGCGATCGGATGTCTCACGATGTGAGAAGGTTCTACAAAGAGCTGGGTATAGATATCGAGCCCAATTGGTACCTCGTATTTATGCTGTTGCAAAAAAGCGGAGAAATCCCCATTACTGCTATTGCCGAACCTTTGGGCTATGCTCATCCCTCGGTAGCGGTTATCGTAAAGAAAATGGCCGACAAGGGCTATCTAAAAGTTAAAAAAGACAGCGAAGACAAGCGAAAGCAACTGGTTTCTCTTTCAGACAAAGCATTGGAAATCTTGCCTCAGCTAGAGCAGATCTGGCATAGTTGCGAAAGAGCGATCTTAAAAGTATTAGCCAACAACTTGGCCATCCTTGGTTATTTAGACAATATCGATCAAGAACTGAAAAACAGCTCTTTCCACAATAGGTTTAAGCAAGAATACTTAAAATCAACCCACTCATGAAAGCATTAATTTTTATAGGAGCATTTCTTTTATCAAGCCTAATGGCTGTTGCGGTTGAAACCAAAATAATGGTGAGGGCGAAGGGAAGAGATGCAAAATTTATAGGAAGTTCACTCGGTGGAGCCTACGTTATCATCAGAAACAAGGTAAACCAGCAGCTCTTAGTCGAGGGCAAGACGAGCGGAAGCACCGGAAATACAGAGCTGATCATGAAAACCCCAAAAACGAGGGAAGGTTCAATTGTTGATGTCCAAACAGCAGGTTTTTTGGCCAAAATTGATATTGATGAACCCACTTTTGTAAGCATAGAGGTTGTTTCTCCTTTCAACAATAAGCAGGCCCAGGCAAAAGTAAGCACCGAGTTATGGCTAATTCCCGGAAAAGATATTTTAGGCGATGGCATTATTTTAGAAATCCCAGGATTTATCATCGATATCCTAAAGCCGCGAACCCATCAATATATCGCCCTCAATTCGATTAAAGACAAGCCATTCCAATTTCAGGCCAATGTGGTAATGATGTGTGGCTGCATAATAGAAAAAGGAGGTGTTTGGAATGCCGAAGAGTTTGAAGTGAAGGGAATCCTCAAAAAAGACGGGAAGTACCTGAGAGACGTTAAAATGTCATTCATCTCGACCAATCTTTTTGAGGGAGAGAGCGGGATCAGTGCTGGCGGAAACTACGAACTGATCTTGTATGCCTATGATAAAAAAACAGGCAATACAGGAGTCGATAAAGTAAATTATGTGATTTATGAATAGCAAAAAATCATTTGCCCTGGTTAAAAAGCCCAAAGATCTGGCTTTTTTAACTTGCCTGCTGTTCTTCGTGCTTTGTGCATTTGGAATAACGTCATGTACAATTGCCCAAGAAAGAAATTCTGCCCAAGATTCAATCGAGGGCACCATCGCCCAAGAAGTTGCAAAACTGATGAAGCTCCCCGGCTATACGGCAGTTTCTGGGGTAATCTATATCAAAGGCAAAACCTATCCGTTTCATTACGGTCAATTAAGCAATGGTAAAAAACCAGATAGCAATACTATATATGAGATAGGGTCGATTACAAAAACCTACACTGGCTTGTTGTTGTCTCAAGCGGTGCATGATCATAAAATTAACCTGGACGACGATGTGAGGAATTACCTTGATGGCAACTATCCAAACTTAGTCTTGAGCAATAACAAACCGATCACCTTTCGCCATTTGATTACCCATACCTCAGGACTTCCTTTAGTGATGAACTGTGATCAAAAGGGGCAGACAACAGCTGAACAAGCTGCCTGCTTTGAACGATTTAAAAAGGATGATTTTTTTGTCGCATTAAAAAATGTAAAACTAACCGATAGTTCGGGCGAAAACTACCACTATTCTGGCGTTGGGATCCAATTGGTTGGTTATGTTTTAGAACGCGTATATCAATCGTCTTTTCAGGAACTCTTTCAGAAATATATCTTTTCACGTTCCGGAGAGCGGCAAACCTTTTCGGAATTAAAGGCTGATAAAAATTCGAATATATCTATCGGGAAAGACAGCAAGGGAGAAGCCGTGCCCTTGATAAATGGATTTTATAAATATGCAGGTGGCCTTAAATCCTCAACAAGTTCCATGCTCGCTTATATGAAAATCTATTTGGAGGGTAATGACGAAGTTGTAAAACAAGCAATGAGCCTGCTGGCAGGCAATGAGCAGTATGGCAGGGCCTATGGCTGGAACACCTACAACTATAACAAACAGAAGAAAATGCTATACCACAATGGGAGCAGCTTTGGACACTCTTCATGGATGGCACTTTATCCCAATCAAAAAGTTGGAATATTCATTGTGACCAATGTGGTGACGGCTGATTCGCAAAGCAAGTTGAACGAGTTGTCAAATCAGATCATCGATCAAATAAAAATTGGAGGCGATTGATCCCTTTATTGCAACCCGGCCTGGTTAACATCTTTTGTAATTGAATTAAAATAGGGCTTTTCCAAATACCAGGGTATTGCCATCGGGGTCTTCAACGGCAAAATCACGTATCCCATAGGCACGATCGGCAATAGGAAAACTAATGATTGCCCCTTGCTTGGTGATCAAGTCGTAGTAGGCATCAACGTCACTGCAGTCGATGGAAAAATGAGCGCTTCCGGGTACTTTCTTGGTGCCGATATTTGACGGTCCGTTAAGGTGCAGACAAATATCATCGTAGGTTAGCCCAATATATTCGCCAAACTCGAAATCGATCTTAAAACCCAGCACATCCTTATAATAATCCAATGCCTTGTTCAGATCTGAAACGTGAACAATAGCGGCTAAACTTAATGCTTTCATAGGCGGTTGATATTTATGTGCTAAACCATAAATATAACTATTTGTGTTTCAAAAATAAACGTCATTAATTAAAAGAATGGCGAAATGCCAAGGGCGAGAATTGGGTTTTTGTTTTAAAGAATTTGCTGAACGATTGCGGATGCTCAAAACCCAATTGGTAGGCGATTTCGCTCACGGATAAATCGGTAGCAGACAGTTTTTCCTTTGCTTTTTCAACAAGTTTTTCGTGAATGAGTTGTTGGGTATTTTGTCCTGTTAAGGCCCGGAGCATATCGCTTAAGTAACGCGGCGAAAGATTGGCTTGGGCCGCCAAGTACTCTACGGTAGGCAAACCGGTTAACAGTGATTTTTCATCGGCGAAATAAGCTTCCAACAGCTGTTCTATTTTAGCCAATACATCGTTGTTAACCATTTTACGGGTAATAAACTGGCGTTTGTAAAACCTATTGCTGTAATTGAGTAGCACTTCGATATAAGAAACCAGCACATCCTGACTAATTTCATCAATAGAAGTATGAAGTTCGTCGGTGATATTGTCGAACAGCCCCAAAATTACCTTCTTCTCTTTTTCAGACAGGAATAAAGCTTCGTTAGTCTCATACGAGAAAAACCCATATTTTTTTATCGTGGTTCCCAAAGGATAGTTTCTGATCAAATCAGGATGGAACAAAAGCGTAGCGCCATAATATTTGGCCTCGTTATCTGCAGCTATCAATTGGTTGGGCGATGTAAACATCATGCCCCCTTCATTAAAATCATAATAGCCCTGCCCATAGCCCATGCGGCCAGTGGTGGAATATTTGTAGGAAACCTTATAGAAATTAAGAAAAAACGGACGGTCCAATAGCTCGGTATTGGTAGCTATCAGCGAATTGTCAACCAAACTGATTAAGGGATGCACGGGTTTGGGTACCTGCAACAAGGCATGCAGTTCAGAAATAGAGGAAATCCGTAAGGGTGTTTTCTTTTCCATATCATAAAAATACAAAATTAGGGCAACACAAATAGTTAAAATAGCCGCATTGCCCTAAGCATTTACTTGCCTAAAAATAGTTCTCCAAATGATGCCCTGAAAGCTTCGTCGCCCTGTGCCAATCTTTGCGCGTATAAGGCTTTGGCATCTTCGCCAGCTACATAACGCAATTTGTTTTTGCCGTCTGTGGCAGCTTCGTATACCACCTCGGCAATCTGCTCGGCAGAGGAGGCAGTTTCCATCATTGAGCCGAAGGCCGCCATCATCGATTGTACCATAGGATCGTAATCTTCGTTGCTTGCCAAGTCTAGCGAGCGGCTAGAGAAATCTGTGGTAATGCCACCCGGCGATACGGTTTTGATGTTTACGCCAAAAGCGTTCAGCTCAAAAGCCATGCTTTCGCTCCATCCTTCCAATGCCCATTTGGTGGCATGATAGGTTGAACCTAGAGGAAATGAAATTAAGCCACCAATCGAAGTAGTTGTAATGAACAAGCCATTTTGCTTTGCCCTAAAATAAGGAACGAAAGCCTGCGTAACGCGAATTACGCCCAAGAGGTTGGTGTTAAGCTGTTTCACGATCTGCTCGTCGCTGAGCGCTTCTAATGGGCCTATTAAGCCATAGCCCGCGTTGTTAAATACTACATCTACACCTTGTGCAATCGCCTCTTTTGCGGTCGATTGGATTTGGGCCAAATTGGTTACATCCAATGGCAATACCGTAACATTGCTCAATGCGGTTAATTCAGTTTCCTTTTCGGGATTGCGCATGGTGGCAATCACGTTCCAGCCCCTGCTTTGAAATAATTTGGCGGCAGCTTTTCCTAAACCTGTAGAAGCTCCCGTAATAAAAATTGTCTGTTGCATTTTCTATTGTTTTAAATTGATAATGCAAAGTTGCGTTAGACCGAAAAATCTGATGTAGCCAAATTGAGTTTGCTTGTAGTATAAATGACGAGGGTATAGCTTTAGCTAGGAGAAATAAAGCCTTGAATTGGCCTTAATTATTGCTTACTTGTTGTAAGGATAACGCAAGTATTTCCGGCATTATTGTGCGTAGAAAAATATAGTCAAAAAACCATATTTTGATAGTAGTTAGCTTGTATTTTTGGTTTTAAACCGCTCTGAGAAAGGAAAAAATATGAATAGCTACGTAATTGGTTTTCAGGAAATAGACAGCTCCAAACGGCTGCTTGTTGGAGGCAAGGGCGCTAATTTGGGCGAACTCTCAACCATTAAAGGCATAGGGGTGCCAGATGGCTTTTGCATTAGCACGGCAGCCTATCGGCAACTCACCGAAAACAACAAAACGCTTCAGGCTTTGCTGGATGAATTGATGTCTGTAAAAGAACTTGTACTGCCGGTAATTAGAATGCTGAGCGAGAAAATTCGCAAGGCTATCGAAGGCATAAACATTCCACAGGAAATTGTTTTGGCGGTTGAGAAAGAGCTCCTCAAGCTTGGAGAAAATACAGCTTATGCGGTACGGTCAAGCGCCACGGCAGAAGATCTTCCCAATGCCTCTTTTGCAGGGCAGCAGGATACTTACCTGAACATTATCGGCAAAGATGCGATCCTTAAACACGTTAGTAAATGCTGGGCTTCGCTATTTACCGAACGGGCCATAGTTTATCGCTTTCAAAACGGGTTCGACCATCGAAAGGTTCAGCTAGCTGTGGTGGTTCAGCAAATGGTTTTTCCACAGGTGGCAGGTATTTTATTTACTGCAGCTCCCATCTCGGGGAACCGAAAAATACTTTCTATTGATGCCGGTTTTGGGTTGGGAGAGGCGATGGTTGCAGGCTTGGTGAATGCCGATGGCTATAAAGTACTTGATGGCAAAATCATCGAGAAAAAGATTGTCACGAAGAAACTGGCGATTTATGCCTCAAAAAATGGGGGTACAGCTACACAGAAAGTCGCAAGCAAGCAACAAGGCAAGCCAGCGCTAACAGACGAACAGATTTTGCAGCTAGAAAAATTAGGCCGGAAAATCGAGAAACATTTTGGGTGTCCCCAAGACATCGAATGGTGTTTGGCCGATGGCAGCTTTTACATTGTGCAGAGCAGGCCAATTACCACTTTGTTCCCCATTCCCAAAGCGAGCGATAACGAGAATCACGTTTATGTATCTGTTGGCCATAACCAAATGATGACCGATGCGATGAAGCCATTGGGATTGTCTTTTTTCAGTAACCCACACATGCATGAGGCCGGCGGCAGGTTGTTTGTTGATATTACCCGACAGCTGTCGGCACCCGAAAGCCGTAAAAAATTGATCGAAACCTTTGGTCAATCAGATGTGCTGATTAAAGATGCCGTTGTTGCCATCGCATCGCGCAAAGGCTTTATCAAACCCTCGGCCGATGCCAAATTGCCACAGGCAGGGTATGTAGAAAAAACCTTGCCATGGAGTTATTTGGCAAGGTTTGAAAATAACCCAACAATCGTAGCCGATTTGATCAGTTATAACGAACAATCTGTAGCAACACTTAAGCAGGCTATCCAAACTAAATCGGGAATAGCTTTGTTTGATTTTATCCAAGAAGACCTCCAACTATTGAAGGAAATCCGGTCTAATCCGAAAGGCTGGGAGGTAATTAAGGTTGGGTTTTATGCTTCGGCATGGATCAACAAGAAGATGTTGAAATGGCTGGGCGAAAAAAGCGTAGCCGATGTGCTTTCTCAGTCCGTGGCCAACAACATTACTTCAGAAATGGGTTTGGCCTTATTGGATGTTGCAGATGCCATTCGCCCTTACCCCAAAATTGTGGAGTATTTAAAAAAGACCAAAAAAGCTAACTTTTTAGAGAACCTGGCAGAGTTTGATGGCGGTGTTGAAGTGAAGGCTGCAATCGATGCCTACCTCGACAAATATGGAATGCGATGCGTGGGAGAAATCGACATCACCAAAACGCGATGGAGCGAAAAACCGCTTGCACTTGTTCCGCTTCTCCTTAGCAACAGCAGAAATTTCGAGCCCAATGCCAGTCGCCAAAGATTTGAACAGGGCCAAAAAGAGGCTTTGGAAAAAGAGCAGGAGTTGCTGGAGAGATTGATGCAATTACCAAATGGCAAGCGAAAAGCCCGTGAAACCAAGCGAATGATCAGTCTTCTTCGAAACCTCATTGGCTATCGCGAATATCCAAAATATGGGATGATCTGTCGCTACTTTGTTTATAAGCAGGCCTTAATGAAAGAAGCGGAGAAATTGGTACAGGCTAAGGTTATTCAAGAAAAAGAGGACGTTTACTATCTTACTTTTGAAGAATTTCGAGAGGTGGTAAGCAGCCATCAATTAGATGAAGGGCTTATTGCAAAGCGAAAAGAGGAATACAAATTATATGAGAAACTGAGCCCGCCAAGGGTAATGACTTCTGATGGCGAAATCATCACGAGCTCGTACAAGCGCAAGAATGTTCCTGCTGGTGCTATTGTAGGTTTACCGGTTTCATCAGGAATAATAGAAGGCCATGCACGGGTAATTTTAAATATGGAAGATGCCGATCTGAAAGAAGGAGATATTTTGGTGACCGCATTTACAGACCCAAGTTGGACGCCGTTGTTTGTAGCCATAAAGGGCTTGGTTACCGAGGTTGGCGGATTGATGACGCATGGCGCAGTAATTGCGCGTGAATACGGCTTACCCGCAGTGGTAGGAATGGACCATGCCACCCGATTGATTAAAGACGGGCAACGGATAAGGGTGAATGGAACGGATGGATACGTAGAGCTATTGTGATTGGTTTTTAAGGAATATAGACCGTAATTTAGTTCTTATGTTAACATCGGAAGAAATATTAAACGTCGCTTTGGGTTTATCGATGGAGTTTGGTGCAAACTGGCTCAAACCTACACAGGAAAGGCTCAATCAGCTGTATCCGCACCTAACTGTAATGGAGCTTAACCAATACAATAGTGTTTGTAGTACGATAAATAAAACGGCTAACAAGTATGTTAGTGATCATCCGGTTCGAAACAAAGAAGAAATTGCATTTATCAGTTTTGCTGATTTCGAAAAATACATGCTGGAAAAATACGGGTGGATAACGATTGAAAACCTGCAGCGGCTATATAGCCAAAGCTGTTATTATGCGATGAAATGATAAAGGTGGAGAAAAAGTAGCGTTGCTTTTCAATAGTGACCAATAGTGTGGCTTATTGGCTCGAATGCGCCCTAATAATGTCTTGTTTACGCTTTACGTTGCCCTAAGTTGTGGTGTAATTTTGAGTATGCAAGAACCAGCAACTCCTATAACCGTAAAAGTGCTTATACAGGCACCCCTAGCAAAAGTATGGACCTGTTGGACAGCTCCTCAACACATCGCCAACTGGAACAACCCATCAGCTGATTGGGAAACCACCAACGTAGAAAACGAAGCAAAAACGGGCGGAAAATTTCTCTTTGCCATGCAGGCCAAAGATGGAAGCGAAAGCTTTGATTTTAAAGGTATTTATGATGAGGTGATCTTCCATAAAAAGATGAGCTATACCTTAGACGATGGCCGAAAAACGACTAACCTGTTTAGTGCGGTTGATGCAGGTACACAAATTGCCGAAACTTTTGAACCTGTAGCCAAGCTATCTTCAGCTATGCAGCGTGATTTTTGCCAAGGCGTTTTAAATAACTTTAAGGCTTATGTGGAAAGCTTAGAAGAGTAACAAAAAGCCCCAGGCAAGCTGGGGCTATGGCATATTTAAGGATTAATAAGCAAACGCTAAGCTATTTCATCGATATTAAATTGCCATTGGCATCAAAACGCACGTAATAATTGTGCCTGGCGCCATTGATCATGAGGTACCATTCTTTTACATGAACCTCTTTAATTTGGTTAAAATAAACGTGGGATATGGGATCTGCACCTTCGATGGTTTTTGCTTTTTCTACCCCCAAATCGTATACTTTTTTGGCTGTGCTAAATTTAACCCCGTCAAAAGGGGCGAGCAAAAGCTTGAGTGGAAAATGCCCGGTAATTTTAACAGGATTTTGGAGCTCCCATTCGCCATTGCTGTATGAATAGGTATCTACATTTTCAGGCTGGTCGGGATCTTGGAGGTCGACTGAGATGATGCCACCCTTATAATCGTAAAAAGTTACGCCCCGCAAAAAGAACAGCTTTTTCCCTTTCAGTTTGGGCAGGTTTTGAAGTGCCTGCTGGATGCTGTCTAAAGTGGAGGCACTTTCAAAAATGCTTTTGTAATTTTCGTCAGGTATTGAAGAAAGAAATTCGTTCATTACCGTGGTAGTGGTTGTAGTTGTAGAACTGCTGGAGGCAACTTTCTTTGGCTGCGCTTTGGGATGCAGTGTTTCTTCAATGCTTTTCTTCGCTTCCTTACAAGCACCAAGCAGGCATAAAGCCAACATGATCAATTTATAATTCAAGTTCTTCATAAAATACAATTTTTTGAGGTGAAGTCGGCAGGTACATTACTTCTACAGGACCAGTTCCCAGTTTATGAACATCGAGCAGAGAGACTATTTTTTTGTAGCTGCTGCTGCGTTTTGCCCCTTGGTTATCTGTATACTCCACCTCGAACCGTACCTGTGGCTGTTCGTTGATGTAGGTGCCCGTTTGCTCATAACTTACAATATTAGCCGTTGTTTTAATGCCGTACAGTACCATCCGTAACGATTGTGAGCTGCCACCACTTGCGCCTCTAATTGTGCTGATGATGAACCAAATAAAGAGCCCGACTATAAAATTGATAAAAGGCACTAAAATCCATGGATGATAGAACTTGAGAAAGCGCCAGCCCGAACCATTGCTTTCTAGCCAGTAAGAAAAAACAGGGTAAACAAATGCTCCCAATAGCAAAAGGAGAAGAATAATAGAATAAAGTAGGGTCATGCCGCTATTGCGTACCACCTGCATTGTTTTGGGTACAAAAACGGCATTGTGCTCATCTAAACTGGCCCGCATTTCAATGGTATTGCCTACTTCGAAGCGGTTCTCAAAGGTTTTGCCATCATTCAGCTGGTAGGGGATTTCGATGGGGCAACCCGAAAGATTCCTAAAAGCGAGCTTAAGCTCGAGCACGGCCATATCCTTCATTGTCCGAATTTCCTTTTTAGCTATAATCTTAGCGGTAATATTTATGCCTTCCTGAGCCGTTTTTTTAAGTTTCTTCTTGTCTAAGAATATAGCCTGAATAAAAAAACGCGAATAAGCAATGAGGGCGACCAACCAAATCACGATGCCCAAGCCCAAGTAGATAAAAGCTTCTGTAGCGCTTTCTAATGGAGCTTCGCCATAGCCGCTATTAAAATAATACAAACCCGTGGGGAGTACAACCGTAAACCCCAGGGTGTAGAGCGACCAAAAGGTAATGCCAAAAAATATTCTTCTCATAGGTTGATATTTTAGCGGTTAACGGCCATAAAATTTTCTATTGCGGCCAATATTTCTATTTCATATTGTTCTTGTTCCCTGCGCCCCTTTTTTGTGCCTGGAAAATAATCGCTGATGGGATAATTACGGCCATACCTGTTGTTTTGGTGGGCAAGTACGTAATGAAGTTCGAAATGGAGGGTTTCTAAAAGTATAAAAACGTCTTCAAAGGCCATCAGTTTTCGGGTATAGATGTTGGGTACTTTTAAATAAACCTGCCTGTTCGATTGGTCAAAAACATAAGTAAGATTTACCCTGAAAAGAAAATCGTAAACGGCATAGCCTGCAAAAATAAAACCCAAACAGGTGATCAGGGTATGGGCTTCATAGCCTAAAACCGTTAGCTGCGGCAATACAAAAGAAACCAAGGCCAACAGCGTACAGGCAATAATTTTGTTTTTATACCTGCGGTGGGGCTGCAATAGGAGCCTGTCTTCTTCAATTTTCAGGTTATAAGTTTCGCTGAGTTCTTTTTGCATAAGATACAGGTTTTTATTTTGGCAGTTCAAGGATAGTTGCCAGTTCATCGGCAAGACGTTGTAAGGGTTTGGCTACAAAGAAGCTCTGCCTGAGCAGTATTCTTTTTTCTTTGTCGTTGGGAAATAAGATCATCACGGCCGAAATGTTAAGCGGGATGAACATAGACGTGTTTTTCACCACTAAAAAATGATCAAAATCATCGAAGCTATAGATCCTTTCGCCACTAAAAAAGAAGGATTGGGTAATGATCTGTCGGGAAGAAGGATCGAAGCTTATCTTTCCGGTGGTGCGTAAAATACCGATCACAACAAACACACCTAAAAAGAAGGCCCCAACATAGGCACCCTTGGTTGTGCCATAAACCAAGGTAGCAACCAGGCCTGCCAAACACAAAATAGAGATGCCATAAAGCAGGCCTTTTTGTATTTTAAGGCGGTAGGTGCCGCCATCTTGTTCAAAATATTTAAATGTTTGCATAGCTCAGATTTGAGGTTTTTAACCGATAAAGGCAAATTGGTTTTCGAAAGCTTTTCCAATAACGGGAACAGGCTTTAAGGCGCCGTTGGCCGCGTTGATGATTCCCAATATCCAGAACACGATAATTACATAGCCAATTAAACCTAAAAAGGAAAGTGCGGGAACGATACTGGCCACTACATATAACACCACATTAAAAATGATGCTTACAATGGCTAATCCCAGCGATTGTTTCAAATGGTATTTAAGGAGGATATCGGCTTTGTCTTTTCCAGAAAAATAGGCAATTAGCCATCCGATAAGTGTAATGTAGGCCACGATTGATAAGGTTTTGCTGTTCATTGTCTCTGTTTTTAGTTTGGCTTTATTGCCATGACAAAGTTTGCGCTTCAAAAGCGGGTTGCCAAGCTTTGGCTTCCTACAGAACAACTACGCTTTTTTTAAGGGCTGTCTACAATATGTCTACAAGTTATGGCTTAGTGCAACTGGAGGCCGATTTGAGAATGTAGAGGCTTATTTTTCTAGCCATACACTACCGTCCTATAGTAATTTGTGGTAATTTGGTGTTATGAAGCTATTTCCCTGTATCTTTTTTTTAATCGTTTGTTCCTGTACCTTGAGCAGCTTTGCGCAGACTAATTATTTGGATAGCCTCAAACTGGCCGTTAAAAACACTGCTTTAAGCGAAAAGGAAAAGCCAGCCCTGTTAACCCAACTGGCCGAAGCTTATCGGGTTAACAAAAATTATAAAATGGCGATGGCTACTGCAAGGCAAGGCATAACCATCGCCCTGCGTAGCAAAGATTACAGCGGAGCCAACAAAGCCTTTGTGGTATTGATCAATAGTAAGATCCTCATACAAGATTTTGCCAAGCTCAAACAGCTCACCGATACTACGCTAACGCTGGCCAAGCAAACCAAAGACCCAATTGCACAAGCCTATGCCGATTATGCACAAGTGCTGCTGTATAAAAACCTCGATGACCAGGAAAGCATAATGAAATTTTGCCAATTGGGATTAAAAGCGCTTGAAAAGAACACAGACAATTTTTTGGCCGCCAAGCTCTATTATCAATTGTATGTGCTCAATTCTAATTGGAACAACGCGACCAAAGTATACCAATATGCAAAACTGGCAACCGAGCATGCCCGCTTGGCTAATGATTTTACCTTGTTGAGCAATTGCTATAATGCCATGTCAACAGCCCACGAATATAAGTACAATGCCAAGCATGAGCAAAAAGAGCTGGATAGCTGTTTGTTTTATCTAGAAAAAGCAGAGGGCCTTTATGATTCGCATGGACTGGTAAACAACCTTGCCTACGCCATCAGCTGCATTAATTTGTCCAATATCTACCTCAAATATTTTCCGGCAGGCGATTTAAAGGCCAAGGATTTGGCCATTGGTTACGCTAACCGGGCCAAGGCAGTGCTGAATAATTGGCCAGACAGCCAAGAAGTAATAGCGAGCAGTTTGGGTATATTGAGCGAATATGCCAAACGCGACGGCAACGAGAAATTAACCGAGCAATACTTGTTAGAGGCCTACCGGATTATGCAAACCAGTCAGCCGCCAGTATATTATACCATGATTAATATAGGCCAAGCCCTAACGGTTTTTTATAAGCAAAAAGGCAATTACCAGAAAGCCCTTCAATTTCAGGAGGAGGTAAATGCCTATACCACTAAAAACTTCGACCAGCAAAAAGCACTGAAGGTGCAGAAATTGGAAATCCAGTACGAAACCGAAAAAAAAAACGCTGAAGTAAAGCTGCTCAAGGAACGCGAAAAGAGCCAGAGGCAGCAGAGTTACCTGTATGCCTGTATTGCCATTGCTACTGTTTTATGTTTATTGTTCATGTTTAGGTCTTATCATTTCAGGTTGCGCTATTCGCTGCAACGCGAAAAACAAATGGGGCTGGAGCAACAATTGCTGGCCACGCAGCAACAGCAGCTCAAAAAAGAAGTAATGGCCAATGTGCTGCAATTGGAACACAAAAACCAGATGTTGCATAACCTAAAAGACAAACTCACGGTTGGCGATGAAGTGAATATGCAGAAAATCTTGAAAGAGGAGATGCTGCTCGACAATGATTTTGAACAGGCAAAGCTACAGATCCAACAAGTACATCCAGATTTTTTTCATTTGCTCAATAAGCGCGCCCAAAAGAAATTGACCTTGCTCGATTTAAAGCTTTGTGCCTACCTCTACCTGCAGATGGAAACGCGACAGATTGCACAATTGATGCACGTGGAAGCCAAAAGCGTGAGGATGAGCCGTTACAGGATTAAGCAAAAGCTGGGCTTGGCTAAGGATGATGACTTGAATGGCTTTTTACAAAGCTTGAATAGCTAACAACTATTTTTTCTAATCGTCATTCCAAACCTGACCTGAATGACGAATTCTTGTTCGTCTTTGGAAAATGAATACCAGCATTTCATGGCCAATGCAGTCCTGCTGTTCGCTTTACTACGTGTTCGCTTCCATCAGGTTTAGTAAACCGCTGCCTGTGCAAGAATACAGCAAGAACGTCAAATCATTGGAAGGGACGTCAACAATTGAAGCTATAACCTTTGTGATTCGTTTTTCAATCCAGATTCTCGGCTTTCCTGTGCCTTGATTTTATTATTGCCAAACCTGTAAGTAAAATTGAGTCGAACCTGGCGGGTTTCGCCCCTAAATGTAGTACGAAGCACAAGATTGCTGAGTTGGGTATTGGTATTGTACTTGTTTGTCCAAAACACATCTGAAACGGCCAATTTTAAAGTTGCTTTGTCTTTCATCAGGTTTTTTTGCACCCCGAGGTCGATCTGTGAATTGCCTTTTACATAAGCATTTAAACCGGTAATGGTTTTAGAATTGACTATAGCTGCAGCTTCGGCTGTGATGCCTTCGGGCAAGTTAAAAGTCTGTTGCATGTTAATTGTACCTGCAAAACGGCTAAAGCTGTAATTTCCATATTCGGCAGTACCAACTTTGTTCTTCAGGTAATAGCCTATGCCGCTAAGGCTTATGTTCCACCATTTCGCCACTTTGAGCTGTTGTGTAACAGTTAGGTTTAAATTCTGTTGCGATCCAATATTCCTAGGCACCATATTAATCGAATTACTATCAAAAACTTCCGTAACTGTACCTGCAAAATCACTGGTATGCGTGTAACCGGCAGTTATTGATGTTGCCTTGTTGCTATACTGCAACATTAAGGCATTGGCATACTGTGGCCGCAGAAACGGGTTTCCTTTCCAATAAGAAAGCTCATCAACAGGATACGAAAACGGATTGAGATTGTTATAGGCCGGCCGGTCGATACGGCGGGCAAAACTCAAGTTATAAGTGCCAGACTCTTTTGTCTTGTAGCTAATCGAAGCAGTTGGAAATACATTCAGGTAATTTCTGGTTACCGAAGTTGGCGATTGGCTGCTGCCCTCACGGGGCTCGAGATTCCCTTCCGAGTGGGTATGCTCAAGTCTCACACCAATATCCAAGCTCCATCTGTCGTTAAGCGGGGTATCATATTTCAGGTATCCGGCAAGTATTTGTTCCTTGTATTTGAAAGTATTTGAAAGGTCAATATCGAGTATACGGACACTTCCGTTTGTATCATATTGATCAAATACGTTATTGGCATCCACATTAGAAAATTTGCTTCCGGCAGCTATTTTTCCTTTTGCTACTGGAAAACCGTAATCGGCCTTAACCGCATATAGTTTGATATCCCTGCTATTGAGTACTACAAAATTGTTGGTCGATTGGAGCTGGCCATCTGGACCATAAAATGCATTGGTGCTCGAGTTTTCTGTAGCCGCATCGAAGATTGCATAATCAGCGTCAATATCCAGGTTTGTATTGTTGCTTCCCTTATATCGGTAATTTAAATTGGTGCTGTAACGGTTCGCCTTTTGGTGGGGGTAATCGCTGCGGCTTTTCAGCGTTTGCAAGAGCTGGCCGCTTGACTGGTCGTAGATACTTGTGGTAGGAATAATTAAGCCACCGCCATTTGAAAAATTGCCGTTCATTACAATGCCAATGGTTTTAGTCGTATCTATAGCGTAATCGGCGCCTAAGGTCGATCCAATATTGTTGCGTTTATCTATATCGTGGTTGGCATTTAAATAAGCCTTTCCATTTGTTATCCTGTCGTTGTCATAATCCATCACATAATGCCCAATATTGTGATTATAACTGGCAAACAGGTTAATTTTGTCTTTCCGGTAATTTAGGTTGAAATTGGTGTTTTGCTTAGGTTTGAGTCCATAGGCAAAACCGGTATTGATGCTCCCGTTGAACCCTTCGGCAATTGATTTTTTAAGTACAAGATTAACAATGCCCCCGGTACCGGCAGCATCGTATTCGGCTGAGGGGTTTCTGATCACTTCAATAGATTTCAGATCGGAAGAAGACATTGATTTGAGCAGGCGCGACAGTTCTTCCGGCTGCAGGTAAGTTTGTCGGCCATTGATCATAACCAGCGAACCCGTAGAACCATTCAGCGTAATCGAATTATCTTGGTTGACAATTATTCCTGGGGTTCTTTTTAATGCCTCCAAGGCATTGCCTCCCTGAGCGGTGATGCTGTTCTCTACATTATAAATCGTTTTTCGGCCTTCGATCTTAATCACGGGCTTGTTTGCAAAGCGCTGTATCACCACCTCCTTCAGATTCTGCGTAACGGCTTTAATTTTGATCACACCTAAATCTGTGTTGCCAGTTAGCCTGATCAGCTCGCTCTGATAGGAAACTGCGCCCAAATAGCTCACCACAATTATATAAGTCCCCGTACCAGCAGTAAAAGAAAATGTTCCATCTGTATTGCCCGTTTGCTGGCTGATTGTTTGCCCCGTTTTGCCCTCTTTTAAAAACAGTGTAGCACCGCCGATTACCTCGTTGTTTGTGTTTTGAATAATCCCTTTTAACTCATGTTGTGTGTTGCTTTGCGAAAACCCATTTAAAAAAAAGAAAGATAACAGTAGGATCAGATAAGATTGTTTGAGGTTAATACGGGTCATGAATAGGGATTAAAATAGTAAAGCTGGCAATTATAAGTATTTGTTGATCAAAACCTAGCGGTCATAATCACTTTTGATTAGGCTCTTGCAGAAATTACCAGTTCGCTGATGCTGTTGGGCAGTTGTGCGTTTTGCCATTGCTTTATTTCATTAATCGATTGTCCGGCAAGTTGGTAGGCCTTTAATGCATAATCAGTCGCTCTTAAGGCATGGTCTGCCATATGGGCTGTGGCAACAGCATGACCAACGGCACGTGTTACTGCAATGGCTATAGGATCGCTTAAGGTTTTGGCCAAGGCAATGGCTTGGAGCGAAGCATTTCTGGCATCGCCAACAGTGGCCTGCCCAGCCTCCCAGGCTTTGGCAACGGTTAAAATTTTGGTCAAGGTTTGTGCAGTGGCTTCATCTACAAGTTCCAATCCTTGCTCAGCACAACGCATAGCCCAATTGATGAGTTGGCGGTGTTGTACTACAGTTAATGGACCACCTCTGTGAACGGCTATAAATCTCTTGTCGCGCATGTTAAATTTTGCTGTTGTTCTTCAACAACAATTCTAAATGAATGTCCTCAGGTTCCAGAGCCCATAGCTCTTGATCAATTTCGGTGGCCAACTGTGCACCTTGGGCCAAGTAAAAATCTATGGTATGTTGCGTTGGCGTGGCCGAAATATAAAGATGTGTAGCGCCAAATTCTTTGGCACAGGCTTTTACCTCTTGTAAAAGTTGTTTGGCAATTCCTTTTCCGCGTTGTGGCTTGCTTACATACAAAATATCCATTTTGCAATAGTTTTTGTGCTCACCGCGCAACTCCTTTTCCGCTGATGCAATACCCGCCAACAGATTCTGTTCAAAAGCACCGATTACCTTTCCGCCTTTGGCCAATAACTGGGCTTGGCGATTACCGAGTTCAGCCAGTTCTGCTGAGGTAAAACCAGGTACAGATTCCGCATTGCCAACCAAAACCAGTTCATTGTTTTGAAGAACATAACTGGATTGGATTTCTTCTCCACGATCGATCTCTGCCAAGCGCGGAAGTTCTTCGATACCCATATCCCTGTATACTATTGCCATCAGCTATCCTGTTTTTCAAACTTATAAAAATATGAATATTAATTGAGTTAGGGTTTGCCGATGCCTGCTAAAGCAACTTGTTTTGAAGCTATTTTACTTTAGGCAGTGCCATGGAAATAGGAGTAAAGACCGTTGTTGATAAACCCGATTGGCGCGAAAAGCCCGGAGCCGAGGTACGAGGCGAGGACTTGAAGCAAAAAGCGGGACTAACGGTCAAATGGAACACGGTCTTTGCTTTTCTATAATAGCTCCCATTTATCTTGTTTGTTGAGGAACAACAACAAGAATGCCTACTTCAGTGCGTTTATTTCGTCTTGAACTTTTTTGGGCAGCGCGGCAAAGATCAAATTATAAGAGTGGTCTATCTGTTCTTGAAGCTGTTTAAACGATAAATTGCCATCCATGCGTACCGTATTCCAATGTTTTTTGTTCATGTGGAAACCTGGTGTAATTTCCCAATGTTGCTCGCGAAGTTCGATGGCCAGCTCTGGATCGCACTTTACATTGAAACGGGTGCCGTTATCCAAACCAATCAACAAAAAAAGTTTTTCGCCAACTTTAAACACCAATGTCTCTTCTCCAAAAGGAAAACCTTCTGTGGCACCGGGCTTGCTGAGGCAGTAATCTCTAAGTTCTTCAATATTCATGTGGGCACAATTATGGAATACTCAAAGAACGGATATTTTTGAGAAATTATTTCTTTCTTTTTGAACATAAAAAAGCCCGAACAATTGCTCGGGCTTTGAAATAATTATGGTTTTTGTTCGAAAAACTCGAGTTCGGCAATGGCCAAACTGGTATCATTGCCTGCAATGCCGGTAGCCTCCATACGGATATATCGGGTATTAATCGGCTTTTTAAAATACAGTTTTCGCGTAGTTGGATCATTAATCAGGTTGCCAAATTGGAAAGCTTCCAATTCTTGCCAAGTTTGGCCATCATTGCTAATTTTGATCACCCCCTTCTCTAGCATGCCTCGGCTGTCTTTGGTTTGTGGCGTATAGGCAAAGCCTTTTAATGAAACGGTTTTTCCTAAATCGATGGCTATGAAATGCGGGGTTTGGGTAGCGGCCGAGCGCCAAAAGGTAGCCGCATTGGCGTCGAAGGCTAAGCTTGCTGGCTGTTTGTCTTCTTCACTGTCTACTTGAAGCAGCTTCCAGTCTTGTTGAGTGATGCCATATTCGTGGCTAGCTATGCTGCCCGTTTCGCCTTTGTTAATGGCTACTGCTTTTATTTCGCCAGCGCCAAAGCTAAAAGGCTCGGTATATTTTTTTGAATTTTTGTCGGGCTTGCTGCCATCGGTTGTATAGTAAATAGCCGTATTGGTATTGAGGTTCTTTGTCGCATTTTCGCCATGTGGTTTCCAGCCAAATTCGTGTTGCAAGGGTTCGATGCTTACCAAGCCGCTTTTTGTTCTGGCAAATTGCAATTGTGGTGGACGTGGCTTGTAATAATGGGCACTCACCAAACTGATGGTAGGCGTAAACCTCGAAGCTAAAATCCTAATCCTAAACTTGTTTGAGGTTACCTCCGGAAAACGCAAGATTCTTTTGTAGCCAATATTGGTCGCTGTAGCAATTTCTTGCCATTGGTTGTTAATCCAGGCATCTAGGGCATGTTTTTCTACCCTTTCGCCCTGCGTAGCTATTGCCTCCTGTAAAACCAAACGGTTAATAGTTACGGCTGTTGGTGTAGTGACGATGATTGCTGGATTTGTTTTCGGCAATGCAATAAAGGTAGCTTCTTTGCCATCCAACACTTGGCTTGGGCCTTTGGCTTTGGCAAATAGGTTAACACCATAAGTTTCGCGAATTCGCTTGCCGGCTTCCTTTAGTACGTTTACATCTTCAGGCGAGAATTTGCCATCGCGGTTAGGCGGGATGTTGAGCAGAAAAGTGGAGTTGCCGCCAACCGAGCGTTCGTAAATATCAAAAACATCATCCACGCTCCGTACTTTTTGCTTGGTATCGTCGCGGTAAAACCAGCCTTCGCGGATAGAAGTATTGGTTTCGGCCTGTTGATAGTGCAAAAACTTTCCGGTGTAAAGTTGTTCCCTTTCGCCCAAATTGGGAGCAGTTAAATCGCCAAAGTTGGTCATCAGCTTTGGGTCTTCTTTATACGGAATTACATTCCATTCGGTGCTTCGGGTTTGGCCAGCTTCATTGCCACACCAGCGAATGTCTTCTTTGCCAAAAATGACGGCTTTTGGTGCGAGAGTCTTGATTAGTTTCTTCCAGGCCAAGTAATTGTACTGTTGGTTGCCCTTTCTTTTGGGATGGGCGCCATCAAACCAAACCTCTTCAATAGGACCGTATTCTGTAAGCAGTTCAAATAATTGGTTCAAGAAATATTCATTGTAATCGTCTACTTCAAATTCGAACTTGGTTTTATTGGCAAAAGGTCTGCCCGCTACGGGAGTGGGGATAGTTTTTTTAGTGTATTTGCTCAAATTGCCATATAAGCCCGTCGGACTTTCTATTTGAAACAAATCTGCAGGAGAGAGGTATACACCCAACTTAAGGCCATACTTTTTGCAGGAAAGCGAAAGGTCTTTTAAAATATCGCCTTTACCATTTTTATAATCGGTAGACATGATGCCATGTTTGGTATAGCGGCTTTGCCACAATACAAAGCCATCATGGTGCTTCACGGTAATGATGACCATTTTCATGCCGGCAGCTTTCATGGCTTCGCACCATTGGTCGGTATGCAGTTCTTTGAGGTCGAAAATTTTTGGATCTTCCTTGCCATTGCCCCATTCCATGCGGGTGAACGTGTTAGGGCCAAAATGGATAAATGCAATGAATTCGTTTTTGAGCGCGGCGTATTGATTGGCAGTAGGCACTACATGGGCCGCTTTCCAGATAATTGTTTCTTTAGAATCTTTGCTGCCTATAGGAATAGTGGAGGCAAACGGAATGGGCGCAGGGCTTACCTGGGCAACGCTCACCTTAGCAATAAGGCCAGCAAGCAATAGAAAAAATAGGTTTTTCATTTTGGTTTTTAATAGATAGATAAATGATAGATGTTTAGGCAGACTAAAAATATCATTAATTTCTGTTAATCGATAAACAATGCGGAAAAAAGGAAACTTATATTTGTTGTAGACGTTAACTATAGAAATAATACCATGAGCTGGTCTGCCCAACAATATAGTAAATTTGAAGCCGAGCGCAATCGTCCGATTTTTGATTTGCTGGCACATATTCCAACCGTTGAAGTACATACCGCTGCTGATATAGGCTGCGGACCTGGCAACTCAACTGAACTTTTGCTCAACAGCTATCCCAATGCACAACTAATTGGGATGGACAGTTCTGAAAATATGATTGAAGCTGCCCGAAAGCGCCTGCCAAAGGTGCAGTTTGAAGTAGCTGATATTGCTAATTGGCCCAATCAGGGACCTTTTGATGTGCTCTTGGCCAACGCGGCCTTGCAGTGGGTGCCCGATCACGCTTCCCTATTTCCAAAACTGATTGATAAATTAACAAAAGGAGGCACTTTGGCCGTTCAAATGCCTGATAATTTTGATGAACCTGCCCATCGGCTCATGAGAGAAACCGCCAAAAACGGACCTTGGGCATCCAAATTAGCCGATGCCCATCAGCGGATAGACCGGCAAAGTGCGCAGTGGTACTATTCGGCCTTACGCGATAAGGTGGCACAGCTGGATATTTGGCGTACGGTTTACCACCACCCGCTTTCTGGCGGGGCAGGAGCCGTAGTCGAATGGTTTAAGGGAACAGGGCTCCGGCCTTTTTTAGCGCCACTAACTGAAGTGGAGCAAAAAGATTTTTTGGCACAATATGAGGAAGCGATAGGTAAGACCTACACCATTTATCCCGATGGTACGGTGTTGCTGCCTTTTCCGAGGCTGTTTATCTTGGCTACACGCTAAGGCTGTACAAAATGCCAGCAAACCCCGGCAATATCAATCAGGTTCATTTCCTGGCCATAAGGTTGTTGCAAAATCTCGCTGATGCGGACTTTAAATTTTTCTGGAATATTTTCCTTTAAAACAAAATTACGGTAGGCATGCACATCGTCTACTTGAACACTGAGCATCAGATTCTGTGCAAATTCTTCGTTATCGTAGCGCTGCAGGATAAATTTGCAGCTTTCATTTTCAAAGCCTACATAATCGCCTGCATCCCAGGCAAGCTTAAAGCCTAAGGCCTGAAAAAGCTGTTTGGATCCTTCAAAGTCTTTGCCGCAAGGAATAAATGGTTCGAGTGATTCAAATTTGATTTCCATAGGTTAGTTTTTTAATACTATACAGTTGTTTTTTAGGGTTAAATAGACTAATAAATATAGCTTAATTTTAGCTTGCCTGTTTAAATGTTTCTATATCCTGATAAAAAGCAATGGCGTTCATCACCGCTTTTCCACCAGAACCTTCAATTAAACTTTTGATGATCTTTTTGTTGGCATTGGCAAAGGTCTGGTTTTTATAAAGCCAATAGGCCAAATAAGTGAAAGAACCTGTAAGCACTACCTGAAATGCGATATAGCCCCAGCCCATCGAATGCGGAAACCAGGCATCACTGAGGTAAAAGGTAGTCCAGAAGGGAAATTGGAGCACCATCACGCGGCTATGTTTGAGGATGGATACCTGCAACTTGGCCAGTTTTTGCTGGATTTCGGTAATGCTTCCCCTATAATCGATGCTGTTGGCCCATACCAAATGCTTGATGTAATCGAACAAGGCCTTTACATTGATCAGAAAGATAAGTCCAAACGAAACGATAAAATAATTGGCTCCCGAAGAATAGTGGGCAATGGCATAAACCAAAGGAATGCCCAACAAGATGAGGTAAATTACGGCGAAAACAATCCCCCTGGCCTTAAAGCGAATAAGCGATTGCAAAGCCGATTCGGCCTTTTGGCTAATTACCTCTTTTAAAAGCTGTCTGTTAAGTGTTAACGACTGCTCGATTTTCTCGTGCTGTTCTTTCCATAAAAGAACGAAATTAGTGTCTTCCATATTAGCTGTTGAGTTTTAAATATTTTTGTTTGAGAATGGCTTTGATCCTGCCAATTTTTGTGGAAACGTTGGTTTCGCTGATACCCATGATTTCGGCGATCTCCCTTTGGCTCTTTTCTTCCAGGTAGAGCAAAATCAAAGCCCTGTCTAATTCTTTGAGCTCGGCAATCACCTGGTTTAAAAAAAGATCCTTTTCTTGTTTTTCATTGTGTTCTTGTACCTGGGGAAGATTTAACAATCCTTCTGGATAAGGGTTGGCAATCTCTTTTCTTCTTTTCTCTTTGCGGTACGAGGAGATGGCTACATTGAGTGCGATCTGGTAGATCCAGGTAGAATGTTTAAACTGCTCATCATAACCTTCAAAAGCTTTCCATAACTGCAATACAATGGCCTGCACCAAATCTTTTCGGTCTTCGGTATCCCTGCAATAAGAATTGGCAATTTTATAGATTATGCCTTTATGACTTTCAATTATAGAAAGAAATTGTTCTGATTGGTCAACTAAAGCCATTTGTTTAAGCGTTGTTTTCCAGTATGATACGCATGAGCAACGGAAATCTCACAATAAAAATAAAAAAAACATATTCTTGTTGACTGAGACGTCGACAAAGTAAAAATAAAAACCGGTTGGCGAGGACACCAACCGGCTGAATTTGTCGAATGGGCATCAACAAATTACAATCCCCAACAATCGCATCGGGGGTAAGAACGAAACAATTATTAAGGTACTTTGATAGATTTTCGTTGTAGGGTATGTGCACTGAAATAACCCAATGCACCGCCTTGAATATTGGTAACCGGATTTGATGGCGCCGCGTTATTGCCATTGCCAGAAGCGCCATTGTGCAGGCTATAGAAATACTTGTAAACATTTGCATCAATGTTTTGCATCTCTATAACCAGGTCATCTCCTTTTTTAAGATCAATGCTCAAGTCATCATTCGGATTATTATAGCTTAAAATGGTATTTACGGTTTGGCCTGGCGTAAATTCATCATTGAATGCAAATAATGTCTTTTCCTTTTTGTTGTTCAGGTATTGGATAAAGCGGTAATAGTTCTGCTCTCCTGCCGGATCTTTGTATTTAACGGCAGCAAAAGTGCGTGGCTGGTTGTCCTTGTTCAGGTCTAACTTGCTTTGGCTTACATAAATACTGTCTAAAGCCACTGCTTTGGGCATGGTGCAATTGGCAGTGTAATTTTTGCCGGCAATAGTTACCGAAAGACGATAAGTATTGCCAACAGCAGCTGTCAAGGTGGGTGCTTGGTACACGCCCTTGCTCGTTTCGGTTAGGGAATAATTCGTTCCGTTGCCTTCGATGTTTACCTGGGCATTACTTACCCCATTAAAACCATTGGTTTCGGTAAAATCTTTAGTGGTACTGATCATTACCTTGGCACCTCCTGCTTCGTTGGTTACCATGCCTTCGATTACATAATCGGGCGGAGTACTTTCCAAATTAAGGTCTATTGCTTTTTCGCATGAAGAAAACAAGCAGATGAGCAATAAAAAGCAGCCAATATATCGTGAAATAAAAATCATGTGCTTAAAATTTAAAGTTATAGGAAACAGAAGGAACAAAGGTGAACAGGGTCGTTCTAACCGCTTCGGTTTGGGTTGGATCGTTCTCTTTGTCCCTAAAAAATATGGTGTAGGCATTTTGGCGTCCATAGGCATTGTACAGTCCGAGTACCAGTTCTGAAGAGAATTTTTTGGTCTGTTTCAGCTGTTTGGTGGCGCCAAGGTCTAAACGATGGTAGCTTGGCATGCGCGATGCGTTTCTACTGGTATAATAGTAATAATTTACCCCGTCAATTTGGTACTTGCCATTGGGGAAGGTTACGGCATTGCCGGTATAGTAAATAAAATTGGCCGATAAGGTCCATTTGTCGGTGAGTTTGTACATACCTACAATGGCAATGTCGTGTGTACGATCCTGTCGGGCATTGTACCATTCGTTGTTATTGATACCATCAATTTTACGTTCTGATTTAGAGAGCGTATAGCTGATCCAGCCGGTTAATCGCCCTGCTTTTTTCTTAAATAGCAGTTCCAAGCCATAGGCGCGGCCTTTGCCGTACAATAATTGAGTTTCGATAGGTTGATTGGTAAAGATATTTGCGCCATTGCGGTAATCGATCTGGTTATGCAATTTCTTGAAATAGGTTTCTGCACTAAATTCGTATTTGTGCTCGCTAAAGTCGCGGTAATAGCCTACAGAATACTGATCAGCCTGCTCAGGTTTGATGATATTGGTACTGGCCACCCATTTATCCGTAGGCGAACCTGCGTTCGAATTGCTGATCAAGTGCAGGTTTTGTGCATTACGCGCATACGATGCCTTTACCGAGCTGTTTTCGTTCATTTGGAAAGCCGCTGCTAAGCGTGGCTCAAGGTTAAAATAGGTTTTAACCAACTCGTTAGCTGCATAATGGGTCGATCCAGTGATGTTTCCGGCACCATCGAGGTCATAGTAATCGCCTTTGCCCAAAATGCTAAAGGCTGATACCCTTAAGCCATAGGTAACCGTAAAGCGGTTGCTGGCTTTCCAGGTATTGCTGGCATAAACCGCATTATCCCACGAATAACGGTTCTGTAGGTTTTGCGAAAGAATGCCCGAGTTGCCTGTAGCCGAAATCTCACCTGGGATAATGGTATGGTAAATACTGTTAAAGCCAAAGCTCACCGAGTTCTTGTCGTTGGCATACCATTGCAGGTCTTCCTTGATGTTCCAATCGCGCAGTTGCGAAAAGATGTTGTACTCGTTCACATCTTCCTTCAGGTTGATGTTGTACTTGTAATTGCTAAAGCTGAGCGAGGTATTGGAAAAGAGCTTATTGTTAAAAATGTGGTTCCAGCGCAAGGTTCCAACGCTGTTGCCCCAGTTAATATCCGCAATGTCTTCTGCTGCCAATACGTCTTTGCCAAAATAGCCCGAAACATACAAGCGGTCTTTCTCACCCAAAATGTAATTGGCTTTGAGGTTAAAATCGTAGAAATAAAGCTGGTTGCGATTAATCGTGCTATCGCTCGAAAGCTTCAAAAACAGATCGGCATAGGTTCTTCTGGCCGAAAAAAGAAAAGATGACTTGTCTTTTTGAATGGGCCCCTCCACATTTACCCTGGCGGCGATCAAGCCAATGCCACCACTCACGCCAAATTTTTGGTTGTTGCCTTCGTTCATCTTGATATCAAGCAGCGAGGAGAGACGACCACCGTATTGCGCAGGCATATCGCCTTTGTAAATGCTAACGTTTTTAATGGCATCTGAATTAAAGGTAGAAAAGAAGCCCAAGAGATGAGTGGCATTGTAAACCGGTACTTCGTCCAATAAAATCAGGTTCTGATCGGCCGCGCCTCCGCGTACATAAAAATTGCCATTGCCTTCGCCGGCCGATTTGATCCCAGGCAAGAGTTGTATGGTTTTAATTACGTCTTTTTCGCCAAATAGCACGGGCACGTTTTTAATATCCTGAATGTTGAGTTTTTCTACGCCCATTTGCGGGTTGCTCAAATCGCGTGCGCCCCTGGCTTGGGCAACGATATTTACCGTAGCCAGTTCTTGCGAGTTCTCTGCCAAGGCCAGATCTATTTTTTTGTTGCTGGTTAAGGCGATGTCTATGACTTCATTTTTCATGCCTACGGCAGAGATGGCCAGCTGGTAGTTTCCGCTAGCTAATGTAAGCGAGAAAAACCCATACTCGTTGGTAGATGTGCCTTTCGAGGCTCCAATTACCCTAATGGTGGCTCCAATCAAGGTCTCGCCTGAGCTGGCCGAAGTAAGGGTGCCACTAATGGTAAATTTGCTGCCAGCCGGATTAGCCGCCGGAACGGCGTTTGGCTTTTTTAGCTTTTCGGCATCAAAACGGATCAATACTTCTTGGTCTAGCACGCTAAACGTATAAGGCTGGTTGTCGAATGCGGTATTCAATACCTTTTCCAGCTTTTGTTCTTTTGCTTCTAGCGTAATTTTGGCTTGACTGTTGGCAACGGTTTCATTATAGGTAAACCTGATTCCGCTTGACGTGGTAATTTTGTCCAAGGCCTGTTTTAACGGTTCGTTTTTTAAGCTGATGGTCACAAGTTTATCTAGCGGATTGGTCTGTTGCGCCATTAAAGGAACATGGGTTGCCAAGAAGATCAGCACAGCAAGCAAGGCGGCTTTAACAAATATGGGGAGTTTCATCACAATATAAAAAATGGACATGAACCCATAAGGTTCGGTTTTTTTCATAATTTTAAGTTTTAAGGGTGATTGGCCTGTCTCTTGTTTTCGAGGCTTTAGACAGGTCGTTTTGCTTTTAGGTTAAGCCCGATCCGAAAGAACCGGGCTTTTTCATTGTGTGTGGGTGTGAAATTGATTTTATTAATTAATTGGGGTTTTTGTTTGTAATAAATAGGTGCTGCCTTCTTTGCGCCAGGTAATTTCCATTACTGCAGCCAGTTTATCTAAGGTTTGCATCAACGGCAGGCTGGTTTTCAATTGACCGTAAAATGCCTTATGCGATAATTGAGTCGCCACCTGAACCGTGATGCCGTATTGTAATTCCAATTCTTGGGCAACTTCTGAAAGCGAAGCGCCGTTATAATTGAACAGGCCTATCCGTTGATTGATAAATTTCTGTGCATCGGGATAACTTTCTTTAACCAGCAGTTGACTCGCCTTGTTAAATACTACCCTTTGGTTAGCCGTCATGATTTCGGTTTTTTGCTGTGCCGTTACGCCCACTTTTCCGCTCACTACCGTAACTTCTGCCTGATTGTTTTGTGGGTAAGCCCTTACGTTAAAGCTGGTGCCCAATACAATGGTGCGCAAAGAACCCGATTGGATCACAAAAGGATGTGCCGGATCGTGTTTGACGTCAAAAAAGGCTTCGCCGCTTACAGTTACTTGGCGCTCGTGCCCCCTAAACTCGTTTGGGTAGCTGATTTGCGTAGCAGGACTGAGCCAAACCTTGGTGCCATCGGCCAATTGAATTTGGCGATGCTGACCAGGTAATGTAGCCAATTCTAAGTTTTGAACAGGGTTGACGATGTTTTGGATCGGATCTTTAAACAGCAGCGCAAAGCCAATAACAATAATCACCGATGCGGCAGCTGCAATCTTATACCAAAGTTTAAAGGTTTTGGGTTGCTTAATGGCAATTTGCTGTTCAATGCCAGCCTTGATGTGTGCCTTAAGTTGTGGCGCAGTTGCAAAATTGCTTTCGCTCAACAACAGTTCTTCGTCGTTAAAGCTATGGTACCATTCGTCAAAACGGAGCTTTTCCTCGGGCGTAAGCGTACCTGATTGCCATTTGTGGGCGAGTTCCCTGATTTGATCGTTTGGTGTTTCCATATATTTCGAGCGTCTTTTAACATATAGTCAGCGCTGAAAGGAAATACCCTTAGTCTAAAATGAAATTTATTTTTCGAGGAGCCACAAAAGCAGCGGCAGGGAAATTTTGAGGCTTTGTCTTAACGTGCCTAAAGCTTTGGAAAGATGTGCCTCAACGGTTTTTTCGGCAATGCCCAATTCATTGGCTATTTCTGCGTAGGTTTTGTTTTCTTCCCGGCTCATCAGAAATACCATTTTGCATTTTGGAGGCAGCTGATTAATCGCATCTTCCAATAACTGCCCCAATTCTTTGGCATCCAGCCAATCGTTGGTGCTGTCTATGGCTTGAGGTGCCAAGTTGGCAATGTTTGACAAATGCTGTTGTTGGCGGTATTGGCTTGCCAAATGATTGATCACTTTGTATTTGATAGCGGCAGATAAGTAGGTAGCTACGCCATTTTTGATTTGCAGGTTGGCGCGGCGTTGCCATAGGCTTACAAAAATGTCCTGCACAATTTCTACGGCAATATCTTCATCAGCCACGCGATGCATAGCCACAGCAAAGGCTTTATCCCAGTAGCGATTGTACAACTCGGTAAATGCCAGGCGATCAGCGGTAGCCAATAGCTCCAACAACTCGTGGTCGCTCGCATTTTCATGAAGAGATTGTTGTGAAGCCAAGGGCAATTTGAATTTATGGTTTAACCTTTGACTGCAAAACTAAACACAAATTACAATTTATAATATTCTTAACATTATTTAACCAAAAGACCGTCGTCTATGCTCCATCTGTAATGGGGTATGGCCGATAAAAGCAAAGCGCCTGCACTAACTGCGTATACCGAATAATTGAAAGGTGCTTTGGCGCCCAAGAAAACAGCCATCGACAGGGCAAAGGCCAAGGTAAGTACAAAACTGCCTTTGGCCACCAAACGGGTTTGATAGCCAATGATGAGCAGTACCCCAAAGATCGCTTCGGCAAGGGTTGCTATCCAGCCCATTACATCGGCCAATGGTTTGCTCAAGTAAGGCATCAAGGTATGGGTATAAGCTAAAAAGCTGTCCCAGTTGCCCCAGCCAACGTTGTTTTGGCCTGCCGGACCCAAAAAGCCAATGCGGTCTAAAACCGGATAGATAAAGCCAATGCCCAAGGCAAGGCGCAAGTAGAATTGGGCTAAGCCCGTGTGATTTTTCATGTTAAGGAGGGAATGAGTTTGTCCTAAATTAGGTGCTTTATTGGCAAATCCTATCGCCAGATTGTCATATTTGCAACACTGTTGCTAAGTGCTAAATAGGTCGTTACGAGCGCCTTTAAAAACAAAGCTTTGGTTGAAGATAACTTCGTTGCTGGAGTTGGGAATTTTATAATTAAATATAATCGATTGATAGTTAGTCGGATAAGGTTTTTAGGATTATAAAATCACCTAATTGACTTCAAGCTTACATTTCAGCCCATGAATAGGCATCAAATTTGTGCTGTTTTTTTACACAACTTAAAAACCACGGAGATTTTTAACGCCATTTTAATCGACCGAATAAATGCTGCCTCAGGCGGCATTTGTTGTTTATCGGCTTTTAGTCCTTAAGTTTCTTCATATATTTTTATCGGGCTGTCTTTATGCTTACTTTAGGTTGAAATAAAAAAGGTTAATTATTCTACGATTTGTTCGTAGATCGCTATATTTGGTTTCATCAATCAAAACAAGGCATGAAACGGATAGCAGGTTTACTTTTTTTAAGCATAATTGGAATCATTAATCCACTTCGTGCGCAAGTAATGGAACGAGTGCTCGAAAAATTTAAAAACCTCCCCAAATTAAGCTATACAGCCTATACCAAGCAAAAAGATCTTTTTAGCGATAAAGTGTTTTTCGATACCATACAGCTTGCTTTTGCCAAAAGCGACCAAAAAATGGTTTTCAGGTATAAAGGAAAAGCGCAAGAAGATATTTTTGATGGCAGCAAACTCTTTAAGCTGGAACTGGCCACACAAACCTATCGCATCTCGGCCGCTTACAAAGATGCTTCTTTTTATTTGGAGTCGCTTGATAACCTAATGGATAGATTGGCCACAAACCTGCAGAAAAAAGCAATGATTTCGCAAGTAGCCGATTCAACGGTGCAAGGCAAATCCTATTTTAATATCCACATCAAAGAGTTCGATTCGCTAAAAAACGGAAAACAGGTGTACAGCTATACCAAATGGCTGATTGATAAGCAGTCGTACCTGCCGTACTATTACCGTAACGACCAAAAAGGCTTTATTGATGGTACGCAAATTTACCTCGATATTTTTACCGAGTATCGTTTTTCCAACTTCCAGACAAGCGCTAAAAGCATCGATGAGCTGTCGCAGCTCATGTTGCCTGAAAATTTTTCGCTCGAAAAGCCTAAAGTACATGTGCCTTTGTTAAGCAAGGGTACAAAAATGCCTGATATTGAACTGACCGATCCAAAGGGCACTCAAACCAGGCTCTCGGCTTTTGCAGGAAAAATATTGCTGCTAAATTTTACCATTAATGGCTGCCCACATTGTGTAGAGGCCATTGAAACACTGAATAAACTCATGCTAAAGTATAAATCGGCGAACTTTGAAGTGATAGGGATTAATCCTTTGGATGACCAGGCGTCAATCTTAAAATTTAATAAGAATCTTAAAGTTGGCCATGTTGTTTACACCACGACTAAGGCGAAGATAGAAAACTATCACATAGAAGGTTATCCAACATTTTACCTGGTAGATAAAAACGGTCAAATTGTACAAAGCTTCCTTGGTTTTTCCGATCAGATAGGAAAGGAACTGACCAAAGTAGTTGATGGCTTAATGCGCTAATTGCCTATCGCCTGCCAACTACCGGAAACTCTGCAATACGCAAAGTGGTACAACCGTATGGCACCAATGTAATTTCTTCTTCGTTTGGTGCTCTTTCTACGCCATAAATTGGCGAATAGGGAATGGGCCCGGCCATGTCATTGTAGAGTTTCCACGAAGGAACGCGCAAGGCCTTGGTTTTGATTTGGATCGGTGCATTTTCTAAGTTCCACGGATAAGTGCTGTTTTTGCCTGTAGCTTGTACTTCAAAATAATCTTGCAGCTTATTGTCGGCAATTTCAAAAAGACCAAAGTTCCAAGGTGTAGTAGGGTGTACTTCATAGAAATAATCGCCATACACATCGGCATCTTTGGTGTTGATTACCTTTTTAAATTCTTCGCCCATTTTAAGCGCATAGGTAATTGGTCCGCGTTCTATCGAGATGGCATTTTCGTACCACTTGTTCTTAAAAATATGCATCGGCAGTTTCAACTCTACAACATCGCCAGATTTCCATTCGCGATTGATTTTAACCACTTGATTGCCATTTACTTCCTGCCAAAGCATTCCATTGATCTTGATTGCTGCTTTTTTGCACCATTCAGGAATGCGCAGGTGAAAAGGAAAAACAGCTTTTTTGCCACTTTTTAAGGTAAATCTGATGGTTTCGTCGAAAGGATAATTGGTTTCTTCTTTAAAAGTAACAGGAACGCCATCGGCTACTTTTAGGCTTACTTCGCTTGGCGAATACACCAAGGCCGCCAGACCTTTATCGGGTGTACTGTACCATAGGTTTTGGGTAAACTTGGGCCAGCCCTGATGCATGTTCGAAGTACAACAGGCATAGCCGGTTAACAGGCCATAGCAAAGATCGGTACCCGCATGGTTATCGCCAAAGTTGCGCATCAGCCTGCTGTTCATTACCTGATTGGCCTGCTGAAAATACTGACGATCCATAAAATCATCGGTTATTTGTGTAGGCAAGGCATTAAAAGCCACTTTTTCTAGCTGATCTGCATAATTTACATCGCCGGTAATCTCTAATATGCTTTCTAAACTGAACATCATTTCTACCACGGTACAAAGCTCGGTTCCCTGAGTTGGATTATTGCCGTGCAAGGCCTCATCGCCTCCATACAGGCCATTGGCTACGCCGTTGTATTTGCGCAGATCGGCGAAGCCTTTTTTAACGGCATCGGCATAACGTTGCTCGCGGTGTTGCTGATAGTAAATCAATGGCTCTTTGATGCCTTGAGCCAAGTTTACGGTATGGATGCTGCCCATACGGGTCAACAGATCCGTATTCAGTAATGAATTGGTAAAATCGAACGATTGCTTATGAAGGAGCTCGCCCAAATCCAGCAAGAATTTATCGCCGGTAAGGTTGTAGAGCCAGTATACCACGGCAAGGTTATCGGCTGCACGGTACTTGGCCCAAAATGTCCAATGGTCTAAAGGTTTGCTGGGGAGCTCCTTTAATTGATATTTGAAGTAATTGCTTAGAAAAGGAAGGACCCGTTTGTCTTGCGTGGCCATGTAATATTGCTTCATGATTTTAAGCATCACGATTTTTGGCCACCAATCTTGGCTATTGTCCCGTTGGATGCCCGCTTCTGCAGGATAGTCTTTTTCCGGGCCGAAATAGCCATCAGTTCTTTGGCTTTTCAGCGACCATTCTATCCAAGGCTTCACTTTGGCAATGAGTGCTTTGTCATCCAAAATATAGGCCAAGGGTAATAAACCATCAATCCAGTAAGGCCCGCGCTCCCATTGGTCGCCATCGCCACCCAGCCAGCCGTTTCGCTTACTCATTACCAGCGGATAAAGTTCGTCTAGGCGTCCGGTTGCCCCGTCTTTTTGCCGCACCAGCATTTCTTTGAGCCAGCCTGCAGGTTTAATGGCACCTAAAGGCAGTTCTTGATATGGATTTTTAGTCGCTGTGGCCGTTTGACCAAAGGCATTCACAGCCATTAGGCCTAACAAAATGACAAAAAAGAATAGGGGTTTCATTGCTCGATATTTGGTTAGTAAATCGTTTTATTAAATTCTAAATTACAATTTTTTTTGATTTTATAGCGTGCCATCCCAAATCCATTTGCTTAAGCCACTAAGATGTATTATTCTTGGTACTTTAAACATGAACAGGCTAAACCTTTTAATTTTATACCCCATCAATTAACCTTGGCTATGAATAAATATTTACTTACAGTTACGGCACTTGCTTCAGCATTTGTTGCCAATGCCCAACAGGGCAAGCTAACTGCCAAAGATTATGAGCGTGCCGAAAGCTTTATGGCTTACAATACGGCACCACTGATCGATAAGGCGGGCATTTCTCCAAATTGGTTAGAAAACGACCAATTCTGGTACTCGGTAAAAACAGAAAGCGGTACGCAAAACTTTTTGGTAAATCCGGCAAAAAAGAGCAAAACGGTAACAACCGAAACTTATAAAGATGCGGCTACCCCAAGAGGACGGGGAAGAGGTGGCAATGAAGTATTGTCGCCCGATGGCACAAAAGCCGTTTTTATTAAAGACTGGAACCTTTGGGTGAGAGACGTAGCCAGCAACAAACAAACCCAGCTCACTACCGATGGCGTAAAAGATTATGGTTACGCTACTGATAATGCTGGCTGGACCATGAGCGATGGCCCAATTGTACGCTGGTCGCCAGACTCAAAAAAGGTGGCTACGTTTCAGCAAGACCAACGCAACGTAAACAACATGTATTTGGTTACCACTAATGTTGGTGCGCCGGTATTGAAACAGTGGAAATACCCATTGCCTGGCGATAAGGTAATTGCGACCATCAGAAGAGTAATTATTGATGTAGAAAATGCGAAAGTAGTGAGCCTGCAAATTCCACCAGACCCACACCGTGCTACCTTAAGCGATGACATTGCCAGCAGTGGTACTTTCGACGATATCGATTGGAAAGCAGATGGCTCTGAAATGGCCTTCCTTTCTACTTCACGTGATCATAAACAAGAAAAATTCCGCATTGCCGATGCCAATACAGGTGCCGTACGCGAAGTTTTTGAAGAGACCGTAAAAACACAATTCGAATCAGGCCGTGGTGCCATCAACTGGCGCTATTTGCCGGCCACAAAAGAAATTCTTTGGTATTCGGAACGCGATGACTGGGGTCATATGTATCTGTATGATGCCACAACCGGCAAGGTGAAAAACCAAATTACCAAAGGTCCTTGGCTGGTTGGCCGTTTGTTAAGGGTTGACGAGAAAAACCGTGTGATTTACTTTACAGGCCATGGTCGCGAAAAAGGCAATCCTTATTTTGCCTACCTCTACAAAGTTGGTTTTGATGGCAAAGGCTTAACCCTGCTTACCCCAGAAGAAGGCAACCACTCGATAACTTTCTCGCCTTCTTATAACTATTTTATCGATACCTATTCTCAGCCAGATGTGCCACCAACCATGAACTATCGTGACGTAAAAGGCAATTTGGTAACTGCTTTGGAGAAAACAGATGTATCTAAACTAGCGGCTAAAGGCTGGAAAGCTCCAATTCCGGTAAATGTAAAGGCACGCGATGGCAAAACCGATATTTATGGCTTGGTATTTACGCCAACCAATATGGACCCGAACAAAAAATATCCTGTAATCGATTATATTTATCCAGGTCCACAGGGTGGAAGTGTGGGCAGCTGGTCGTTTTCAGCATCGAGGGGCGATAACCAGGCCTTGGCCGAACTGGGCTTTATTGTGGTGATGATCGAAGGCACAAGCAATCCATTCCGTTCGAAAAGTTACCATGACATGAGTTATGGCAATATGGGCGATAACACTTTGCCTGACCAGATTGCTGCCATCAGACAATTGTCTACAAAATACCCTATCGATACAACGAAAGTAGGGATTTGGGGTCACTCGGGTGGCGGTTTTGCTACGGCAGCGGCCATGTTCCGTTATCCAGATTTCTTTAAAGTGGGTATTGCCGAATCAGGTAACCACGAAAACCGTAACTACGAAGACGATTGGGGCGAACGCTACAATGGTTTGGTAGAAAATTCAGATTACGAAGCACAGGCCAACCAAAACTATGCGAAGAACCTAAAAGGAAAACTGATGTTGGCACATGGAATGATGGATAACAACGTTCCGCCTTATAACACCCTTTTGGTGGTAGAGGCCTTAAACAAAGCCAATAAAGACTACGATTTGGTGATTTTCCCTAACAGTGCCCATGGTTTTGGCGCTTATTCGCCTTACATGATGCGCAGACGCTGGGATTATTTTGTGAAGAACCTTTTAAATCTTGAACCGCCAAAAGAGTATCCGTTAAGAGGGACTACTGCAACACCACGTAACTAAAATCATCATGCCGGAAATTGATCCGGTATCTCATGAAAAATTCGTCATTGCGAGGAACAAAGTGACGAAGCAATCTCTCTCGAGGGGAGATTGCTTCACTACGTTCGCAATGACGAATTTCTTTTTCTGCAATGACGATTTTTATTTTAGAATAGGCAACTTGATATAGCTATCATTAAACCATTTTACCTGTAGCGGTTCTTTGGCATCTTTGATGCTTTCGAAGTTTACATCCTTGCCGGTGCCGTAATTGATCTGTTCGCTGGCACTCTTGTTAATGTTCACGATCACTACTATCCTGCTTCCCTTGCTCAGCTTTTTTGCACTGATATAGGTATTGCTAAACGGAAGGGTTTCCTTCTTGCCTGGCGTAAGCAATTTTCGCTTGCTGTGGTCTGTTGCATAACTGGCCCTACCCATAAAATACGAGAGGTAGAAATATTTCCCTTCGGGCGTAAGCTCAAACAGCACCACGCTATAATCCATGTCTTTTTTGTTGATCATCGCTTTGATCTGGCCTGTAAAGTTGCTAGTCAAGCTTACTGCCTGTGGCAAAGGATCGCTATAAAACATCAAGCCATTATGATAGAGGGTATCATAAGAAAGATTGCGCATCCAGAAATAGCTGTGCCTATCGCTACGGTCTTTAAAATCAATGGTCTGATTTAAAAAGGCTTCTTTTGCTGGTTTTTTGTTGCTCAGTTTATAATCTTCCTTGTAACGCTGGGTACTTAGGTAAAGCACCAGCGAATCGTTGGCCATTTGTTTGAATGTCGGTGCACTTAGCCATTGGTTGGCGCCCATCAATTGATAATTTATCTTATCCTTTAACACAGCTGGTTTAGGCCCGTCTTTTAAAATGTAATCGAACCATTGGTAAATGATATCGTGGATAGGGATTTGGGCTACCGGATCTATTTTATAGCCATTGTAAACAGAATCTGGATAGCCTTGGGAACCAAAGTGGCCATAAGGACCAATAAGCAAATAATGCTCGGCTTTTGGATTGTATTTGAGGTGCTCGCGATAATAGTACATTTCGCCAATCTGGCCACCATCAAAATAACCAGTAGTACTTAAAATTGGGATGTTGATTTGGGTAAAATCTTCTTTGTAGGGAGTCATAGACTGCCAATACGCATCGTAAGATGGATGTGCCAACCAGCGCCTAAATATTTCGTTTTTTGGACGACCAATCAGGCTGTCTAAGGTAGGGTAAGGCGTACCTGCTGCATACCAGCGATCGTCTAAATCGCTCCACTGCTTGTTGCTATAATCCTCGTTGTCTAACAATTTGTTATTAGTGACGTAATAAGTCCATGGAAAGGTAAAGCTCATCACCACATTGTTCGTCATGGGTACATCTAAGCCAGGAGCGACTGAAGCAGAAGTAACAATCGTTTTTAATGCCGGATGCAGGTTCTTGGTCGCTGCCCACTGGGTAAAACCATTATAGCTTCCACCATACATGGCCACTTTTTGATTGCTCCAAGCTTGCTTGCTGATCCAATCGATTACCGCTCTGGCATCTTGGCCATCGTACTCGTAGGGCACCGCCTTATCTGGACTGTTTTTCTTGCCACGTGTGTAGGCCACTACGCCCACATAGCCCTTGTCGGCCGCTTCTATGGCTTTGTTGATATCGGTTAAACGGGCATAAATAGTGAAGCTTAAAATCGCGGCCCGTTTTTCAGTTGCGTCTTTTTTGCGTACTACAAGTGCAGAAATTTGTGCGCCATCTTTGGTAGGGATCAATAAACTGTCTTGTACCAAATAGGCGCTCAGGTCTTTTTGAGCGACAGGTTTATTGGTTTGGGCTTGGATAGCTAAGCTGAACAATAGGCAAAGCATAGCCAGGGAGAAGGTTTTTCTCATTAAATTCATATCATTAAAATAAGGGTTAATTAAAACATATTTCGGTTTTTAAATAGGGCACTTTGTCGACTGGAAGCAACGTAGCTTTCGCCGTTTTTTAAGTGGAGCGATAAGCGTCCATTGGCATCGGGAATAACCTGTTCGATAAAGCTGGTATTGATAATGGTGCTGCGGTTGATCCTAAAAAACAGATTGGGATCGAGGGTTTTTTCCAATTGGTTGAGCGATCTTTTGAGGAAGACCTTTTGTTCGTTAAAGTAAAGACGCGCGTAATTGCCTATCGATTCGATCCGGTACAAATCTTTCAAGGCGATGAAATGGTACTTTTCGCCCTCTTTTACAAAAAGATGAGCTGGTTTGCCTTTGGTTTCAGGCTGCAATTTTTGCCTGATCTTGACAATGGCTTTTTCCAGCCGTTCCTCGCGAATGGGTTTCACCAAATAATCGAGCGCGTTTAGCTCAAATGCCTTAACTGCATATTGATCAAAGGCAGTAGTAAAAATAACGGCAGGTACCTGATCCAGTTCTTCCAATAGCTCGAAGCCGGTTTTGCCAGGCATCTGTACATCTAAAAAAATCAAATCTGGCTTTAAGTTTTTGATCAGTTCTTCGGCTTCAAAAGCATTGGCTGCTTCGCCCAAAAGCTCCAAATCTGGGTAAGGCTTTAGGCTCCACTTCATTTCCTCGCGGGCCAAACGTTCATCATCTATAACCAAGTATCCTAATTTGCTCATGACAATGGTGTTTTTAAAGTGGCCAAAACGGTTTGCGATTCTGAAGTTTCGAGACTGAAATCGGCTTTGCCATTAAATTGGAGCTGTAGCCTTTCCTGCAGGTTTTTGAGGCCAAGACCACTGCTTTGCGCTTGTTGCAACTTGCCAGGGTTTTGCACCGTAGCCATCAAAAAATCATTAACTTTTGTAAGGCTAATGGCAATTGTGCCTCCGGCGGGCTGTTGTGCAATGCCGTGTTTAATGGCATTTTCTACAAGGCTTTGGATGCTCAAAGGGAGGATTTTTGCAGTCAACAATTGTGGATCTACATCGACGGTAACCTGTAGCCGTTCTTCAAAACGCATTTTCTCCAATTCTACGTAATCGTTAATCAAATCAAGCTCTTCCTGTAAAGTAATCAAGGCATGATCCCGGTTGTAAAGCGAAGTACGCAAAAGATCGGAAAGGAGATCGATGGCTCTTCTGGCGGCCGTTGGGTTTTCGTTAACCAGTGCTTTGATGTTGTTTAAGGAGTTGAAGAAAAAATGCGGGTTCAACTGTGCGGTTAAATTATCCAATTGTGCGTTTTTAGCGATGATGCTCAAACGTGCGGTTTCCTTGCTGGCCCTGATTTCGGCCTGTGCATAGTGGTACAGGTAATAGGCCAAGATCCAAATGCACATGAGGCGGATGCCCGTCATCCAGGTGGTAAGCCAGCCTTGTTCAAAAGAGAAAACAAAACTGCCTGAAAAATTGGGCTCCCATAATGCCCTGAACCAATAGGTTTTGGTAATGGTAAGGATCATGAAAATACCGCCCAATAACAAGATGGCTGTAATTACAATGGGCAACAGTTTTTTGGGCCTTAATTGCTCCCAATGTTGCTGTTTAGACAAATTGCGGAACAAATGGGTAGGGATGATGTAGATGCACAAGTCGCCCAAGAAATGAAAAACCGCTAAGGTAAAGCTGAAATTGGAACCCAAATAGCCCACCAATGCCCAATACAGCGCGGCTAGCGACCAGCCGATAAGCTGACATTTCCAGTATAACGATAAGCCTCTTTCTTCGCTTGGCATTGAACTTTGTGTTTTTTAACAAAACAAATGAAAGGAATCTATCTCAAAGCCAAAAGGAAAAATACACGAACGTTAGCGAAACGGGGATGAGCGTAGGTAAAGGTCTTCTTTCCTCCCCCTGCACCCCCTCGGGGAGGGGGACAGTATGACGCTTAGGATTCTTCGCTATACTTAAACGGTTTATTAAAGAATCTTTATAGAGTTATGTAGGCTAAGCGTCCAGTGTCCCCCGCTGGCGGGGGAATTGAAGGGGGTGGAAGCAATGTGCTTCTTTTCCTCCCCCTGCGCCCCCTCGGGTAGGGGGATAGCATGACGGTTAGGATTCTTCGCCTAATAATGAACCTTTATAGAACTATTTAGGTTAGGTGCCCGGTCTCTCTCACTGGCGGGGGGAATTAAAAGGGGTGGTTATTCCTTTCAATAAACTCCTCGATGTAAGCCGAGATCGCTCGGTTAACATTTGTCATATCGCTGAGCACTTCTTTATCATGAAACCTCAAAATGGTAAATCCAATTGCTTCTAATTGCTCTTGTCTAAATATGTCTTTGTGTGCTACTTCTTCAAATTGGTGGGTTAGCCCATCAACCTCTATGATTAGCATTAGTTCTTTGCACATGAAATCGGCAATGTAATCCAAAACAGGCCTTTGTCTCCTAAATTGAAAGCCCATCATTTGCTTATTGCTTAACAGATATTTCCAAATGCATGCTTCTGCCTTAGTCATACTCTGGCGATTGCTGTTTGCGAAAGCTTTCAACTTCTTATTGTAATGCCATAGGTTGTTTTTATCGGCAAGATTCATAACGGTAAATGTTACCTGAATCTAATTATAATAATTGGATTTTCCTCCCCCTGCATCCCCTCGGGGAGGGGGACATCATGACGGCTAGGATTCTTCGCTATACTTAAACAGTTTATTTGTAAATTTTTATAAAGCTAGATAGGCTAGGCACCTAGTGTCCCCCGCTGGCGGGGAAATTGAAGGGGGTGGAAATAATACGCTTCTTTTCCTCCCCCTGCACCCCCTCGGGGAGGGGGACAGCATGACGGCTAGGATTCTTCACTATATTTAAACAGTTTATTAAAGAAACTTTATAGAGCTACGTAGGCTAAGCACCTAGTGTCCCCTGCTGGCGAGGGAATCGAAGGGGGTGGAAAGCAACATATTTCTTTTTTCTTCCCTGCATCATTGAGTCTCAGTAGTGAAATAATGAAGCCTAAGTTTCTATGTGATTGATCTCTTCGTCCTTTTGTTCTACATGATCGGCCAAGCCGTAACTTTTTCTTTTTTCATCGCTGTCTTTATCCAGAAACAGCAAAACGATTAAAGAAATAATAGGAATCAAAAAGGAAATAAAAAACCAGAACCAAAAATTCTTGCCGATGCTTTTGGCATAAACCCCTGCAACAATTTGAGGGATCAGCATAACCGTTAAGAGGAGTAATTCGGGCATTTTGAGAATGGGCTGTTAAAGGCAAATGTAAAAATAACAGCTCAAACTCTTAATGGTTTTTGGGAAATTTTTGTTGCTTCAATTCATTGAATATGGCTGCGGTAATTCGGTAAAGTCCGCCACCAGCCGAAGCATCGGTTTGGTTAGACAAAATAATGAAGCTCATCTTCTCATCTGGATACAATATACAGAAGCTGCGAAAGCCACTGGTACCCCCATCGGTGTAGAGGTAATTGTCCCAAGCCCAGGTTTTGCCTACCACCCACTGAAAGGCATGTGCTTCTTTGTCAACATCGCCTGATGTAATGCGATGGCTTAGCCTCACCAGCTCATCCTTGGCTTCTAACTGATAGTTCAGGTAGTTGAGCATGTCTGGAACAGTAGAACGTAATCCTCCTGCCGCCACAAAACCCGTAGGCGTGGCATAAGCCTCTTCCTTTTTGGCATTGTAGCCTTTTAGGATATTCGCTTGTACACTGGCCGGAAATGACACCTTGGTATTCATCATTTTTAGAGGTTGGGCGATGTATTTTTGCACCAGCTCATTGTACGGCTGCTTATAAATGCGCTCCAACATAAAGCCCATCAGTTGATAGCCTACATTAGAATAGGCATATTTAAATTCCTTCAAACTGTCTAGCTTGATCTCGCGCACCTGTTGCAAAAAGTTAGCTTCGGTAAACGGAGCGCCATTGGGTTCTTCCTTAAAACTATTCGGAAATTTAGACACATGTGCAATCAGGTAGATGAGTTTTACCGGATCGCCATTCGGATATTGCAGGTTGGCAAAGCCTTCGGGCAGGTATGTTCTGATGTCGGCTTTATAATCCATTTTCCCTTCTTGTACGGCACGCGCTATCAGTAAGCCTGTAAAGGTTTTGGTAATGGAACCAATCTCGTAAATGGATTGGGCGCTTGGCAGTTTTTTGCTGCCCAATTCGGTTTCGCCATAATTGTAAACGTATTTCTTGTTAGCCGCAGTAAAACCAATCGAAAAGCCCACACGGTTATTGTCTTTTAGATAGGCTTTGGCAGCTTTGTCTACCACCGAATCGAGCCTTGTTTTTAAGGGGTTGTCGCTTAAAGCTTGGGCAAACAGCGAAGAGCCTATTGCGAGCGAAAGTATCGTTAAAAGAAAAGTTTTCATTAAAGTTTGTTTGTGGTTCTTTTATTAGACAAGCATAAATTAATTTCGTTGCATTTATTGAAAAAATAGAACAAGTGTTAAGATAAGTTAAATAGTTAACAGTCATCTGTTTGCGTTGTTAATTTAGTTGCAGTTTAACATTCGGATGCGGTACCTCTTCTTTTTTTTATTAATGTTCGGCCCTGTCGCTGTTTTTTCGCAAGAATTAAATGGCAAGGTGGTCGATGCATCTAGCCAGTTGCCAATTGCCGGGGTACAGGTCATCACCTTAAATGAAAGCGCAGTAACTAACGAACAAGGCTGCTTCAGGCTCGAGCACATCAAAGCTGCTCAAAAAATCGGTTTTCGCGCCATGGGCTACGAAACCTACGAGATCACCTTGCAGGCCAATTTAAAAGATACCTTGCGCATAGGCCTTAAGCTGAGCAAAGCCATTCTGCTGAACGAAGTAACCATCAAAAAAGCACGTAATTACAAAGCCGATTCCCTAAAGCTGCGCCAGGAATATGCCAAGGCCTTAAACTTTAAAGGACCAAAAATTACGGATATGTTTGTTCAGGTAGATCCTAGTTACAGATCGCCTCATGCAAACTTCAACCCAAATTCTACCGCATCAATCATTAAGCTTAACGTGCTTTCGCTTTTCAGCTTATTGGGCAAGAAAAAAGAGCAGTCTTCCAGATTGAAGCAGGCTTTGTTAAGCGATGAAGAAGCCAATTACATCGATCAGGTATTTTATAAGGAAAAAATAGAAACACTAACGCCTTTAAGAGGCGATTCGCTCTCGCTGTTCATGCAAAAATATCGGCCTACTATCCTGCAAGCCAAAAGCATGACGGGATATGAAATGGTTCTTTACATCAAGAAAAGCTATGCCGAATTTGTTAAGCCCGCGCCCATTAAAGAATAATTAATGCTTAAATTAGGGCATGGAGAAAATAAGAACGATTATCACGGGTTCGACGGGAATGGTGGGCGAGGGCGTGCTTTACGAATGCTTGCAACACCCAGCTGTAGAGGCAGTTTTGGTGATCAACCGTAAGCCTTGCGGGTATAGCCACTCCAAATTAAAGGAAATTATCCATGCCGATTTTTTGGACTTTTCTCCAATTGAGGCTCAGCTGACTGGCTACAATGCCTGTTTCTTTTGCTTGGGCGTATCGTCTGTGGGAATGGATAAGGAAAAATATTACCAGATGACCTATACCTTGACTCTTCAGGTGGCCGAAACCCTGAGCAGGCTCAACCCCAACATGACTTTCTGTTATGTATCGGGTGCAGGTACGAACACGAGCGAGAAAGGTGGCTCTAACTGGTCGCGGGTAAAAGGAAAAACCGAAAACGATTTGATGAAATTGCATTTTGCACAGGTTTTTAATTTCCGACCCGGCTTTATTAAAGCTACTCCCGGACTTAAATACACCAACTCGCTTTACAAATATGTCAATTGGCTGTATCCTATTGGCAGGGCCTTGTTTCCAAGTGGCTTTTGTACATTGAAAGAACTGGGTTTAGCCATGATCCATACACTCCACTATCAAAACCAAAGAAAAGCGATTGAGGTAAAAGAGATTGTGGCTATGGCGAAAGAATAATCGTCTTGCCATACGAAAGTCGGAAATAATCTTTGCTGACCTAAAAACTGTTAATAGTGATAGTTTTCGTATTTTTTCTATCTGAAGCGCAGGGCCTGTGAAACAGATTAAGGCCGGTCCAGCTTTCCGCTTTATCTTTTTGTTTTGGAAACAAAAAGGATGCCGCTTCAATCTGGGCTATTTAACTCGGGCTTGAGCTCGTATCTGAATAGTTTTACCGCTAAGGAAAAACATGGTTTTGGCGTTCTGCATATCTTCTATTTCACTGTGGCAAAAGCCACAAAAAAAGCACCTTTTGGGTGCTTCTCTTTTATTTGTTTTCACGTTTCCGTTCATTGTCTCGGTTAGAAGTCTGATCGGAACGCTGGCCTCCCGCATTGCTGATACCATTCTGTTTTTTGTCTACCTTGATGTCGTGATGTGCGCGATCGGCCATTGAACCGCCTTGTACATGCGGATTGTTTTTGGGTGTGCTTACATTTTTCATGATCTTCAATTTTAGGTTTTACCATAAAGAACGCTGTAAAACTAACCTCTGTGCACCGGCATTTGTTTGCAAAAGGCCACAACTTGTGGCTATGGGCAGTTAAAACTGTTTATTTTCAGATTGATATACAAGTATTTTAATCTAGTACGGGAAGCCGTATTAAAGGCATGTGAACAGGTGTTAGTTTTATGCTTTGTTAAGAGTTGTAGTTGTTAACTACAACAAATAAAGTGATGTATAAAATGTAATTTACTATGATAAAGGTTCAGTGTTCTAAATTAGAAGAAGTTAGATCTAATCCAGTTGCTTTTGCAAAGACACTAAAAAATGATAAAATTTCTACAGGAGGAAGTTATGGAATGTTCGCTTGTTGGCAAACAAAGGTAAAAGATGTACATCAAGAAAAACTTACAATGGGAGAAGCAATAAAAGCTTTGCAACAAAGATTCATGAGGTATGCAGATAATTCTATAAATCGAAAGAAGCAAGATTTTTTAATAGATAAAATGATGCCGTATTTAAAGAATTTTAATGAACAAGGATTTAAGCTTGAGAAGACGATGGTAAATATTAAGTGGGAATTGATCCCAGATGTAATGTTAACTGGTCACTCTCCAATGCTGGTTTCAAATGATAGCTTTAATGTAGCATATTATTTTACTGAATATGCGATCGATTGGGAGCAGCAGTTGAGATTTCCTTTATTACAATATTACTTAGCAACTAAGTACTTTTCTTGTGAAGTCGACGAGTTAAAGATTGGAACATATTGCCTAAATGATAATAAGTTTTCTATCCACGGTTATAATTCGAAAGAAATAGAAAATGCGATTGAAGAAACAAAACTTATATTCAAAACTATTGAACAAGAATATAGGCGATAAGTAATATAAAGACTTAAATGCTCGTAGTCGCTGACTGTAAAGGATAATATCACTAAAACTAACTAAGGGTTCTTAGGTGGTGAAATTAACAACAAGACAAGCCATGCGATAAAATCAAAAAAGCCGCTCCTTTCGGAACGGCCTTATTATTCATAGGTTAATTAAAATTTTAGAATTTGATACCTAAGCCCACCTGAAACACCTGGTTTTTAAACTCGGGTGTTTGGCTGGTACCGTTTTCGTTGTTTTTCTGAAAATCGAGTGCATAACGGCCGTTAATGCCAACTTGGTTGTTAAAGTCGTAACGGAAACCAATTACACCACCCACCAGGCTCTTTTTAAATCGGTCCGAATTCTCTTCCACAATTTGTTGTTCGGCAGAACCAAATCCGGTTTCGAACTTGTTATTGGTCGATAAAAGGAAAGATACCTGCGGACCAACCACTACATTGAACTTATCGGCCAAGGTAATGCTGGCTAAGATCGGGATTTCCAAAAAATGGGTTCTTTGGGTAAACTCGCCAAATGTAGAAGTTTGTTTATAGCCTTTGGTAGAGTAAACCAATTCTGGGGTAAAAGCAAGGTTTTGCAACAGCTTGATGTCCAAAGTCAGACCTGCATGGTAACCCACCAGGTAATCGGTTTTGAAATCGTTGTCTCCGTCGTCTTTGATAATGTTAGAGATATTTACCCCCGCTTTGGCACCAAGTCTAATGGCTTTGTCGGTAGATTGAGCGTTGGCAACTCCTGTTATAAACAGTGCAATTGCAAGTACAGCTAATTTTTTCATAGTCTTATCATTTTATTTGTGGATGGCATATTGGAATAAATGTGCCAAAGCCGTAATTTAAAATGTTAAATCGCCTTAAAGAATTGCTGTCTCTTGGGTGAGAGCCGATTATTGAGTGTTTAAACACCTATTTGGAATGCTTTTGCAAAGCGATGGAAAAGGCTTAAAGTGTATCAAATTTAATACAATTGGCCATGATGGGCTTCAAGTTGGGGCAAATTTTTGGTTGGGCTCAATTAAAATCAGCATCTTTAATGCACTAATTATTTACGATAAGGAAAAAGCAGTACAGCACAAATGAAGAAATCTCTTTTTTATAGCCTAAGCCTCATTGCCGGATTGGGCACGCTAAGCGCATCGGCACAACAGGCACAGCCATCTTACCTCGATTTATTGAAACAAGAACCTAAATGGGTCGATTCGGTGTTCAATAAGATGAACAAAAGACAAAAAATTGCACAGCTTTTTTTTGTAAGGGCCCATACCAATAGGGGTCAGGCCTTCGAAGATTCGGTTGGAAAAGTGATCAAAAGAGAAAAAATCGGGGGCTTGGTGTTTTTTCAGGGCGGCGCGGGCCGTCAGGCAATATTGACCAATAAGTACCAAAAACTGGCCAAAATACCTTTGCTCATCACTTCTGATGGCGAATGGGGCCTTGGCATGCGTTTAGACAGCACCATTTCCTATCCTTATCAAATGGCCTTAGGTGCTGTTCAGAACAAGGAACTGATCTATAAAATGGGCCTCGAAGTAGCTAAAGACTACAAACGAATCGGCATGCACATGAATTTAGCACCCGATGTTGATGTGAACAACAATGCTAAAAACCCGGTAATCAATTACCGTTCATTTGGCGAGAATAAATATAATGTGGCCCAAAAAGGTGCGGCCTACATGAAAGGTATGCAAGATGGCGGCTTGTTGGTGAGCTTGAAGCACTTTCCGGGCCATGGCGATACCGATGTGGATTCGCACTATGACCTGCCTCAGCTTAAATTTACCAAAGAACGTTTGGATAGTTTAGAAATCTATCCGTTTAGGGAACTGATCAACCAGGGCGCGGCGGGCGTAATGATTGCGCACATGAATATTCCGGCGCTTGATCCAACCCCAAACATGCCGTCAACCTTGTCTAAACCTATCGTAACAGGTGTATTGAGAGAGCAGTTGGGCTTTAAGGGCATCATTATTTCTGATGCGATGGAAATGAAAGGCGTAGTAAAATACTTTAAAGACAGCGAAGCCGATGTAATGGGAATTATTGCCGGCAACGATATCCTGGAACTGACCGAAGACACCAAAAGGGCGGTAAAGAAAATCCGTCAGGCCATTAGAGACCAGCGCTTAACCATGGAACGCATCGAAGAAAGCGTAAAGAAAATCTTGGTAGCCAAATACTGGGCCGGCTTAAATGTTAAAACACACATTAACGAAGACAATGTAGTAGCCGAAGTGAACAGGCCAGAAAGCATGGTTTTGTTGCAGCAATTGGCCGATGCCAGCATGACTTTACTCAAGGGACGGGAAGTTGTACAGCAGCTTACCGCAAACAAACGCACGGTAATCCTGAACATCGGTACGCCCGATGTCACTACTTTCCAGAAAGAATTGGCAACGGTATATAAAAATTCGGTTTACTATAATTTAGATAAAAACGCCAATGCCAATGAAATTGCAAAGGTGCTGGCCGAAATTAAGCCAGAAGACCAGGTAATTATTGGCATAGTAGACAGCCGTCTGCGTCCAAGCAACAACTTGGCTTTAAGTGCTGATCTGAAGATGTTCTTGGCAGAGATGGCCAAAAAAGATGCAGTTTTCGCCTTCTTTGCCAATCCTTATAACTTGGCGAGCCTACCGGGACTGGAAAATGCAAAGGCTTTATTGATCGCTTATCAAAAAGAGGATTATATGCAAAAAGCAGCCGCCGCTGTGTTTAAAAATCAGTTGGTGCCAACAGGTAAATTGCCGGTTTCGGTAAATAGTTTCTTCAAATATGGCGATGGGCTCTAAGCCAGTTTAGAGTGCCGAATTTACAGTTTTGAGTTAATTCCCCAATCCAATGAAAAGCCTGAAGCTGATTGCTTTATTTTTAGTTACGTTCTCTTCCAGTTTAAGCGCACAGCAAAAAGCTTTCGAGCCTGCTCAACTGGTCAATGTTTTTTTAGGGTCTTCGGGCGATCATGGCCAGCTGAGCCCAGCAGCGGCTTCGCCATTTGGCATGATGAGCATCGGTCCGCAGACCTATCCAAACCTGCATGCCGGCTATGAATACGAGGCCAAGAAATTCTTGGGCTTTACGCACAACCGCTTCGAAGGCGTAGGCTGTACCGGCAGTGGTGGTTTGCTGTTGATCAAACCCTTTTTAGCCGACGAAAAGAGCGAATTGCTCAAAGCCAAGGAAGATGCCAGCCCGGGTTATTACCATGTAGCTTTTGAAAACAAGATCGATGTGAGGCTTACTGCCCGTGATAAATCGGGGATGCACCAATACGCTTTCCCGAAAGGCGGAAAAAAAGGTTTCTTTATCGATTTTAGCCATGCGCTTTCTAATGGTTTTGTAGCCGAAGCACATGAAATCAACCACCTTGGCATTAACGGTTGGATCGAAGCCAAAACAACATGTGGTGCCGGAAAATACAGGGTTTATTATCAGTTGCTCATCAATAAAGGTTTTGAAGCCAAAACGCTAAACGCACATCAGGTCAGCCTGTTTTTGCAAGGTGATGAAACCAATGTGGAGCTGCGGATTGGGTTTTCTGCCATCGGCGATTCGTATGCCAAAACCAATGCCAACAACCTTTCTTTCGAAACGTTGAAAGGCCAATCGCAAAAAGAATGGAACGAAAAACTGAGTAGCATTAAGGCCGATGGTGATCTGGCCAGTCAAAAGCTTTTTTATTCTTTGCTGTACCGTACCATGCAGTCGCCGTACCTGATTTCAGAAAAAGACGGAAAATACCAGCTGAGCAGCGGTACGTCGCAAGCGAAGAATGCACATTACAACGGCTGGGCCATCTGGGATAACTACAGAACCCAATTGCCTTTGCTGTCCATCATCCAACCAAAAATCTATCAGGATATTGCCAGTTCAATTGCCAGTTTGTATAGCAGCGGCAAAAAGGATTATGCCACGCAAAGCGAAGCTTCTAATACGGTAAGGACCGAGCATGCCATCGTGGTATTGCTAGATGCCTACAGAAAGGGCTATCAGGTAGATTTTGCCAAGATTGCCGATTCGCTGGTGTCTGAAGTCAACCGGCTCGATTTCAGCAAGCCCGATAAGGCACTCGAATCCAGTTACGATGTTTGGGCAATGGCACAGATTTTTAATCACCTCAAACAGCCAGAACGCTACCAACAGTATTTAGAAAAAGCCAAAGCCTATAAAAATTACTGGAACAAAGATTTTAAAGACATCGATAAAAACGATGTAGATCGCATGCAGGCACGGGGATTGTATCAAGGCACCATTTGGCAGTACCGCTGGTTTGTACCTTTTGATGTAAAAGGATTGAAAGAATTATGTGGTGGCGAGGATGCCTATTTGATACAGTTGAAGCGCTTTTACGAAAACGATTATTACAACCATGCCAATGAACCCGATCTGCAGGTGCCTTTGATGTTCAATGCCAGCACCGCGCCATGGATTTCGCAAAAATGGATGCATCAATTGGCCGCCGATACCGTGGTACAATATTATTTCAATGACAACAGTAGGGGGATTGATCCTTTTATTGATCGCATCTATAAAAATGAGCCGAAGGCCTATATCCGCACGATGGACGATGATGCAGGGGCGATGTCGGCCTGGTACGTGTTTACGGCCAGCGGCTTTTCGCCGGCATTGGTTGGCTCGCCGATCTATTACCTCAACGTGCCTTTATTTAAAACCTTAACCTACAATTTTCCCGAAGGTAGGCAGTTTAAAATCAGTGTAGAAAATTTTGGCAAAGGCAACGATTATATCAACAATGTGAAACTAAATGGGAAGGTCTTAGATCGCAATTGGATTAGCCAAGAGGAGATTAACAAAGGTGGCGAGTTGGTCATCACAGCATCGAAAACGCCTAACCAGCAGTTTGGGATTAAGAACCAATTCATTTCGAGTATAGAAGATAAGTAGTCTTTATGTGGTAAGAATATTGTCGTTTTCCTCCCCCTTACCCCCTCCAGAGGGGGACAGTATTAATCGCTAGTGACAGGCTAATCAATTGCTCAGGCGAACTCAGGTGTCTTAGGTGGTGAAAACAAAACTATATGCTGAGCGGCATAAGAGATTACTTCATTCCTCGCAGCGACGAATAAAAAAAATCCTAAGCCTATTTAAAGACTTAGGATTTCATTTGATTAGCCTCAAGGCTAGTACTTGTTGTTTTCAGGTTTTAAAGCACCGGCATTCCAGTTTTTCAAGAATTCCATTATTTTCTTCACGCTGTGTCCGTTGCCTTCTTCTAAATACGCAGAATTTTGGGTGTGGATCAATTTGCCATTGCCATCTAAAATCAAGAATACCGGAAAGCCAAAACGGCCAGGGTATTGCAGTTTTTTAAATACGGCATCATTTTTATTTTCTGGGCTCCAGTTCAACAGCACAGTTACATAATTTTTATCAAGGTAATCCTTAAGTTCTGGTGTAGCATTTACCAAATCATGGAAACGGATACACCAGATGCACCAGTTGCCGCCCGCTTGTATAAAAACATGCTTGCCTTCTTTTTTGGCTTTTGCTACAGCTGCATTAATATCAGCTTGGGCATTGGCCTTTGGATCATAAATGTGAACGGCTTCTTTTTTGGCCGGAGCCGGGGTAGCAGGTTGTGCAGGTGTTTGTGCAAAGCTGGCGGTTGCGATAAACATCGACGCAACTAGAAAAATGATTTTCTTCATGATTTTGAAATATTTGGACAAAAATAAAAAAGACTACTAAAACTATAGATAATTCACTATTTCTTTACAGAACGAGTACATTTACCTATAATTCCTAAAGTTAAGCTGTTTGATGCAATTATTAGACATCCATACCCATAAAGCTGCAACAAATTTAAATGCCCTCAGCATACAGAGCTTTTCGTTAACCGATCAATCGGCCCAAATCCCAACCGATAGGCCCATTTCTGTAGGTCTGCACCCCTGGTATGCCACCTTGGCTAATTTAGAAGAACACCTGGCCCTATTGGAGCGAACAGCTGAGCAACCCAATGTAAAACTGATAGGAGAGTGTGGTCTCGATCGCTTAAAAGGAGAGCCCTTGCCTCATCAGCTCGTAATTTTCGAAAAGCAAATTGCTTTGGCCGAAAAACTGAACAAGCCCCTTATTTTACATTGCGTGCGCTGTTTCGATGAGCTGATGGCCATTAAAAAAAGGCTAAAGGTACAAGTGCCGATGGTGATCCATGGCTTTAATAAAAATGCCGAACTGGGCCAACAGTTACTGGCTAAGGGCTTTTGGCTTTCTTTGGGTGCATCTATTCTCAAACAAGATTCGAATACCGCCCAGTTGCTCGCCCATACTGACCAGTTTTTCTTAGAAAGTGATGAAGGCGAGAGCAGCATCGAATCAATTTATGAAGCTGCTTCTAATTTAAAAAAATCTACCCTTGATGAACTTAAAGCACTTATTTTTGCCAACTGGAAAAAAATAGGTTTAATATAGGCTTTCTTCCCATGGGATGTTAGCTTTACAATGCAAGAATTATGTCGGATGTGAGTTGGTTGTCGCGCTCAGCTTTATTGGTTGGCAACGAAGGAATTGAAAAATTACAAGGCAAGCATGTTTTAGTGGTTGGTCTTGGGGGCGTAGGCTCTTTTGCGGCCGAGTTTGTCTGCCGTTCGGGCGTAGGCGAAATGACCATTGTCGATGGCGATGTGGTTGATCCGAGCAACCGAAACCGACAGTTGCCGGCACTGGCTACCAATCATGGTGTGAGCAAAGCCGATATTATGCATGAACGTTTGCTAGCTATTAATCCGGCACTCAAGCTGCATGTGGTCAAAGAATTTTTAACGCCTCAAAAATGCCGCGAACTGATGGAGGGAAAGTTCGATTATGTAATGGACTGTATCGACAGCATTACGCCTAAGGTAACCCTGCTTTCTAAAGCCTTGGAAAAAGACATTCCAATTGTGAGTTCGATGGGAGCCGGCGGCAAGTTAGACCCAACCCAATTGCGCGTAACCTATCTTCCAGATACCTATCAGTGCGTATTTGCAAGCTATGTACGCAAGCGCCTGCGCAAATTGGCCGATTTTTCGAAGGTGAGGGCTGTGTTTTCTATCGAGGAAAGCAGAAAAGATTCGCTCATCATGACCGATGGCAGCAATTTTAAACGTTCGGCTTATGGCACGATTTCTTATTTGCCCGGCGCTTTTGGCGGGGTATGCGCTTCGGTTGTGATCCGCGAGCTGTTGGGCTATCCGATAGAAATGGCCAAGCGTCCAGACAGGATAGACCTGAAGGTAATGGCCAAGAGAATGAAGAAGAAATAACAGCAATCAAATCGTCATGCTGAGCTTGACTCGGCATCTGCTCGAGGTAGACCCTGGATCAGGTCCAGGGTGACGGCTTTTTGGTATAATGAAGTTTCAAAACTTCGCAAGTATAAATTGAAAATTGTGTAAGTTTAGCCTATGCCTCAACCCTTAAAAATACTTCAAGCTTCTGCCGGTTCGGGTAAAACATTCAGTCTTACGGCGCATTACCTTACCCTGCTTTTTAGTGGCGAGAACAAATACCGTGAAATCCTGGCTGTAACCTTTACCAATAAGGCAACAGAGGAAATGAAATCGCGGATCTTAGAGGTTTTGCACGGTTTTGCCTTGGGCAATGCCGATGTAGAAGGCTACAGACAGCTCATTTTAAAAGCCCACCCCAACCTCAATGCCGAAACCTTAAAACTGCAGGCAGACAAGGTATACCGCAAGATCTTGCACGATTACAGCCGATTTTCGGTAAGCACCATCGATGGATTTGTACAAAAAGTAATCCGTGGTTTTGCCTTCGAATTGGGGCTGAATGCCGATTATAACCTCGAAATGAATTATGATAAGGTGAAAGACGATTTGGTAGCCAAGTTGGATGAAGCTTTAGACCATAACAAACAATTGTTGCAGTGGATCATTGACCTCGCCATCGAGCGCATCAACGACAATAAAAGCTGGAACTATAAATTAGAACTCTACAACCTCATTGGCGAGATTTTTAAGGAAAGCTTTCAGGTATTTGAGCAGGCCGTAGAAACTTTGGGGCTGGAGAACATCGACGAACTTTTTAAACAATATATCCAGGTTACCAAAGCCGAAATCAAGAATTTTGAGGAAGAACTGATGGCCCAGGCCACCAAAATCCATCAGCTTTTTGAACAGCATGGCCTAAGCAACGAACAGCTGAAAGGCAAATCGAGAAACGGATTGGCTAAAATCATTTTGGTAGCCAGAGGCGATTTTTCGAAGATCGATGCCATTTTCAAATACATCGACGATCCCGAAGAGTGGTTTCAAAAAAATGCGCAAATGCCCGAGTTGTATGCTTTGGCTAATCCCTTGCTACACGAACTGAGAAACCATTATTTTGCGCAGCTGCCTAACTATAGCCTGGCCATCGCCTTTAACAAAAACCTCTACTATTTGAGGCTGATGCAGGAAATAGCGGGCTTGCTCAAAACCTATCGCAATGAAAACGATAACCTGCTCATTAGCGATGCGCAACAACTGATCAGTGGCATTACCGATGATGCAGGCGACAATCCCTCCTTTATTTGGGAAAAGGTAGGCACCCGCTACCGCAATTTCCTGTTCGATGAATTTCAGGATACTTCTACCAGTCAGTGGAACAGCTTTAAATCGCTGCTGAGCAATGCCATGGCCACGCCTAGCCAAGAGCTGATCGATCACCTCATTGTGGGCGACACCAAGCAATCTATTTACCGTTGGCGCAATGGCGATTGGAACATCCTGCACAAACAGGCCAAAATAGATGTAGGCGTAGCCAATGTACTGGAAGAAAGCCTGGAAGAAAACTATCGCAGCGCAGCCAATATCATTACGTTTAATAATTTTCTGTACAAATCTATTCCGCTTACGCTTCAAAACCTGCTCAACGAAAATGTAGCAGCCAAACCCGAGCTGATTAACCAGTGGTGGCAAGAAAACCAATACGACGAAATCATCACGGCCATTTACGGGGGCGCTACCCAAAACCTGGCCGCTAAAACCTTGGCTGGGGGGACCATCAAAATCAGAAAATTTGGAAAAGACGAAGCTTCGCCAGAACAGCGTTTCTCTGAAACCATGTTTAGAGATGTGGCACTCGATGATGTCATAGAAGAGATCTTAATCCTCAAAAACGAGCAGCTTTATGCTGCGAAAGACATCGCTATTTTGGTCCGTTCAAACAGTGAAGCCTTATTGGTGGTGCGAAAGCTGATGGCACAAGGATTAGCCGTAATTTCTGGAGATGCTTTGCTGATATCGAACAACTCATGCGTGCAATTGATCATCAATACCTTAAAAGTTTTGACGGGTATCGATGCCCAAACGGCTTTGTACAAAGCCAATTGCATTGCATTGTACCATAACCTCCATCAAAAACCAATTGATCCCAATGCTTACCTCAATCTCCCAGGTACTTCGTTAAGCGCTTTGGGCCATATTTTGCCAAAAGAGCTCTGCGAAAATTGGCCAAACTGGCTACAGCTGCCTTTGGCAGAGCTGATAGAAAACCTCATCGATTGCTATGAACTGAAAAACTTATCCGATCATATTCCCTATTTGTTGGCCTTCAGAGATTTGGCCAGCAATGCTACCCGATTGGGTGAAAAGGGAATCATTGCTTTCCTCACCTGGTGGGATGAAGAGGGCGTTAATAAATCCTTGCCGTCTCCAGAAGGTGTAGATGCCATTCAGGTGATTACCATCCATAAATCGAAAGGTTTGGCTTTTAGGGCCGTATTTATTCCTTTCTGTAATTGGGAAATCAAGGCGCAGGCCAATTCTATATTTTGGGTCTCGGCCGAAGAAACTTTGTACAAAGAGCTGAAAGGGATTCCGTTAAAATTTAACGATGCACTGGCCGATTCGGCAATTGCCAAGGCCTATTATGAAGAGTTGTTGTTTAGTCAGATGGATGCGCTCAATATGCTTTATGTAGCCACCACCCGTACCAAAGACTATCTCTACATCGCCACGATGGCCAAAAAGGATACCTCAAAAATATCGACCATGGGCGATGTGTTGAACCATACTTTCGAACAGGAATTTGACGAGAACAACCGCTACGAAATTGTAGAAGATGTAGTGCTTAACGCGCCCGCTGAAGAGCCCGCCCTGATTAGCCTTGGCACTTATCCAACCACCAATCGTTTATCAGAACTGTACGTTTTGCCTCAGGAGAAGCATTTAAAGCACCTGCTCAATATCCACGAATCAGGCAGAAAAGGCTCTTTGATGCACGATGTATTGGCCAATGCTGGAACGACCACGGCAGTAGAGCGTTACCTCAGCAAATTGTTGCTGGAAGGAGAGATCCTGGAAGATGAACTGCCCGAATTGCAGACCGGTGTAATGGAGGTACTTAACCATCCAGAACTGCAGCAGATTTTTAGCAGCGCCGATGAAAGCATCATCGAAAAGAACATCATCGATGCCAATGGCAAAATGCATCGCCCAGATCGAATTTTGATCAAAGAAAACGAAGTAATTATTGTTGATTATAAATTTACGCTGGAAGAAAGCGACCGACACATAGAACAAGTAGAAAATTACAAAAGCCTGCTCAGGGCAATGGGTTACGAGCAGATCAAAGCTTACCTGTTTTACGCTGCGAGCAAAAAATTGAAATTAGTTTAAATAGTAAACCCGTCATGCCGAGCGCGATCCGGCATCTCTCTCAAAACAGATCCTGAACCCAATTCAGGATGACGACTAAAAAATAAGAAATGAAGCCATTTTTGCAAGAAGTTGCCGAAGACCTAGTCGAAAAGTTTGGTGCCCAGTTGCAGCACTGTGCCATTGTTTTCAATAACAAAAGGCCGGCAACCTATTTGCAGAAATATTTGGCCGATATCATAAAAAAACCGTTTTTCAGCCCTGCTGTCTTTACCATTCAAGAGTTTTTCTCTGAAGCGGTAAAAGAAAAAACAGCCGATTTCTACCTGCAGTTCTACACGCTTTTGCAGGTGTACAATCAGTTGTTGCGCGAAGAAGGGTTGGAGCCCTTGAGCAGCAACAGGTTTTTCCCCTTGGCCAAAATTATACTGAGTGATTTTAGCCAGATAGACAACGATTTGGTTGATGCCGATAAGCTTTACCGCGACCTCGAAGATATTTCTGTCATTAACCAGGAATTCGATTACCTCAGTCCAGAGCAACATGAATTTCTATCCCAGTTCTGGACATCCTATTCAGAAGGCAAACACAAAAAGCAACAGGAACTTTTTATCCAGATGTGGCGCCGCATGCCAAAGCTGTACCACCAGTTTCATGCCCAGTTAAAAAGCCAGAATTTCATTACCAATGGCTATGCCTACAGAACTTTGGCCAATAGCGATATTGTGTCTGTACCGTTTTTGCAAAACTTTGATCAAGGCAAGATTATTTTTATCGGCTTTAATGCCCTGACCAGTGCCGAGGCCCGCCTATTTGTCAAATTGCAGGAAGCGGACAGGGCTCTTTTCTATTTTGATGTAGATCGCTATTATCTCGAAGATCCTTTGCAGGAAGCAGGTTTGTTTTTGCGCAAAAACATCAATCAGCTCAAGCTTAAAAATGTATTTGAAGATAGGCCAAGTTTAATGCAGGGCACGCCTCATCATGTAGATTCCTATCAGATACAAGGCAAATCGGCGCAAGCCAAAATATTGAACCATATATTGGCCGATGATTATGTGCAAAGCAAAACGATAGGCACTACGGCCGTAATTCTAGCGGATGAAAATCTGCTGATTCCTGCCTTACAAACCATACCGAACAAACTAGGCGAGCATACCATAGACCTGAACGTAACCATGGGTTTTCCTTTGGGCACTTCGAGTGTTTATGGCTTGGCCGATTTATGGCTCAGTTCGCAATTGGAAATCCAACAAGACCAACAGATCAGCTATCAGCAATTGGCCGCTTTTTTAACCCATCCTTTAACCGGCCTCAGCCAAAAAATGAAAGACAAGGTGCAAACAGCCTTGTTGGATGAAAAGGTTGCAAATATTGCCTATGAGAGGTTGCTGAACCAAAAGGGACTTTTTGAAATCTTCTATCAGAAAGTTAATGGTCCGCAACAGGTGATTAGCCAGCTGTTAACGGTAATGGATTTCCTGCTCAACAGGCTATCTACCCAAAAACTGCTGAAAAAGATAGACGCCGAGTTGTTTATCAAAACCATTCAGGAGCTTAACCGTTTGCACGATACCATTGGCAAGCATATTGTTAATGAAGAAATTGCTTTTGTTTGCACCTTGGTAAAAAAAGCATTGCAAGGCATTGCGGTACCTTTGGCTGGAGATCCGCTAAATGGCATCCAACTGATGGGTTTGCTCGAAACGCGGAACCTCAATTTTGATAAGATTGTGTTTTTGGGCTTTAACGAAGGAGTGATCCCCAAATCGTCAATGGGCAATAGCTTTATTCCAGATAGCATTCGCAGGGTTTATGGCTTGCCGGTACTCGAAAATCAAGACGCCATTTCGTCTTATATGGTGTATCGTCTATTGCAACGCGCCAAATATATCAGTTTTGTCTATAATAGCTTAACAGACGAATCGAACTCTGGCGAAGTCAGCAGAATTCTGAAACAATTAGAGTATGAAAGCAATTTTACGTTTAACCATTATGCCTTGAGTTTAAATGTAAAAACAGAATTATCCAAAGAAATACAGATTGATAAAAGCAATCCTGCTATCCAGGCCGTATTGCAGAAATACCTCAGAAAAGAGCGTATTCTTTCGCCTTCGGCACTTACGCAATATATCTCCAACCCGATAGATTTCTTCTTTAATTACATCGCAGGCATTAAGGAACCGAAAGAGATAAGTGCGGTAGTAGAAGCCAATGAAATCGGCTCTATCTTGCACAAGGTGATGGAATATTTTTATCAGGACCTGCGTGCCGAAATCATCAGCAAGGAAATTATTCAGGCCAAACGCAAAAAAGTTCCGCCATTGGTGCAACAGGCATTCGCTGCGGTGATGTTCGATAACCCGAATAAGGTTTTCGAATACTCGGGCATGCAGAAAGTGATCTTGGCCATTGTAGAGGCTTATGTTGAGATTATTTTAAATCAAGACGAAAACCAAGCACCTTTTCAGATCCTTACTTTAGAGCAAAAGGTAGAAGCCACGGTTTCGTTCCCTTTAAATGGGGAAGAGGCAAGCGTAAAAATATTTGGGTATATAGACCGTGTTGATGAGAAAGACGGTGTAATTAAAATTATCGATTATAAAACAGGCAGCGACAAGCTAACGTTCAAAGATATTCCAGAACTGTTCAATTCTGATGGCAAATACATCAACAAGGCCTTGGTACAAACCCTGCTTTATACCTATGTGTATGAGCAGTTTGCCAACAAAACAGCAGTTGAGCCGAATTTGTATGTGGTTAAAACCATGAGCCAAGACGGAACCTGGTTTAAATCGGGCAGGCAAAGTTTAGCTGGCGATTACCTGGAAGAGCTGAAACCGGAATTTTTAGAGGAATTGCGGAAAAAACTGACCGAACTGTTCGAAGCCCCTTATTTTAGGGCCAGTGCGGTTGAAGACAACTATAAATTTTCTATTTATAAAACCTTGTTTGGTAGGTAGTTATAGGTTATTATTCTTGAAGCAAAATTTTACTTGTTTAGCTTTTTTTGAATTTAAACACATATATTTAGCTTATCCTATACTCTATCTATGAAAAAATATCTCCTTTTAGTACTGCATTTGCTGTACGTTAGCACTGTGTTTGGGCAAAACTCAAATGCATTAAAACTCTGGTATACCAAGCCCGCCGGCCAATTTGAAGAAGCCTTGCCTTTAGGTAATGGCCGTTTGGGCGCGATGGTTTATGGCGGTGCCAAAACAGAACGATTTTCTTTAAACGAAGCAACGCTTTGGGCTGGTGGTCCGGTTAATCCAGATATGAATCCCAATGCCAAGAACTACCTGCAGCCGGTTAGGGATGCATTGTTTAGCGAAAACTATAAAAAGGCAGATTCGCTCATGCATTTTATGCAGGGAAGCTACTCAGAATCCTATGCTCCCCTGGGCAACCTGTACATCGATTTTAACCATCAGGGCGAACCAAGCGATTACAGACGAGAGCTGGATATCCAAAATGCCGTTTCGAAGGTCAGCTATGTTGTTAACAGAACAACTTATACCAGAGAAACATTTATCTCGCATCCCGATCAGGTGATGGTCATCAGGTTAACCGCAAAAGGAAAGGATAAACTTAATTTTACCTGTCGTTTCAATAGTTTGCTGCAAGCTAAGGTGGCTGTTGAAGCGGGTAACCTTCATTTTAAAGGGCATGCACCTTTTCATGCAGAACCTAATTACAGAGGCAATATACCCAACGCAATTGTGAATGATCCGGTTAATGCCATGCGTTTTTCTGCTATGCTAAGGGTATTAAAAACAGATGGGCAGCAAAGTTTGCGAGATAGCGCCTTAAATGTAGCCAACGCTACAGAAACGATCCTGCTGGTGTCTATGGCAACCAGTTTTAATGGCATCAATAAAAACCCGGGCACACAAGGCAAAGACGAAGTGGCTTTGGCGGCAGCTTACCTGCAACAGGCAACAGGTAAAACCTATGCCGAATTGCTCAAAAACCATACAGCTGATTTCAGAAAGTATTTTGATCGCGTGCAAGTAGATTTGGGAGATAAAGAAGCGGAAAATTTAACTACGATCGACCGCTTAAACCGATTTGCATCTGGTAAAACCGATAACAGTCTGGTCGCCCTGTATTACCAATATAGCCGTTACCTTTTGATCAGTTCATCGCGGGTGGGTGGTATCCCCGCAAATTTGCAGGGCATATGGAATGAATTGATGAGACCGCCTTGGAGCAGCAACTACACCACGAACATCAATGCTCAAATGAATTATTGGGGAGTAGAAACGGCTAATCTGTCAGAACTCCATCAGCCCCTGCTCGATTTTATTGGGCAATTGGCCAAAACAGGAACCGTAACGGCCAAAAATTATTACAATGCAGGCGGTTGGGTTTGTCACCACAATACAGATTTATGGGCCATGACCAATCCGGTAGGTGGATTTGGAGAGGGAGATCCGCAATGGGCCAATTGGCCTATGGGTGGCGTATGGTTGTCTACGCATTTATGGGAACATTATGCCTTTACCAAAGACGAAAGCTACCTGGCGAAACAGGCATATCCTTTAATGAAAGGTGCAGTGCAATTTTGCCTCGATTTTTTAACACCTGATAAGCAGGGGAATCTGGTAACTGCACCATCTACCTCGCCAGAAAACGTGTACATTACGCCAACAGGTTATAAGGGACAAACCCTGTACGGCGGCACGGCAGATTTGGCGATGATCAGAGAGTTGTTTGCCGACTATCTTAAAGCAGCAGCTGTACTACAAATTGACCAAGGCATGCAAGACCAGGTCAAAACGGCCTTAGCTAAACTATATCCTTATCAAATTGGCAAAAAAGGCAATTTGGAGGAATGGTACCATGATTGGGAAGACCAAGATCCACGCCACAGGCACCTTTCGCATTTATTTGCGGCTTATCCAGGCTACAGCATTACCAGCACGCAAACCCCAGAATTGGCCAATGCGGTGAAAAAATCATTAGAAATTAGAACCAATGAAGGTACAGGCTGGGCCATTACCTGGCGCATTAACCTTTGGGCGCGTTTGCAAAATGGCGAAAGAGCTTATGATGCCATTAAAAAAATGTTGCGCTACGTAGGTAAAGATGCCCAAATTAAAATGGGTGGCGGTGGCGTTTATGCCAATCTTTTTGGTGCACACCCACCATTTCAGATCGATGGTAATTTTGGAGGTGGTGCCGGTATTTCAGAAATGCTGTTGCAAAGTCATGAAGATTACATCGCGCTTTTGCCGGCCTTGCCTGTTGAGTGGGCCGAAGGCGATGTAAAAGGCTTGGTAGCCCGCGGAGGTTTTGTGGTAGACATGAAATGGAAAAATGGCAAGCTGATTGGAGCCAAAATCACTTCGAGAGCAGGTGGCAATTGTAAGATAAAATATGGCAACAAGTTAAAGGAACTGAAAACAGAAGCAGGCAAAAGTTATGCTATAGAAATTTAATGTATTTTGCTATAATTGGTTTTGCCAAATTTATAGAAGATGTTAGCATTTGATTTTCCGAATTTTCCTGTGCTCGAAACCGAAAGGCTCTTGTTGCGCGAGCATGCCTTAAGCGATACCGAAAACCTTTTTAAGCTGCGCACCAATGAAGAAGTGATGCGGTTTATCGATCGCGAGCGGCCAAAAAGCCTGCCAGACATGCAAAATTTCATCACCGTCTTTAACGAGGGTTTTTTAGCCGGACAGCACTTGGCCTGGGTCATTGCCTTCAAAGAGAAGCCTGAAGAAATGATCGGCGCTATTGGCTATTGGCGCATGAATTTGGCTAACCACAGGGCAGAAATCGGCTATATGCTGCATCCAGATTACTGGCGAATGGGCATTACAGCCGAAGCTTTGGTCAAAACCATCGCCTTTGGCTTCGAAACGATGGGTTTGCACAGCATCCAGGCTAATATCAATCCAAGCAACAATGCCTCTAGGCAAATCCTTTTGAAACACGGATTTGTAAAGGAAGCCTATTTTAAGGAAGATTACTACTTTAATGGAAAGTTCTTGGATAGCGAAATCTATTCGCTGTTAACCCCCATAAAAGGCTAATATTCTAATGCGGTTTTTAATGCTGGCCAAATAACAGTTCAGTCTAGATGCCTGATCCTTACTGCTTGATACCCAACTAAACATCGTGTAATCAAAACACTACTTTAAAATTACGATTCATTAGTTATATTTGCCCTCGGTAATTTTTGAACAAACAATGAGAGAGATCCAATTTAGAGAAGCGCTACGCGAAGCATTAGGCGAAGAAATGCGTAAAAACGAGAACATTTTTTTAATGGGCGAAGAAGTTGCGCAATACAACGGTGCATATAAAGTGAGTCAGGGCATGTTAGACGAATTTGGCGATAAACGTGTAATTGATACGCCTATTGCCGAATTAGGTTTTGCCGGTATAGGCATTGGTGCGGCGATGAACGGCTTGATTCCTGTTGTAGAGTTTATGACCTTCAACTTCTCTTTGGTTGCGATCGACCAAATTATCAATGGCGCAGCCAAAATATTGTCGATGAGCGGCGGCCAGTTTTCTGTGCCAATCGTTTTCCGTGGTCCAACGGGTAACGCGGGTCAATTAGGCGCACAGCACTCTCAAAACTTTGAGAACTGGTATGCTAACTGCCCAGGCTTAAAAGTTGTGGTTCCGGCTACACCTTACGATGCCAAAGGCCTATTGAAACAAGCTATTCTTGATCCAGATCCAGTAATTTTCATGGAATCTGAGGTAATGTATGGCGATAAAGGCGATGTGCCAGAAGGCGAATACTATTTAGAGTTGGGCAAGGCCAACGTGGTTAAAGAAGGTACAGATGTAACCATCGTAACTTTTGGCAAGATGCTAACCCGCGTAGTTAATCCAGCTGTAGAAGAGTTGACCAAAGAAGGCATCAATGCCGAAGTAATCGATTTGCGTACCGTACGTCCGATCGATTATGCAACCATCATCAACTCGGTTAAGAAAACCAACCGTTTGGTAATTGTAGAAGAAGCTTGGCCATTGGCTTCGATTTCTTCAGAAATTGCCTTCAACGTTCAAAAAAATGCATTCGACCACCTAGATGCGCCAGTATTGCGTATCACTTGTGCCGATGTGCCACTTCCGTATGCGCCAACCTTAATTGCTGCCAGCTTGCCAAATGCAGAAAAAGTGGTTAAAGCGGTTAAAGAAGTAATGTACGTGAATAAATAAAACCGATTACGCTGCGCTTAGTTTATATTGAGCTTGCCCAAATATCGAAGCGCGTAAAATATCATCCTCGAAGGAAACTTCGGGGATTTTTTTGTTTAATGGATTTCGGTTTTGTGAGCGGCTTGTAGTAACCAGTGTAGAAGTATAAGGCTAAGTGTAGGATTTAACTACATCCACAAAAATTTAAGGCTCGAATAGCTAATGATAGCGCATCACTGTTTACAACCATTTTTAAAATAGACATTGGCTGGAAAAGTGCTTAAAGCATCTTGTAAATAAGGATTAAGCAGAATTGGACAATGCTTTGGCGATTGGCAGCACAACTAACGGCACAAATCTTGCAAAATATTCTCCAAACAACTCAATCATAAAACTATGAAAAAATCTATTCTGATATTTCTTGTGAGCATACTATTTGTTGCATCATTAAGCTCATGTGGTAAAAAAGACGAGGATGGCAACACTGCATCTAGAGATTTCTTAATCAAAGGAACCATAGATGGTAAAGAGTTGGTTTGTCCAACCGGAAACGCCAATTTTTCTAAAGACCTTCAATCTGTACATGCCGTTGGCAGAATTAAATCGGGGAGCACGTTTACTGGCCTTGATTTGTTCTTTTTCCCTTTTACAGGAAAAGGTACTTATAATTTGGGCGGAGATTCTTTTCACATTGGCCAATATTATTTAACTGCAGATGGAAATGTAAATAATGCTTATAGTACAGGTGGCACTGCAGGGAGCAACGGAAAAATCATTGTGGAAAGTTATGCAAATGATATTGCAACCGGCACTTTTGAATTTACGGCAGGCAATACAAACGGCGGCTCAAAAAAAGTAACTAACGGAAGTTTTAAATTCAAAATCGTAAAGCCATAAGGGTTATACAATCCATACACCTTCTTCCTTTACAAAAACCCATTTACCGTTCTTCTTTGCCACAAAAACAAGCGTACCCATGCCCCAATTCCTGGTTTTGCCAACTTTGGTGCTTTGTTCAAAATAGTAGCAGGCTTGGCTGCGGTCTTTGTTAAAAACTACCCTGCTAAAGCTAAGCCTTCCGTTAAAATCCTTGTTTTGGTAAACAGAAGTATCAGTTGCTTTAACCAGCTGAATGTTCTTCGAGTTTGTGGTAAGTGTGGCAAGCTCCGATTGAAGATCTGATCCTATTAATTGCTTTTCCAGTTCACTGTTGGCTTTTTTTGGCCTGTATTCAAAATGTTTGAGGTTAAACAGGCTATCCTCAACGTGATAAATGTGTTTGCCGGCTTTATAGCCAGAGTCTCTGATGAGGATAGGTGTAGTGCCGGGATATCCAAGCTTTGGGCTAAGTTCGATCATGGCATTCATATCGTTTTCCGATACTGAGGAGGTGGCCTTTTCAAATGTCTGTTGGATCACCAAAATTTCTTCTTCCAAATTGTCTTGAGCTTGGCAGCCAAACAGGCAGATGGCCAGCAAATAAAACAGGTGTATCTTTTTCATAAATCAATGATGTTACACTAAATATTACTCATAATAGTTTTAATTTTACAGCTTTCCTAATTGAATATGAATATCCATTCTCCACAAATTGCTTCGCAATTAAATATCGCTAATAGCCAGGTAAATGCCACGCTTAACTTGTTAGACGAAGGCGCAACCGTTCCGTTTATTTCACGTTACCGTAAAGAACTGACCGGCAGTTTAGATGAGGTACAGGTGGCTGCCATCCGAGACCTTGCACAGCAGCTCCGCGAATTGGATAAACGTCGCGAGGCGATCTTAAAATCGTTAACCGAGCTGGAAAAACTAACGCCAGAGCTAGAGCAAAAAATCAATGAGGCCAAAACTATCTCAGCCTTAGAAGATATTTACCTGCCTTATAAGCCCAAACGCAAAACCCGGGCTTCGGTGGCTAAGGAGAAAGGATTGGAGCCTTTGGCCTTGCGCATTTTATCGCAGAGCAGGATTGATCCTGAAGAAGAGGCAAACGCCTATGTCAATGCCGAAAAAGGCGTAAACAGCAATGCGGAAGCCCTAGCTGGCGCCCGCGACATTATTGCGGAAATGGTGAGCGAAAATGCCGAAGCCAGGACCAAAATGCGCCATTACTTTATGCAAAAAGCTACATATAAAACCGTGTTGGCCAAAGGCAAGGAAGAAGAAGGCATCAAATACAAGGATTATTTTGAGTGGGAGGAAAATGCAAAAACTGCACCATCGCACCGCGTATTGGCCATGTTAAGGGGCGAAGAAGAAGGCTTTTTAAAGCTCGATGTGTTGCCTCCCGATGAGGGCGCAGTAGATCTGCTCGAAACCCAGTTTATAACTGGCCGTAATGCCTGTAGCGATCAGGTACAATTGGCCATAGGCGATGGCTACAAGCGTTTGCTTCGTCCGGCAATGGAAACTGAACTGAGGGCTACCATTAAGCAAAAAGCAGATACCGAAGCCATACGTGTATTTGCCGAAAATGCCCGTCAGCTGTTAATGGCAGCGCCCTTGGGCCAAAAGAATGTGATGGCCATAGATCCAGGCTTCAGAACGGGCTGTAAAGTGGTTTGCCTAGATCGGCAAGGGAAACTGTTAGAAAACACCAATATTTATCCGCATACTGGCCAAGGCAATTTAAAAGATGCTGAGTGGCAAGTGAAGCAACTGTGCGATAAATATGAAATAGAGGCGATTGCTATCGGCAATGGAACAGCCGGTCGCGAAACCGAAACTTTTGTACGTGGCTTGCGCATACCAGAGGTAACCGTTGTAATGGTTAACGAAAGTGGGGCATCTATTTACTCGGCATCGCCATTGGCAAGAGAAGAGTTTCCAGATAAAGATGTAACCGTTAGGGGTGCGGTGTCTATCGGCAGGCGTTTGATGGATCCTTTAGCCGAATTGGTGAAGATCGATCCGCGCTCAATCGGCGTAGGCCAATACCAGCACGATGTAGACCAAGGCCAATTGAAACAAAGTCTGGATGATACCGTAATCAGTTGTGTAAATGCCGTTGGTGTAGAGCTGAATACCGCTTCTAAGCAGGTTTTGGCCTATGTATCAGGTCTAGGCGAGCAATTGGCGCAGAATATTATCGATTACCGTAATAAAAATGGCGCATTTAAAAATCGGGAAAGCCTTAAAAAAGTAGCGCGTTTGGGTGATAAGGCCTTTGAACAGGCTGCAGGCTTTTTACGTATTCGCGATGCAGAGCAGGTTTTAGATCGAAGTGGGGTGCATCCGGAGCGTTATGCGTTGGTTAAGCAAATGGCGACAGATTTAGGCTGTACAATAAACGACTTAATGAAAGACAGCAACCTCCAAAAACAGCTGAACCTGCAGCGTTATGTGAGCACTACCGTTGGTTTGCCTACTTTAAATGATATTGTAAAAGAGCTGGCAAAGCCTGGACGCGATCCGCGTGAGCAATTCGAGGTGTTTAGCTTCGCCGATGGCGTGAACTCGATAGAAGACCTTAAAACAGGTATGAAACTGGCAGGTATCGTAACCAACATTACCAATTTTGGTGCTTTTGTAGATATAGGTGTGCATCAGGACGGATTGGTGCATACGAGCCAATTGGCCAATCGTTATGTAGCCAACCCTAACGAAGTGGTAAAAGTTAGTCAGGTAGTACAGGTAACCGTGGTTGATGTAGATGTAGCACGAAAAAGAATCTCTTTATCGATGAAGGAGAACAGTCCAAAAGAACAAGGATTAAACAACAAAGACCAAGGGGGAAGGAACAAAGAGCAAAGACCACATCCAAAGGATCAGGGAACAAGAAATAAGGATCAAAAGACATATGCCAAGCCAGCCAAAACTGAAAAAGAAGTAGATGGCGATTTGCAGGCCAAACTGGCCGCACTGAAAGGTTTGTTTAAATAGCCTGGCTTGCTGGCCAAACGTAAGAATGGTCGAGATATGTCATCTCGACCATTTTGAAATACCTAAGGTTTATCCTTCTTCTAGTTTTTGTTTAACCTTTTCGGCCACTTTCTTTAAGCTCATTAAACCAGTGCCTACCTTAACAAAGCTGATGGTCAATTTTATTTTATCGCCATCCTTTGTTGCCGTTACATCAGCTACATAATAATCGGCTTTAGAGCCAGTCGTTCTGGTCGCGTTAAATGTGTTTTTCTGAATGCCATTTGTAGAGATGAATTTATTCTCTAACAGTGCGTTTTTTGCTTTTAGCAGGGCATCGTCAATCGTGGTGCTTTTGCTGATGACTTCAATCACAATTGGGTCTGCCTTTAGGTTTTTTGAAGCAAAGGCTGCTGTGCCCAAAGTGCTAACCAGCAATAAGACAGCTAAGGTTTTGATTGTGTTTTTCATTATTTTCGTTTTAGAAAATAAATATCACCGTAATATTTTGGATTTCAGTTAAATAAAGCAAAAATCATGGTTTTCAGTGAGGCGATTTTTCCCCGCTAATCTTAAGGAATAGTTGAGGCGCTATCACTATCAATTTCTTAATTGTCCTCTCTAGGCTCATGCCATTCAGAAAGGGCTATTAAAATAGGAAGCAACGCATTTCCTTTCTCGGTTAAGTGATAGTCTACCCTAACAGGTACTTCTGGAATAATCTCTTTTGATAGGAGTTTGTCGGATTCGAGCTCTTTGAGCTGTTTGCCTAAAGCTTGGTCTGATATGGTGGGCAATACGCTTTTAAGCAGGCTAAACCTGTTAATGCCCTCCGAAATATGGATGAGAATGAGTGCCTTCCATCTTCCCGAAATTACATTTAAGGCTCCATTGATCCTGCAAGAGTTTAATAGAAAAGTTTTGTTTGCAGCATTGGAAGAGGTCTCTTTGATCATAACTCACATTTTTTTGAGTAACTCCACTTAAGATGGGTTATTGCATGTTTATGCCCTTTGGCTAACCTTTGTAAAGATAACAAACAAAATTAAAATAGGTCGATGAGGCCATTATGCTAAAGGAGGGCTAAATGAAGGCAATCATATTAAATGAATTTGGAGGTGCCGAGAATTTCGAACTGGCAGAAATGCCCACTCCAGTGCCCAGCAAAGATGAATTATTGATTAAAATAAAGGCTACGGCTTTTAATCCAATTGATTATCAAATGAGGAAAGGACTGAGGGAAAGTCAGCTCATGCATTCTCCTGTACTTGGTCGCGAATTGGCTGGAATTGTAGAGGGAGTTGGGCCGGAAGTAAAAAACTTTTCAATTGGAGATGCTGTTTTTGCTTCCTCGGGGAGCAGCGGGTCCAACGGCAGCTATGCAACATATATTTCGCTTACCGAAAAGCGGGTAGCTAAAATGCCTACAAACATTAGTTTCGAACAAGCAACAGCTGTCCCATCGGCAGGCTTAACTGCTTGGCAAACCTTCAGCCGTTTAAACATGGGAGAAAAAGAAAGTGTTTTGGTTACTGGAGGGAGTGGAGCGGTAGGTTCGTTCTTCATCCGATTGCTTAAATACCATGGCATTCATCAAATTGTGAGTATGGCCGGCAATGAAGCAAGCAGGCTGGCTTTAAAGGAGTTGGGATTGAGGGATGAGCAAATTATAGCCTATAAAGAACCGGAACTGAAGAAAAACATCTTGGATGCCAACCAGGGAAGCGATTTCGATCATGTGGTAGATCTTGTTGGTGCCAGCATCGCCGAAACGGCAGCGTCGGTTCTAAAAGTAAATGGCACTTATGCCGATATAACTTTTTTGGGAACCGAAAAAACAAGAGAAAGGCTGTTCGATATCGGAGCTACAGTATTAAACATTTCTAATTATGCTTTTGCAATGGGCAACCAGCTCGAGTGGTACGCAACAACCTTAAAGCAACTGGCATATTTAATGGAAAATAAGAAAATTGTACCGCCAAGCATTAAAATCGTTGGTGGTTTTTCTGTAAATACCGTTCAAGAAGCCCATGAGCTTATGGAGCAAAACCTAAGCAAAGGAAAAAAGCTGGTGATGAGCATCACATCTTAAACTACCAAGCATGCTAGTTTGGTTGTTTCATAGGCTGAGTTGCTATAAACTATCGCCTAGCTCAATTCGATCTGCCTTTTGATGCTTTCTTCTAAGGAGATCAGCGTTTCGGTGCGTTGAATTCCCTTTACGGCCTGTATCTCTTCATTAAGCACATGGCGCAGGTGGTTGGTATCCCGACAGGTAATTTTGGCAAACATGCTATAAGAACCGGTCGTATAATGGAGCTCTACCACTTCTTTAATATTGCTCAAATGTTCTACCGCATCTTTATAAAGCGATCCCTTTTCTAAATAGATGCCTAAAAAGGCCGTAATATCGTAGCCAGCTTTTTTAGGGTCTATAATGAGGTGAGAGCCCTTGATAATGCCCATATCTGATAATTTCTTCATCCTTACGTGTACTGTTCCGCCCGAAATGATCAAATCTTTGGCGATTTCGGTATAAGGTTTAGTGGCATCCTGCATCAGGTGGGTTAAAATCTGGATATCGAGGTTGTCAATTTCTAAATTTTGGGTTTCTTTTTTAAGCATAATTTTCTTAAATTTTAATGATATTGCTAATTTATTATAATATTTACAAAAATAAAAGAAAAACATTAAAATATTTGCAACGTATTTGCTATTTGTCTTATGTTTGTATCAAGCAATTCGGTTAGCAGTTGCCAGTTAGCAGTTCAAACTGCCAATTGAAAATTGCCAACTGAAAAACTTAAAATACTGTAGGGTGGTGAAATTGGCAGACACACCTCCTTGTCTCGGTGGTAGAGAATAATGGGAAATCCAGCAATGGTACAACCACTCTATGAAGGTTCGACTCCTTCCCCTACAGCAACTCAGTTAGCAGTTAACAGCTTGCGGTTTGCAACTGGAAACTGAAAATTGTAAACTGAGCACTAAAGAATGTTGGGTGGTGAAATTGGCAGACACACCTCCTTGTCTCGGTGGTGGGGATTATGGGACAAACGCAATTTATGGGTTGACCACAAATTAATTTTGAATTGCAGCTAACTACCCCTTGAAGGTTCGACTCCTTCCCCAACAGCCAGTTTTATAAATAATAAGTTAGTTAAGGGAGCGGTTTGAAATTCAAACTGCTCTTTTTTTTGTCATTTCGGTTTTAAGGGTTGTCTTTATTGTGTATGAGTTTGTTATTCAGTAAATTAGGTTAATTAACCAGTTAATTGCACTAAATTAAACACAAAATCATTATGATTAGAAAAGCTTTATCTAGAAATGAAATGAAGCAGATTGGAGGTGGTGGAAGTGGTTGTGGAGGCAATGAGACATTTAGATGTAATGCCTGCTGGAGTACCTGCATTTACGAACCTTTCGGGCCAGGTGCAGGTTGCCCTCCTGGAGGTAATTGTATCCTAAAGGAATGTCCTAGCATGGAATCGTGCTGCGATCTTTACGAAGACTATAGGTATTATGCGAGATGCGATTGGGAAGTATAATCGTCTATTCAGCAAAAACAAAAAAGGCCAGCTCAGTTTGAGTTGGCCTTTTTCTTGAAGACTTACGAAGTTTCTAAACTTCACAAGTCTATTTAATTCCGTACTTGTCGCTGAATTTTTTATCCAACTGTTTGTGCAGGTTATCCAAGTTAATAGAACGGCCTTGGATAAAAGCTTCTTCAACCTTGTTGCTTACCATATCCAGTGCATCGCCGGCAGAAATAAAGAAAGTGGCATCTTTGCCAATAGCTAAACTTCCTGTGGTTTTGTCAACACCCATCGCTTTGGCTGCATTCAGCGTAATGGTTTTTAAGGCATCTTCTTTGCTCATGCCCCAGGCAGAAGCGGTTCCCGCCATAAACGGCAGGTTGCGTTGTTGCCAAAAACCATCAATGCTCAATACTACCGTTACACCAGCATTGCTTAATAGCGCCGCATTTTTGTAAGGCAGATTCACATCGTCATCTGCATTGTTAGGCAAGGCATGAGGTTGTTTAACCACAACAGCTACATTGTTCGATTTTAAGAAATCGCTTAGCAAATGCGCGTCATCGCCACCAACAATTACCGGGGTAATGCCGAATTTTTTGGCAAACATTACTGCACTTACGATATCTTTTTGCGCATTGGCAGTGATGAACAATTTCTCTGTACCATTAAAAAGACCTTTCATGGCCGCCATGCGGGTATTGGTTACCGCTGGAGTAGCTTCAGTATAGGCTTTGGATTCGGTAAAGAACCTGGTGAGTTCTGCTATGGCATTTTGGGTACGCTCGTTAGGATCAACACCTCCGGGTACAACACCAAATCGGCCGCCACCGCCAAAACCACCTCTGCCACGGGGAGCAGTTGGCCAGGTCATGTGCATGGCATCTTCTTTCTTAAGAGCTGCATCTTCCCAGTTCCAGGCGTCTAATTGTACTACCGATGAACTGCCAGAAATACTGCCACCTTTTGGTGTGATCTGCGCCATTAAAATACCATTGCTGCGCAAAGTAGCTGGAACCTTAGAGTCGGTGTTATAAGCGATGATAGAGCGGATGTGCGCGTTGTTCTCGCCCAACTCATCTTCATCAATGGTTGCCTTTACCGATTCGATCTCCACCAAACCCAAATTGGTAATCGGGGCAATAAATCCAGGGTAAATGTGCTTGCCGTTGGCTGCAATGGTTTTGGCATCAGTTAGGTTCAGTTTTACGGTAGTGGCATCGCCAATTCCTGTAATCTTGCCCTTGTCGAAAATCATATACCCATTTTGGATAACGTTGCCTTCGCCGGTATGGATGGTGGCACCCATTACGATAATCCTTTGGCTTTGTGGCTTAGCTGGAGAAATATTGGCTTGTCCGTAGGCAAAACTTGTAGCCGCAAACAAAGCTATAGCTGTACTGATATACTTATTCATGATTATGTTCTCCTTCCATTTGGTTCATTTCTGCCCAATAATCTTCTTCGGTTTCGCAAGCATACAATCTTGGTGGACGCTCGCCAAACGCACGTTGTGTACGGGCACCTGCGTTTTTGCTTTCCAAAAGTTTTTGAATGATGCGGGCTTTCTCTGCTGATTGTGCTTTTTGGGTTTGCGCATCGCGGTCTATATCCCAATAGGCGATACCATCAACAAAGGTTTTTTCTGCCTTGGCATAAATAGAAAGCGGGTTGGCCGACCAAATTACCACATCGGCATCTTTGCCTGCTTTAAGACTGCCTACCTTGTTGTCGATGTGCAACATGCGGGCAGGATTAAGGGTTACAAATTTTAGGGCTTCTTCTTCTGGTACGCCACCATACAATACAGCTTTACCTGCCTCTTGGTTTAACCTGCGCGCCATTTCGGCATCATCAGAGTTGAAAGCGGTTGTAATGCCAACGTTGTGCATGATTTTTCCGTTGTAAGGAATGGCTTCCTGAACCTCCATTTTATAGGCCCACCAATCTGAGAAGGTTGAACCTGCAATACCATGCGCCTTCATTTTATCGGCCACTTTATAGCCCTCCAAAATGTGGGTAAAGGTGTTGATTTTAAAACCTAAGCTATCAGCCACATGAATTAACATGTTGATTTCGCTTTGTACATAAGAGTGGCAAGTGATGAAACGCTTGTTGTTCAAGATTTCTACGATCGCATCCAATTCCAGGTCTCTGCGTACATTGCTGCCTTTTACGGCCAATGCTTTTTCATATTCTTTGGCGCGGGTAAATTCATCCACAAAAGTCTGCTCAACGCCCATACGAGTTGATGGGAAACGTTGGTTATTTTGCGATGAGCTCTGTTTTACGTTTTCGCCTAAGGCAAATTTGATAAAGCCATCGCTGCCTGCAAATTTCAATTCTTCTGGCGTTTTGCCCCAACGCAGTTTAATCAACTGGGTTTGGCCACCAATAGGATTTGCCGAACCGTGTAAAATATGCGAGGTAGTAACCCCACCAGCCAACTGGCGATAAATGTTTACATCTTCAGAGTTGATCACATCGGCAATGCGTACTTCGGCCGAAACCGATTGGGCACCTTCGTTAATGCCGCCACTGCCTGCAATGTGCGAGTGTTCGTCAATCAAGCCGGCAGTAATGTGTTTACCGGTAGCATCAATCACCTTGGCGTTGCCAGCCGATAGGTTTTTGCCAACCGCCTTGATTTTTCCACCTTCTAAAAGTACATCTGCATTTTGCAATATGCCTTCTTTTTCATTGGTCCATACAGTTGCATTTTTCAATAAAACCGTTTCCTGGGTAGGTAAAGTGGTTGATCCAAAAGCAATAAACGGATAGATAACCGGGCCGTTGTTAAGGGCTGGCTTAGGTTCTTCTCGTTTTGGAGCATCTTTGGCGGCTTCTTTAAAAGTGCCATTCCAGGTGCCTGCCGGAAGCGAATTCAATACCACGTCGCCTTTAAAGGTAAGTGGCGTTGCGCTGGTTAAATAACCGCTCAAGCGAACATCGCCAACCGGATTTTTCTTCAGGTTAAAAGTAATAGTTACCCAGTCGCCGCTGCGGCTAAAAGTAGCATTGGTTTTAACGCTGTCGGCACCCAAACGTTCAATGGCTGCTACAGAGCCTCCGTTGGTACCTGTAATTTTTAAAAGGGTAGTGCCAATACCGTCGATGTTTAGGCTATAAGTGCCACGCAAGTCGGTTACATCCATTTTGTTAACTACAAAGCGTTTGCCTTGTACCCAGTTTTCGAAAATGATATTTCCTGGCTTGAAAATGTTGTCGGAAGTGATCAGAAAGTTGGCCAATTTGCCTTTTTCTAGCGTACCTACTTTATCGCCAATACCCAACAAGCCTGCCGGAACTTCGGTTACTGCCATTAAGGCTTGTTTTTCGGTTAGGCCGTTGGTGATTGCCTGACCAAGATTGGTCCAGAAATCCTTAGGACTTTCCAGGCCAAAAGTAGTGAGTGCAAACTTAACGCCTGCTTTTTCTAAAACGCCGGGATTGGTTGGTGCCAATTCCCAGCCTTTTAATTGGGCTAGGCTAAGGTTTCTGGCTTCTGTAGGGTCTTCCACATCAAAAGCTTTCGGGAAACTGATGGGGATAATCAAAGTAGCTCCCGTAGCTTTAACCGCGTCGATACGTTGGTACTCGTCGCCAGTTGATTTGATGATGAATTGTTTGTTAAATTCCTTGCCTATTTTGTCTACGCGCAAGATATTGGCCCATCCATCGGCTTCGAAAAGCTGTGGCAAACCTTGCTGTTTGTTAAATTGCTCTAAAGAAATGTTGTATTCTTCTTTTTGGTTTTTGTACCAGCTGGCATCCAAATAAGTTTGACGCAGCAAAGCAATAGAACCCATTAAAGAAGAAGGGTAGTCGTTGGTAGAAGTACCTCTGTTAAACGAATAGTTGGCTGCGCTTTGATCGTTCAGCATCACTTCGTTTTCCTTGCCATCTTTTAGGGTAACGGCGGCTGAAGTACCACGGGCGATACCATCGCGGTTCACTACGTTTACGCTACCAAAACCAGCCTTGCGCAAGTCGTCTGCTTTTTTGGTATCAATGGTGAAAATACTCTTTACTTCGGTTTCTGGTCGGATACTTTCATTCCAGCCATAAGCTCCTTTTTTGGTAGAGGTAAAAATCGACTGACGGCCAAAGAAACCTCCTCCGCCTGCTTGTGCACGTTGTGCTTCTGGAATGCCATAAGTAGTAAAGGCATCCACCAGCGATGGATAGATGTATTTTCCTTTCAGGTCGATCACCACATAGCCTTTCGGGATTGTAGTACCGGTACCTACCGATTGGATGGTTTGGTTTTTGATCAGCAATACGCCATTGCTGATGGTTTGGTTGGCGTTAACCACAATGTTTGCATTGGTAAAAGCATACAATCCGGGTCTGATGTCAAAAGAACCATTTACGGGATAAGTCTGCTGTGCAAACAAAAATGCAGTAGAAAACACCAGCGTTAACGCGAGTAGAATTTTCTTCATAATTGTTGTTAAGTTAAGAGCTTAAATCTATTGATAAATAAAGATTTATACCGCACCTAACTTTTATTTTACATTTTGTGCACAATAAATTAACCAAAGGCCAAAAAGCGAAGGAAAATAAAGCTTATAAACAGAAAAACCCACCTGCATATTCGCAAGTGGGTTTAATAAATTAGATTTTTTGGTTAAAATCCGTAACGTAAGCCCAATTGGAACTGATATGGGTTGCCAGAAGGGTTAACTACGCCTTTGTTGTTTACGCTATAAGTAAAAGATTTGGCTGTGTTGTCGAAAGCAGAAACAGCATATAAAGCTTGGTTGCCTAACGATTCGTTCACACCCCATTTCTTGTTCAGCAAGTTGGCAAAGTTGAAAATATCGGCAGAAACTTCGATGTTATGAGATTTTTGGATCTTGAATTTTTTGCTCACCCTCACATCAACAATTCCAAAAAAGTTATTGATACCACCGTTACGCTCGGCAATTTTTCCCGAATATTTCAAGATATAGTCTTTCAGGCTTTGGCTGGCCAATGGGTTGTCTAGCAAAGTTTGCAAGCCTGTGCGCACATTCGCAGGTACGGCAGGATTGCTTCTGTCAAAAATAAAAGCCAAATCGTTGGTTGTTACAAAATCGCCATTGGTATTGCCACCAGACAACAATGAGTAACGTGTGCCGCCAATGCCCGAGTAACGAACACCAACAGAAACGCCATAGAAAGTTGGCAAGGTGCCATAAATAACCACTTTGTTGCGGAACTGACCGTCTGAGTAGCTCATTTTGTTAAGGTTTCGCGGATCGTCTTTTACAGGTAGGGATAGCGTTGCCGAGTTAGCTACGTTACCATTAAATGAAGTATTGTCTTTTGAATCGTTCCAGGTAAAGCTGGCCGAAATCTCGCCATCTTTAAAGTATTGCCAAGTAGCATCTATCACCACGGCAAACTGATTTACCTTGCCTTTGCTGTTCAATTCCAATACACGGCCAAACTTATTGCTTAAACGGCCAGTTTTCCAATCAGAAACACCATTGCTGGCATTGATCGTTGGTACAAATACACCACGATTATCTTCGTTTGGCAAGGTGAAGAACGGATTGGCAACCATATTTCTATCTACGTACATGTAGTTGTGTCTCCCCAAAGAAGCATAGCCACTGATGCCCACTTTCAACTTGTCGGTAATCAATTTGTTATAAGAAATGTTGGCTTTGTAAATAACCGGAACCTTTGCATCGCTTGCATTTGTATTGATGGTTGGCAATTGGAAGTTTGCCAAAGTAGGCGCGCTTAAACCGGTTCTATAGCCAGGGAAATTTGGCGTAGGGACATCGGCACCAAAAACATCAACAGTTGCCAAGTGCTTGCCATCAAAAGTCAAGTTGTTAATGGTTACATAGTTGTTAATGTCTGAACCAAAGATACCAGCACCGAAACGTACATAATCAGTATGTTTTTCGTTAATATCCCAGTTCAACTGGATTCTAGGCTGCACTAAAAATTGGGTCAGTTTATGATCTGTTCTCACGCCTAGCTCTTGAAATAAGGTCTGATTTAGTGGCGATGTTGGATACGCACTGTAATCAACGCGCAAACCGGCGGTTAAATCTAGACCAAGGCCTAATTTGGTTTGCATTTGGCCATAAAGTGCTGCATTCCAAATTCCAGCCTTTACCGTTGGATCGGCTACCAAAGGAACTTCTCGGTAATATCTGTTTGGTGCCAGATTCTCAAAATTTGTAAGCGCAGGGATAGTGATTTTCTTTGTTGGATCGTTAGGAAATGCAGGGTCTTGTATTTGAGAACTCGAATACTCAAACCTTCCATTCACCTCGCTGCCATATAATGACGTAGCACGGGTATACATTACATCAACACCAAAGGTATACTTGATCTTATCGGTGTTGTAATAAAAATTATCTACCAATTGAAACACGTTATTGGTAAATCCTTCTTGACCAAAGCGATGGCCACCAATTTGAATGGCTGTTTTTGGTTTTGAGCCATCGGCAAATGTCGATTCCACGTTGCTCACAATAGCTCTTGGAATGGCATACTGCAATTGATCGTTTTGTGTACTGGCTTGGAAAGTATACAAGTGTTGGAACTTCAATTCGTTGGTTACTTTGCTGCTCACGGTGGTACGCAAAGTGGCCAATAAACTGTTGTCAACGTTCTTGTCATTGCCATAGCTTTCAAAGAAGTTGATCGCTGTATTATCGGCCAAGCCCAACGGATTTCTGTCGTTGGTGTAGTTGTCGCGAACGGTTAGCAAGTTCTTGTCGTTAATCTGCCAGTCTAAACGAGCAAATGCCGCATCCGAACCACGTTTTTTGTCGAAACTACCATATTGTGGCGTATTCGCTACGCCATATTTTGCACGTGCAATGCTTTGGAAACGATCCAAAGTAGCCTCGTTAATGTTAAACCTGGCTTCATCTGCAGGCGAGTTGATATCGGCAATAATTAGCGGACGGGAATCTTTTTGATGATCCCAAGCCACGAAATAATGCAGTTTATCTTTAATAATCGGTCCACCCAAAGTAAAACCATACTGATAAGTAGAGAAATCGTTATCACGTTTGGTTCCCCTAATGTCGTACGGACTAGCCAACCAATCGGCACGGCCATAGCCAAAAGCACTGCCACTTAAGGTGTTGGTACCCGCTTTGGTTACCGCGCTTACGGTACCGCCACCTGCACGACCAAAAGTAACATCATACTGGTTGGTTACTACCTTAAATTCCCTTACCGCTTCGATAGAAATCGAATAAGGTGCACCGCTTCTGCTGGTAGTGGAACCTGCCGAAGTTGGGTTTTTGGCATTCATGCCATCGATGGTGTAATTGGTAGAAGAACCTAGCTGACCTGCAATGTTGCCACCACGGCTCAATGGCGAAAGATCCATCAAGGTGGTGAAGTTACGGCCGTTTACAGGCAATTTGGTAATGGCTTTGGCCGAAATCTCGGTAGAAGCACCAAAGTTCTGCACCTTGTTCCTCAAGCCCGAGGCTACCACCTGCACTGCTTCTAGGGTTTGCGAAGTAGCCAGCATGCTGATGTTTACCTTAACAGCATCGCCCTGGTTAAGCATGTAGCCCGAGCGGTTTTGATCGCCTAAACCTGTAAAAGTGGCTTTAACAGTGTAGGGACCACCCAATGGAAGTTCTTTAAACGTAAACTCGCCATTGGCATTGGTGTTTGTTCTGGTGGTAAAACCCGTCGATTCGTTTTTAACCTGTACAGAAACGCCTGCAATAGGTTTCTTTTGCTCATCGGCAACAATACCTGAAATTGAAGCTTGCGTAGTTTGGGCCAAAACCTTGCCGGTTCCCAAAAAGCATAGCAAAATAAAAGAAAGTAAAAAATACCTCATAGTTAATTAATTTGTTTGCCGCAAAATTCTTGCGTAAACATTAACTCAGGAGTAGGCTTTTGATTAAGTAATTGTAATGGGAATATTACATTTTGCCGAGCCCCCTGTTAACTCAGTATTAAGAAGATTTATAAATAAAGTAAATGGATTTACTTTTGTTATTAATTAGCTATTTTTGGTTTGAACAAAAAATTAAATTGCTTATACAATGAACGAGATCCTTAAAAGTGCGCACTCAGGTTGGCGCTATGTTGTTTTTATCCTTTTGGTAGTTGCCATTATCAATGCGCTATCAGGCTGGTTTGGCAAAAAAGCCTATACCGAAGGCAACAGAAAACTAAACGTTTTTACCTTGGTAAGTGCCCATATCCAATTGTTGTTGGGGCTGGCGGTGTACTTTTTGAATGGCTGGTATAAGGTAGACAGTTCTATCGCGATGGGCCGTTACTGGAAAATGGAGCATATCGGTATGATGATTTTGGCTATTATCTTGATTACCGTTGGAAATTCGAGGTCTAAAAAAGTAGCAGATGCAGCAGCCAAACATAAAAATATCGCTGTTTTCTTTGGTCTGGGGCTGATTATCATTATCGCTACGATTTTTATGATGGTGAAAAGCGACCCGTCGAGAACTTTCTTTGGAGTTTCTTAGTTGCTGAGCTTCAATTTGATGGCAGGACGAAAAAAATCCAAAATATTTTGATTATTTAACTTTTTATATATTTTTGCTCCACGATGATCAACAATATACATACTTGGCAGTGGCGTGGTAATTCTAAACAGAGTTGCGTCGTAGCCTTGTGTACCTTATAGTTTATCAACTTAAACCTAAACTTAAACCACATTTAAACCCGACGGAACCACACGTCGGGTTTTTTGTTTTGAAAATAATTGCTAAAAAGAGATTGCTTCGTCGCTCCTCCTTGTAATGGCGAAATAAAAAAAAGAATATGAAAACATACCAGATACAAACACACACCAAAAAGCGCTTGGCCGATACCACTACACCGGTAAGCATCTACCTGCGCCTGCGCGATGTGTTTCCGAACACCATTTTATTGGAAAGTTCCGATTACCATAGCCGTGAGAATGCCACCAGCTATGTATGTGCCGAACCCGTTGCCGGACTGCTTTTGCAGGATGAGAAACTGAGCGCCTATTTTCCGGATGGTGAAAAAACGAGCAAGAACGATTTTGTGCTGACTGATGAAATCGCTGCTTTTAAGTCGAAATTCAAGCCGGTAAGCCCTAAAATTGACAAACATATTTCGACCGGTCTTTTCGGCTATTTTACCTGGAATACCGTGCAGCATTTCGAAGATATCCGTTTTACGGCACAAGCACCGGCCGATGATCAGATTCCTGCCATGCAGTACCATGTGTATCGCTACATTATTGCCATAGATCACTTTAAGAATGAGATTACCTTGTTTAAAAATGTATTTAACGACGATGAGGATGCAGATCTGACGAAAATAGAATACCTTATCCAAAACAAGAACTTTCCCGAATACAGTTTTCAGACACAGGGCGAAGAAGAATCCAACCTCACCAACGAAGGTTTTATGGACATGGTAGAACAGCTGAAAAAACATATCTATCGTGGCGATGTTTTCCAGATCGTGCCTTCAAGGGCATTTAAACAAGGCTTTTTGGGCGACGAATTTAATGTTTACCGTTGCCTGCGCTCTATCAACCCATCACCTTACCTGTTTTATTTTGATTACGGCAGTTTTAAGCTGTTTGGTTCTTCGCCAGAGGCACAAATTACCGTAAGCAATAATGTAGCCAGTATTTATCCCATTGCAGGCACCTTTAAGCGTACCGGAAACGACGAAGAAGACGCTGCCTTAGCTAAAAAACTGGAGCAGGATCCTAAAGAAAGCGCAGAGCACGTGATGTTGGTCGATTTGGCCCGTAACGACTTGAGCAGGCATTGTTCTGGGGTGGAGGTCAAATCATTTAAAGAGGTACAATACTATTCGCATTTGATCCACTTGGTATCGAAAGTAAGTGGCAATTTGCAAGAGGGAACAAGTGCTTTTAAAGTAGTTGCCGATACCTATCCTGCCGGAACTTTAAGCGGTGCACCGAAATACAAGGCCATGCAGCTGATAGATCAATATGAAAAACTGAGCCGTACTTTTTATGCCGGCGCCATTGGCTATATGGGTTTTAACGACGACTTTAACCACGCCATTATGATCCGAACGTTTATGAGCAAGAATAACCAGTTGCATTACCGTGCAGGTGCGGGTATTGTGGCCGATTCGGTAGCGGAGAGCGAGCTGAATGAGGTAAACAACAAAATAGCCGCCTTGCGCCGTGCAATAGCCATGGCAGAAGAGATTTAAGATTTTAGAATTACGATTTACGATTAAGAAGAAATGGAAGATAATAAATCCTCTTTGGGAGGCAAAAAGGTACTGGTAATTGACAATTACGATAGTTTCACCTATAACCTGGTACACCTGATTAACGAATTGGGCTTTGAGGCAGAAGTATGGAGAAATGATAAGTTTGAGCTGGCCTATGTTGAAAAATACGATAAGATTTTGCTTTCGCCGGGGCCAGGGATACCCGAAGAAGCAGGCCTTTTGCTAGATGTGATTAAGACTTATGCATCGAGCAAAAGCATTATGGGCGTTTGTTTGGGGCAGCAGGCCATTGCCGAAGCCTTTGGGGGCAGTTTGCTGAACTTGGGCAGACCGATGCATGGCATTGCTACGCCGGTAACGGTTTTAGACGAGAATGAACTGTTATTTAAGGATTGTCCGGCACAGGTTGAAGTGGGCCGTTACCACTCTTGGGTAGTTAATCCTGCCGATCTGCCTTCGGTGCTGCAGGTAACCGCGATAGATGCCGATCAGCAGATTATGGCCCTGCGCCACCGCGAGTATGATGTTTGTGGCGTGCAGTTTCATCCAGAAAGCGTGCTCACACCAGATGGCAAACAAATAATGAAAAACTGGTTAACCACCCCAGCCCTTAAAGAGGCTAACTTATAACAGAAAAAACATGGGAAAATCAAACTCCCCTTCAGGGGCTGAGGGCAACATACTCGATAAAATTGTGCTCCGCAAAAAAGAAGAAGTGGCCTTGGCCAAAAGCCAAGTAAGCATAAAAGAGCTAGAGGCCTATCCACACTTTGGCAGGGAGCCTTTGGTATTTAAAGACTTCCTTTTGGATGCCCAGCGAACAGGCATCATTGCCGAATTTAAACGCAGGTCGCCATCAAAGGGCTTGATTAACGGAACTGCCGATGTAGCTGTGGTAACCCAGGCCTACAACGAGGCAGGTGCATCGGCTTTGTCGGTTTTAACCGATACCGATTTTTTTGGAGGTAAGGCTGAAGATTTGCAGCAGGCAAGGGCCGTTAACCAGATTCCCATCCTGCGCAAGGATTTCATGATAGATGAATATCAAATCTTAGAAGCCAAGGCCTGGGGTGCAGATATCATTTTGTTGATTGCTTCAATTTTAAGTCCTCAGGAAGTAGTGTCCTTAGGCAGTTTTGCCCAAAGCTTAGGCCTCAATGTTTTGCTTGAGGTGCACAACCTGCAAGAGCTGGAGGCGAGCATTTGTCCCAATGTAAATGCCATTGGCGTAAATAACCGTAATTTGGGCGATTTCACAGTAGATATTCAGACTTCTTTCGATTTGGTTAAGCATATCCCTGATGAGTTTTTGAAGATTTCTGAAAGTGCCATTAGCCATCAGCAAACCATTAAAGATTTAAAAAGTGTAGGGTATAATGGATTTTTGATAGGGGAGAACTTCATGAAAACCGAAGACCCTGGTGAAGCAATTTTAGAGTTTGTAAAGGATTTATAGCCTGTAGTTTAGGGGGTGAAAAGCAAGTAATATGGCGTTTTCAGCTATGCTAATGGCATAATGTTTGTTTTTGGAAGGCCATTACTCACTAAAAACTGATATAATGAAAAACTTTAAAAAAGTAGTGTTGGCTGTATTGCCCTTAATGGCCTTGATGATTTTGGCCTCATGTAGCAAAAAAGATGATGAAGCTCCAGCTGGAACCCACAAAGTGGTATTTAAAGCAGAAACTTCTTCAGATGCCAGCATTTCGACTGCACTCTTCACCAATGCTTCGGGCGATGTAACTACCAACACTTCGGTAAACAGCAAAACGTTTACCAGTGCCGAGCTTATTATCCCTTCATCTGTGTTGGTCATTAATTTCGGTGCAAATGGATCGGGTGCAAGTGCTAACTCTAGCCTAAAGGTACAGATTTGGGTAGATGGCAAGCTGGTTAAAGAAAACACAGGTACAGGCACGGTGCTGTCTGCTACTACGAGCTATACTTTCGGCAAATAAAAAGTATTAAAGAACAAAAGAGCCCGACTTAAATAGTCGGGCTCTTTTGTTTAGGGTGGTTTTCATAATTAAAATCTTTGACAAAAGATGCGCAATAGTTGTCAATTTGCGCGTTTTTCGGATGTTAGAATACTGGTTTTCCATTATAGCTTTCTATAAGCCGTAGGCCTAACTTTGCTCTGTCAAATAAAAATTATACTACTATGAAAAATTTAAAGCAGCTATTGTATATAGCATTACCACTAATGGTTTTAACCATATTGAGCGCGTGTAGCAAAAAGAAAGATACTCCTCCTTCAGGAAATGCGGATGAAGCTGCCGCTGGCAGGGTGGTAGGTACTTACAAAGGAACATTAGATGTATCTGGCGTAGACCAGGATTACTTTAACGCAGTTCTTATTGTTACAAAAGAAAGTGGCAATAAGGTGAAAATTACTGCTAAATCTGGTGAACCCTACTCGAATGTTACAGTTAAAGTTGTTGCTATTAGAGCCATTTCAGGTTCTGACGATGCTACAGTTAGCGGTGATCCAGCTGGTTCGATAGTTTATAAGCACTCGGAAAAAACAGCGCGGATATTCACTAATGCTACAGCAGCGGGAGATATAGTTTATAGCTTTAATGGGACAAAGCAATAAAAAGTACCCATACGAGTTTACCTATTCTTTTCACTAAAATACAGTTAATTGATTAAAAGGGTCGTCTTGAAAAAGCGGCCCTTTTTTGTATTGATAGTTGGCCCCGGTCAACAATTTCTGTTTTTTGCACCAAGCCTTGTTAGCTAAACCCGATGGCAGCGGACACGAGTAAAGCGAACAGCGGGGCTGCATTTGCGACGGAGTACTGAACATACATTTCCAAATAGCTCTTCTAAAAAATAAAACTTTAAGCCCCAAACGAAGTTTTATAGGTGCAAAATGAAACGAGCATAGATTTCGTATCTTTGCAGCATACAATGGGAAAACAGAAATATTACGATACTGCCCTTAAACAAGAACGAGCCGTTCTGGTAGGGGTAATTATGCCGGGCGAAAAGCCCGAACAAACCAAAGAATACTTGGAAGAGCTGGCCTTTTTGGTTGATACCGCTGGCGGAAAAGTAGAAACGGTTTTTACGCAGCGCATGAGCAAGCCAGACCGCGCCACTTTTGTAGGCACCGGAAAGCTGGAAGAAATACAGGCCTATGTAAAGGCCGAGGAAATTGATATGGTAGTGTTCGACGACGAGCTTTCGCCATCGCAGCTGCGCAATATTGAGCGCGAACTACAAGTAAAAATTCTTGACAGGAGCAACCTGATCTTGGATATTTTTGCAGGCAGGGCACAAACGGCGCAAGCCAAAACCCAGGTAGAATTGGCACAGCTACAATATTTGTTGCCACGATTAACCCGCTTATGGACCCACTTGGAACGCCAAAAAGGGGGGATCGGGATGCGTGGTCCGGGAGAGACCCAGATAGAGAGCGATAGGCGGATGATTTTAGAAAAGATCTCCCTGCTCAAAGAGCGCCTCAAGCTGATCGATCGCCAGAACGAAACCCAGCGCAAAAACCGTGGCCAACTGATCCGTGTGGCATTGGTAGGCTATACCAACGTGGGTAAATCTACCATCATGAACATGCTTTCGAAATCGGATGTGTTTGCAGAAAACAAGCTTTTCGCCACTTTGGACACAACTGTTAGAAAGGTAGTAATCGAAAACCTGCCTTTCCTGCTTTCGGATACTGTTGGTTTCATCAGGAAATTGCCTCACCATTTGGTAGAATGCTTTAAATCGACCTTAGACGAGGTGCGTGAAGCCGATATTTTAGTGCATGTAGTTGACGTGTCGCATCCAAACTTTGAAGACCAGATTCATACCGTAAACGAAACGCTGAACGATTTGGGCGCAAGGGATAAAGATACCATCATGGTGTTTAACAAAATAGATGCTTATGTAACCCCAGAAAGCGACAGGCAGGAAGAAGAGGAGCAGGCGCCATTAACCTTGGCCGATTTCAAAAAAAGCTGGATGGCGCAGCACAATGCACCTGCCATTTTTATTTCGGCAACGCGAAAAGAAAACGTAGAAGAATTTAAGCAGCTGCTGTACGATAAGGTGAAAGCCTTGCATACCACACGCTATCCATACGATAAATTGTTGTATTAAGAACCAAATTTCAAGCTGTGATGAAGAAACTGCTGCTGCTTTGCGTTTTCGCAAGCTTTATCTCGATAGCCCAAGCTCAAATCGTAAGTTTAAACAAAGCAGAGCTAACTAAATTAACGCAGCTGGTCCAAACAGATGCCGAAGTAGAGGTGCTTTGGAACGGCTTGTTGAAAACAGCAGATGAAGCTTTAACCGCAACACCAAATCCGGCAGATACCATTTTGAGCGAAGGAATTTTGCAGGGCGACCCACGTAAAACAAGAACCTGGAAAAGCCTCGAAGACATGCAAAAGGTTTATGCATTGGCCTTCGCCTACAAAATAACCACAAAACAAGATTATCTGCAAAAGGCAGATGAGTTTTTGTTGGCTTGGGCTACACGTAACCAGCCGATGGGCAATCCGATTAACGATACCAATTTAGACCGCATTATTTTTGCCTACGATTTGCTGAAAAAGGACCTGCCCGATAAGTCCGTCAAGATGATAAACAAATGGCTTCAACAAGTAGCAGCCGAAGAGCTTAAAACCTACAATAAAGCGGTGGCTAAAGGTAAAGGAATCGCGCATATTAACAATTGGCATTCGCACCGCATTAAAGAAATGGCCGAAATTGCATGGACAATTGAAGATGGACATCTGAAAAACTGGGTAAGGGAAAAATACAAGCAGCAAATAGCCGATAACCTCAAACCCGATGGCAGCAGTTTGGATTTTCACGAACGCGATGCCCTGCATTACCATATTTATGATGTAGATCCATTGCTGGTGACGGCTACCATTTTAAATAGAGATAGTCAGTTGGGCGAAAACCCCTATACCTACCAATCTGCAGGTGGCAATTCGTTAAAAGTGGCTGTAAACTGGCTGGTGCCTTATTTTACCGGTGAGCAAACCCACGCCGAGTTTGTCAATTCAAAGGCAGCTTTTGACAAAAAGAGGGCGCAGAATGGAGAAAAAGGTTATATTGCAGGAACACCATTTAAACCGGCAGAAGCAAGAACGAGTATTGCCCTGGCCAGCTATTTTGAGCCTCAGCTGCTAAAAGTATATCAGCAAGAAGGCAAAACCAGTTCACGTTTCCCCAACTGGCAGTTCGTTCTCAACGAATTGAAACAAAATGGGGACAAGAAATAGCCAAGGCGCTAGCCGTTGGCCATAGAATTTGAGATTATGGAAAGTAAAAGACAACAGAAGTTTGCAGGATTATTACAAGAAGAATTGGCCTCGATTTTTCAGCGCGAAGGTGCCGCTTATCTGCCCAATACATTAGTAACCATTACCAAAGTTAGGGTTTCGCCAGATTTGGCCGTAGCCAAAGTATATTTAAGCTTTTTAAATACCAACAATACCAGTTTATCTGTTGCCACTGTAAATGCCCATGCTGGCGAAATCAGGTACAAGCTGGGTTCGCGTATCCGCCACCAGGCAAGGGTTATTCCAACGCTTTCATTCTTTGTTGACGATACCAACGAGTACGTAGAGCACATGGACAAAATTTTCGATAAAATAGCCAAGGAACGAAAAGATACCGATGAGCCCAACGATGCAGACCAATAGGTATATCAGAGAACCAGGAAATTTTATTACCCACGTAGTTCCGGCCATTTTGGCCATACCAGCCCTTTATTTATTGTTGCAGGCCGCGCAAACCTATTTTGCCTATACAGCCGCCTATGTTTATGGCATTGGCATTTTGGTATTGTTCAGCGTAAGCGCCACTTACCATAGCCTGCCCAAAACCGAGTATGGCATCCGCTTTTGGCAAAAGTTTGACCATTGCTGCATCTATTTGATGATTGCCGGTTCTTTTACGCCAACGGCATTGCTGGTGTTTGATGGCTGGATCCGCTGGCTATTATTTGGTCTGGTGTGGACCATCGCACTCATTGGCTGTTTGCTCAAGATTTTTAATCGGCTAAAAAATCAAGCGGTTTCTACGGGGCTTTACATTGCCATGGGCTGCCTTATTATTCCATTCATTGCAAAAATGATCGAAACCCTGCCTGTAGTAGCCCTGGTATGGCTCTTTTTGGGAGGTGTTTTTTATGTGGGTGGTACTTATTTTTATGCCAAAGACAAGCCTCTTTACAAATACTTTCATACCCACGAAGTATGGCACCTTTTTGTAAATTTTGGTGCCTTATCGCATTTTGTCTATAATTACGTTTATGTTTTTAAAGGCTGATAAAAGCCTAGATTAATCCGCTGCTTTAAGAAAATAAAATGCCCCAGTTTAACGAACTTATAGAAAAACATATAGGCCTGATTGGCAAAGTAGTAGATTTTGATCCAGTTGCCGATCGGCTCTTGCCTTTTGATTTTACAGCCAATAACACCGAACTGGATTTGGCTACCTTAACCGATACCAAGCGTTTTTCTGCTTGGGTAGCACAAAAATTGATCGAGAAAAAAGCCCGTTATGGCATTGGTGGCTATAATGAACACCGTACCATTTACAGCAGAAGCAAGCATTTTGATCAAGGCCAAGAACCAAGGCGATTGCATCTGGGCATCGATATTTGGGGACCGGTAGGCACACCCATCTATAATTTCTCCAATGCTACGGTACACAGCTTTCAGTTTAACAACCATTTTGGCGATTATGGCGCAACCATTATCCTGCAGTATCAGTTTTGCGAGTTTAAGTTTTATGCCTTGTATGGACATTTGGATTTAGCTTCGCTCCAAGACCTGCACGAAGGCATGCTGATACCAAAAGGCAAGGTTTTTGCACATTTTGGCGCAGCTGCAGAAAATGGATATTGGCCTCCACACCTGCATATGCAACTGATGCTCGATATGCAAGACATGAAGGGAGACTATCCAGGGGTTTGCCAATTCTCTAATCGCGAGCTGTATTTGCAGAACTGTCCAGACCCGGCCATAATTTTAAAACAGACTTTTGCATCGGCTTTGCCATAAAATGCGTAAATTTAAGTATGCGAAGGATCATCACCCTCTTCTTGCTTTTTATTTCGGTCTGTGCCTGGGCGCAGCAACCGAGCCTAAAGGGTGGTTTGGCTGCTTTTATCAAAAAGAATATCATTTATCCTGCCTACTCTTTGCACAATTGTATTCAGGGCACCGTAAATGTAGGCTTTAAGCTCAATGAAAAGGGCGAAGTTTATTACACCACGCTCAGTAAAGCCATTGGTATCGATCTTGATGACGAGGCGATAAGACTGGTGCGCATGAGCAGCGGCAAATGGACAGTTCCCTCCAGCCATGATACCACTGCCCTGCTGATAGTACCGGTTAATTTTACATTAGATGGTTATGATTGCAGACAAATGAGTGCCAACGAAATTGCCTTGGCCGTTAAGGCCTATAAAGACGATCAGGAACTGACCAATGTGGTGCTCAACTTTTACCGCAACAAGGAAAAGGGTAACTATAAACCTGAAGACCTGCCCAAAATCATGCGGATCAAGAGCGAGCTAGAAATAGACGATGATTACTTAAAAAGCAGGGTAGAGGCTGGCCTTAAAAAATACAAACAGGGCGATAAACTCGGTGCCTGCGAAGAATTCAATTTTGTTAAACACATGGGGTCCAAAATGGCCGATGAACAACTGGCCAAATACTGTAAATAAAAATGCGTCTACTTTTCCGTTCTTTTGCCTTTCTCGATCTGGTTTCTTTGGTTTTTTTAGGGATGCAGCTTTGGCAAATAGCTACCCATTTAAACGAATTGCCTGATCAGCTTTCTGTTAAAATCTCTTCCATTTTAATGTTTCCGATGTTTGTGCTGGTGTTGATTGGTGCCATTGGACAAGCGCTCTTAAAGAAATACGGCTTTATTCTTTATTATATCCAATTTCCTTTTAGGCTATATTTATGGGTGTTCTCCATAGGCTTTATCACCCTATTTCCAGAAGCTTTGGGCTATTATGGCGATCAATGGTTCGGAATCCTCTTAAAGGTTTGCATGATGTTCGAGTTCATTAGGCTTTATCTGACCATTAGAGCTCATGTGAAGCTGAAACAACCACATTGATGGCCTGAGGAACAATTTTGGCCTTCAACGCGTTTATTTTGCCTAAATATTCGCCGTCTACCTGAAAGTGTACCTTGTGTTTAGTCGTGATTCGGAGTTTGTCTGTCTGAAAGCTCTCTATCTTTTTCGGATCAAATGGTTTTTTGGTCATCCATATTTTCAGGATTTCCATTACTGCGTATTCTTTCACTAAAATTACTTCAAAAAGTTCGTCGTCAAGTTTTCCATCTGGATTGATCTCCAGCCCCGTTCCATATTGTTTGGCATTGGCAATAGCCACCATCGCTGCTTTTTCGCGAATGGTTTTTCCGCCAATGGAAAACTCCACATCCATTTTGCGGTGGTTCCAAAAGGCATGCCATAGGGCTTTGGCATAAGTACGCATACCACGTTCGGGCAATTCATCGAATTTTTTAACCAAATAGGCATTAAAGCCAATATCTGCCAAATGGATGCAAAGCTCATCGTTAATCAGAATGGCATGGATCTGTTTCGGCTTTCCCGATACGGTTAATTCCAGGGCTTCTTCTATTGCCAGGGGAATGCCCAATTCTTTAGCCATGCCATTGGCCGAACCTGCCGGAATGATGCCAATAGGCGTTTTGCTACCTAATAAACAGGTGGCTACCAGCTTTAAGGTTCCATCACCCCCTACCGCAATTACCCGATCGGCCTGGGCTTTCTCGATAAATGCCTTTAATTCTTTAATGGCACAGTCTTTTGGCAATTCATAAAGCTCGGCTTTTTCTGGCCTGTCTTTAAAGAAAGAAGAAATGGCTGCTGAAAAATCAGTGGTTCCATGCCCAGAACCTGGATTGATGATAAATAGGATTTTTTTTGTTTTCACGTAGCTTTAATTTGATGCGCATACAAAACAACTGGAGCCTGTGCATGTTTTAAATATGATGAACAATAGCATGAGCGTAAAAATATACCATGGTTATGGGCACACCCACAATTTGGTGCTGTATGGTCATGTATTCAAGTTTAAGGCCAAAACGAAGCAGGGCTTTAGCCGCAATTTTTTGGTGAATATGGTTCACCTGCTCAAGCTGTTTATCGTAAAGCCCTATCCTTTTGCCAAGGTGAGATTGAATTTTAACGGGCAGGTAATCCATCAGAAAGCGGCCTATGATGGTTTTTTCAAGTTCGAATGGCAGGCTCAGGAAGATGTTCCGGCCGGATGGCATTTGGTAAGGGTTGATGCCATAGATGATGCAGGCCAAGTGCTGGCAACAGCCGAAGGAAAGATTTTTGTGCCCCACATTACCCAATATGCCTTTGTTTCCGATATCGACGACACGGTAATGGTATCGCACTCGGCAAAAATAGGCAGAAGATTAAAAGAGCTTTTTACCCGAAATCCGCGCACGCGCAAAACTTTTCCAATGGCGCAAACACATTACCAGCTGTTGGCCAATGCCCATACCGAAGCTACGCAGCCCAATCCTTTCTTTTACGTGTCGAGCAGCGAATGGAACTTGTACGATTACCTGTTGGAGACTTTTCGATTTAACAAACTGCCTGAGGGCGCATTTTTGCTTAACCAATTAAAAAGATGGAAAAGCTTATTCAAAACCGGAAAAACCGGACATGAAGGCAAGCTGTTAAGGGTAATGCGCATTATCGATGTATTTCCACAGCAACAATTCGTTTTTTTTGGCGACAACTCGCAACAAGATCCAGCTATTTACCATGCCATTGCCCAAAGGTATCCCCAAAATGTGGCTGCGGTTTACATCAGAAATGTAAGGGCCAAAAAGCAGGAAGAAACCATAAGGCTGTTAAAGGAATTGGAGCAGAACAAAATTCAAACCTGCCTTTTTAAGCACAGCGAAGAAGCCATCAGCCACTCAAAAAAAATCGGATTAATTGCTTAGCAAGCAAATGCTGCCTATCTTTAAAAACCCTATTCAAAATTATGAAAAATTTATTCTTTGGCTTGTTCTTGATCTTCATCTTCCAGGCCTGTACTCCAAAAATGCAAACAGCTAATTTGTTGAATAAGACATGGATATTACGCAATTGGCCCGAAAAATCTATACCAGCCAAAGCATATGCAAGCTTAAGATTTGATACAGAAAATAGCGTAAGTGGTAAGTCATTCTGCAACGGCTTTGGTGGAAAAGTAACGATCAAAGGCGATTCGGTAAAGTTTGACCAGCTGATTGGTACCATGATGTATTGCGAAGAAGTTGGACAAGCTGAAAATAACTTCCTCAACGATTTAAAAAGTGCCAACACCTTAAAAGCAAGTGGAGAAAAGCTGCAGCTCTTAAAAGACGGTACGGTATTGCTGGTATTTACTCCCGCCAAATAGCTAGTTGATCGATTTGCCAAAGGGCGAAAAAGCCAGGCTCATTAACTTGAAGTGTTGCATTCCGAAAGGGATGCCTACAATGGTTATGCACAATAATATCCCAAATAACAAATGGGTCAATACAATGCTGATGCCTCCTGTTAACAACCAAATGATGTTCATAATGGTAGACAGGCAGCCTACGTTGTAAGAACTGTTGGTGATCTTTACACCGAAAGGCGCCAAGCCAACAATGGCAAACTTGAAACACTGGATGCCAAAGGGAATGCCCACTATGGTAAGGCAGAGGATCAGCCCTCCAAAAATATACTCGAAAAAGATAAATAGTCCACCGAAAATAATCCAGATAATATTGCCAATAAAATTCATGCCTTGCTCTTTTTAGTAAGAGCAATATTAGGTACGAATGTTACAGCTAATTAACTCCATGTTCATATTGAAACAGTAAAATTGTGTATTTTAGGGTACACACAAACAACCAGTAAGAACATGAAAAAGCTAACTTTTTTAATGGCAATTGCCATTGGCTTGGCCTTTAATGCCCAAGCTCAAAACGTTAAAGGCGTAAAGCTCACCGACATCAAAACACCTTACATCGAACTCCGAGAAATCCGAAAGGTTTTTAGCGACAAGCGATGGGTAAAACTAGATTACGGCCAAAAGATTTGGGAAGAAGAAGATGCTTATATCAAAGACGACAAAGGCATCGAACTGGAATATAATTCGGTACTCGACTGTGTAAATAAAATGAAGGATTTCGGCTACGAACTTTTACAGGTTTATATCCGCGTTTACGAAAATTCTAGCGATAGGATTTATGTGCTAAAAAGAACAGCAAACTAGATAAAATCCAAAGTTTGGAATTTTTTGGTCAAAATCTGCTGATTGCTTACATCCAGCCATTTGTCTAAAATAGTTCCATATACTTCTCTAAAATCGACCTGGTATTTAAGATCGCCATTATCTAGATCAGTTAAGTTCGGGGCATCGTTATAGATGCCCTGTTTTTTTAGTCGGCCACCAAACAAGAAAACATTATTTGCCGTACCATGATCAGTACCATTGCTGGCATTCTGTTCTACCCTGCGGCCAAATTCCGAAAAGGTAATCACCAAAGTATCGTTCAGCTTGTCGTGCTGTTTCAGGTCGTTCAAAAAGGCAGCCATGCCTTCGCTGTATTGCTTAAACAAGTTGCCTTGTTGCTGCAGCTGGTTTACATGCGTATCGAAACCGCTCAGCGAAACATAATAAACCTTGGTTTTTAATCCTGAAGAAATAAACCTCGAAACGGTTTTCAATTGATTGGCAAAGCCAGAATTCGGATAGGTAGCCTTGCTCTCGTAAATTTTAGAAGTTTGTTGGATGTAATTGGCAGATGACGAAGTTTCGACCATGGTTTTGTATAAATAACCCAAATTGTCTTCATCCAAATGATCCTTGCTGCTGTTAACCATTTGCTTAAAAAAGGCTTCATTGGTATTTCTGAACAAGGTATTCGGATCTTTTAAAGCGATTCCTTTTTTAGAGTTTCCTTTTAAAGCTAGCGACAAGCTGTCATCTACCTCAATAGCCGTGTAGGGAAATTTGCAGGTTTCGCAGTTCGAATCGAGGTAACGGCCAATCCACCCGGTAGAAAGAAACTGGTTGCTGTCGCTTCCGGTTTGCCAAATATCCATCGAGCGGAAATGCGAACGATCTGGGTTAGGGTAGCCTACATCATTAATGATGGTCATCCAACCTTGATCGTAAATCTCTCTTAAAGCACCCAAATTCGGATTAAGCCCCTGCATATCGTTTAGCTTGATCACTTCTTCTGGCTTAATGGCGATGCTTTTTCTTTTTTGGTAGTAAATATCGTTGCCCAAAGGGATGACAGTATTCAATCCGTCGTTGCCACCAGAAAGTTGTACCACCACTAAATTTTTGTATGGGCTCAGCTCATCTAAAGCCAAAGCTTCGAATGGTTTCATAAACACCGGTACAAACAAACTTCCGGCAGCCGCAAAGGCAGAATTCTTTAAAAAATCTCTTCTTTTCATCTTCTTAGGTCTAATGGTTTATGGTCCATTCAATCATTCAAAACTCATTCCTTCAACATTTGCCACTAGCTAGCAGAGCTGATACTCCGGCAAACTGGTTACTTCTATGGCTGTACTTTTCAAGCCTTGGTTATTGGCCACCATATCGGTGATTTTTTGGTTGAGGGTGGGCTGCAACAGGAATTTGGCCAAATCAAGTGGCTTTGTTCCTTTGGGCAAGGTGCCTAAAAACTTGGCCCAATCGCTCTGCGCATCTACATACGATTTAGGCTTTGGCTTGGCATTGGCAGGTTTGTTTAAGGCAATAACCGCTTCGTCTTCTGGATCGGCCTTGCCGCTAAAATCAATTTGTCCGTCATTCAAAACCAGTGATGGAATCTTCATTCGCAACATCAGCGAAGAACTGTCTATCCAATTCTTGCCCCCTGGCCAGCCCGCTACATTGGGCGGATTAAATAAATATTGTCCCAAGCTGCTTTGCAGCTGAATTAAAACCTGTGGCTTATTGTAGGTAACATAAAACTCCCGACTTAAGCCTACCAAGAATTCGGCCGGCGATTTGATCTTGGTGCCCACATTTGGAGCAGCATAAAACCAATCGGCAGTGAACATTTTTTTCAACACGGCCGAAATATCGTATTTGCTGGCATAGAAATGATCGGCCAATTCTTTGACATGCGCTTCATTTGGCGTTTCGTTAACCAAAAATATATAAAGCTTTCTGGAGATAAAAACCGCAGTCTTCGGGTTTTCCAAAATCATATCGATAATGGATTCGCCATCAAAATTTCCGGTCTTGCCAAAAAAGGTTTTGTTGCCCTCGTCGTGAAAGGCTGGCCTTAATTGAAAAGCACCATTTTTATCGTAGGTCCAGCCCGTAAACGCACGTGCCGATTCTTTAATGTCTTGTTCAGTATAATTGCCGATGCCCAAGGTAAATAGCTCCATCAGCTCTCTCGCAAAATTCTCATTCGGACGGCCTTTTCGGTTCTGCTGATTGTTCAAATACTGTAGCATGGCTGGCGACTTGGAAACTTCGATCAGCAATGTCCTGAAGCTGCCTAGTGCGTATTGCCTCTGTATATTATTCAGCTGCTGGGCAAACATGGGGTTGTTAGAGCGGCAGGCGAAATGTCCATGCCAAAACAAGGTTATTTTCTCGCGCAAGGAAGCATTGGTACTCATCATGCGCATGAGCCAATCTATATTGAGCGAACGGCTGCGTTCATTCTGTATCTTGGTAATTTCCTGTCTTTTGTCTTTTTCTTCCTGGGTCAGTTCTTTTTTGGCACCCAGGGCCGATTGGAGTTCCATTTGTTGCCTTACCTCGTTAGGGTCAACGCTTTTCAGTTCTTCGAAGGTTGCAGAATCCTTAAAAAGCTGCTCTACTACTTTCGTCAGGTTTTTGCGGCTCAGATCCTGCAGTTTAGGGTAGGAGATTCCGAATGCGCCACGGCTATATAAATGCTTAACACTGTTGAAATTATCTTTTTTCTCCACGGGATGAATTTTTGAAGGTATGACTCTTTTAAAACGTTTGGGTTTAACTATTGTTTTGTTTGCTATTATTGCAGCATGATTTTTAGATTGCTTGATGACGCCATTGTTTTTCCGGATACTGCCTTGGCAGAGCCAGATGGATTATTGGCCATTGGGGGCGATTTAAGTGTGGAGCGGCTGGAGTTGGCCTATCAAAGTGGCATATTTCCATGGTTTAGCGAAGGCGACCCGATTTTATGGTATGCACCTCATGAGCGCTGTGTTATTTTTCCGGAACGCGTAAAGATCAGTAAAAGCATGGCTAAAGTTATTAAAGACCATGTTTTTGAGGTAACTGTAAATCATGATTTCAGCAATGTAATCAGGAATTGTGCCCACGTGGTTCGAGAAGGGCAGGATGGCACCTGGATTACCAACGAGATGCAGTCGGCCTATATCGAGCTTCACCAAAAAGGCATAGCACACAGCATAGAAGTTTGGCGAGAAAATCAGTTGGTAGGAGGACTCTATGGCATTAAAATAGGCGATGTTTTTTGTGGCGAGAGCATGTTCAGCCTAGTGAGCAATGCCTCAAAAACGGCGCTGATTTACCTTTGTAAAAACATGGATTTCAAACTGGTAGATTGCCAATTGCCTAACGATCATTTGATGAGCTTAGGTGCGGAGATGATAAGTAGGGAGGAATATTTAAAGATTTTACAGGCCAATTGAGCCAACAGATGCGAAAGCAAATGCAGCATTTGAGGGCAAATCCAGTCCTGCTGTTCGCTTTACGCTGTGCTCGCTCCCATCACATTGTTTGCTATAAGCTAAAAGTGCTAATTCACCTTCAAAATCGCATCCACATCATCTTTCGTCATTCCGGGTTTGATGCTTTCCTGGTAAAGGGCCGAAATGATATGCGCATCAAAATCATCGATTTTTAACTTACTGTAATTTTTTGAGTTGAATAGGCTATAAGGCATCAGTTCGGTGGTTTCTAAAAAGCCTAGGCACCTGATTATTAATTTTTTAACGTGGCTCCTTGCGCTAGAGCTGTTTTTTTGCTTTCGTATATTGATGGCAACCTGTCCTGCAGTCATTTCGTTTTTAATGTTGGATCTTATCGAATAATAGCCCGGACTATTCACCAGCCTCTTGGCATTATTGCCCAATGGAGCCATATTGCTTTCGTTGTCTACAATTGAAATTACAAAATTGACTGCAGCGTCATCGTCTGTTTTTTCGATGCTTAAATGGGTTAGTTTTCTGAGTTGACTAAAAGTGGAATCTATTTCTTTGTGGAGGGACTTAACCGTGTCGCCATAAATTTTGTACTTGATAGGAGTTACCCATTTAGAAAGCACAGCATATTCGCCAATTTTCCTGCGGTGAAAAACAACCTGATCAAAAATTACTTTTTCTGTTGGATCTAAGTTTTGGGCGAAAGAATCGAAGCTTAAAGCTAATAATAGGCAAGCAATAATTTTTATCTTCATCGTAATGCTGATAAGGGACGCTAAAATAGGAGAACGATAATATAGAGAAAGCGCTAATTATTGATCTTAATGAGTTCATTAACTTCCTCTTTTGTCATTCCCGGACTAATTTTAGGACTGTAAAACGTACTAATGATATGGCCGTCAAAACGATCGATTTTAATCGTATTGTTATTTCTAGAATAGAAAATGCTATAAGGCGCTTCTTCAGATTTGAAAAAAAATCCAAGCGATCTGAGAATGATTCTTTTAATCGCATATCTTACATCAGATTTTGTGGTGTAAGCACCATAAACAAATAGGTTATCCACCTGAGTAATTTCTGACTTATCATTTGCTTTATGGCTAAAATTGCCTGTATAATGCATTGTTCTGCCAGCGGGAGTAGGAATGTTTTTGCTCTTGTCTGCCTCTTGAAGGTCAAAAGTCAAGTTGGCCTCACTATCAACGCCAGTCTTTTTAATATCGAGCGAAGTTAGTTGCCTGATTTGAGCAAAGGTAGTGTCTATTTCTTTTAACAGATACTCGGGCGCATTTCCTTTTATCTGGTATCTTAACGGCCCATTCCATTTTAGAATAGTTTTTTTTCCTGTGGTTGGAGAAATTATGTAAGCTATATCATCAAAAACGAGTTTTTCATCATAAGTGAGGCTTTGGGCAAATGATCCAATGCTTATTAATAACAGAATAGAGGTAAGCGTTAATTTGATTGACATTTTTATTCTCTAGTTTAATAATTCCCTAATATCGTCTTTACTGGGCGATTTGAAGAAACCTTTCTTTATTTTAATGCATGAAGACAGGTGTAATAAATCTCATCCATCTCAACTTGTGAAAGAGGTTGGGATATGCCTTTCGGATACTGATTTTTAAGATGTGCAAGCACGCAATTGGCAAAAACCATCTTTTTTTCTTGAGGCATTTTTTTGAGTATGTCCAGAGAGCTTACTTTCTTTAATACCGCTTTTTCCGTAATTGAACTCCAAGCTATTTCTGTAATGCCTTCAGCACATTCTATAGCAATCTGCTCACTAATCTTATCGATACTGTCTTTGGGAAGTCCATTTAACGTATTTGGATATCGGGCAATTATCTTTTCGGTAAAGCACGTGGTTAAAGTTTTGCGTTGCGCTTCATTGGTAGTAATTTTTAAAGTTTCTTTATAGAACGAATTATATAAAGTGACTTTTTCAGATGCTGACCAACCTTTCAAGCTATTTTTTATGAGGGTTGAAGCACCAATGATTACAACAACAAAAACTACAAAAAATAGATAACGTTTAGATAAAAGTATGTTTTTCTCCATATCAATCTCTTATTACCTTAATTCAACAACTCCCTAATATCGTCTTTACTCAATGATTTGAAGAAACTTTCTTCGGTTGTAATCAAGGAGTTGGCCAGCGACTTCTTGCGCCTTTGCAGGGCCAAGATCTTCTCTTCAACGGTATCTTTAGAAATGAACTTGTAGATGAATACCTTTTTCTCCTGGCCAATGCGATGGGTACGGTCGATGGCTTGTTGTTCAACTGCAGGGTTCCACCATGGATCTAAAATAAACACATAGTCGGCCTGGGTAAGGTTTAAGCCCACGCCACCTGCTTTGATAGAAATTAAGAACACCTTTAAATCGGTGTTCTGCTGAAACTCGGCTACAATTTCGCCACGGTTTTTGGTGCTGCCGTCTAAATAGGCATAAGGAATATGCTCTTTCTCGAAATAATTCTTGAAAATACCCAAATGCCTTACAAATTGCGAGAAGATCAGCACTTTATGGCCGCCTTTTAACACATTGTCGAGTGTATGTACCACGTTTTCGAACTTGCCCGAATCGGCTTCGTAGCCTTCATCAATCATTACCGGGTGGTTGGCCAACTGTCTCAAGGCGGTTAAGCCTTGTAGCAGCTGCACCTGCTTTTTGGCGTAAGTGCCATCATCCATGCTGGTTAAAAGATCGTTGCGGTAAGCCGATTTGGTTTTCTCGTAAACAGCAGCCTGGTCTTCGCTCATGTCACAATAGAAGATATGCTCCGTTTTTGGAGGCAATTCTGCAGCTACCTGCTCTTTGGTTCTCCTTAATACAAAAGGCTTGATGATGGCCTGCAATTTCTTCGCTTTATCCTCGTCTTTTCTCTTCTCTATGGCCTGCACATATTCTTCGTTAAAGAAAGATTGCGTGCCCAACAAACCAGGGTTGAGAAAAGTAAGCTGGGTCCATAAATCGCCCACCGAATTCTCTACTGGCGTACCGCTCAAAATAAGGCGGTGCCTCGACCTGAGCATACGTACGGTTTTGAAGGATTTGGAAGACGGATTTTTAATATTCTGGCTCTCGTCTAAAATAATATAGTTGAAATAGAAATCTCTCAGCAGCTCGGCATCTACGCGGGTAATGCCATAGGTGGTAATTACCAAATCGTACTTGCCAAAAAGACTCATGTCCTTGTTGCGGAAAGTGCCGGTGTGGGCATGGATCCTTAATTTCGGCGTAAATTTTTTCGCTTCGTTTAGCCAATTGTAAATCAGGGAAGTTGGCATAATGATCAGCGAAGTGCTGTGCGTGCCGTTCTGTTCATCTTCTTCCTTTAGTTTTTGCAACATAGCCAAAGTCTGGATGGTTTTACCCAAACCCATATCATCTGCCAGGCAACCACCAAAATTGTATTCGCGCAAAAAGCTGAACCAGTTATAGCCTGCCTTCTGGTAATGGCGTAGGTCACCTTTAAAATTAACAGGCATCGCACTATCGGCAATGTGCTCAAAATCGTTGAGGCGCTGTAATTTGCGATCTAAAGTTACATTGGCCAAACTGTCTTCGGCAAGGTCGTTTACTAGGCCAATGTGGTGTTTTTTCAGCTTGAGGTTTTTGCTGCCATCAGCCAGGCTAAATAAACTGCTGTATTGCGTAAACCATTTCTCCGGAATAATGGCAATATCGCCGTCGGGCAAAATAAATTCTCTCTTTTTATGAAGGATATGCTGTTTTAGAGCAATAAAAGGAATAGGATGAATACCAAAATATACAATGGCATTGATATCGAACCAATCGTTGTCTTCCTTAATTTCAAAATCGATTTTATTGGCGCCAAAAACAAAACGCTTGTTGCTATTGGCCTGCTCAATTTCGTAGCCTTGTTCATGCAGGGCTTCGATATGCTCGTTTACCCAAGTAATAATGGCGTATGAGGGATTATGGTTTTCGTCGAGGTTAGGCAGTTCCAAATGATGGAAAAGCGCACTGGTTTTTTTTAGTCCTAGGCTTTGCAGAAAGATGAATTTTTCCTTCTCCCAATCGGCATTTCGCTTGATACGGGTAAAAGTGTAATTATCATTTTCCTTGCTCAGCCTAACGGTAACCCTTTGGTCGTTGCCCATGGCAAAGGCATATTGCCCGTATTTAAAGTACAGTTGCAACTGCGAAACGCCACCATCTACATAAATTACCTTGATAACAGCCGTAGCCTCCAGCTTTTCGGTCTTAATTTCAAAGCCCTCGGCATACACATGGTATTTTTCGATCAGCGGACCTACAAACTTCTCAAAATAGGTAGCTTCTGTAGCTTTCGGAATGGTAATGTAGCGCTTGTTGAGGAAAGGCATCAGTTTTTTGCCCTCTATATCCTGTTCAAAGAAATACAGTACATCGTTGAGCAAAAGCCAGGCAGGCTGGTTGCAGACTACTTGCGCCTCTTTAAACATAAAATCGATGCGCATCCCTTGGTACTTGATGGTAGGAAAGTACCGGGTTTCTGTATCGCTCCTCCTGAAGTGAAAGAGCACGGTTGCCGGTTCTGTAGCCAGGTCTATTTTGCGTTCTGCAGGCCAGCCATCCTTGTCCATCAGGTAAAGGCCATCCTTGGTCTTTAGGATTTCTAAAACTTCGGCCAGCTTCTTTTCAATCTTCGGACGCACACTGTCGTAAAACTTCTCGTCGTAAAACTTGCTGAAGAACTCGAAAGGCCTAATGGCTTTTTTATGGTATTTCTTGATGATGAAATCCTGCTCGGTTTCATCCAATATTTTGATCAGCTTAAAATCTACTTCGCTCAAGTGCTTGGCAAACTCTTTGGCCGTATGCGTAAACAAGCGCTGGTAGGTGAGCGAGAAATCGCCCTGCGGATTGAGCTGTACAATGTGCGGTTCGATCAAATAGCCCAAAAACTCATGCTTACATAATGAATACACGATTTGGCAAGGACTGGAACTATTTACACGTAACATTGAATAAAAGCTAAAAGAAAGAAAAGCTAGGCATCTAAAAAATGTTAAACATACATCAAATTGTTTTTTATTCAAACAGCGGTGGGATAAAATCTGAGAATTTTATTTGACAGATCCTGTTAATTCCCTTATTAATCAAATAGTTGCTTATCGACGAAAATTTTTTGTCCGAGTTCGTCGAAAAATTACAGGCGTTCGTCTAGAGTTACGCGAGGGTGGTATAATACGCCCATTTCCGGTGCAACTTTTTCTGTGTGCTGCAGTCTTATTTACGAAACCTGCCAATAAGAACGGCAGGCCAAAACAAAAAACAAATAACAGATATACAATTATTTAAAATATTAAAGTCATGAAAACTTCTATTAAAACCTTATTCGCAGCAGCCTTATCACTAGTAGTATTAAGCAGTTCTGCATTTGCATCTACAGATGTAAAAGACAACAACAAAGTAACCGTATTAAACCAAGTAAAAAACATTAGCAAAATCGAAGTGAAAGGTAATGTTGAAGTGATCTTGGTACAGGCGCCAACAGAAAGCGTAAAAGTATACGATACATACTATTCAAAAAATGCTTTGGTACAGCAACAAGATGGCGTTTTGCGCATCAGTTCTTTCCAAGATGAAACCTTAACCGTAGCGGTTTATGTACGCAACCTTTCTTCAATCGAAGCTACAGACAATGCAACTATCAAAACTTTCGGTAAAGTAAACTTCTTAAGCTTGAACATAGACTTAAAAGGCAACGCAAAAGCCGATATCAATGCCAGTACAGTTAACTTGTATACTTCGGTTAAAGACAGCGCAAACTTGAAATTAACTGGTAGTACTACCGATCACTACGCTGTACTAGGTACAAAAGCCAAAATGAGCATGGATCAATTCACAGCAGATAGCACCAGCGTAAACACCGTGGCTCCATTAATTGCCAAAGCTGCTCCGGTTCGTCAAACATTGGAAAGCATTATCGCTGCAGACGATATTAAACTTGCAAAGTAATAAGCCTATCATATATCAGTTTTTTTAAAAGGAAAGCGCCCCGATTTCGAGGCGCTTTTTTTATTGAGAAAGATTTGCGAAGCTAGCCTTATTAGAAATCAAACTTAATTCCCTGTGCCAATGGCAAGGTGTTTGAATAATTAATGGTATTGGTTTGACGGCGCATGTAGGCTTTCCAAGCATCTGAACCGCTTTCGCGACCACCACCGGTTTCTTTCTCGCCACCAAAGGCACCACCGATTTCGGCACCAGAAGTACCGATGTTTACATTGGCAATGCCGCAATCTGAACCTTGAGCCGAAAGGAACTGCTCGGCTTCTCTTAAATTAAGGGTCATAATAGCCGATGACAAGCCTTGTGGCACACCGTTTTGCAAGGCGATGGCTTCATCAAGTTCTTTATATTTGATCAGGTACAAAATTGGAGCAAAGGTTTCGTGCTGCACAATTTTATAATCGTTTTTCACTTCGGCAATGCATGGTTTAACGTAACAGCCAGAACCATATTCGCCATCGGTTAATACGCCGCCTTCCACTACAAATTTTCCGCCTTCGGCTTTGCATTTTTCTATCGAATCCAAATAGCTGGCAACAGCATCGGTATCAATTAACGGACCTACATGATTATGCTGGTCTAAAGGATTGCCAATGCGCAACTGGCCGTAGGCTTTTACTAGCTTTTCTTTAAAGGCATCGTACACACTTTCGTGTATGATTAAACGACGCGTAGAAGTACAGCGCTGTCCGGCAGTGCCTACGGCGCCAAATACTGCGCCTATGATGGACATGTCCAAATCGGCATCTTTAGAAATGATAATGGCATTGTTGCCACCTAATTCTAACAAACTCTTGCCTAAACGTGCTCCAACAGCCGCGCCAACAGCTTTGCCCATGCGGGTTGATCCTGTTGCCGAAACCAAGGCAATTCTGGTATCGTTGCTCAGCAATTCGCCTACGGTTCTATCGCCAATAATCAGGTTAGAAACGCCTTCGGGAACATCGTTGGCTTTTAAAACCTTGTTAATGATCTGTTGACAGGCCACCGCGGTTAATGGTGTTTTTTCAGAAGGTTTCCAGATGCAAACATTGCCGCAAACCCAAGCCAATGCCGTATTCCAGCTCCAAACTGCAACCGGGAAGTTAAAGGCCGAAATAATGCCTACAATGCCCAATGGGTGCCATTGTTCGTACATGCGGTGCGAAGGCCTTTCGCTGTGCATGGTTAAGCCATAAAGCTGGCGCGATAAACCAACCGCAAAATCGCAGATGTCTATCATTTCCTGCACCTCGCCAAAGCCCTCTTGCAGGCTTTTGCCCATTTCGTAAGAAACCAAGGTGCCCAAGGCTTCTTTGTTTGCTCTTAAAGCCTCGCCAAACTGACGAACCATTTCGCCTCTTTTGGGCGCAGGAACGGTTCTCCATTGCAGGTATGCCTTTTGGGCAGTTTCCACAACTTGGTCGTAGTCTTTTGCCGATGCTACCTGCACCGACGCTATCTTTTTGCCATCAACTGGAGAGTGGCTGTCTATGATTTTTTCATTGCTTGGGTTTGCCCAGTTTTGGCCTGTGCTATAGGCCGGATTGATGGATTCTATTCCTAATTGCTTTAAAATAGCACTGATATTTGTTCCCATTCTATAAATTTTAAGCTGAAAATCGGTTTATACAAAGCAACAAAAAATTAAGCAGGATTTACAACTTATAAATTTTTGGAAGCATACGAGCTTGTTGGCAATATTGTAACTTTACGTTGTTCATAAAGTCCAAAACCAAAAAATTAAACTATGAAGAAACAATTTATTGCCGGATTACTTGGAGTGGTATTGCTTGGCAGCGCTGTTGTGGCAAATGGCCAGCAAGAAGTGCCCAAAACCAACCCAACTTATCGGGTTACCCCTACAAAAATTAACGATCTGGTACATACCAAGCTAGATGTGAGCTTCGACTATGCCAAGCGCTACCTCAATGGCAAGGCTTGGTTAACCTTAACGCCACATTTTTATGCCACAGATAGCCTAACCCTCGATGCAAAGGGTATGGACATTAAGAGCGTAGCCCTGGTTGGTGCCAAAGCCAACACGCCGTTAAAATATAAATATGATAATGAGCAGTTGTTTGTACAGCTGAACAAGAAATATACAAGGAGCGAAAAATATACGGTTTACATCGTTTACACGGCAAAGCCCGATGAACTAAAAGCCAAAGGAAGCGCTGCCATTACCGATGCCAAAGGCTTGTATTTCATCAATCCCGATGGTACGGATAAAGACAAGCCTACCGAAATATGGACGCAGGGCGAAACAGAGGCTTCTTCGGCCTGGTTTCCAACCATTGATAAGCCTAACCAAAAAACCACTGCCGAAATTGCCATGACGGTACAATCGAAGTACACCACCTTGTCTAACGGTAAACTGGTATCGCAAAAGACAAACGCAAACGGCACGCGTACCGATGTTTGGAAAATGGATCAGCCTCATTCGCCATATCTTTTTATGATGGCCGTTGGTCCGTTTAAGATTTACAAAGATACCTGGAAGGGCAAAGAAGTGAGCTATTACCTAGAGCCTAAGTATGCGCCTTATGCCAAGCAGATTTTTGGTAAAACACCAGAAATGATGACTTTCTATAGTAAGATCTTGGGCGTTGATTATCCTTGGGTAAAATATGCACAGGTGGTGGCTAGAGACTATGTTTCGGGTGCGATGGAAAATACCTCGGCAACCTTGCATGGCGAGCACGTACAGAAAACCCCAAGAGAACTGATTGATGCCAACGAAGAGGGTACCATAGCCCACGAGCTGTTTCACCAATGGTTTGGCGATTATGTAACTGCAGAATCCTGGTCTAACCTTACCATGAACGAATCTTTTGCAACTTTTGGCGAAGTGCTATGGCATGGCCACGATGAAGGAAAAGATGCCGAAGACGAATCGCGCTACGGTAAACTGACTTCTTACTTGGGCACAGCCAAAAATGGGGAAAGCCCAGTGCTGGCCCGTTTTTATTACAACGACAAAGAAGACATGTTCGATAACGTGAGCTACTCTAAGGGGTCGATCATTTTATACGCATTAAAGAATTTATTGGGCGATGATGCTTTCTTTAAAGGACTAAATCTTTACCTCAGAACCAATGCTTATAAAAACGGCGAGCCTCACCAGCTGCGTTTGGCTTTGGAAGAAGTGAGCGGCAGGGATTTGTTGCCTTATTTTAACCAGTGGTATTATGCTGGCGGCCATCCTGTGTTAGACGTGAAATACGATTACAAAGACGGCAACGCGATAATCGATGTAAAACAAATCCAAGCGGCCGATGTACAGACTTTCATTTTGCCATTGAAAGTTGACTTGTATGTTGGCGGACAAAAAATAAGCAAAGAAATAACGATCAACGGCAGGGAAGAGCGTTTTAGCTTCCCGGTTTCGGCCAAGCCAGAGCTGATCGATTTTGACGTAGATAAAATTTTGGTGGGCGAGATCAAAGACAATAAAACGCTCGATAACTACATTTTTCAATATAGCAATGCTCCATCTTATGTAAATAGGTTGAAAGCGATTGAGCAGGCCACCATCAACAATAAAGAAAAAACTGCACAGCAATTGCTTTTAAAGGCGCTGGATGATAAAAATGCAGGCTTAAGAGCTTTAGCTTTAAAAGGATTTAACCTAAAAGACCAACAGATCAAAACCTTGGCTGGTGAAAAGATCGTTGCTTTGGCCAAGAATGATAAGAACTCAAATGTTAGGTCGGTAGCCATTGCAAGATTGGCCATGAGTGGCGATAAAGCTTATGTAACAGTATTTCAGAACGGATTAAAAGAGCAATCGTATAAAGTAATTGGTACGTCGCTACAGGCGATGAACATGGTAGAGCCTGCTTCTTTGGGCCAGATTGTAGCTGGATTGGATCAGGATACAAAAGACCATGTGCCTTCACAATTGGCGCAGATCTACGCAACTTTAGGCGACGACAGCTTTCATGCTTTTTATTTGAACATTGCCAATACCGGCAATATCAATGCCTTGGCTGGCGTAATAAGTGCCTATTCAAATTACTTGGTAAAAAATAAAAATCCGAAGATTACGCAAGAGGGCGCGCAGGCGATTGTTAACGGAATGAACCGTACCAAATTGGCCCAATATTACGGCAAACAGTTTGTACAGGTATTTACTACTGCCGAAGAAACCAAAACCAAAGAAGCCGAGAATGCTAGCGGAGAAGCTAAAGACAATTTATTGAAGCAAGCGGCCTACTTTAAAGCGGCAGCAGCAGCATTGAATAAGTAGCTCGTCATTGCGAGAAACGATTTATGACAAAGGCTGTTGATCTAAATCAACAGCCTTTGTCATATGCGAATTTATTCTAAGCGTGATATCTGGCCCAAGCAATAATCCTCCGTTGAGCTAAAATCGCCCTTGTCCGGTGCGGTAAGCACTAATTAGCTTGAGCACAAACCTTAAAGCAGCGGGCGCAGGCGTGGATTTTTTTGCATACTTTTTTCATCTACAGGAAAAAAGTATGTCCGCGAAGCGAAGGGACGAGAAAGAGGACCACAGAAGGATTGAGCCAACCACAATCCCAATTTGTTAAAAAGATTGCTTCTTCGCGTCGCTCATTACAAAGACGAATCAAATTACTTTATCGCCTCACTACATCCATCCTTACGCCTCGTATCAATGATATAAATGATTTTCCAACCTTCTTCGCCCTTAAAAAGCTGGAACGAATTAACGCCGCAATGGCTAAACTTATCGCCCACATAAAACTTGTAGTCGGTCCAAACGCTGGCCAAGTTGGCATCTACCAAAACCTTGGTAAAAATAATGCGTTCATCGTATTTTTCTGGATGTGGAGCCCCCACGCTTTTGATAAAGCCATCAACGCTTTCAGTGCGTACTGCCGATTTGCCGTCTTTGCCTTTGGCAATGGTCTGCATCACGTTTTGTTTGGCAAATGCCTTGCGGATTAAAGTGGTGTCTCCATTGCGCATGCCCTCAAAAAGCTGGTTAATGGTAGCTTTTACAGCTTCTTCTTCGTTGGTTTGGGCAAAGGCGCCAAGGCTTAATGCCATTAATAAAACGATGATACTAAAGTGCTTCATGACTTAAATTTTACGGTTTTAAAACTAAATATATGTAAATTTGTAGTTAATTTAAAAGAACGGCAGATACCTAGCCTACCTATTGCCGATCACTCACAGCCCTCCTCGGCTAAATCTTTTATTATTAATCAATTATAGAAAGGGGTGTGTGTATGTTGATAATTATATTTTACCTCCTCTAACAAATAGCGTAAACTTATAATTAATTAAACAATTGGGCTGTTCTTTAAATATTCAGGATACATGGAAGAAGAATTTGAATTTGATTTTAATGAAGATGCGCAACATTCTGTAGAACGTTATGAAGAAATGATCCGTAACCAGGATCAGTATTTTTTCGATGCGCAGGCATTTGAATATATAATTGACAATTATATAGAGAAGAACGATCCAGTAAAGGCTTTGCAGGTAATAGAATATGCGTTGAGCCAACACCCTTATGCTGCGGTTTTTTTAATTAAACAGGCCCAGCTTTTATTGTTTACCAATCAGGTAGAGAAGGCATTCGCCTCGCTCGAAAAGGCCGAAATGCTCGAACCGTCAGAGGCCGATATCTATGTGCTGAGAGGCAACATCTACCAAAACCTCGATCGCCACTCGGAAGCTTTAGAGAATTTCGAAAAGGCTTTAGGCCTGGCCGAAACCACTGATGAGATTTTGTTGCAGATGGCCTATGTGTACCAGAACATGCAGGATTACGAAAGCGCCATTGTGTACATCAAACGTAGCTTGGAGCAGAATATGGAAAACAAAGATGGTTTGTATGAACTGGCCTTTTGCTATGATATTTTAGATAAACAGGAAGAAAGCATCCATTTTTACCAGGAATACATAGACAACGATCCCTATTCTTACGCGGCTTGGTATAATTTGGCCAACTCGTACCATAAGCTTGATCTTTTCGAAAAAGCCATCGATGCCTACGATTATGCCATCCTGATCAAAGAAAACTTTGCATCAGCCTACTACAACAAGGGTAATGCCTTGGTGCAACTGGAGAAATATGAAGACGCCATTGCGGTATATAAGCAAACTTTTGAGTACGAACAGCCAAATGCCGATACCTATTGTGCCATTGGCGAGTGTTATGAGAAGTTAGAGCAAATGGGCGAGGCCCGTGCTTATTATAAAAAATCGGTTAAAATGGATTCGAAAATGGCCGATGCCTGGTTTGGCATTGGGGTAACCCTCAATTTTGAGGAGCGTTTTTTCGAATCGCTGCATTTCTACAAAAAAGCCCTGGAACTGGACGAAGAAAATCCGGATTTCTGGTTTGCCATCGCCGATGCGCATTATAAACTGGGACAGATAGACGAATCGATAGAAGCCTATTACAAAGTGCTGGAATATAATCCAGTTGACATAGAGGCATGGCTTGATTTTTCTACGGTGCTTTATGAGCAGGGCAAATTGGTAGAGGCTTCGGAAACAATGGCCGAGGCCATCAAAAACAATCCCGATGCGGCTGAATTGTATTACCGCATGGTGGCCTATCTGTTTGCCTTGGGACAAAGCAAGGATGCCATTGCCTACCTGGAAACCGCATTGGTTACCGACCCTGAGAAGCATTATATTCTGTTCGAATACTTGCCACAGTTGCAGGATAATGGGCTGATTATAGACGTCATCAACAAATACATCAAATAGAAATGTCATTAATTAGATGTTTATTTTAAAAAATAGCAGAGTTTTTTAACCTTTGCACCCATATGAACTACAAATTAAACGACATTCCTGAGCGTTCGGCTAAGCCTCGTCAAAAAGGATTAACCATGGTGATGGATAAAGGCCTTAGTTTAAGGCAAGTAGAAGATTTTATAGAAGTTGCTGGCGTACATACCGATATTGTTAAATTGGGTTGGGCCACGTCTTATGTAACGCCGAACCTCAAAGAGAAGCTAGCGCTATATCGCAGTGCAGGTATTCCTACCTATTTTGGAGGAACCTTGTTCGAAGCTTTTGCCATCCGCAACCAGTTCGACGATTACCGTAGGGTATTGGAGGAGTTTGGGATGGAATATGCAGAAGTATCAGACGGCTCTATGGACATTGAACATGAAGAGAAATGTGAGTTCATCCATAAATTGGCCCAACAGGTTACGGTAATTTCTGAAGTAGGCTCTAAAGATGCCACCAAGATTTTTGCGCCATACAAATGGATCAAATTGATGAAGGCAGAAATCGAAGCAGGTTCATGGAAAGTAATCGCCGAAGCTCGAGAGGGTGGTAACGTGGGCATTTACCGTGGTACTGGCGAGGTGCGCGAAGGATTGGTAGACGAAATCTTAACGCAGATACCCGAAGAAACCATCATTTGGGAAGCGCCACAAAAAGAACAACAGGTTTGGTTCATCAAACTGATTGGCACCAATGTGAATTTGGGCAATATTGCACCGGCAGAAGTTATTCCGCTTGAAACCATTCGCTTGGGCCTAAGAGGCGATACCTTTGATTATTTCTTGACTAAAAAATAAACTTCTAAGCGTACACTTTGTCATTCGGAGCGAAGCGAAGAATCTATTAAGCGATCAAGATAGATTTTTCCTATCGTGGGAATGACAAAAGGAGTTACAGAGAAATAAATCTATCATGAGAACATTTGGACTAATCGGCTATCCCTTATCACATTCTTTTTCGAAGAAATATTTTACCGAGAAGTTCGAAAAGGAGGGAATCAAAAATTGCAGGTACGAACTTTTTCCAATCGAAAAAGCAGCACTGTTTTATAAAATACTCTCAGATCATGAAGACCTTTGGGGCATTAATGTAACCATACCCTACAAAGTAGATGTATTGCCTTTTGTAGACGAATTGGATCCTGCAGCTGCGGCAATAGGAGCGGTAAATTGCATTAAAATAGGCAGAAAAAATGCAGAGCAATGGATTACAGGCTACAATACCGATGCCTACGGCTTTGCCGAATCCTTGAAGCCTATGTTAGATGAGCGCCACCAAAAAGCCTTGATCTTTGGCGATGGCGGCGCGGCCAAGGCAGTAAAATACACTTTAGAACAGTTGCAGATTCCTTACCTCACAGTAGTGCGCAATCCGGCACCCAATGCTATTTTGTATGATCAGGTAGATGAGCGCCTCTTGCAGGAGCACCAAATATTGATCAATACCACGCCCTTGGGCATGTCGCCAAATTACGATACCTTTCCAGCCATCCCTTATCAGTTTTTAGGAGCGCAACACTTGGCCTACGACTTGGTTTATAATCCAGAGGAGACTGAATTTTTAAAAAAAGTAAAGGCGCAGGGCGGAAAAATTAAGAACGGATTAGAAATGCTATACCTGCAAGCCGAACGTTCTTGGTATATTTGGAATACATGATGATCAGAAAACAAATGCTTTTCTTGTTGCTTATGGTCGCAAGCCTTTTGGCCTGTACCAGCGAGCAGCCAAGTACACCTAAGCCAAAAGGATATTTTAGGATCAATTTCCCTAAAAAGGCCTACCAGACCTTTAACTCCGATTGCCCTTTTACGTTTGAATATCCGGTATATGCCGTAATGAACAAAGACACCGACAGAAATGCCCAGCCCTGCTGGAATAACCTCAGCTTTCCGCAGTTCAATGGCAATTTGCATTTGACTTATCATGGCGTTTTTTCTAAAACCGACTATGATAAAATGACCGAAGCCGCCCGGACCTTGGCCATGAAACATACCGTTAGGGCCAATGCCATAGACCAGAAGCTGATCAATTATCCAGAAAGGAAAGTGTATGGAGTTTACTATGCCATTGAGGGCAATACGGCTTCTTCTGTACAGTTTTTTTTAACCGATAGTGCAAAGCATTACTTTAGGGGCGCACTTTATTTTAACGAACGTCCGCAATACGATTCTATCCAACCTGTTGTGAAATTTATCAAGAAAGACATCGACAGGATGATCGAAACTTTTAAGTGGAAGAACTAATTCTATAACCAAGATGATCAGTTTACAGAAATTTACCTTCAATCCCTATCAGGAAAATACTTATGTTTTATTTGACGAAACAAAAGAATGTGTAATTATAGATGCAGGAATGTACGATGGGAGCGAGCAAAACCAGTTAGCTAGCTTCATCAATGAAAACGGGTTAAAACCAACCTTGCTCCTCAATACGCATTGCCATATAGACCATGTGCTGGGCAATAAATTTGTGTTTGATAACTGGGGATTAAGACCACAGTTCCATGAGGGAGAGCTTTATATTTTGCAGGCCGTACCGGGCTATGCGCCACAAATGGGCATGCGTTACGAACTTTCGCCAGAACCTGAGCAATTTTTGCCCGAAACAGGTGCCATTAGTTTTGGCAACAGCCAGCTGGAATTGATTTTTGCCCCGGGCCATTCGCCGGCCCACCTTTGTTTTTATGCTAAGGAAGAGAACTTTTTGATTGGAGGCGATGTGCTTTTTTACCAAAGCATAGGCCGAACCGATCTTCCCGGAGGAAACCATCAGCAATTGATCAACAGCATCAGGCAAAATCTTTTTGTCTTGCCTAATGACTGCGAGGTATTTCCCGGTCACGGCCCATCTACTACGATTGGTTTTGAGAAACTCAATAATCCGTTCCTGAGGTAATTTTTATGTAAGATGTAACAGGTAAGATGGGTAATGGATTTATAGCGCTTCAGTCTTGCCTTTTCCCTTATACATTTGTTGCTAGGCTTTAACCTTCCGTCTTTGGCCTTTCCTCTTTAACCTTCAACCTTTTCCCCTTCTACCTTCTACTTTTTTCCCTTCTACCTTTAACCTTTTCCGTATCTTTGCCCTGTGAACACCGCATTTTATATCGCCCGTAGGTATCTTTTTGCAAAAAAATCAACCAATGCCATCAATATCATTTCGGCAATTTCGGCGGTTGGCGTTTTTGTGGGAAGCACTGCATTGATTATTATTTTATCGGTGTTTAACGGCTTTGAAGAGGTGGTGCTCAACATGTTCAATACCATAACGCCGCAAGTGCTCATCGAACCTGCAAAAGGCAAGACCTTCGATCCCAATACGAGCTATTTTAAAACGCTGAGTGCTGATAAAGCAATATTCTCCTATACGGAAGTGCTTTCGGAGAATGCCTTGGTAAGGTATCGTGAAAAGCAGTCGCCAGCGTTGATTAAAGGTGTTAGTGCCGATTTTGTGAAGAATAAAAGCTTGGACACTGTAATGCTCGAGGGCCATTTTATTCTGGAGAACAAAAATGGGGCAAATGCAGTTATTGGCTCGGCCCTGCAAGCCTATTTGGGCGTAAACCCAAGTGACCCTTTTGAACAGCTGCAAATTTATTCGCCAAAAAAAGGTGTTCAGGCCAATTCCATCAATCCAATGGACGATTTTACGGTGATGAGCGTTCCTCCATCAGGGGTATTCGAGATCCAGCAGGATTTTGACAACCTCGTTATTGTTCCCTTGTCTTTTGCCAGGCAGCTGCTTGGTGAAGCACAAAAGGTAAGTGCCATCGAAATTAACCTCAACGATGGGGTAGATGCCGAGAAATTTAAGCAACAGGTAGCCGATAAATTGGGTGCTGCCTACGTGGTCAAAAATAGGGTACAGCAAAACCAGGCCTTGTACAATGTATTGGGTTCAGAAAAGTGGATGGTTTATATTATTCTGACCTTTATTCTAATCATTGCAATTTTTAACATCATTGGTTCGTTAACCATGTTGGTGATTGATAAATTAAAAGATATTGCCGTGCTCAATAGTCTTGGCGCAGGCAAGAAATTAATCAAAAGAATATTTTTGGCAGAAGGCATGATGATCACTTTGGCAGGTTGTATCTTTGGCCTGTTAATCGGATTCATATTTTGCTTACTGCAACAGCATTACGGATGGGTAAAAATGGGCGAATCAAATTTGTTGATCAGCAATGCCTATCCCGTCGCCTTTAAATGGAAAGATTTTGTGCTGGTTTTCGTAACTGTTAGTTTTTTTTCTTTCATCGCTTCAGCTTTGGCATCAAATTTAAGCGTAAAGAAAATAGACCATTTAAATCAAGACCTATAAAAAACATGAACGTCTATAAAAGTTCCCTACTCACGTTAATTGTTTCTTTGTGCATATTTTCAGCCTGTAACCAAAAAAAACAAGGCGATTCTGAACAAAACAAAGCTATTGTTGCCAAAGGGCTTTACAGCTTTGGTCCAGAAGTCAAATCTTTTACCGATTGCGAAGAAGGAAGAGAGTATTGGGTAGTAGATAGCGCCAAAACACTCGAATTGGCCTATAGCAACCTTGGCTTCGAAAAACCATATACACCGGTATATATCGAAGCGGAATGCCATTTCATCAAGTCAGATACCACTACCGTTACTGGAGACTACGATTCGACAATGGTAGTAACCAAGCTGCTTAAAATTAGCAAACAGATCCCCGAAGGACCTTGTAATCAGTAATCGGTTGGCAGTTTTCGGTGAACAGGCCGTATAAAATCTGCCATAATTCGCAGGCTAACTGTAGACTAAATTCCGCTTACGTAGAGATTTTGCTCGATTTGGGGAATAATTTCCCGAGACGTAGCCATATCGAATAGCGTATCGATCGCTTTGCGGCCCTCAGCACCCAAATTAATGGAGTAGTTGTTTACATACAGTTCAATGTGCTTGTACATCACGGCTTCGTCCATTTCTTGCGCATGCGAACGGATAAATTCAACACCCGATTTTGGATTGGCAAAGGCAAACTCCACAGATTTTCTGATCAGTCTATTTACCTTTTGCTGTACTTCAATCGGCAGTTTGCGGTTAATTACAATTCCACCAAGCGGAATGGCACAGCCTGTGAGCTGTTCCCAGTAACTGCCTAAATCTACTACCTTGTGCAGCCCTTTTTCCTGATAAGTAAACCTGTTTTCGTGGATAATAAGACCCAAGTCTATTTCCTCGTTCAATAACGCATCCTCAATGGCAGAAAATACCATTTCCTGCTTGTCAGTTAATTGAGGATAGGCTACGCCCAAAAGAAAATTTGCCGTAGTATATTTTCCGGGAATACCTACTTTAAGTTGAGCGTTTGGCGTCTGGAGGCTTGCGTTTACCTTGTCTGCATTTTCTTTTTTGCAAATGAGTAGTGGGCCTACGCCAAAGCCCAGTGCGCTTCCGGCATCAAGCAGGGCATATTTATTGGCCACATAGGCAAAAGCATGAAAACTGAGTTTGGTAATATCGAGCTCGCTTTGCATCGCTTTCTGGTTCAGTGTTTCTACATCATCAAAAGAGACCTGAAAAGTTAAGCCTTCGGTGTCGATCTTGCCATGGATCAAGGCATCGAAAATAAAAGTATCGTTAGGGCAGGGCGAAAAACCGAGTGTAAGATTCATCTATTTATATATTATTTAGACCTGTAAGGTTGCTGCGGTAAAAATAAAGCTAAAAGCTATCCTTATGGTCATACAGAATTCATTTCGCATCGGCTTCGATAAAATCGATGAGCCAGGCATTCAGGTTTTTAATCGCCAATCCGATTTTCCAGTTTTCCTTCGCCCTTGGCGCTACGTAATTAGAAATGCTCCTCACTTGTAGGCATGGCAGGCCTATTTGGCTACAGGCATAGAAAAAGGCAGCGCCTTCCATGCTTTCTGTTTGAGGCTCGAAACGGACCATGACACTGGCAATGCTTTGTGCGTTGCCATGCACTTTGTTAACGGTAATGCCTTTTATTTTTGGGAGCTGAGCTACAGCAGGAATTTCTAAATTGTAGTTATTGCTGTAGGTATTGGCGCCAAAGCCTAACTCGTCGATGGTTAAAAATTGATCATGGTCTTCGGCTCCCAGCTCGGCAAAAATATCAGTTTCTATATTGACGAGATCACCGAGGTTAAGGTCTGCATCGAAGCTACCGGCGATGCCTACATTTAGTGCCAAACTGTAGTCGCTGTTAAGGTGTCTGCCCAAAGCAAAAGCAGTAGCCACAATGCCCACCCCTGTAATCAAGATGTCAAATTTGGGTGTTTGAACAAAGTTGTCTTTTGCCAAGCCAAAATGCTCATAAGTTCCACCTATTTCTGCGCTGGTGGCGGCAACTACCAATAATTTCATCAGGTAAATTTAAAGTTTTTTGTTTGTTATTTAGCCGATGGTTCGCGTTAGGCAAATAATGCCATCATGGCTATAGACCATGTACCATAAACCATTGACAAGATATCCGTATATTTGCCTTTTATTTGTAAGAAATGATTTATATAACCCGAAAAGCAAGTTTTAATGCCGCACATAAGCTATCGAGAACGGATTGGAGCTTAGACAAAAACACTGAGGTATATGGCAAATGCGCCAACCCGAATTGGCATGGGCATAATTATCAACTTTATGTAACCGTAAAAGGCGAAGTGAATCCGGAAACCGGATTTCTGGTAGACCTTAAATGGCTAAAAGAGGTCATCAATACCCAAGTGGTTGATAAAATCGATCATAAAAACCTTAATTTGGATGTTGATTTTATGAAAGATAAACTAGCCTCTACAGAGAACTTGGCCATCGCCATTTGGCAAGAACTATCATCGCCTATTGCCGAGAGCGGCGCACAATTGCACAGCATTAAAATTTACGAGACCGAAAACAATTTTGTTGAATATTTCGGTTAATTGAGCACATATGGAAAACGATAAATACGATCACGACGAAGAAGTATTGGGTTATCAAAAAATAGATAGGTACGACGATGACAAAATTTCATCTGTAGCTACCCATTATAAAGACATCTTATCTCAATTAGGAGAAGATCCTGCACGCGAAGGCCTCTTGAAAACGCCTGAGCGCGTAGCAAAAGCCTTGCAGTATTTAACCCATGGCTATGATTTGCAACCGGCAGAAATCCTGCGTTCGGCTATGTTCAAAGAAGATTATAGCCAAATGGTGGTAGTGAAGGATATTGAGGTTTTCTCGATGTGCGAGCACCACATGTTGCCTTTCTTTGGCAAGGCGCACATTGCCTATATTCCGAACGGCCATATTGTTGGATTGAGCAAAATCCCTAGGGTGGTTGATGCTTTTGCACGTAGGCTACAGGTTCAGGAACGCCTAACCAATGAAATAAGAGACTGCATCCACGAAACATTACAACCTTCGGGCGTTGCCGTTGTAATTGAATGCAAGCATTTGTGCATGGCTATGCGTGGCGTGCAAAAACAGAACTCTGTAACCACTACTTCGGCATTTACCGGAGAGTTTATCAGCAATGATAAAACAAGAGCCGAGTTTTTGAGGTTAATAACAGCGAATTTACATTAGTAGCGAGTATCAAGTATCAAGATTCGAGCTTCTAACCAAATAAATAAACTTTAAACAAAAATAAGAGGGCCTATGTTGGTTTTAATTATAAACCTCCGTAGAACAACCTCAAAGCTATAAGTATGAAAGCATACGTTTTTCCAGGGCAAGGCGCCCAATTTTCTGGCATGGGCAAAGATCTTTATGAAAACCCGATGGCCAAGGAACTATTTGAAAAAGCCAATGAAATTATGGGCTTTCGCATTAGCGATATCATGTTTGGCGGTACCGACGAGGAACTGAAACAAACCAATGTAACCCAGCCTGCTATTTTCTTGCATTCGGTTATCTTGGCCAAGGTTTTAGGCGATAGCTTTACACCTGATATGGTTGCTGGCCACTCTTTAGGCGAATTTTCTGCCTTGGTAGCAGCCAATGCGCTTTCTTTCGAAGACGGCCTTAAATTGGTAGTGGCTCGTGCCAATGCCATGCAAAAAGCCTGCGAAATCCAACCTTCAACCATGGCTGCTATTTTAGGCCTTGCCGATGAAGTGGTAGAGCAGATCTGTGCCGAAATTGATGCGGTAGTTGTTCCGGCAAATTACAACTGCCCAGGACAATTGGTTATTTCGGGCAGCATCGAGGGTATCGATTTGGCTTGTCAGAAATTAACCGAAGCTGGCGCAAAAAGAGCTTTAAAACTCAATGTAGGCGGTGCATTCCACTCGCCATTAATGGAGCCTGCCAAACTTGAATTGCAAACGGCTATTGAGCAGACACAGATTTCATCGCCTGTTTGCCCAATCTACCAGAACGTAAATGCCCAGCCTACTACAGACCCTGCGGTAATTAAAGCCAACCTCATTGCACAGCTAACCGGTGCGGTAAGGTGGACACAAACCGTTGCCAACATGATTGCCGATGGCGCTACAGAATTTGTAGAAGTTGGTCCAGGAAATGTATTGCAAGGCTTGGTTAAAAAAGTAAATAGAGAAATGCAGACCAGCAGTGCCACTTTGGCCTAAAATATGCTGTGCCTAACGCATTGCTTTGGCACCGCCAAAGCAATGCGCTTTTATAAATGCCCTTACTAAATTAATTTAACGTGAGTATTGGAGGTAAAATTAGGTTTCTGCTATTGATTTTAGGCCTTTGCTGTATTGTAACAGCATTATCCCTAGACAATTCAATTACCCAAACCGACCTTCTTTTACACGAGGCTGGCGCTCTTCAAAAAAACCTTTCGGCCAAAGAACGCATTGTACAGCACTATCTCTCCGATCCGAAGAAGATAGAAGAACTGAAATCGTTTTACAAAGACGATCAGCTGGCTTCCAAATTTATCGACGATAACAGGGAGCTGGGCATCAATGTACTGGTTTATCAGAATGGAATACTAGATTTTTGGAGCTCTGCAAGGGCTTTCCCGCCTAATATTGACCGCTTAAAAGAGGGCACTTCATTTAGCCAACTGTCTAACGGCTGGTACGAGCAGATCAAGAAAACCATTGATGACCATACCTTCGTTTTTCTCATTACGGTAAAAACGCAGTTCAGCATTGAAAACCAATATCTTCAAAACCAACTCTCGCCCGAGCTTTTTCCGAACAACAGCTTAGACCTGGCCACTTTTACAGACAGGGACATCACCGAGATCTTTAGCATTCAAAAAGAATACCTTTTTCCGGTAAAACTGAGCGAAGAATATTCTAAGAATATCTATAGCACCATTCAGCTTTGGCTTTGGATAACAGGTCTGGTTAGCATTTGTATTTTTGTTAATTCTTATTGTTCTTGGCTGGCCAGAAGAGGTTTGGTTTTATCGGCCACGCTGGTGCTTACCCTTTTCTTTACGGCTGTAAGGCTAACTGACCTGCAGTTTTTTTGGTTTAACCACCAGTTTAACCTCGAGATATTTAGTCCCTCCATTTATGCCGAAAGCGATTTCTTGCCCTCCTTGGGCGATTTATTGCTCAATGTGCTCGCCATAACCTGGATTTCGCTTTTTGCCTACGTACATCGCTATCGGTATAATTTTCCTGCCTGGATAACCAAAAACAAGGCATTTGCCATCCTCTTTCATGTGCTGGTCTTATTGGTATTGGCCTATGTTGGTTTTTTGATAGATGATGTATTCTTTGGACTTATTTATAATTCGAAGATCAATTTTGACATTACGAACATCATTAACATGGGCTGGATCAGCTGGACGAGTATCATTATTCTCTGCCTGGTCTGGTTTAATGTTTATTTATTGGTTAATGTACTGATAGAACTGAGCAAACAATTTAAGTTTAATAACAGAGAACGCCTGTTTGTATTTCTGGCATTGCTGGCAGCTTATTTTGTTTACAAGCTTGTTACCGATTTCAATGTGTTCTTCTTGGTATATGCGCTGCTCATTTTTATTATTTCGTGGAACAGCTACATGCAGCACCGACGGTTTTCGATTGGTGTTTTTGCAACCCTGTTCCTGTGCATGGCCTTTCTAACTTCTATCAAGTACATTAAGTTTATTGATATCAAGGAAAGGGCAATCAGGGCTACCATTGCCGAAAAACTTCCCTATTCCGACGATCCGAAGGTGATCAACTCGATCGATAGCTTTGAGAAGGGTGTTTCGTCAGACTCTTCTATCGTAGCCTATTTTAAGCAACCGTTGCTTACCCAGACCTACAGCTTTCACAATTATATCGTAAAAAGATATTTAGATGGCTACCTGTCTCGCTTTGACTATAAAATGTACGAGTACAACAACCAGGATTCGACCTTAAAAGACGATGGTGCATCGCCTTTTTCCAAGTTTCGGGATTTGGTAAGGTCGGGTGCGGTTAAGGTAGAGGAAACAGAATTCGCCTATCGCATCAATAATACTTTTGGCTTTCAGAGCTACTTTTGTATCATTCCTATCCTGGATGGCAAAAACCTATTGGGCAGCATGGTAATCGAACTTAAATCACAGCCCTATGATTCGAATAGCCATTTCCCTGAACTGCTCATCGATGGGAAGCTGAAAAGCGATGAGGATATTAGCGATTACTCCTTTGCTTTTTATCGCGATAACAAGCTTTACAGCCAATCTGGGAAGTTTACTTATGCCATGGTGAACCACGATTTTAAGGGTGCCATCGGCAAAGTAGAGTTTATAAATGAAGAAATAGCTGATGGACCTAGCTATAGCCATGCGGTTTATAAACCAGATGCCTCGAAACTGATTGTAATTACCAAGGAAAAGATCCCTTATGTGGTGCGTTTGGCTACGTTGTCTTTCTTTTTCCTCGTGTTTATCCTCTTTGGCATATTGATGTATGCCTTTATGTGGCTGGTTAAAAACATCAATAGCAACCAGGGCGGATGGTTCAGCATCAATCGCTACCTGATGATCAACGCCAATAAAATCCTTTATAAAACCCGTATCCAGGTTTCTATTGTACTTTCGGTAGTAGCCACTTTGCTTATCGTAGGCTGGACTACCTTCTTCTATATCAAAGACGAATACTTAAAACAACAGGAAAGCGCCATTAGGGAAAAATTAAGGAAGGTACAGCTTTCTTACGAACGCCAGATTTTAAACAGCGGCATGCTTAGAAACGATGCCGAAGCGGAGTTGAAGTTTAGCCAGTTTGCAGATGTGAATGCTGCATTTTTGAACCTCTACCTTACTGATGGCAACCTGTACCTGACTTCTTTGCCAAAGATATACAACTATGGTATTTTGGGCAGGAAAATGCCTTCTAAGGCTTATCTGGAGCTTCATTTAAAGCAACGGTCCGAATATTTAAATACAGCAGAGAAGATAGGTTCGTTTAAATATGCAGCGGCTTATGCGCCTATCCGTAATGCGCAGAACCAAACGGTGGCCTATATCGGTATTCCCTACTACTCTAACGAGGAAGATTATGAAGCTAAAATCGGCCTGTTTATCAATACGCTGATCAACATTTATGCTTTGGTGTTTGTATTGATCGGAGTTTTGGCGGTTTTCTTGGCCAACCAGATTACCAATCCGCTTACGTTTATACAAGAGAGCATCAAAAAGACCAAGTTGGGACAAAAGAACCAGCCAATTGTATGGCACAGGCAGGATGAGATTGGCTCGCTCATTAAGGAGTACAACAAGATGATTGCTGCATTGGAAGCGAGTGCCAATAAACTGGCCCGCTCAGAACGCGAAAGTGCTTGGCGCGAAATGGCCAAACAGGTGGCCCACGAAATCAAAAATCCGCTTACGCCATTAAAGCTCGGAGTGCAACTGTTGGAAAAATCGTGGAAAGAAAAGGATCCTAATTTTGAAAAGAAATTTGCCAGCTTCAACAAATCCTTTGTAGAACAGATAGATAGTTTGGCTACCATAGCCTCTGAGTTCTCGAATTTTGCCAAAATGCCTGATACCAAACTCGAAAACCTGGAGTTGCTGCCCGTAATAGATCAAGCCATTGCCGTATTCAATACAGCAGAAAATGTAGAGATCATGATCCTTAACCGCACCAACAAAGAGATTACGGTTATGGGAGATAAGGACCAGTTGTTGCGTACGTTTAATAATCTCCTTAAAAATGCAATAGAGGCTTCAGAAGGCAAAGAAAAGTGTTCGATCAAGATCCACGTTATTAACGACGAGAAAAATGTTTACGTGGAAGTAGAGGACAACGGCAAAGGCATAGACCAATCCTTACAACATAAGATCTTTGTGCCTAATTTTACAACCAAATCATCAGGCACCGGATTGGGCTTGGCCTTTGTTAAACAAGCAACAGAAAATGCCGGAGGAACAATAGAGTTTAGTTCGGAAGTAGGGAAAGGCACTACTTTTTACTTGAGCTTCCCTTTGGTATAAGAAGGATAATAAAAATCTTCTAGCGCAAGGTAATCTGGTCTTTGCCCATTACAAATCCATCGGCGTAGAGAATAATGGCATAGGCTCCTTTCATAAACTCTTTTGGGTTGGTCCAATCTATTTTATAGGCCGTATCGTCATCATTGTAAGAAATTTCGATGGCACTGCTGTATTGCATCTGTTGGCCATCAGCTTCAAAAAGATTGCTGCCGTTGGCAATAAGGTTGCCTGCCGGATCAAAGACCCTTAAATAGATTTTATGATAATTTTTCTCCGCCAGGGTATTTGGAGCTATGGAGAAATCGACCACTAGTTTTTGGGCAGTGCTGGCGCGGGTAACTTCTACATGGCGGCCGCTGCTTTTTACCTTAAATGCAGTAATGCTAATTTTAGCTGCTTTTAGGGCGGCACCAACTTTTACCTTGGCATTGAGGTTTTCGTTTTCTCGTTCCAGGCTTTGTGCTTTCTGGCTATAGGTAATTGCTGTGTTTTTTAAGCTGTCGCGCTCAGATTTGAGATAGGAGTTTTCCTTTTCTAGCCGAACGATCTGGTCGTTATAGTTTTTTACGAATTCCCTCAGTTCTTTGATCTGTGCTTGAGCTTTTTCCAGGTCGCCGTGGGTGAGCTCTCCCTTTTGTAGTGCCAGCTTAAGCTCGGCTATTTTCTCGCGTGCCAGTTTTTGTTCGTTTTGCAGTTTCTCGCTGAGGCTAACATTGAGGGCGTTTACGCGATCTAGCTCTACTTCTATCTTTTCTACTTCTAGTTTTAGGCGATCTTTTTCGGTATTTACCGTAACAAAACGGCTGCTCTGCTGTTTGTCTTTAAAGTAAAGATAGGCATTGATGCCCAGAAGGGCGGCGATAACAACAACCAAGAAATAGACCTTGTTCCTGTCAACTTTATTTACGGGATCCTGATTCTGCATAGTCATTAATTTTTATTGGCCTTGGTAACGCGCAATAAACTTTAATTTAATTTTCATTTTACGGGGAGGCTAACATAGTATAAAAAAATGAAAAGCTTATGTTTGCAACATCTTTGTATCAGATTTTTTAAAAAAAACCGTTTAGCTATAAAGTTAAACCTCAGGGTGTACCTTTACGACTACAAATTTTAAACCGAACAATTTTTGTTATTACCTAGCCAAATAATGAATAAAAGCCCCTTTCTTGTACTTTTACTCACATTAGTAACCTCATTTTCCCTAACAGCGCAAACTACCACAAAAATTACTCCAAAACGTGAGTTTAGAGGAGTGTGGGTAGCTACCGTTACCAATATAGATTGGCCTTCTAAACCAGGCCTGCCTGTTGATCAGCAAAAGCAAGAACTGATAGGTATTTTAGAGCAACATAAAAAGAACGGAATTAATGCGGTAATGTTGCAGATCAGGCCCACTGCAGATGCGCTTTATGCAAAATCGAGAGAATTATGGAGCCATTGGCTGATGGGCAAACAAGGGCTGGCACCAAACCAGGAATACGATCCTTTGGAATTTGCCATTAAAGAGGCGCATACACGTGGCATGGAACTGCATGCCTGGTTCAATCCTTACCGGGCCACCATGAGTGCCAATTCGGTAACCAGTGCCGAACACATTACCCAAAAAAGGCCGGAACTGTTTTATACTTATGGAGGTCAGCGCTTGTTCGATCCGGGATTGCCAGAAGTACGCGAATACATTACGCAGGTAATTTTAGACGTGGTTAAAGGCTATGATATTGATGGGGTACATTTTGATGATTATTTCTATCCTTACCGCATAGCGGGACAAACGATAAAAGACAGTGCCACTTTTGCCAAATACCCGAACGGCTTTACCAAAATAGACGATTGGCGCCGCAACAATGTAGACATGCTGATTAAGATGGTGAACGACAGTGTTCATTACTACAAGAAATATGTGAAGTTTGGGGTCAGTCCTTTTGGCATCTGGCGTAATTTTAGGGAAGATACGCTTGGTTCTAAAACCAATGGCCTATCTAACTATGGCGAACTCTATGCCGACTCTAGAAAATGGGTTAAAGAGGGTTGGGTAGATTATATCAATCCGCAGATTTATTTTACGTTTAGTCGCCAGGCCGCGCCTTTTGGGGTCTTGCTCGATTGGTGGAGCAATAACTCCTTTGGCAGGCACTTGTATATTGGCCAAGCCGCTTACCTGGTGCATGGCATGCCTTCAAGGCAGGAAGCCGCCTGGGGCAAGCTCAGTGAAATTCCAAATCAGATCAGGTACATGAGGGCGAATAATAGGGTACAGGGCAGCGTGTTCTTTAGCTCTAAATCGCTTTCTACCGTAGCCAGGGCGGTTGCCGATTCGCTGAGAACCGATTTATATAAATATCCGGCATTGCCACCTCAAATGCCTTGGCTCGACGATGTGGAGCCTAATCAGCCACAGAATTTGACTGCAGAAGCACAAGCTGATGGCGTAAACCTCAAATGGGTAAAGCCTTTAAAAGCAAAAGACGGCGAAACGGCTTCGGGCTACGTGATTTACCGTTTTGAAGAAGGCGAAAAGATTTCGGTATTGGATGCGAAGAACATTATACACGTAAGTTTTGAAGATTATACCTTTTACCTAGATACCAATGCCGAGAAAGGCAAGCGTTACAATTATTTGGTAACAGCATTAGATCGTTTAAAGAATGAAAGCGAGCCGAGTGGCCCAGTGGGTATACAATCGAAATCTGGCTTAGAGAAGTAAGGCTTTAATTTCGCCTTTGGCGGCCAGTTGATTTAATGAGGCACCTATCTGCAAATGACAGATGGTTTAAAAAGAAGAGGCGCATAATGATATATGCGCCTCTTTGTTAATGACTTATTTTTCTGGAACCAATACCAAGCGGATATAGTTGTCGCCGCTTAAATATTTTTGTGCAGCTGTTTTGGTACTGCCTACGGTTACACCGTTGATCCTGTCTTTATCGCTTAATAATTGTTCAACGTTGTCGCCATATTTTAAGCGGTTTGCTAAATAGTTGAGCCAAAATCCATTTTCTCTTAAGCTCAGTTCTTCCTGTCTCAATTCTTCAGATTTGAACTTCTTAATATCGTCTTCGGTAGCACCATTTTGTCTAAATGAGTTCACCTCGTCCAAAGCCGCGTTGATCAGCTTATCTACATTAGCTTTGGCGCAATTGAATGAAATGGTGAAGTAATAATGTGCCGATGGATATTTTTGTACGCTCAGCTCAACATTCGGGCTATATACACCGCTTTCTTTCTCGCGCAAACGCTCTAGGATTTTGATTTCCAATGCAGCTTTTAAGGCGTCTAGCTGTGTATTGTTGTCTACATTGTAGTCATAATCTCCATGAAGGAACAATTGTACAGTGGCTTTGTCTTCAAGGCCTTTATAAACGGTTTTGCTTACTTTTCCCTTTGGTGGATTGATGCCAAGGTCTACAAAGTTCTCGTTTTTGTTGAGTGCAGGCAAGCTGGCTAGATAGGTAGTAATGAAAGGTTTGATTTTTTCTACATCAAAGTTTCCTACAAAAACAAAGGTTTGTCCGCTAGCATCAGCAAAGCGATCTTTATAGAAGGCAAAAGCTTTATCTAAAGAAATTTTATCAATGTCTTGCAGGGTAGTTGGCATGCCTCGTTTGTGGTAGTTGGCCAATACTGCTTGTACGGTATCAGCATATACACTGGTTGGACTGCTGTTTTTGTTGGCAGTGATTACCTTAAAATCGCTGATGTTCTTGTTAAAAATCTCAGTGTCTTTACGCGGATTGGTCGCATAGGCATAAATTAACTGAAAAGCGGTTTCCAGATCTTTTGGAGAACTGTTTCCAGAGAAGCCTTGGTATTCTGAGTTGATGTATGTATTCGTGGATACAGCTTTTCCAGCCAAGTATTTGGTCAATTGGGTTGGATTAAATTCGCCAACGCCGCTTTGGCCAATCAGGTTTGCGTTTTCGGCCGATTGAAAATCGTTATCGCTAGCCAATGAAGAACCCCCTTTAGCAAAAGAATAAAAAAGGACCTGGTCGTTTTTAAAATCCGTTGGCTTAAGCACCACTTTTACACCATTGCTTAAGGTTAAGCTGGTAATGCCCACCTTATCGTTTTTGCTTTCGCTAACAATCTTGCCTGCTGTAGGCGTTTTAGCCAATAAGGGCTTGTTAACGGTATTGTCTACATAAGGAGTAACATTGTTGCCTGCATTCTTCAATACGGCCAGCAATTGTGCCTCTGTTGGCAAATCTTTAGCTTCTTTTTCTGGCGCCTGTACCACAATGATCTGATTGGTTTTGGTAACCAGGGTCTTTGCGATCGCATTTACTTCTGCTAAGGTTAGGCTTTGGAGTAATTTCTTTGTTTCGGCGTAATTGTAATCTGCCGATGGCATACTTGCTCCGGTTAAGAAATTCTCCAAATATTGATTTACATAAACTGCAGATTTGGTTTTGTCTTTTTCTTTGTATTGCTTTTCTATGCCTGCTTCTACCTTTTTCTTTACGGTTTCGAGCTCGCTGCTGGTAAAGCCGAATTTGGCCATGCGCTCATTCTCGGCAAGTGCCGCTTTTAAGGCATCGGCTAATCCTCCAGCTGTTTTAGCCACAGCTATAGTTTGAAAGGCATTTACGCCCCAAACCAATCCATTTTGATAAGGTGCATAAACACTTTGTGCAAATAGGAAGGGAGCATTGCCTTTTTGTGTAATTTCTTGCAAACGGGCACCCAACATGTTGTTAATCATGCTTTGGATCAGGTCGTTTTTGAAATCGACTGTGGTCTTCGTTGGCCCTTCATGATGTTTATAAATCACCTGCGCCACGTTATAAGGCTGTTCTTTATCGGTTACGATTTTTACCAAAGGTTGCACATTGTCGGGCAGATCATAATTTTGACGAGGCTTGGCATTTTTAGGGTTGCTGAGCTCTGAGAAATTTGCTTTGATCAAATTCTCCACTTCATTTATATCAAAATCGCCTACGGCAATAACTGCTTGCAGGTTTGGTCTGTACCAATCTGCATAGAATGAACGGATTTTGTCGTGGGTAAAGTTGTTTAAGATGTCTACTTTGCCAATTGGGATTCTGTTGGCATAGCGAGAATTGGCCAAAAGAAAAGGCAATAACTGATTGCTCATTCTTTGTTGCGCATTTTTGCCTCGCTGCCTGTCTTCCTCAACAATTACGCCTCTTTCGCTGTCGATGTCGGTACCGTTCATGCTTACTTTTCCTGCCCAGTTGGCTAGAATTTTGAAGCCGGTTTTAAAAACCTCAGCACTATCTGTAGGAATTGGCAATTGATAAACCGTTTGATTAAAGCCGGTATAGGCGTTCAGATCGGCACCGAAACGAACACCAGCCTTTTGCAGGTAGTTGATCATCTCGTTTTTTGGGAAATCTTTGGTGCCGTTAAAGGCCATATGCTCTGTAAAGTGCGCCAAACCTTGCTGGTCGTCGTTTTCCATTAAAGAACCTATTTTGTTGGCCAGGTAAAGCTCGGCTCTTTTCTTAGGTTCGGTATTTTTGCGGATATAATAGGTTAACCCATTGGCCAATTTCCCGATTTTTACATTGGGGTCATTTGGAATAGTTGCGCCAGGGGATGGTTTTAAGACTGCCTTGGCTACTGTAGCCTTTTTAACAGGGGCCTTTTGCTGGGCAATTGCAGGTTGGGCAAGGAAGAATGCCGCTAAACCCCATGCCAAAATTTGCTGGCGGTTTTTCATAGCTTGTTTCATAAATTTAGTTAGCGTAACGCGTTTATTACATTAGTCTTGTTTTGGCCTCAATAGTTACACCTTGATAATAATATTCTTCTTGTACATGATCCAAAGGATAAGGTACCAAAAGAGAATAAAAACAATGGCGTAAGCCAAAGATGCATTGACCGGCGAAAAATAAGGCGGAAAAAAATGCTGATAAAACCAGCTCAGCGCACCCATTTTGTCGCCATCAGCCGTTTCTATTTTGATCATATTGAACAAGCGAGGCGTTAATCCGGTTAAGAAAAATACCGTAATGGCATTTACGCCATAAACCACAAAAGGTTTGGTAAAACGGTTGTATTGGTTTACATCTATAATCCAATAGGAAAGCGCCAAGCCAATAGTCGCCAATCCGCCGGTATACAGCACATAAGAGCTCGTCCATAATTGTTTGTTGATGGGAAATTCCAAATCCCAAAGCAAGCCTGCCATTACGCACAAGGTGCCGATGGAAAACAGCCAAGCCACTTTTTGGCCAGCTTCTACATCTTTGCGTTTGAGGTAGAGGCCCACCAAAACCCCAAATAAACAGGTGCCTATGGCTGGGATGGTACTCAAAATGCCTTCAGGGTCCCAGGTTTTAGCCGACTTCCACAAATGAGCTTCTGTTAACAACGTACGGTCGAGCCAAGCACCTAAATTAGTTTCCTTTTCTAAATTGGCAGGACCAAATCCCGGTACCGGAACAAACATCATTACTGCCCAATAACCAATAAGCAGCAAGATAATGGTCCTGAAAATCCCCTTTTCAGATTGTTTGAGGAAAATCAGCGTTGAGACAAAGAAAACCACCGCGATGCGTTGCAATACACCAGGTATACGTACATGTTTTAATGATTCGATCAAGTTAAAATCGCTAAAGTTTCTTGGGAAGATTGCCAATATAAAGCCTAAACCAAATAAGATAACCATTCGCCTAAAGGCTTTTTTGATGAGTTGTCCATGGGTTGTTGCATCATTTTTTTTGCTCCCCATGGCATAAGCAATGGAAACGCCCACTATAAAAAGGAAAAAGGGAAATACAAGATCGGTAGGGGTACAGCCATTCCATTCGGCATGTTCTAGTGGCGCATAAATATGGCCCCAATCGCCAGGGTTGTTAACTAAGATCATGGTGGCTACCGTAAGGCCACGAAAAAAATCAAGCGATAATAGCCGCTGGGGTTTAGTTTCCATTTTTTGAAATTTACAGATAAGGAGATCGAGAACTAATATAGAATAAATTCCAAAAAAAACATCCGAAGTTTTAGCTGCTGCTGGCAACTTATACTTCGGATGCTGGTGAACTAGAAATGTTTCTAGCAGAAAATCTAAAACTTATATCTCACAAAAGCTTCCATGGCTTCGTAATCGGCTAAGCCCAAATCGTCATAGGCTTTTGCAGTTTCCCTGTTTCTGTCTTCGGCCCTTTGCCAAAATTCTCTGGCATCATCGCCAGGAAATACTGCCCTGTCTTTTTGCGATTGGTGCTTAAAAATGGCGAATTTCTTGCGTTCTACCTCTTGAGGGCTCAATGGAACCGCCATTTCAATTTCGTAGGTTTCGAACTCGAGCCAAGCACCACGATACATCCACAACCAGCAGTCTTTTACCCAATCTTCTGTTTTTTGCAAACGTTTAAGGGCTTCAAGAATTATGTTGAAACAAACAATATGCGTGCCATGTGGATCTTCAAAATCGCCTGCCGCAAAAACCTGTTGAGGCTTGATTTTTTGAAGCAATTCCATGGTTAATACCACATCTGCTTCTGTTACCGGGTTTTTTTGGTTTTTTCCGCTTTCATAGAAAGGCAGAGCCATAAAATGAATATGGTCATCTTCCAATCCGCAGTAACGTGCACCGGCAATTGCTTCTCCCTTTCTGATCAAACCCTTTACGCTTTGAATTTCTGGGGTATCTACCTGATTCGGTTGTTTTTGCTCAATGAATTTGCGCATTTCGCTGTAAACTTCTTTCATTTCTGGTTGAGCAATGCCCATCTTCTCAGAAAAATCGATGTTGAACTCTACAAAACGCAAGGCATCGTCATCCCAAACGGCGGTGTTGCCAGAAGTTTGGTAAGCTACGTGTACATCATGTTGCTGATCAACCAAACGGATAAAAGTACCGCCCATAGAAATCACGTCATCATCAGGATGTGGAGAGAAGATCACTACTCTTTTCTTCGCAGGTTCAGCTCTTTCAGGCCTCTGGCTATCGTCTGCATTAGGCTTGCCACCCGGCCATCCGGTAATGGTATGCTGCAGTTTGTTGAAAATATGGATATTGATATTGTAAACCGGCCCTTTTTCTAAGGCTAGCTGTGCCATGCCATTATTGTTGAAATCGTCTTCTGTTAACTTTAAAATAGGTTTGCCCAGAGTATTGGCTAGCCAGATTACAGCTTTTCGGGTCAAGCGATCATCCCAAACGCAATCTTTAACCAACCAAGGCGTATCAAACCTGGTTAACAGGCAAGCCGCATCTTCGTCTAGGATAAATTCTACATTATCAGAAAGCTGCAGGTAAGTAGCCGGCACGTCGCTAGACATTTCGCCTTCTACCGCTTTTTTGATAATTGGTGCTTTTTTCTTGTTCCAAGCCATGAGTACAATCTCGCGGGCTTTGAAAATGGTGCCGATACCCATGGTAATGGCTTTGGTGGGCACGAAAGATTTGCCACCGAAATCCCTGGCCGCATCTCTACGGGTCAAATCATCTAAAGTAACTAAACGAGTTCCTGAATTTGGCGCAGAACCCGGCTCGTTAAAACCAATGTGACCTGTACGTCCGATACCTAAGATCTGAATATCCAAACCACCCAATTCTCCAATTTTTCTTTCGTATTCTAAGCAAAATGCGGGAATTTCTTCCAATTTTAAAGTGCCGTCAGGAATATGCACATTCTTCTTGTCGATATCGATATGATCGAACAAGTTTTCGTTCATGAAAGTTACATAGCTCTGCGCTGCATTGGGTTGCATCGGATAATACTCATCCAAGTTGAAGGTAATTACATTTTTAAAACTTAAACCTTCTTCTTTGTGCAGGCGAACCAGCTCGGCATAAACGCGAATAGGCGTGGCGCCGGTTGCAAGGCCTAAAACGGCCGGTAAGTTGTTTTTTTGTTTATCCTTAATGAGCGTGGCAATGCGATTGGCTACGCTTAAGGATGCTTCTTTCGGGGTTTTAAATACGGTAACAGGTAGTTTTTCGAACCTCGTTTCTTCTAAAAGATTTAATCTTGCCATTAATCTGTGTTGTTTAGTGAACGGAGCAGTAAATATATAGAGTATTTTTAAAAAGCGTGACAAAATTTCTGCGAATACGTTTGCGCTAATTACCTTTATTGAAATTTGATGTCATGGCCCAGCATGATTAAACAATAATTTTTTAATCATCAAAGGCCCCATCCGACAGCTAAAAACAAAAAATAAAGAGATGAACCCACATATCGCCCGTCTTTATCATATCGCCCAGCAGCAAGAACGCAAAATTATTGGCCTCATGTCTGGAACTTCCCTTGATGGCCTTGATATTGCCCTTTGCTTGTGCAAAAATAGTGGGAGAGCTACCGAGGTTACCTTGCTTAATTTCATGACTTTGTCTTATGACAATGATTTTAAGGCCGATGTAAAAGCCATATTCTCTAGAAAAGATGCCGATCTGGAAAAGGTATGCCTGCTAAATGAACTGATTGGCTTAAAACATGCCGAAATGATTTTAGATGCTTTGGCACAATGGGGGCTTCAGCCAGAAGAGGTAGATGCCATTGCCAGCCATGGGCAAACCATTTTTCATGCGCCAAAATCTTTGCATGGCCAGGCAGGCTATCCAAATGCTACCTTGCAAATAGGCGATGGCGACCATATTGCAGTTAAAACAGGAATAATTACCCTAGCCGATTTTAGGCAGAAACACCTGGCTGCCGGAGGCGAAGGCGCCCCTTTAGCCGTGTATGGCGATTACCTTGTTTTTTCTGCCGAAGGTGAAGATCGGGTAATGCTGAACATGGGTGGGATTTCCAATTTCACCTACCTACCTGGAGATAAAGATGCCAGCAAGGTCTTTTCTACAGACGTTGGGCCAGGCAATACCCTAATGGATCAGTACGTGCAGCTTCACTACCCAGGTTTGTATTATGATGAAGATGCCACCCTTGCAAAAGCTGGGCAAGTAAATCCGCAATTATTAAATGCCTTGCTTGACAATCAATTCTTCGGTGCCGATTTTCCTAAAACCACAGGTCCCGAATTGTTCAATTTGGCTTATTTGTCAAAAGCCCAAGCACAAAGCAATACCCTTAGTTTAAGCCATGAAGATGTATTGGCTACCCTTTGCCGTTTTTCGGCCAATGGAATTATTAATGCGATTGAAAAGACCATGGAATCGGTGCCACATCCTAAAGTGATCATGAGCGGTGGCGGGATGCACAACCCCTTGCTAGTGCAATTGTTAAAAGAAGGATTGCCGAACGGCGAATTTAGCACAACAGACCAACTGGCTATTAACCCCGATGCAAAAGAAGCGGTGTTGTTTGCACTATTGGCCAATGAAACATTAGCTGGCCAGCCAATCGACTTTGGGAAAAGAGAAGGAGTGCCTTCTGTTTGTATGGGCAAGATATGCTTGCCTGGCTAAAACTATAAAATCTGCACCGATTTGGCGCTGTAATTGGCCAGTTGAGGATCTTTTGGTTCTAATTCGGTAATTAAATAGTCTATATTTTCAACTGGGGCTACTTTTAGCCGCAAAGAAATATTCAGTTTTTCTGAAATACAGAGCACAGCCGATCTTCTGGAACAGCTAAGCATGGTCTTTTTGAGCTGGTTGATTTCCCAATCTGTATCGGTAAGGCCATCTTGAGGGTGCATGGCGCTGGTTCCCATCAGACATAAATCAGCATTGATTTCAGACAATTGGCTAATGACATGCCCGCCATAAGTAACCTGCGAGTTCTTAGAAAACAGGCCGCCTATCAAAATCACTTCTATTTTAGGGTATTTGGCCAACTCCACGGCTACCAAGGGGCTGATGGTGAAAAAAGTAGCTTCTAGGTTTTCTGGGAGCTGTTTGGCCAGTTCGATAATGGTAGTTCCGCCTCCAGTTACCACCATCATGCCGTCTTTAATTAAGGAAATGGCCTTTTTGGCAATACTGATTTTAGCATCCTTCGCATATACGGTGCTGTCATCAAAAGAAGAATGGTACGATTTAGACAAAGCACCACCATGAACCTTGTACAATAGATTCTCATCTGACAGTTCCTGAAGATCTCTTCTGATAGTGTCTTCAGAAACATTCAGCAACTGCACCAGGTCAGAGGTGAGTACCCTGTTGTGCAGGTTGATTTGGCGCATGATCAAGTCATGTCTCTCTTTTTTCAACATAATGCAATATAGCTATTTGGAATACTGATTTACAAATATGAACGTGGTGCGGGTTTTTGCGGTTTTATGCAACAATGTGGCTCGAAAAACCTCAAAATCAACACCATTTTTTCTTTTTTTACTCAAAAACATTTATGATATTTACTTGACGGTTGTTGTTTTGCGTATTCTTGCGTGTTTTAGCAATACCCAATCCAGCACAAAATAAGACTTAAATCTCTAACGAAATTAGCTTTTATGAAAAAAAAACTACTCATGCTGTTTTTGGGTGCTTTTTTGTTGGCCATGCAGGTAATGGCCCAGCAAATTACGGTTACTGGTAAGGTAACTTCTGCAGAAGACGGGTTGCCCATTCCAGGAGCTTCTGTGAAAAACAAAACAACGGCTATCGTTGTCCAGACCGACCCTTCTGGTATGTATCAGATCAAAGCCAGTGCTGGCGATGTCATTGCAATTTCTTACGTAGGTTATGTTACCCAAGAAAAAACCATTGGTGCCGATAAGGTAATCAATGCAAGCCTGGTTTCAGACAGTAAAGCCCTGGATGCTGTAGTAGTGGTGGGTTATGGTACGCAACGAAAAGCAAACCTAACCGGTGCCGTTACTTCGATTGACGTGGCAAAAACCTTGCAGGCGAGACCTATTGCCGATGCGGGAAGGGCATTACAGGGTGCTGCGCCAGGTTTGAGCGTAACTATTCCGAGTGGGGAGGTTGGTTCAGATCCAATTATTAAAATTAGGGGCCAAATAGGCTCGTTCAGAGGCGGTTCAGCTCCGTTGATTTTATTAGACAACGTAGAGATCCCGAGTATCCAGCTGGTTAACCCTAACGATATCGAATCGATTACCTTACTGAAAGATGCTGCCGCGGCTTCCATTTATGGTGCTAAAGCTGCGTTTGGTGTGGTGTTGATCACGACCAAGAAAGGTTCTGCCACAGATAAGGCAGCGATTACTTATACCAATAACTTCTCTTTTCAAAATCCATGGAAGGAGTTGAAGATGGGAGAAGCAAATGCGCTGAAATATTCGGTAGATGCAGCCGAACGCGTTGGAACTTTTACCCCAGTTGGTGCATTTTATCAGGTAGATCGCGCCAGCTTAGAAAAAATCTATGCTTGGCAAGAAAAATACGGAAACACTATTGGACCGGATGACCCAACTGTTTTTGGTAGGGACTGGTTTGTGCAGAATGGCAATAAAATGGGGATCAGGACTTATAATCCCTACGATATGATGGTGAAAGAGTGGGCGCCTACCCAGCAGCATAACTTGTCTATAGGTGGTACAACCGGAAAAACATCTTATAATATCGGTTTGGCTGCGCTAGACCAAAGCGGTATGATGAAGCCAGCCAAATCTGACCAATTTACACGTTACAATGCTTCTTTAAGGGTAAGCAGCGAATTAAACAAGTTCGTAACGGTGCGTGGGGGAGCAATTTACTCGAGAAGGAATAAGGAATACCCTTATGTAACCAACTCTACAGCGGCCGATCCATGGCTATACCTTTACCGTTGGAGCTCACTTTATCCATTGGGTAATGACGAAAATGGAGATCCTATCCGTAGCCCGGCCAGCGAAGCATCAGCGGCCAACACAGCGAATATTCTCCAAAACTACATGAATGTAAATTTGGGAACCACGGTAAACATCCTCAAGAACTGGAAAGTAGATTTCGATTATACCTTCTCTAACCAGGAGCAGAATTGGAAAAGACCAGGTACAAGATATACCGCAAGAAACTCGTGGGTTGCGCCAAAATTGAGGCTTGATGCTGGTGGAAACCAGATTTATGTAAATTCAGAAGGTCAAGTGGTACCGGCGGGTACAAGTGGTGCCATTGCAGCTTACGATCTTTCGCTCGACACTTATACTGCAGCAGGTTCCAATCCTGATCATTTCTTTAGATCGGCAGAAAATTTCAACAGCCATACCATCAACGCTTTTACCACTTACAACCTTAATTTAAACCAAGACCACGACTTCAAGTTTATCTTGGGTTTGAACAGGGTGGCCGCCAATACCGAATCGCAGTTTACCCAGATTACCAATCTGACGGATATTTTTAATCCCCAGTTTAATTTTGCGGTAGGAACAACTACGGGTGGCGGAGATAAATACCAGGAAGCGCAATTGGGCTACTTTGGCCGTGTAAACTATGCATATAAAAACAAGTACCTCTTTGAAGGTAATATTCGCTATGATGGCTCATCAAAATTCCCTTCTGATTTATGGTGGAGGTGGTTTCCGTCGTTCTCGGCAGGTTGGGTAGCTAGTGAGGAAGAATTTATGAAATGGTCTAAGCCAGCCTTGTCGTTATTGAAAATCAGAGGTTCATGGGGCTCGATTGGCGATCAAACGGTACCGAATAATTTATATGTCTCTACCATGACTGGTGGCTTAACCAATTGGATTGGCGGATCGGGAGCCAAGGTAAGTTATGTTGGAACGCCTAATGCTGTTTCGGGAAGTATAACTTGGCAGGATATTGTAACTGCGAATTTTGGTATTGACGCTGGATTTTTTAATGGTAAGCTAAATCTGACATTTGATCTTTATCAGCGAAATACAAACAATGCTATTGTACCTGAAGAGGGCATACCTACTACTTTTGGTACAGGTGCACCCCAAAGTAATTTTGGTTCGTTGAGAACAAGAGGATGGGAGTTGGCTCTCGATTTTAACCACAAATTTGAAAATGGTTTAGGCATCAATGTAAGGGCTAATGTTTCTGATGCCAAATCGGTGATTACCAAATATGGTACGCTCCAAGGGGTGAATGATAACTATGTGGGTAAAGATATTGGTGAAATCTGGGGCTACAGAACAGATAGGTTGTATCAAATGGACGATTTTGAATTAGATGCTGCTGGCAAGCCACAGGTAATTACGCTAACAGCGGCAGAAAGCAAGTTGAATGCAGGTAAAAAAGCATATAAGTTGAAAAGCGTAAATGGGGCTAAACCTGTTTATCAGCCCTTTTTGCAAACCAATGCCAATTTTATGTTTGGGCCCGGCGACGTGAAGTTTAGAGACCTCAATGGCGATGGCGAAATCAGCAATGGCAATGCCTTGTTAAATGACCATGGCGATTTGGAGAAAATCGGAAACTCTACCCCAAGATACGAATATGGGTTTAGGCTTGGAGCCGATTACAAAGGATTTGATGTAAGCGCCTTTTTCCAAGGGGTAGCTAAGCGCCAGATTTGGGGTAATGGCTTCTTGGCCATTCCTGGCTATAACTCTTCTGATGGTGCCATACCTGCCGCATTTGCCGATGATTATTGGACGCCGCAAAATACAGGGGCATTTTATCCGGCAGCTTATAACAATGGAGCCAGCAATAATGCCAACAACATGCAAATTCAAGACAGGTACCTGTTGAACATGGCTTATTTAAGGCTTAAAAACGTAACGGTAGGCTATACTTTGCCACAATCGGTAGTTAAAAAGGCATACATCGGCTCGTTAAGGGTTTATATGTCTCTGGAGAATATCATTACTTGGGATCATTTGGGCGATTTGCCGATTGACCCGGAAGCGATTAATGGCTATTCGATGTTCGATACCAGCAATTACAATGCAGGCCGTACGGGTACAGGCATCCCTACTTTTAAAAGCGTCTCATTTGGTGTTCAATTAAATTTCTAAAAAATAAAGAGATGAAATATTTTAAACATATATACAGCTTAGCTGCAGCAATCCTCTTATTTGCTTCTTGTAATAAAGATGTGTTAGACCGCCCGCCTGTAACTAGTTACCTAGATGATAAATTTTGGCGAAACGAAGACGACATACGCTTGTATGGGAATGGATTTTATACCAGTTATTTCAATGGCTATAATACCGGGTTTACGCTAGACTATGCGCCCTTAAGAGGCTATAACTTTTCTGACGATGTAACGGGCAGAAACGTTCAGGCCAACTTCGAAAGCAGCGTACCTGCTTCTAGGGGCGCTACCACTGAAACAGCCGATTGGTTGGGTACTTATGCAGGGCCAACTTGGAATTTTTCTTGGGTAAGAAAAGCAAATATTTTCATTGACCGCTTGGATAACGTAACCAAACCAAACCTTTCGGCTGATGCTTACAAGCATTGGTCTGCGGTTGCCCGTTTTTTTAGGGGATATGAGTATAGCCGCCTGGTAAGCGTGTTTGGTGATGTGCCTTACTATGATAAAGTGATAGCGGAAACTGATTTGCCTGCTTTATATAAAGATCGCGACAACAGAGGCGTGGTTATGGACAAGGTGTATGACGACTTCAAGTTTGTGATGGCCAATATGCGCGAAAACGATGGAGCGCAATTTTTAAACAGGTACATCGCTGCGGCCTATATTTCTAGGTTTATGTTGTTTGAAGGAACTTATCAGCATTACCATGGTTTAGATGCCGCCCGCGCAAAGAAATATTTGGAGTTTGCGGTAGAGGCAGGCGATTATGTGATGAACAGTGGAAAATGGAGCTTTGGGCGTGATTTCAAATCTTTGTTCACCTCAGAAAGCCTAGCTGGCCACCCAGAAGTATTGCTGTACAGGGCTTATGATGCGGCCTTGACCGTAACCCATTCCATTGGTTCTTATAGCAATGGAACAGAAACCGTAGGGGTAGATGCCAATTTGGTGCTGGTTAAATCTTTCTTGACTAGCGATGGCAAAGTTTGGCAAAATTCGGACTTAGTTGGGGCCAAGACGTTCGCCATAGCCGATCTGGTTAAAACTCGCGATCCACGCTTTGAAGCCTCGTTTATTGACAAGGCCTTAACAACTTCGACTACCTTATTATATGGGTATAAGTTTGCATCAAGAGAGGCGATTACTTTTATCGGCAAAACCTATCCGCCTGCATGGGGCAGCAATACCAATACCAGCGATGCGCCAGTAATGCGCTTGGCAGAAGTGGTATTAAACTGGATTGAAGCCAAAGCAGTGCTTGCAGAATATTTTGCAGGACCTTCAGTTTCACAAGCCGATTTAGACAAATCAGTTAATGCTATTCGTGACCGCCCATTAGATGCAGACGCCATTAGAAAAGGCGTGCAAAAAACTGCGCATTTAACTATAGGTAGCTTTCCAGGTGATCCTTTGCGCGATGCAGATGTGCCTGAACTCATTTGGGAAATCCGCAGGGAGCGAAGAATGGAGTTTTTGTTTGAGCATACCAGATTGCTGGATTTGAAGCGTTGGAAGAAACTGCAGTATATGAATTTCGGTACCAATCCCGACTATCTCTTGGGTCCATGGGTAAATCTTCAAACCGAAGCGCCAAGTTACCTTACTGCAGCTTATATAAACAAAGTGCGAGTTAAAAAAGCCGATGGAACCATTGTCACCTACAACGGTAGCAATGCCGTTGATATGGTAGGTTTTTGGATGGTAGAAAGCGCAGCAAACAGAAACGCGTTTACCGATCGGGCATACTTGGCGCCTGTTGGACAATCGCAAATCGTGCAATATCAACAAAAAGGATTTAAGCTTACCCAAACAGCAGGGTGGTAATATTTTATTCAATAACAAAAAAGGCTCCCGATCAAATCGGGAGCCTTTTTGCTTAGGAATTATTTGTAGCAACTTTCGTTATAATATCTGCAGGCCTTTGGCGTGGTAATTTTCAAGCTTGCTATCGGTTGGATCCAGTTCGGTTATCAAATAGCTGATGTTCTCTAGCGAGGCTACCTTTATTTTTAAGGAAATATTCAGCTTCTCCGAAATACAGAGTACGGCCGATTTTCCCGATGAGCCCAACATGGTTTTCTTGAGTTGGTTGATTTCCCAATCGGTATCGGTTAACCCATCTGTGGGATGAATGGCGCTGGTGCCCAAAAGGCAGAGGTCGGCATTGATTTCCGAAAGCTGGTTGATGACATGGCCACCGTAGGTGATCCTCGAGTTTTTAGAAAAAAGACCGCCAATTAAAATCACTTCTATTTTAGGGTATTTGGCCAGTTCTACCGCTACCAGCGGACTTATGGTAAAAAACGTGGCTTGTAGTTTTTCTGGAAGGTGTTTGACCAACTCTATAATGGTAGTTCCGCCTCCTGTTAAAACCACCATTCCGTCTTTGATCAGGGAGATGGCTTTCTGGGCAATGTTCGTTTTGGTTTCCTTGGCATAAACATCGCTATCATCAAAAGAAGAGTGGTATGATTTAGATAGCGCCCCTCCATGCACTTTATAGAGCTGGTTTTCGTCAGACATTTCCTGAAGGTCTCTTCTTATGGTGTCTTCAGAAACGTTAAGGAGCTGTACAAGGTCTGAGGTAAGTACGCGGTTATGCAGATTGATTTGGCGCATAATCAGATCGTGTCTTTCTTTTTTTAACATAGGGGTTTAGCGGTTGTTAGGTGTGCCTTCTTTACTGATTGGTTAATGGTGTGTTTAAAAATGCCAAGTCTATTTATTTAGTTTAAGGTGAAGCAATGTGCGTTCCTCCACTTTGGTGTTATTTTAAAATGTCCAACCAAGGGTAAGACACTTTTTAAGTCCCAACTACCTACTTGTTTAAAAGTATAGGTTGGGGTTGTAGGAATACTAATATAATAAAAATAGAAATATCTTGCGGGTTTTTGCAGTTTTATGCAATAAAAGTTTGCTAAAAAGTATCTAAATAGTTACTTATTTTCTTTTTTTACTGAAAAACATTTATCATATTTACTTGACAATTGTTATTTTGCGTTTTACTGCGTGTTTTAACAAAGCCAAAACCAACAACAAACAAAACTTAAATTATTAACCAAATTAGCTTTTATGAAAAGAAAACTACTTTTGCTTTTCGTGGCCATAATTGTTTGCGTTACTCAAACGTTTGCGCAACAGAAGACGGTTACGGGAAAAGTATTAGATGACGACAGGTTGCCACTTCCTGGTGCATCGGTTAAGATTAAAGGTCAGGCAGGAGGGGTGAGTACCTCATCCGATGGCGTTTATTCTATCAAGGTGGCTCCAGGCCAAGTGCTGGTATTCAGCTTTATTGGGAACATACCTCAAGAAATTACAGTAGGTACTGCTAATGCCATTGATGTGGTGTTAAAGCCTGATGCAAACCAATTATCGGAGGTAAAGATTACTGGAGCTTTGGGTATCAAGGATGATAAGCGTGCCACAGGTGCCTCTATCCAATCGGTTAAAGGGTCTGAGGTAGCCCAAACACAAAGGGAAAACTTTATTAATGGTTTGCAAGGGCGTGTGGCCGGTTTAACTATCAATAGTACTTCTGGCGTACCAGGCGCATCAAGCACTATCATGTTAAGGGGTATCAGTTCAATTAACAGTAGCAATCAGCCTCTGATTGTGATTGATGGTATACCTTCTGATAACAGTACATTGAATACTGCAAATTTTGCATCGAGTATGGCTACGAATAGCTCTTTAGAAAATCGGGCTGTCGATTTTACCAACAGGTCATCCGATTTTAGTGCAGAAGATATTGAAGACATCACTGTATTGAAGGGCCCAGAGGCGGCTGCGCTTTATGGTATCGATGCGGCGAATGGTGCAATTATCATCACTACCAAAAGAGGTAAGGCAGGTGAAGGCCGTATCAATTACAGCAATAGCTTCAGGATTGATCAGGTAACTACTGTTCCAAACGTTCAAGATGTATATAGTCTTGGTGCCAATGGTATTGGTGATGTTGCTACTGTATCTTATTTTGGCCCTAAATATCCTGCAGGAACAAAAATTTATGATAACGTAGACGGTTTCTTTAAAACAGCCTTGACCCAAAAGCACAATTTGTCTTTTGAAGGTGGCTCTGATAAAGCTACTTACAGGATTTCGACCACCTACAATCAACAAAACGGAGCAATACCTAATACCAGCTATGATCGTTTTACCTTAACAGGTTCTTCAACTGCTACCTTAAACAATTGGTTCAAAATAGACCTTTCACTTACCTATAGCTATTCTCAGAACGACAAGGTTTATAAAGGTGCTGGCGGTCCGCTAATTGGCTTATTGATTTGGCCAAGAACAGACGATGCCAAAAACTACTTGACAAACGCAGGTACCAGAAGAAGGATTTTCCCAGGATTGGCTAACAGCACAGAGATCGACAACCCTTACTTCAATATCAATAAGAACTCTGCTAATGATGAGAATAATCGTGTTTTTGCAAGTACCAGTTTGATCTTGACGCCAATAAAAGACTTTACATTTACTACAAGATTGGGTTTTGATATCAACTCTTTCCAAAGTGAAAATGTTTTGCATCCAGAGAGCTGGTATGCATCTGCTAGAGGTGGAGCTTTTGATCAACTTAAGCAAAACACGCGAAACATCAATGTGAACTCTTTTGTAAACTATAAAAAAGAAGTTTTGCCTAAAATAGGCTTAAATGCGCTTGTTGGTGCAGAGATTAAATCAGAAGATTCAAGATCATTGGGTGCCTATGGCGAGAAATTCTTAGAGCCTGATTTTGCATCAATCAACAATACAGATTTAAGAAGGGCATTGAGTACAATTGCGCAAAGAAGAATAGCGTCTGTATATGGCCAGGTACAGTTAAATTATAACAAATTGGTTTATTTGACTGCTACCGGAAGAAATGACTGGAGCTCTACTTTGCCAATTGCAAATAACTCGTTTTTCTACCCTTCTTTATCTACCAGTTTCAACTTTACAGATTTAAGAGGCCTCGAAGGCTTAAAGAAAATTCTTAATTATGGTAAATTAAGAGCCAGTATTGCGCAGGTAGGTAGAGATGCTAGGCCGTACAAAATTTATACTGCCCTACAATACGAAAATTTATCTGGAGGTGGTTATCGCTATGGCTTCACCGGTCCAAATCAGGGCTTGAAACCAGAGATTGCAACTTCATATGAATTTGGTGCCGACCTTTCTTTCTTGAATAGCAGGTTAAACGTGGAGTTCACTTATTATAGAAAGAAAACAGACGAACAGATTGTTAGGGATATCAGAGCGAGTTATGGTACCGGATTTGTTTTGACCGATTTGAATGGTGGTAATACAGAAAACCATGGTTATGAGGTATTATTAACCGGAAAACCAATTGTTAACAAAAACTTCTCTTGGAATGTGATTGCCAACTTTGACTTGTCTAGATCAAAATTGATTTCATTGCCTAGAGATCTGCCTGAATCTTACAACTCTGATACTTGGCTGTATGGAGCGGTTAGGGCAGGTGCAACACCTGGGCAACCATTAACACAATTTACAGGTAACTTCTATTTGAGGAATAATGCTGGAGAGATTTTGATTAGTCCTGGAACAGGGCTTCCACTAAGATCTACTTCTTATATCTCTAATGGAACCGACCGCTGGCCAGATTGGACTTTGGGTTTAACCAACGAGTTTTCTTATAAAAATTTCAGGTTGTCGTTCTTGATAGATTTCCGCAAAGGTGGCGATGTGTTAAATGCCACTGAACATTATTTAACCGTAAGAGGCTTATCAAACAGAACATTGGACCGGGAAACGCCTAGAGTAATTAAAGGCGTATTGCAAGATGGACTTGAAAATACAGCAAAACCTACTGTAAATAACATTGTTGTTAATCCATATTATGATAACAGATACTATTCTGGAATAAGCGAAGAATTGTTCATTGAGAGAAATATCAATTGGATAAGAATGAGGGATATCACCTTGTCTTATGCATTGTCAAGCGAACTTTTAGCCAGACAGAAATTTATTAAATCGGCTTCTTTTTTTGCAACAGCTACTGATGTTTTCTTAATTACTAACTATTCGGGAGCGGATCCTATTGCCAATGGCAATAATGCTGCAACTGTAGGTTCTGGTGGTATGGGTATAGATTTTGGTAACTTCCCAACTTCTTTAGGAATTAATTTTGGTGTAAGAATTGGCTTGTAAAAAATTGAAATTAAATCAGAATTAAAATGAAAAAATTTATATATAGTTTAACTGCCATTCTAGTCCTGCTCTCTGCTTCAGGATGTAAAAAATGGCTAGATGTAAATAAAAATCCGAATGGGCCAGAAACGGTGTCGCCTAATTTGTATTTGGCACCTATGCTCACCAATTTTGTATTTTCACAACAGTGGGATGGCCGTTATACAGCGAAATATATCCAGAATTGGGCTGAAGTAACCGCTAATGATACCTATGATAAGCAAGGCTATGCCTGGGGAACTGGTAGCAATAATGGTGGAGAACTTTGGAGAACGGTGTACTTTTTATTAGGGTATAACCTCATCGACATGATGACTCTTTCTGAGCAGCAACAACGCTGGGACCTGTTAGGTATAGGTTATACCATCAAAGCATTTGGGTGGTTACATTGTACAGATCAACATGGAGAGATCATCTTGAAACAGGCTTTTGACAGATCACGCACTACATTTGATTATGACTCGCAAGAAGACGTATATGTAGAGATCCTTCGCTTGCTAGACAAAGCCATTGAAAATTTAAAACGTACCGATGGTGCCGTAAACCAGGCCTATATTGGAGCTAATGATATGTTTTACAACGGCGATAGGTTAAAATGGCTAAAGTTGGCTTATGGATTAAAGGCAATTGCCATGAATCATTTGAGCAATAAGCCTTCGCTGTACAAACCAGATGAGATCATTACACTTGTAGATCTTTCTTTGGCGAGCAATACAGACAATGCCAAACTTAAATTTACAGCCTTGCCTCTTTCTACATCGGCTAACTTTTTTAGTCCAATACGTGGCAATATCACTACGGTAAGACAAACGAATTTCTTTGTAAACCTAATGAACGGCACCCAATTTGGCGGTGTAGTAGATCCAAGGTTAAAAAGACTGCTTTTTCCATCTACAGACGGAAATGTATATGGTTTGGATCCAACATTTGGATATGGCACGCTAACTACTGCGCAGAGACCTACCTTAACGCTTTGGGGCAGTACAACCTCTGGCACTGGCCAAACAGCCAATTATATTTTTAATGACAAGTCAACCTTCCCAGTAGTAACCTTTTCTGAATTGCAGTTTGTGAAAGCAGAAGCGGCCTACAAAAAAGGCGATAAGGTTACTGCGCTAGATGCTTATAAGAAAGGCATCGAGGCACATATTGATTTCGTCAATCAGGCAAATGCCGAGGCCGGTAATACTACCGTAACGCAAATCTCGGCAACGGAGAAAAGCACTTTTGTGACAGCCCTATTGCCAACGGTTGCAACGAATTTGAAACTGAGCGATATCATGAGCCAAAAGTACATTGCGTTATGGGGCTGGGGCTTGTTAGAAACATGGTCTGACTTGAGAAGATACCATTATACAGACCTAGACCCAGAAGATCCTTCAAAACAGGTTTTTAAAGGCTTTGCAATTCCAGCGCCAGACAGGCTTTTCGCTGATAACAACCTTAAACCGGTTTATCGCCTACGCCCACGCTACGATTCTGAATTTACTTGGAATATCGAAGCTTTAAACAAGATAGGATTGAAACAATTAGATTATGCTACAATTCCAATTTGGATTGCTATTAAACCTTAATTCAAAGATGATGAAAAAGAATATATTTTTAATCCCAGTTTGTATTGTAGCAATGCTTATTGTGGTTGCTTCATGTAAGAAAAATGCCGTAGTAGATATTACTGTTCCCTACTCTGGCGCACAGTTCAAATACTATAACTTTGCGATCAACGCACCATCGATCAATTTTTATGCGAACGATTCAAAAACTGCAGCCACTTCTTCAACAAGTGGTGCAGAAGCAGCAACCGGAACCGCATTTGGCGGATTGGTGCCATTAAGAGGCTACTCTTTAGCGCCAGAAGGCAAAGTGGTTTTCAGGGCGGTAACCCCTAGTACGATGCCGGTAAACAATGCAACAGGCCAAGGTCCTTCTATTGAGATTGCCAGCGTAACCAAAGATGTAGTAAGTGGCAAAAACTATAGCTTCTACACCAGTGGGATTTATGACTATACGACAAAGAAATCGGATGCATTTATCATTGAGGATAATCTGCCGGCACCTGATACCTCAATTGCGTATATTCGTTTGGTAAATCCCGGACATAACACCAGTACCTTGTCTTTGGAGCTTACCCTAACCATTCCGGCTACGCCAACTACGCCTGCAGTAACTATTGTAACGACTCCAATCACAGGGATTGCATATAAGAATGCTTCGGCATACATTCCTATTAAACAAGGCCCATATTCATTGCGATTGATTGATCAGGCCAGTGGCAAAGTTGTTTCAAGAGCTGCTACCTCTTTGTTTAAGGAGCGTCTGTATACCTTCACGCTTAGAGGGAATTTGATTACCGGTACACCTGCACCCTTTCTCGATTTTACGGAGAATCGATAAACGAATGTACAAATTAAATAAAAAGGTCGCCCGAATTTCGGGCGACCTTTTTTGTGAAGTATTGCAATCAATAACAGCTTGCCGAAATGGTAAAACCTTGATTTTCTTCATCAATTGTAAAAGAAAACTCGCCATTAGAAGTGGTTACACTATGGATTAACGGAGGGTTGCAAGAGTTGGTGCCAGCACTGGTTACAATGTAGTTGCCATATGGAACTTCTACAGAACCTTGGGTATCTACAGCAGTAATCGTATAGGTTACGTTGGTGCTCGTGTTCTGCACGGTAGCCGAACCGCCCATTACTGTCATATAGTTCACTTCTAAGTAAACATAACCAGTTGAGGTTTTGCTTTTAAATGAACTAAATGCAAAAAACGTGAGTACTACTGCTAGTTTAATGATCAGGGTTTTCATAATAATTAATTTTAGTTGTTGAATAGTTACCTATTTAAATTTACAGAAATATTTAAACAATTGATGTTCAGTTTTTTGACAAGCATATCCGGTCTTAAAACAGATAGCTATATGTCCAGGTTGCTTAATCGGAAGTTAACCTCAGATTGGTAGGTGGCAATAATTACTTTTCGCATCTCCCTGTGTGTATTGATAAATATTTAATACTTTTGTGCTCAAAGTATTATTATTCAATGGCAAGCTTTACACTTACTCCCGAAACCTGGCAAAAAGTTAAAACCAAATTCTTAAGAAAGTATCGCGAATTGGCGCAAGTCGATCTTGCTTTTACACCAGGCCAAGAAGATCAATTGGTGCAGCAGCTCATGGAGTTGGTAAAGAGAGACCAAACTTATATTGAATTCACCATCCGCAAAGCTTTGGCCGATCCGAACGGCAACCGATTATAAGCCCCGCTTTTAATTTCCTGCACTTTTTTGTAAGTTTACCTTTATTGCTATAAGGTAAGTGAGACCGCCATGGGTTCCAATGGATAAAAAACTTATAATCATGGCTGCTTCATCACTACTGAAGACATATTTAAACAAATGAAAAAATTTAGGGTATATATTCTATTGCTTGTTATATCGTTGGCAACTGTAACGCTTGCTTTCAGGGAAGACCTGTTCTTGGTTTCGAAGAACCTTGATATTTTCGCTTCATTGTATAAGGAGATCAACATCAACTATGTAGAAGAAACAAACCCTGCCGATCTGATGCGCAATGGTATCGATGCCATGTTGGGCGGATTGGATCCTTATACCGAATATATTCCTGAATCGGAGATCGAAGATTACAAGCTCAAATATATCAGCACCCAGTATGGAGGCATTGGCATAGGTACCCTAAATATAGAAGGCAAGCTTTATGTAAATGAGGTAAGCGAAAATAATCCAGCCTTCAAGCAAGATATTAAGCCGGGCGATCAGATTACAAGAATCAATAATGTAGATATACAGGGCAAAGACCGCAATCAAGTAAGCCAACTATTGCGTGGCCCTAAAGGTTCGGCAGTAAGCCTGGTGATTATCAGAGAAGGCACGGTACTCAACAAAACCTTAACCCGCGAGGAGATCAAACAACCTAATGTTTCATATTCGGGTATGTTAGAAGGGCAGATTGGCTATATCCGTTTAGATAAGTTCCTCGAAAATTCTGGACAAGAAGTAAAAGATGCGCTCGAAAACATCAATAAAGAGAAACCTAAAGGGCTTGTACTCGATTTAAGGAACAATGGTGGAGGGATATTGCAGGAAGCAGTAAAGATCATCAACCTGTTTGTTAATAAAGATATACTGGTGGTTACCCAAAAGGGAAGAAACCCAGAGAAAACAATCGCCTATAAAACCATGAGCGATCCAATATCGCCAAGTTTGCCGCTTATTGTATTAGTAAATAGCTCCTCAGCTTCGGCATCTGAAATTGTAGCCGGTGCCTTGCAAGATTTGGACAGGGCAATTGTAGTCGGTCAGCGCAGCTTTGGCAAAGGCTTGGTGCAACAAACGTTTAACCTGCCCTATAATAGCTTGGTTAAGGTTACTGTAGCTAAGTATTATACGCCGTCGGGCAGATGTATCCAGGCATTGGATTATGCGCACAAAGACCAGAACGGGGTTGCTGAGAAATTCGCCGATTCGGTAATGAAAGCATTTGATACCAAAGCGGGGCGCACCGTATATAATGGCAATGGCGTATATCCCGATGTTTTTGTAGAACCGATCAAGTATAGCCCGATAACCATTTCATTAGTCACCAAGAATTTATTCTTTGATTATGCCAATAGTTATAAGAAAGCAAATAAAACGGTACCAAACGTAAAGACCTTTCAGGTAAGCGATGCAGATTATGCCCAGTTTGTAAGCTCATTGGCAGCCAAAGATTATAGTTATACCTCACGCACTGAGCAGTTGATTGGCGATCTTCGTACCGAGGCCGAGAAAGAAAATAAGTCTGCTGCGGTAAAAACCGATCTGGATGAGTTAAAGACTAAACTGTTGACTGCCAAGAAAACCGATCTGCTAACACATAAAGCAGAAATTAAGAAAGTGCTTGAAACGCAAATCATTAGCCGCTATTATTTCGAAAAAGGGAAAATAGAACAGGCTTTTCAATACGACAAGGAAATAGAACAAGCCAAATTGCTTTTTAATAACCAGTCAAAGATGTTGGCTATCCTAAAAGGCGATGGAACCTATAAAACTATAGGAAGCCCATTAAAATCCTCGGCTACAGAGAATTAAATCGGCCATTTTATCCAAAATCAACGTAAATTTTAGTTTACATTTTGACTTTTTTAGGTTCTCCTTTCAAAATAGTCAAAGAAGTGTTAAAAAGTGTTAAAATTTAAACAATTGATAATCAATAAGTTATAAATTTTTATTGTCACTTTAACATTTCAATATTTTGATTCCCCTATACTTTTACTCATATTTAGGGATTAATTAACTATTAACTAACCTAAATTTTATTGATTCATGAAAAAACTTGTACTAAGTTTATTCATCTTGTGTATGGCTATAGCCTCGTTCGCTCAAGAACGTACGGTTACTGGTACCATTAAAGCAAGTGAAGACGGACTGCCGATTCCAGGTGCTTCCGTAAAAGTTAAAGAGGCCCCTGCTGTCGGTGCAACAACAGGAGTTGATGGTAAGTTTACCTTGAAAGTTCCTGCAAACGGCAGAACTTTACAGATTTCTTACTTAGGCTACACTACTCAAGAAGTAGCTATTCCTGCTAACGGTGTAGTAAACACCTCCCTAGTTCTAGACGCTAAAACATTAGACCAAGTAGTGGTTACTGCGGGTGGTGTTGCCATTAAACGTCGTGAGCAAGGTAACCAATCTACTACTTTAGGTTCAAAAGAACTTACCCAAGCTAAAGCATTCAACGTTGCTTCGGCCTTATCTGGTAAAGTTGCTGGTTTACAAGTAAACGCAGTAGGTTCGGGTGTGAATCCAAGCGTTCGTTTGGTTTTGCGCGGTAACCGTTCGTTATTGGGTAATAACCAGGCTTTGGTTGTTGTTGATAACGTAATCGTTCCAAGTAGCATCTTAGGTAACTTAAACCCTGAAGATATTGAGGATATTCAAGTATTGAACGGTGGTGGTGCTGCTGCTCTTTATGGTTCTGACGCTTCTAACGGTGCATTGATCATTACTACTAAAACAGGTAAAAGAGGTGTAACTCAAATTAAAGTAGGTCAAACTACAAGTTTGGAAACGATCTCTTACTTGCCTAAAGTACAAGAGCAATATGGTTCAGGAACAGGTCCGGATGATATTCCTTCTTACACAGCTTACGAGAACCAGCAATATGGACCAAGATTCGATGGTTCGATGAAAGTAATTGGTAAGCCATTGGTTGATGGTTCTATCCAAACTGTTCCTTATTCTTGGAATGAAAAAGAAGGTAAACAAGAGTTCTGGGAAACCGGTGTAAACAGTCAAACCGATTTTAGTTTGTCGTCTGGTGATGAAAAAGGTTCTTATTACCTTTCTTCTCAGTATTTTGATCAAACTGGTACTGTTCCCGGAGATAAATACAACCGTTTTACATTACGTTTGAATGGTGCTAAAGAATTGATGAAAGGTGTTAATTTTAATTTTAATGCCAACTATGTTCAAAACAGATTTGACTTAGGTGATTCAGGTACTGCCTTTCAAAACGTTTTGATGTCACCTGGTCAAGTTCCTTTGACCCGTTACAAAAACTGGAGAACAGACCCATTTGCTTCTCCTGATGGATTCTACAATGAGTATTATGATAACCCTTATTTTACTTTAGGTAATGGTAGGACCCTAACCAGTAATGATTATTTAACTGGAAATGTACAAATTAAATACAGCCCAATCCAAGAGCTTTCTCTTTTGTTCAGGGTAAGTATGAGCAACAGAAATGTGAGGGTAAAAGCTTGGTCTGATAAATATACTTATTCAGCTTATAGAAACGGTATCAGTGGTAATGCTGTTGCTACAAACAGACCAGGTAGCGTTTCAGACCAGTCTAATACCGAAACACAGTTGAACCCTGAGTTCCAGGCTCAATACATCAAACAATTGAGCAAAGACTTCTCTTTAAATGCAATCATTGGTGGAAGTATGCGCGATAACTATGCGAAGAACGTAAACGCAAGCTCATCAGTAATGGTTATCCCTGGATTGTACAACGTATCTAACACGACTGGAAACATTAATGGTGGCGAGAGCTATTCACGTGTACGTCAAGTAGGTGTTTATGCTGATGCCCGTTTAGGCTTCAGAAGCTATTTATACTTGCACGCAACCGCAAGGAATGACTGGAGATCAATCTTGGCTCCTGAAAATCGTTCGTTGTTCTATCCAGCTGCTGATATTTCTTTCATTGCTTCAGACGCATTATCTTTCTTGAAATCGTCTAAAACTATTTCAAGTTTGAAAATCAGAGGTGGTATTTCTAAAGTAGGTCAGGTAAATATTGGTGCTTACGCATTGAAACCTACATTCTCACAAGGATCTGGTTATCCTTATGCAGGTGTACCAGGATTTGGTGTAGGCGATCGTATTGTATCTGATAACTTAAAACCAGAGGTTACTACTTCGTTAGAAGGTGGTTTCGATTTAGAGATGTTTAAATCAAGAGTGAATGTGAGCTTTACTGCTTATAAATCAAATACAAAAGATCAAACCGTACCAGTAAATATCCCTTCAGCAACTGGTTATACTTCTTACTTAACCAACACGGGTGAGGTAGAAAATAAAGGTATCGAAACTTCATTGAGACTAGTGCCAGTGCGTACTTCTTATGGATTAGAGGTTTCAGTTGGTGGTAACTATACTTATAACTCTAATAAAGTGCTTTCTATCAGTACAGACCAAAGCTTTATCAGTTTGGGTACTTTTGGTACAGCTAACTTAGTTGCCCAAGTAGGCGAATCATTCCCTCTATTAAAAGGTACAACTTATAATAAAGATTCTCAAGGTAGAATTATTGTTGATCGTTTAACTGGTTTCCCAAGCGCAACAACCCTTACTTCTTCTTTAGGTATTACAGAGCCAAAACATCGTTTAGGTCTTGACTTATCTGTAGAGTATAAAGGCATCCGTTTGGCAACAGTATTCGAGTACCGTACAGGTAACGTGATCTATACTGGTGCAAGTACTGGTTTCGACTTTTCAGGTGCTGGTATCAGAACTACTTATTTCAACAGAGAGCGTTTCATTGTTCCTAACTCGTCTTACTTAGATCCGGCAACAAATACATATGTAGCGAATACTAATATCACAACTAGAACTGGTGGTGTAGATTTCTGGACTAACGGTCCATCAAACACAGCTGTTAACGCTAACTATACTTACTCTGCTGCATTCTGGAAAATGCGTGAACTTTCAATTTCTTACGATTTGCCAAAATCAGTATTCAGCAATATCAAGTTTATTAAAGGTGGTACCGTAAGTGTTCAAGGGCGTAACCTGTTCTTGTGGGCTCCTAAGAGCAATATTTATACTGACCCTGAGTATAGTGCTTTTGATGCGAGTAGCAATGCTATAGGTTTTACCTCATTGAGCCAAACTCCTCCAGGTAGATTTTATGGTCTAACCTTATCATTAACTTTATAATAACAAAGAACATGAAAAAAATATTTAAATATATCGTGTTGGGCGCGGTAGTTATTAGTGCAAGTTCTTGTAAAAAGTACTTGGACATTAACGAAAATCCAAACGGCTTCACTTCATCAACTCCACAGGCTATATTACCTCAAGCTATTGTAGGTAACGCAGCTGTAGCCAATACTTTTAATACGGGTCTAGCCGATTTCTCTGGAGCAAGAGCAAATGCTGGTGGTTTCGGCGGTTTTGGATCGGTTGTAACTTATGATTTTGGTACAGGTGATTATGCTGGTTTATGGACAGCGACCTATAACAACGCCAATGACTTTGATTATGTAATCAAGAGTACTCAAGATGATCCAACATTGGTTTGGTCTACTTCAATTGCACGTATCATGAAGTCATTAGCTTTTGAGCGTTTGGTGAATCAATTTAACGACGTTCCTTATTCTGATGCGTTTAAAGGCACAGGAAGCTTGCAACCTAAATATGATAAGGGTGCAGACGTTTACAAAGCTTGTATCGCGGAGTTGAATAAGGCGATTGCAGATATTACTGCAGGTCAAGCTAATTTGAGTAAAACTACCGACGTACCAGCTACTGCCGATCCTTTATTTGGTGGTAGTAATCCGTCTGGTACAGCAGCTAATAAAGGTATAAACATGGATAATTGGAAGAAATTTGCCAATACCATCAAATTGCGTATGTTGATCAAGATGGCTGGAGTAGCAGCTCATCAAGCTTATGCAAATACAGAATTTGCTGCTATGAATACTACAATTGGTTTTATTACTACTGACGCCTTGGTTCAACCAGGTTATGAGAAAACAACAAGACCAAATCCAACTTGGAACTCAATTGGTTTTACTACTGCTGGTGCAAATACAACTACAAGTAGAATTCCTACTAAATGGATGTATAGCTTCTACGATGGTAAAAAATTGAATGACCAAGGACGTGGTAAAGTAATTTATAGGTCTTTCCCAACCACCCCTATCAATCAAATGGGTGATGAATCTTCAACAGTGCCACCAGCTTTGTCAGCAGGTTCTTCGTGGACAACAGCTACTAAAGATGCTACCGCATTGGGTATCGTAAAAGGACCTACACAAGCTCAGCCATTAATGTTGGCAGCGGAAGCTTGGTTCTTAAGAGCTGAAGCCTATGCACGTGGTTACCTAACTGGTGATGCTGCAGCTGCATTCAATACTGGTATTACACAATCGTTCACTTATTTGTACAAAAACGTAAGTAATACTGTAGATGCAACTAAAAACGTAGCAACTGATGTGACCGCTTATCAAACAGCCAATGCTGCGAGCTCATTAGTTAATTTTACCTTAGCTACTACACTAGACCATAAAATCGAATCAATCATTACTCAAAAATACATTGCGTTAAACATGATTGAAAACGACGAAGCATTTAACGAATTTAGACGTACTGGCTATCCAGCTATTGTAAATGGTTCGGCAGATGCATTATTGACATTCGCTTCTAGACAATCGGTATCTACTCATGTTGATAAATTGCCTACAAGAGTATTATATCCACAAGAAGAGTACAACTTGAACCCGGCCAATGCACCACAAGGCATTAATAAGTTTAGTACACTTATCTTCTGGGATGCTAATTAATAGGTAAACGGATTTAAAATTTAATGAAAATGAAAAAAATTATAAATAAAACTGTAGCATTATTGTTTGCTACAGTTGCACTTACCTCTTGTTTGAAGGACGATACAACTGTATTAGATCCGGATAAATCACCAGGTAACGTAGTTGAATTTGGTAGTACAGGTACACCTTCTTCTCCATCGGGAGCACCAGTTTATGCCTATACACCAACAACACTAGATCCATCGCAAACTACTGCAAAATTTACCACTTCGGTAAGATATGCAGGTGCGGAAGATGTAGCGCCACAGGATATTACTGTACAGGTAGCGCTAGCACCAGAGTTGGTAACTAAATGGAATACTGCATATCCAACAGCACAATTTCCATACAATCAAATTGCTAGTGGAGCTATCACTTTCCCTTCTACTGTTACCATTAAAAAAGGTGAAAAGGCTGCTTATTTTGATGTGACTTTGAATGTTCCTATGCTAGACCAAACTAAGGCTAACGTAATAGGTATCAAAATTACATCAGCAACCGCTGGTATTGTAAGTGGCAATTTTGGAGCTGTTATTTACAACTTGCCTATCAAAAGTCTTTGGGAAGGCAAATACCTTTACGATGTAAATAACAACTATGGTACTATAGATGCTAACATAGGTCACTATTCAGAAGATGGCATCAGTTTATCAACAGTTGGTCCTAATCGTGTAAGGGTACAATATATCGCGCAAACCTATAGTGGTTTCGTTGAGTACCAATTCAATGGTGACAATACTGCAATTACTGAAGTTAAAGCCTATAATGGTGCAACTAATTATGCAAGTTCTATCCAAAGCTTCACGCTTAATACAGCCACTAAGAGTTTCGATATCAATTGGACTTTTTCTGGTAGAGGTTTAGTGGAGAAATGGAAAAGAAATCCATAGCATCGAATTAAATCATAAAAAAGCCCTGAGTTTATTGCTCAGGGCTTTTTTTATTTGCTTTGTTGGAAAAAATAAAGGGGCGATAATCTGATTATCGCCCCTTTTATTTATGTTTTTATCCTGTCTTATTGCTCTGCATGCAGCCGAACCTTTAATCCGTCCATGGCTGGGCTTAATTGAAGCTGGCAAGCCAGTCTTGAGTTAGGCAACAGATCTGGCAAGGTATCCAGCATGGCATATTCGTCGTCTGTCATTTCGTTCAGCTTTTCTTCGCCTTCCAACACATCAACGCAACAAGTAGCACAAAGTGCCATGCCTCCACAGGTAGCCAAAATATCGTATTCGCTTGCCTTTAAAAACTCCATTAGGCTTAAGCCCATGTCAGTAGGAGCAATTAGTGTTGCCAAATTGCCCTCACGGTCTTCAACTTGTATAGAAATATCGTTTGTTTCCATTCTTAAAATTCGCTTACCCCATTTACGGTGGTATATTTCATGGTGTATTTAACTCCGGGATTGATGTATTGGTAAGCGCTGTGGCTCATCAAAGCTGCCTCATGGAATCCGCACAAAATTAACTTTAATTTATTAGTATAGGTATTAATATCTCCAATTGCGTAAATACCTGGGATATTCGTGCTGTAGTCGTCTGTATTTACCTCAATGGCACTCTTGCTAATGTTGAGGTTCCATTGCTCTATAGGGCCTAATTTAGGGCTTAATCCGAATAACGGAATCAAGTGGTCTGCTTCATAGGTTACGGTTTCCATGGTTCGGTTATGAATAACCTCAACACTTTCTAGTTTTCCGTTTCCGTTAACCGAGTTTAGGTTGCTATTCAGTACCAGATTGATCTTTCCGCTTTCGGCCAGTTCCATTACCTTATTTACCGAATCTGGCGCACCGCGGAAGCTTTCGCTACGGTGTACCAAAGTCAGTTCTGATACGATATCGGCCAAGAAAATTGTCCAATCTAGAGCAGAGTCGCCGCCACCGGCAATAACCATTTTCTGACCGCGGTATTTTTCCGGATCTAAGATCATGTAGTTTACGCCTCTCCCGTTTTCGAATTGCTCCAAACCAGAAACTGCAGGTTTACGTGGTTCAAAACAGCCTAGTCCGCCAGCGATTACCACAACTTTGGCCTCGATGATGGTACCCATATTGGTAGTTAATACAAAGTCGCCTTCGCCACGTTTCTCCAAACCTTCGATACGTTCGCCAAGCGTATAGCCTGGATGAAAAGGTTTAGCCTGTTCTACCAGGTTATCAATAAGCTCTTGAGCCAATACGCTAGGATAGCCAGGGATATCATAAATTGGCTTCTTAGGGTAGATTTCAGACAACTGACCGCCTACTTGGGGTAAATAATCGATTAAATGACAACGCATCTTTAATAGTCCTGCTTCAAAAATCGCGAATAAACCTACGGGTCCGGCGCCAATAATGGCTATGTCAGTTGAAATCATATTTTTAAATTTTTGCAAATTTAACAATTAAACTTTAAAAATTAGTCTTATTTAGACAGGTTCTACATAGAAAACTAAAAAAGTCTATTAAAACTATAGAATTACCATATTTATAAGCATGTTGAAGCTGATTATACGACCGTTGAAATTGTTATCTTTGCACTATTATGGATAAATGCATCTATTTCGCCTCTGATTTTCACTTAGGTGCGCCAAATTATACAGAAAGCCGCAAAAGGGAAGCCCACATTGTGAGTTGGCTAGATTTTATTGAGCCCAGCTGCAGCGAACTGTTTTTAATGGGCGATGTGTTTGATTTTTGGTTCGAATATGGGAAGGTCATTCCGAAAGGCTTTATCCGTTTGCAAGGAAAATTGGCCGAAATGGCCGATAAAGGCATCAAAATCTATTTTTTTAAGGGTAACCACGATATGTGGGTTGACGATTATTTTACCAAAGAGATAGGCCTTGAGATAATTAGCGACGAATTGGTGATTGAACGGGCCAACAAGAAGTTTTATTTACACCACGGTGACGGATTAGGGCCGGGAGACAAGAAGTATAAATTTTTGCGCAAGGTGTTCAGAAATCCATTTTGCCAATGGCTGTTCTCGGTGTTGCCTCCTCGCATAGGCATGTTTATTGCCAACGGCTGGTCGGGCAGCAGCAGGGTTGCCAACAACAAGAAGGAAGTTTTTTTAGGCAATGAAAACGAATGGCTGGCTATTTTTGCCAAGGAAAAACTGAAAGAAGCGCATTTTGATTATTTTGTTTTTGGACATCGGCACCTGCCTCTGGATATTGATTTGGGCAATAACAGCCGCTATGTAAACATTGGCGAGTGGATCAATTATTCGTCTTACGGAGTTTTTGATGGCCAAGACCTTAAGCTTGAATATTACAAGCCCAATTAACCAGGTTTTTGAGCTTGACTGCTCTTTTGGCTGAAGGCTTTCACCTTTAGTCTTAAAATCGTATTTTTGCATTCTTTACGGCACAGACTGCCGTTAAATAAACCCGATAGTAGCGGATCCCGATAGAAATCGGGAGAAGCGGATAGCGGGACTTGCTTTGTTGCTAGCACCAAGGCACATTTTCAAAAAACAAAACTATGTTAGAAAAATTAGAAGCAATTAAGCTACGCTGGGAAGATGTTGAGGAGCAGTTGAGCAATCCCGACACGGTACAGGATATGAAGCGTTTTGCGGCTTTGAATAAAGAATACAAAGACTTGGGCAAAATTGTAGACGAATATAAAATCTACAAGAATGTGATGAGCAACATCGAGGCCAACAAGGAAATTCTGAGTACCGAAAAAGACCAGGAAATGCGCGAGATGGCCAAAGAGGAATTGGATCTTTTATTGGTCCAACAAGAAGAATTAGAAGAGCGGGTTCGCTTAATGTTGATCCCTAAAGATCCTGAAGATGCAAAGAATGCAGTTTTTGAGATCAGGGGTGGTACAGGTGGCGATGAAGCCGCATTATTTGCAGGCGATTTGTACCGGATGTATACCCGTTTCTTTGAAAGCAAAGGCTGGAAAGTAGAAACAATGGATGTAACCGAAGGTACGGCAGGCGGCTATAAAGAGGTAATTTTAAAGGTGAGCGGCGATGATGTGTATGGCCAATTGAAGTACGAATCTGGCGTACACCGCGTACAGCGTGTGCCTGATACAGAAACACAAGGTCGCGTGCATACATCTGCGGCTTCTGTGGCCGTATTGCCAGAAGCAGAAGAAATTGATTTATATGTAAATCCTGCCGATATTGATTTGCAGACGTCAAGGTCTGGTGGTGCTGGTGGACAGAACGTAAACAAGGTAGAAACCAAGGTACAGTTGACACACCGTCCGTCGGGCATTGTAGTGGTTTGCCAGGTAGAGCGTTCGCAATTGGCTAACCGCGAATTGGCCATGGAGATGTTGAGAAGCAAACTCTATGACTTAGAAGTACAGAAAAAGAATGGCGACATTGCAGCCAAGCGTAAAACAATGGTGTCAACCGGCGACCGTTCGGCCAAAATCAGAACCTATAACTATCCACAGGGTAGGGTAACCGATCACCGTATTGGTTTAACCTTATATAACCTGAATGGCGTAATGGATGGTGGCGTACAAGAGTTGATTGATGCTTTGCAATTTGCAGAAAACGCAGAGAAGATGAAAGAAGGCGCTGTAAATTAATGAGTTATAAATATTTTCAAATTTTTATTGTAAAATAAATTAAAGACGCTATATTTGCAATCCCAATCCGAAAGAGATTTAGTTTTGGGAAATGGTTCGGTAGTTCAGCTGGTTAGAATGCCGCCCTGTCACGGCGGAGGTCGCGGGTTCGAGTCCCGTCCGGACCGCAAAAAGCATCACTTACAAAGTGGTGCTTTTTTGGTTTATGGCACTATTTTAGCGGCTAAAAGCTCGAGGGTTCAAACAAACTCAAAATAAAAATAACGAGCTTAAAATTGCACATGAGAAAGATTTTCTTTTTAGCCATGGCGTTCGTGCTGTCTGCGGCATGCGCTTACTCCCAAACCAAGCAGGCCAGCGTTAAGTATTACGACGAACAGCGAGCTGAAGTTGCACAAGACAAGGCAGTGACTCGTATCAGTATTACGCCAAAGAATGGGGGCAACTATACGATTGAAAAATATGACCTGAAAAACAAGCGTATGGAGGCGGTCGAAACTTACGACAGCAACGGTGCAGCCATCGGTACTTGGGAAATTTATGATGCGAATCAAAAAAAGACCAAAAGGATCAGCTTTGATGAGGCGAACAAATATATAGCCGGGATAAAACAAGAACCTAAACCAAATACGGATCCGCCAACAATAGACCCAGGATTTGGCCAAGGAGAAGATAAATCAAAGAATGAAGCCGTCCTTTCGGATCCAGCCTTAAAGCAGAGCAAATACAAGACTTTTAGGGAATACTTTAATAGTGAATTCTATCTAAGCGAAGAGATCACTAATTATTTAAACGATGTTCAATCGATTAGTATCAGGGCAACTTTCACAATCGATAGTCTAGGTAAGGTTAGCAACTTGTCATTTAGGCCACAGCCAAATAAACAAGTACTGCCAGAACTGGTAAGGGTTTTGTTGAATTCGCCAGAATTATTGCCTGCACAGGCTGACGGAAAGGCGGTCACAAGAAAGGTGTCGTTTGGCATCAGGATGCAAGTTCAGTAATTATTCATTGGATTCGGTATTCTTAAGGCTCTTGGGCAAAAACTCCAAGATCAAGCCTTTAAAATTCGAAAGCAGATCCCAAAATAAACGGTTGCTGTCAATCGCTCTTTCACCACACTCAATGCTGTCTGAACGATTAATTACAAAATCGGCCATCTCTGTTATCAGCTTTAAGCTGATCAGATTTTTAATCGCTTTTGCTACATAACTGGCATAAACATGACCCCAGATTTCGATGATGATCGAATCATCGCTAATGTCAAGGCTTTTTCCTGTTAATTGGTAATAATCTTTTTTAAGCAACGCAGCAAAAGTAATGGAGCGTTCTTCTATAGCCAAGGAAAGAAATGCTTTAAGCGCTTTTGGACTTCCTATGCTGACTAGCTGGTCGGCAAAAGTTACCTTGAGGCGATGTCCGTTTAATTCATACGTTTTTTCCGTTGGCATAGGCTTTTTGTAGGTATCCAAATACTTCTTCGTTTATATCGTCGGCAAATAAAAGCCTCAAATGGTGATTATATTGCCTGCTTCCGGGTACTTGCCCAATTTTGCGAAAGCAGAGGTTGTCATAATAGGGTTCATCAAAAGGCAATACCAGATCGATAAAATTGCGGCCGAGGTTAATCACGAAAGCAAAACGTGTAATAACCGATATCACGATCATCGATTTGGTGGCATGTAGCTGGATAGGGCCAAGTGTAGTCAGTTTAGCCAACAGGTGATCGAATAATGCCAATGAGACCTCGCTTTTCCCCTGCAAAAAATCGCCAACCGTTTTGTCTCCACAGTAATGTTGCTGATTGCTTTGCTTAAAGGGGCGGCTACATAAGGGGCAAGTCCACATGGCTGAAAGATTTATCAACCCAAACATAGTTATTTTAGTAGACGTAAAAAAGGCTTCTCGTTTGCAGAGAAGCCTTTTTATTATCAAGTGCTTTAGCTGAAAAGCTCTTGCTCATCTCGGTCGGCTACAGGGAGCTTTTTCAAAAAATCATCAAATGCCGGACCCTCGTTGTCAGAATAAATACCATAGGCATCTAATATATAACCAATGTTCTTGTCTTTGTCTTCTACCAGATAAAGTACTGAATTATCTGCAGGATCAGACATGCCCTCAAAACGATAGGTTTTTACGATGGTTAAATCTTCTGGTTTGTATATTTTATTGAGGTTTGCCGATTGCATTTTGCCATGATCGGACATCCTGATTTCGTTATCTCTTCCTTTGAGTCTTAGTTTTTCCAAAATCTGACTCATTGTATTCATTTCTACTGGCTGTTCCATGATTGCTGAAGTTTATATATCCTAAAAACAACAGCAAAGCTAATTGGTTTTCGATTTCGATATATTCTTTGTTAAGTATTCAAAACCAAATCTTTACGGCGTTTGTTCTTTTCTAAACCTAAATATATAATATGAAAAAATACCTTATACCTTTAGCGCTATGCCTAGGAATGGCATGGAGCGCATGTAACAATGCAGGAAAAGAGATTGCTCAGGCAACCTTAAATACAACAGCAGCTAATAAGGCTATTGGTACCGTCAAGTTTTATAGTCTGGCCGATGGAAAGATTAAGATGGATCTCGAGATCAATTTCCCCGAGCGTGCCGACAGTACCGTAGCGGTTCACTTCCATGAGCATGGTGATTGTGGTAACATGGGAGAAAATACCCATGGACATTGGAATCCAACTAATGAAATGCATGGCAAATGGGGCAGCGCTGCTTATCATTCTGGAGACATAGGCAATATCAAGCTCGATGCCAAAGGCCATGGTTCGGTAAGTGTAAGCACCGATAGATGGAGCGTAAAAGACGGCGACGTTAAAAATATTATTGGCAGAGGCATTATCGTTCATGGCGGAACAGATGATTACACCACGCAGCCAACGGGCAACTCGGGTCCAAGGGTAGGGTGTGGCGTTATTGAAGCTATAAAATAGCACCAAAATGAGCTTATTAAAGGGCGACTAAATTTTTAGTCGCTTTTTTTATGCAATTTCTGTTTGTATGTCATCCTGTTTAAAACTAAACAGCATATGGCAACACTTACTACCCCAGAAAACGGCAAGGCCGTAAAGGGAAGAACCAAAACCCTAGCTCCAAGCGTAGACTTAACTGCAATGGTTGATTTGGCATTTTTGCTCATCACCTTTTTTATGCTCACTACCTCCTTGGCCAAAATGAAATCGATGGAAATCGCCAAACCGGTTGACGGCAAAGAGAAAATGACATTGGCACAATCAAGAACAATGACCATCTTGCTGGGTAGAAATAATCAGGCGGTTTATTACATGGGCGAACCAAGCAAGGCGGTGATGAGGCAAGCGAGCATGGAAAACATCCAGCAATACATTTTGCAGGCCAAGGCTCAGGTAGCCAAAACCCATCAAAATAACCCTTCAAAGTTTATGGTGGTGGTTATTAAGCCGACAAATACTGCTAATTATAAGAATTTTGTAGATGTGATTGATGAGATGCACATCGCCAACGTGAAATCTTATTTTATAGACGATAAGCATGTCCTGGCCGAAGAGCAGGCGTTTATGAAGAATAAAGGGATATGAATAAAATAGAACCGGCATCGCTTAATGCCGGTTCTGTCAATTAACTAATAATTGTATTAGCTCTCGCTATTGCCAGCTGCGGCACAGGCGGCTTTGGCTATGGCGTCGCAATCTTCTCCTTCGTTGCAAGAGATGCAAACTACCGCTCCGTTGCTGCAGCCAATTAGTACAAATTGAAACGGACTATCGCCGCCCATTATAGATTTTTGTTCTGCTTTGCTAAGGGCTTTGCCCAAATTCATGGTTTTTTTCATAATTTATTATTGGTTAGGTTAAATATGCTTCTGGATTGTTTAGGTGCTTTTTGCTTTGCCTTTTAGAATTTAAGGTATAAGCTTTTGATGGGTTAGGCCGGCAACATAAATATGCGCTGATCATTAATTAATAGTTAATAAATCTACCCTTTGCCAGCAACATAAGCAACCGCAGAAAACCAGTATTTCTCTGCTCGTTGTTTTCAGGGATTTTTTGTAAAGAAATTAATTGATAGCAAACAAAAAAGGCTCCTGATTTAACCTCAGGAGCCTTTTCTATATTTAATGCTGTCGATTATAAACCGAAGGCAACTTTAACTTGGTCTACAAAATCAAGCTTCTCCCAGGTAAACAGTTCAACGGTAACCGTTTTCTCTTCGCCATTTGGCGATTTGAAGGTTTTGGTTACAGTTTCAGACTTGCGGCCCATGTGTCCGTAAGCTGCTGTTTCGCTGTAAATAGGGTTTCTCAATTTAAGGCGCTGCTCAATAAAGTAAGGACGCATATCAAAAATGCCTTCAACGATCTTGGCAATTTCGCCATCGGTCTTGTTTACTTTGCTGGTGCCATAGGTATTGATATAGATGCCCATAGGCTGAGCCACGCCAATTGCATAAGAAACCTGAACCAAGATTTCGCTAGCCACGCCAGCTGCAACCAGGTTTTTGGCAATATGACGTGTTGCATAAGCCGCGCTTCTGTCTACCTTGCTCGGGTCTTTTCCAGAGAAGGCACCGCCACCGTGTGCGCCTTTGCCACCATAAGTATCCACAATGATTTTTCTTCCTGTTAAGCCGGTATCGCCATGCGGACCACCAATTACAAATTTGCCGGTTGGGTTGATATGGTATTGAATGTTCGCATTGAACAAATGTGCATATTGAGGGTATTTTTTGATGATCCTTGGAATAAGGATGTTTACCAGGTCCTGTTTGATTTTGGCCAGCATTGTGCCTTCTTCGTCAAAATCATCGTGCTGGGTAGAAATTACGATCGCATCAATGCGCACAGGCTTGTTGTTGTCGTCATACTCCAGGGTAACCTGCGATTTGGCATCGGGACGAAGGTATTTGATTTCGCTGTCTTCGCGTCTCAATGCAGCCAGTTCCTGCAACAGTTTGTGCGAAAGATCCAAGGCCAAAGGCATATAGTCGTCGGTTTCGTTGGTGGCATAGCCAAACATCATGCCCTGGTCGCCAGCACCCTGCTCTTCCTTGTTGCTTCTGTCTACACCTTGGTTAATATCTTGAGACTGCTCGTGTATAGCCGATAAAATACCGCAAGAATTGGCTTCGAACATGTATTCGCTCTTGGTATAACCAATTTTCCTGATTACATCCCTTGCAATTTGTTGTACATCCAGATAGGTCTGAGATTTTACTTCGCCTGCCAAAATAACCTGTCCAGTGGTAACCAGGGTTTCGCAAGCTACCTTTGATTCTGTATCGAACGCTAAAAAGTTGTCAATTAATGCGTCCGAAATTTGATCCGCAATTTTATCTGGATGGCCCTCAGATACAGATTCTGATGTAAATAAATACGACATTTTAAATAATTAAATTTTTAAATAAACTTATTATTAAAATGGAATGACGGTCCTGTAAACAGGTGGTAAAACGATTGTAGTATGGTTTTAGCACTTTTTTTTACGTGGTTGCAATCCCGCTACTTGCATAGCATCGCAAATCAGTCCACTTTTAACAGCTGCAAAATTACTATATATATTATTAATAGTCAAAAAATATCAATTATTTTGTGCCAACTTAATCGAAGCAATTTGTTAAAAACGAATATCTTATTCATTATTAATCCCATTTCTGGGGGCAAGGGGAAACTCAAAATCCCAGCTTTGGTTGATGCGTATTTAGACAAGACAAAGTTTAATGCCAACTATAGTTTTACCGAATACATAGGGCATGCCTCAGAATTGGCAGAAGAAGCGGCAAATAAGAATTTCGATGTGATTGTAGCCGTAGGCGGCGATGGAACCATTAACGAAGTGGCCGCTAAAGTTGTACAGTCGGATAAGACATTAGGAATTATTCCGTTGGGCTCGGGAAACGGCTTGGCAAGGTTTCTCAAAATTCCTTTGCAGACCAAAAAAGCCATCCAGTTGCTCAATACGCTTAACATAACACAGATAGATACGGCCAAGTTGAATGGAAAGCCATTTTTTAATATGGCCGGAATGGGCTTCGATGCCCAACTGAGCGCCGTTTTTGCCGGTAACAAAAGCCGTGGCCTAAAGGGATATATCGAAATGGGGCTCAAAGAAATGACTTCCTATAAGCCACAGCCCTATGAAATAGAAATTGATGGAAAGCTCTATAAAAGAAAAGCCTTTGTCATCAGCATTGCCAACTCATCCCAGTATGGCAATAATGTATACATCTCTCCCAAATCTTCCATCACCGATGGCTTTTTGGATGTATGTGTTGTCAAGCCTTTTCCTCTCTACAAGCTTCCTGTTTTAGCTTATCACATGTTGCGTGCGCAAACGCATGAATCGGATATGGTAGAAATCATCAGGGGGCAACGTATCAAAATCAAACGGACAAAAGAAGATGCAATCCATTTAGATGGAGAGCCTTTGTTTATGGGCAGAGATATTGATATTGAAGTATTGCCATTATCTTTGAATATTATTACCAAGTAAAGAAGCAGGAAAAAATGAAACCGAAAAATAAAACACTGAGCGATTTGGGGGGAATTATGTACTCCACAGATCCGTCTTTTGTTTTTGAAAGCAATGAGCAAGAGGCAAACGAAGAGTTAACCAATGCGCAACAAGATTTGAGGGTAATGCTAGACCGCAAAAATAGGGGTGGTAAGGCCGTTACGTTGGTTACAGGTTTTAGAGGAAGCAACGAACAGTTAGATACACTAACCAAAATGCTGAAAACAAAATGTGGCGTTGGCGGAGCTGCCAAAGATGGCGAAATTTTGATTCAAGGCGATTTTCGCGACAAGATCGTTTTATTGCTTCAAAAAGAAGGCTATAAAGTAAAAAAATCTGGAGGCTAATTTTGTTTTCAAAATATTGATAATCAGTTTGTTGATTGTTAGTGTATTTGCCACAATAAGTAAAATTTTTATCTGAGATGCGTTGTTTTTTGCGTTAATATCTGTTTAGATTTGCAGCATATTAACCAAAAATATGAGCAATAAAAATGTACAGCAACCTGATTTGAGCTACCTTAAATTAGCTGCTAAAACAGTTAAATACCAGCTTAGCGTAGCCGAACTGGTTCAAGAAGCTTTACAGAACGGAGAAGGTACGCTTGCCGATAGCGGTGCGCTTGCCGTTGATACCGGAAAATTTACCGGCCGTTCGCCAAAAGATCGTTTTATCGTTTGTGATGAAGTAACGGAAGATACCGTATGGTGGGGCGATATTAACATCAAAATCAGTCCTGCTCATTTTGATTCTTTGTTTAATCAGCTCACCGAGCACCTCAGTTCGAAACAGATCTACGTTCGCGATGCCTATGCCTGTGCAAGCGAAACCTATAGAACTACGATCAGGGTAGTAACCGAACATGCTTTTCAGAACCTGTTTGCCAATAACCTGTTTTTGAGGTTCGATCAGGAGGAAATTCCGGCCCAGCCTGAATGGACCATTATTGCAGCGCCATCATTTGTGGCCAATCCGACTACAGACGGAACACGTCAAGGCAATTTCTCTATTTTGAACTTCTCTAAAAAGATCATCCTTATTGGTGGCACTGCTTATACCGGAGAGATTAAAAAAGGAATTTTCTCTGTACTTAACTATATATTGCCTCAACAAAAGCAGACCCTGTCTATGCATTGCTCGGCCAATGTTGGTGCCGATGGAGATACGGCCATCTTTTTTGGCCTGTCGGGCACGGGTAAAACCACTTTGTCTGCCGACCCTAAACGAGCCCTGATTGGCGATGACGAACACGGCTGGAGCGAAGACGCCGTGTTTAACTTTGAAGGCGGCTGCTATGCCAAGTGCGTAGACCTTACTGCCGAAAAGGAGCCTCAGATATTCAATGCCATCAAGTTTGGATCCTTATTAGAAAACACCAATTACTTTCCGGGTACCAGGGAAGTAGATTTCTCCAACATCGAAAAAACAGAAAATACACGGGTTGCCTATCCTATACATTATATAGACAATGCTAAACTACCTTCGGTAGGGGCAGGGCCTAAGAACATCTTTTTCTTAACGGCCGATGCTTTTGGCGTATTGCCTCCCATCTCCAAATTAACAAAGGGCCAGGCCATGTTCCATTTTATTTCTGGCTATACCGCAAAGGTAGCAGGTACAGAAGCTGGAGTTACCGAACCTCAGTTAACTTTTTCAGCCTGTTTTGGCAAGGCATTCCTGCCTTTGCATCCTACTAAATATGCCAAACTGTTAGGCGAAAAAATGGAAAAGCATCAAGTAAACGTTTGGCTGGTTAATACAGGTTGGAGCGGAGGCCCTTATGGCATAGGCAGCAGAATGAAGCTGGGCTATACCCGAGCCATGATCACAGCAGCCCTAAATGGAAGCCTGGCCAATGCCGATTTTGAAGCGCATCCGGTTTTTGGCTTGCTAATGCCAAAAAGCTGCCCAGAAGTGCCTGCCGAAATCTTAAATCCACGCAACACCTGGAGGAACAAGCAAGACTACGATATTAAGGCGAATGAACTGGCGGTCGCTTTTCTGAACAACTTTAAGCAATTTGAAGATTTTGCCAGCGAGGAGATCCAGAATGCCCTTCCAAAAGTGATCGAAGCCTTGGTTTAACGTATTTTTTTCACATTAAATTTGCTTTTAATTAAATTTTTAGTTTTAATTGCGAAAGATTGTCCAACCATAGGCAATCTTTTTTAGTTATATGCCCCGTTAGCTTCGCAAAAGTGAACGGAAAAACGTAACGAATTAATTGTGTAACGATTATTTAATTTGTAATTTAAATCAAAGTTATAAATTTGTTAACGCAACAATTAGTTTCGATACGCGTTGTGTGTATTACTAAAAGATTTAATAATTTATCTAAAGTTTAAAAAACAAGTACTAAAACTAAAAAACTAAAAAAAATGGCAAACGCACCAAAACCAACAACAGTTAAAAAAGAGAGCTCAACTGCATCTAATCTATTTGCAACGCTGGTAATTCCAATCTGTATTATTATCGGTATTTCACTTTTCATCTTCGTATTAGGAAAGCCTTCAAACTTCAATATCCCTGCTGATGTGGCCAAAAGCCAAAGTGCAGTGTCATTGGCCTTCTATGACGTAGATACCCACACTTATTTGCCTTTCCCAGGAAACTATGGCGGTATGGCTTACAAAGGCGGTTTCATCGTACCAATCTTGATCGGTATGCTTTTAATGGTATTTGTATTCTCAATCGAGCGTTTCATCGTAATTGGTAAAGCTACAGGTAAAGGAAGCTTAGACGGTTTCGTTAAAAAAATTCAATCTCTTTTGAGCGCTGGTAACATCCAAGCTGCTGTTGCAGAGTGCGATAAACAAGAAGGTTCAGTAGCTAACGTAATCAAATCTGGTCTTAAAAAATACGGCGAGATGGAAGTAGAAGCTAACATGGACACAGATCAAAAATGCTTGGCTATCCAAAAAGACATCGAAGAAGCTACTTCATTGGAAATGCCAATGTTAGAGCAAAACTTAACGATCATTGCTACTTTGGTATCAGTAGGTACGTTAATGGGTCTATTGGGTACAGTAACAGGTATGATTAAAGCCTTCGGTGGTTTGGCTAACTCTGGTGCTCCAGATCAAGCTGCTTTGGCAACTGGTATCTCTGAAGCCTTGATCAATACAGCAACCGGTATCGGTACTTCTACGCTTGCGATCATCATGTATAACATCTTAACTTCGAAAATCGATAAATTGACTTATGCTATCGATGAAGCTGGTTTCAGCATCATCCAAACTTACGCTAGTACCCATAAATAAGAATTATTTTAATTTTTTTTTACCGGCTTTATGGAAAACCGGAAGAATTAACATCATTAATTAAAATATTATAATTTTTATATTATGCCTAGAGTAAAAGTTCCAAGAAAGAGTACCTCGGTAGACATGACCGCCATGTGCGACGTGGCCTTCCTGTTGTTGACTTTCTTCATTTTAACGGCAACTTCACGTCAGCCAGATCCACTGGAAATCAAGACGCCTTCTTCTTCGGTACAATTTAAAGTGCCAGATAAAGACTTAACGATCTTGAGCATTGGTAGAGGAAAGGTTTTTGTCGAAATTATCGGACAAGACGTGAAAAAGCTGACTTTGCAAAAAATGGCTGCATTGTACAACACTTCGTTCACTGAAGAAGAAGCCAAGCGTTTTGGTGTAATCTCCTCTTTTGGTGTGCCTTTTGGCAACTTGAAGCAGTTCATTAACTTGAACGGCGAAGAGCGTACCAAATTCGAAGAGAAATTTCAAGGTGTTCCGGTAGACAGTACCAGAAACAATGATTTGTTCAGATGGATTGAGCAGGCACGTTATGCAACTGCCGAATTGCACAAAACCGAGATGCGCGTAAGTATCAAAGGTGACGCGAAAGAAGAATATCCGGTAATCAAAAAGATCGTTGATGTGCTTCAAGAGCAAAAAGTTAACAAATTCAGTTTAATTACATCGGGCGAAAGCGCTGCAAAATAAAAAAGAGTTATGGCAGAATTAGATACCTCCGGCGGGGGTGGCAAAAAGGGTGGCAAAGTAAGAAGCAAAAAACAATCTACAAGAGTTGACTTAACAGCGATGGTAGACTTGGCCTTCTTATTGATTACTTTCTTTATGTTGACCACCTCGCTATCAAAGCCTCTTGCAATGGATATTGCAAAACCAGATAAAGATCCTAAAGATGAAAATAAATTAGAATTGAGAGAATCTCAAACCATGACCATTCTACTTGGAAAGAATGATAGGATAGCTTGGTACATGGGACAAGCTGGTGCTACACCACCAACCATAGAAGGATTTTCAGACATCAGGGCATCTTTATTAAAAAATAAGAAAGAAGTAAAGGATAAAACAGGTAGAGATATCGTTGTTGTAGTGAAGCCTACTACAGGCGCCAACTATAAGAACTTTGTGGACATCATGGATGAAATCAGCATTACTAAGACCAATATCAGTGCTCCGGCAATTGATGATGATCCTAGGCATTTAACCGATGCGGAGAGAGATTTCATGAAATCAAAGGGCATCCTTTAACGAGATTAGATAATAATAAAATACTTGAACAATGTTTGGAAAAAAAATAGATTTATTTGACAAAGAATGGCTTGAGATTGTATTTGCCAAAAAGAATAAAGCTTACGGAGCTTATGAGCTTCGCCAAACTAATTCTTGGAATACAACCAAATCATTATTGATTGCCTCGGCAATATTTATATTGCTTTTCTTGGGGCCAAGAATTTACGCTTTACTTAAAGGCCTTGCACCTGAGCCACCTCCTGAAAAAGTGATAGAGGTAACCGTGCAGCCACCACCACCGATCGATCCAGAGGTGAAAACACCCCCACCGGTAGAGCCACCTCCACCGAAACAGGATCAGATCAAATTCCCTCCTCCGATCGTAAAACCAGATAACGAGGTAAAAGACGAGGAGCCACCAAAGATCGAAGACTTGAAAAAAGCCGATCCTGGACAAAAAACGATTGAAGGCGATCCTACTGCCGATATCGTACAGATTGCTCCAGCAGGCGAAGGTCCGAAACAAGCGGCAGTGGTAGAGGATAATACCGTTTATAACTTTGTGAGTATGGAGAATCCACCAACCTATCCAGGTGGTATCGACAAGTTCTATGCTTTCTTGGGTTCGAATATCAAATACCCACCAATGGCAGCAGAGAACAATATTCAAGGTAACGTGTTCGTTTCATTTACTGTAGAGAAAGACGGATCTTTAACAGATCTTAGAATCGAGCGTAAATTAGGCTACGGAACCGACGAAGAAGCATTAAGGGTACTAAAGCTAGCTAAACGCTGGAATCCAGGTATGCAAAATGGTAAACCAGTGCGTGTAAAATACAACATTCCGATTAAATTTAGCTTGCAACAATAAGCAACCATGTTTAACTGGATTAACTTTAAACAGAAATCGCCTAAACAGCGATTTCTGTTTATTTTAGGGCTCACCATGATCTGTATCTTTTTAGGGATCGCAATAATGGTAGTTTTTTTCGGCGATAGGATTAACCTCGACCCGGATAGATTTCCAATAGAATATCGGATAGCCTTTGGAGTGGTTTTAGTTGTTTATGCAGCGATTAGATTTGGTAGAATAATAAAAAACGACGATTCTGTATAAATGAAACACGATGGTTTCATAGGAGCTTCATCACCGCTGAAAACAAAATAAAACGAATGAAAAAAATCAGTTTGGCCTTGGTGCTTTTAGTACTTTTATTTGGCGCATGCCGGAGAAAGGACAAAAAAGACGCCGTTAAGGAAACTAGAACTTCAGGAACGACAAAACTGCTTGTAGACGAGTCCTTCGCAAGAATCCTCGACGATCAGATCTTCGTTTTTAAAAGTGACTATCCAGATGCCAAAGTGGTAACAACCCTAGGGAACGAGAATAAAATTCTGCCTGATTTTTTAAATGGCAAGGTTAAAATGATCGTTTTGTCAAGGATGCTTACGCCAAGCGAAGAAAACTACTACAAACAAAAGCAAGTTCCTGTATATACAGACAGATTTGCGATTGATGGCATCGCCTTGATTACCAATGTGGCTAATATAGATACAAATATTACGGCGAGCGAGGTATTTGATATCCTAAAAGGTACTTCAAAATCTGGAAAGAAATTGGTTTTTGATAATGCCTACTCGAGTACCATCAGATATTTTATAGATTCGGCAAAAATAAAAGAGTTGCCAAAAAGTGGTGTATATACATTACAGTCAAATAATGATGTAATTAAGTATATTGCCGAACATAAGGATTACATAGGTGTGGTGGGTGTGAATTGGTTGTTGGAGAATAATAAAGACATTTTGGCATATTTGCCACAAGTTAAGATGATGGGCGTCAGGAACTTGCCTGGAGAAAAAGTAGACAATTCTTACTATAAACCTACTCAGGAGAACCTAATCAGCGCAAAATATCCGTTTTTAAGAAACGTTTACATCATTAATGCCGAATACAGCGATGGTTTAGGCACAGGATTTGCAAATTGGTTAACTAGTCAACGTGGACAGTTAATTGTACTCAAATCAGGACTAGGTCCTCATAAATTAACAACGAGAGAATTAAACATAAAGAACACGAACTAAATTTTAATATTCAACTAAGGAAATAACATTCTTAATGCAGAACCAGATAAAGGCATAGGAAAATTTTATTTCAGTTAAAACAAATGATGACAATGAAAATGATCAAGAAAGCAATAACCTTAAGTTTAGGTTTGGTAATGATGGGTGGTACTGCCTCATTTGCTCAGAGTTTAGCCGATGCAAAGAAGGCAATGGATGCAGAACAGTACCAAAAGGCAGGTTCGATGCTTAAAACATTAGTGAGTACCCAGGCTAGCAAGGGTGAAAACTATTTTAACCTTGGTGAAGTATATCTACGTACAGACGATATCGACTCGGCGAGGGCTGTGTTTACAAAAGGTATCACTGCCGATCCAAAATACGCACTAAACTATGTAGGTTTGGGGCATGCAGATTTGAAATCTGCAAATGCTACATCAGCAAAAACAAATTTCGACAAAGCTTTGCAATTAGGCACAAAAGATTACCAAACGTATTTGGCAATCGGTAGGGCTTATATCGATAATCAGAAACCTGATTACGCAGCGGCTTTGCCTAACCTGCAAAAAGCAGAAGAATTGGATGCAAAAGATAAAGATCCAGAGACCTTTTTGGCTTTGGGCGATTTTTATGCACAACAAGTAAAAAATACAGAGGCTTATCCTCAATATTTAAGAGCTTTAGACATCAACCCGAACTTGAATCGTGCACACGTACAGATCGGCAGGATGTATAAAATGGCTTTTGCCTTCCCTGAAGCTGAAGCTGAATTAAAGAAAGCAACGGCCAGCGATGCTAACTATGGTCCAGCTTACCGTGAGTTGGCTGAAAATGAAATGCAATGGTCTCGTGCAGATGTGAAAACTGCTGATGCTAAAAAAGCCGAAGCCTTAACCAACATGAGAAAGTACTTAGATTTAACCGATAAGTCTTTCGAATCTCGTTTGCGTTATGCACAGTTCTTGGTATATGCAGGTGATTTTACGACTTTAGAAAAAGAGGTGGCAACTTTGAATGCTACCGATGCCAATAACCCTAAGACATTTGTTGTAATTCGTATGCGCGGTTATTCAGCGGTAGAGAATAAGAACTTCGAGCAAGGTATGAAATACATGAATGAGTTGTTCGCTCGTAAACAAGACGAATCTCGTATCTTGGGTGATGACTACCTTTATCTAGGTAGAGCTTATGCCGGAACTGGAAACGATAGTTTGGCTGTATTGAACATTAGCAAAGGTGTTGAGTTAGATTCTACAAAAGTTGAAGAGCTAGCCGCAGTGGGTAAAAAACTTTTCGACGAAAAGAAATATGCTCAGGCCGCTCAAGTTTATAAAAAAGTAATCGACTTGAACTCTAAGAATCCTGCAATGGCCATGAACTACTATTACTTAGGTATGGCTAGCTATGTTGCCGCAAATGGAAAAAACAAACCAGTATTGGTTGAAGCTGATTCTGCATTTTCAAAATTAGCTACACTTTCTCCTGAGACTGAGCAAGCTCCGATTTATAGAGCACGTATCAACAAATACATTGATGCAATCGATAATCCAGATGCACAAAAAGGTTTAGCTATTCCTTTTTATGAGAAGTTCATCCAATTGGTTACTGTAACAAAACCAGAAAAAGGAACAACTCCGGCAAATATCAAAAACCTTGTAGAGACATATAACTATTTAGGTTTCTATTATTCAGGTGTTGATAAGGAAAAAGCTAAAGAATATTTCAACAAGACTTTAGCTATTGATCCTCAGAACACTTATGCTGCAGAGAGCTTGAAATCTTTGATGGCTCCACCAGCACCAGCAGCTCAAAAAAAGGCGCCAATTAAGAAATAAGTTATTTTCAAATTGATAAACGAAAGGCAGGATTTGTAATCCTGCCTTTTTCTTTTAATTTTGCCTTAAATTTTTGATATGGAAACGCAAAGTACAGCACAGGATTTTTTGCCTATTATATTTCAGGTTATCGTGGCCTTGGGATTTGTAGTGGTTACCTTATTTGCTACACACCTTTTGGGGCCAAAACGCAAAACCAAGGATAAACTCTCTACTTTTGAGGCGGGTATCAAGGTAGTAGGTAATGCACGTCAGCCGTTTTCGATTAAATACTTTCTGGTAGCTATTCTTTTCGTGTTGTTCGACGTAGAGGTAATCTTTATGTACCCATGGGCAGTTAACTTCAAAGAACTAGGCTGGAATGGCGTAATCGAAATGTTCATCTTTATGGGAACATTGTTGTTAGGCTTTATATATATCATTAAGAAAAAAGCCTTGGATTGGGCTTAATCAATTAGCAGTTTACAGCTCTCAGTTAATAACTGATAACTAAAAATCACCGACTAAAAACTCATTTATTTAGAACGGTTCTAAATGCCAATAGCTTAGGCTAATTACTTTTAAAATATTGTAAATTTGTTGCTCATTCTTTATTTGAATGAGCATTTTTTGTTTAAAAACATGAGTGAAATCAACATAGTAGATGCGCCTCCAGGTATCGAAGGATCTGGTTTTTTTGCCACCTCTTTAGATAAGGTCATTGGTTTGGCTCGTTCGCATTCCTTATGGCCTTTGCCATTTGCCACCTCGTGCTGCGGCATCGAGTTTATGGCAACAATGGGTTCTCATTACGACTTTGGCCGTTTTGGTGCCGAGCGTTTAAGCTTTTCGCCTCGTCAGGCAGATTTGCTGATGGTAATGGGTACCATAGCCAAAAAAATGGGTCCCGTACTTAAACAGGTTTACCTGCAGATGGCCGAACCTCGTTGGGTAATGGCTGTTGGTGCCTGCGCTTCAAGCGGTGGTATTTTCGATACTTATTCGGTGTTGCAAGGCATTGACGAAATTATCCCTGTTGATGTATATGTGCCGGGCTGTCCACCTCGCCCAGAGGCTATTTTAGATGGCTTTAACAAAATTCAGGAGCTGGTAAAGAACGAATCGGGTAGGAGAAGGCATTCTGAGCAATACAAAAAAATGTTAGCTTCTTACGGAATAGAATAATGGCCAAAGCAACCAATACAGAAATTATCGAATTGCTTGGCGAAAGATTTGGCGAGCAGCTTTTCGATGTAACAGAACCTTATGGGCTGTTAACATTTTCGACCACCAAAGACAAATTAATTGCCGTACTCTCGTTTCTTAAAGAAAACGGAAAAATCGACTTTAATTTTTTAACCGATATTACTGCCGTTCACTATCCGGAAAAAAACCATATTGCAGTGGTTTACCATTTGCACAGCATGGTAAAGGGCATTAGGGTTAGGTTAAAGGTTTTTATCCACGAAAATGATCCTACCATTCCTACAGCAAGCACGCTTTGGAATTCGGCCAATTGGATGGAACGCGAAACCTATGATTTTTTCGGCGTAAAGTTCGAAGGCCATCCAGACCTAAGAAGGATTTTGAACATGGACGATTTGGGCGTACATCCTATGCTTAAACAATATCCATTAGAAGATCCAAACAGAGTTGATAAAAAAGACGAATATTTTGGTAGATAAATCCATGAAACACAATCAACCAGTATATACAGACAACGATCCGCAAAATGAATTGGTAACCCTTAACCTGGGGCCAACTCACCCGGCTACGCATGGTGTTTTTCAAAACGTATTGCAGCTAGACGGTGAGCGTATCGTAAGCGGTGTGTCTACCATCGGCTATATCCACCGTGCATTCGAGAAGATTGCCGAGCATCGTCCGTTCTACCAGATTACCCCATTAACCGATCGTTTAAACTACTGCTCGTCGCCTATCAATAACATGGGCTGGCACATGACGGTAGAAAAACTATTGAATATCCAAATCCCGAAACGTGTAGATTACCTGCGTGTAATCATCATGGAACTATCGAGGATTGCCGATCATATCATCTGCAATACCATTATTGCCCAAGATACTGGCGCTACCACTACTTTCCTTTATCTTTTCCAGTTCAGAGAGCATATCTATGAAATTTACGAAGAGATCTGCGGTGCACGCTTAACCACTAACATTGGTCGTATTGGCGGATTGGAAAGAGATTTTAACGAAATCGCTTTTGCCAAAATCAATAAATTCTTGAAAGAATTCCCGGTAGCATTAAGGGAGTTTGAAAGTTTGCTGAACCGTAACCGTATTTTCATCGACCGTACTGCCGGCGTTGCCGAAGTTACACAAGAAAATGCCTTGAGCTATGGTTGGACCGGTCCCTTGTTGCGCGCTACAGGTGTTGACTACGACGTACGTGTGAGCGAGCCTTATTCTTCTTACCAAGATTTCGATTTCGAAATCCCGGTAGGTACCAGTGGCGATATTTATGACCGTTACTTGGTGCGCAACGAAGAAATGTGGCAAAGCGTTCGAATCATCGAACAAGCCATAGAGAAAATAAAATCAGAGCCAAAAGGTATTTTCCATGCCGACGTTCCAGAATTTTATTTGCCAGGAAAAGAAGAAGTATACAACAATATGGAGGCATTGATCTATCACTTTAAAATTGTGATGGGCGAAATCGATGCGCCAAAAGCAGAAGTTTACCATGCTGTAGAAGGTGGTAATGGCGAGCTGGGTTTCTATTTGATCAACGATGGTGGCAGAACGCCTTATCGTTTGCACTTTAGAAGGCCAAGTTTTATTAATTATTCCATGTTTGCCAAAATGAGCGAAGGTATGCTGTTGTCAGATGCCATCATTAACATGAGTAGCATGAACATTATTGCAGGAGAATTAGATGCTTAGAGTAGAAGAACAACAACCTGTAGAGTTTCCGTCGGCATTGATCAGCAAATTCGACGAAATCGTAAACCGTTATCCTGCCGGAAGACAAAAATCGGCACTCTTGCCTATTTTACACTTGGTACAGGCCGAATTTGGCTGGACTAGCGTTCCTGCAATGGATAAGGTGGCAGAATATTTACAGATTCAGCCGATTGAAGTGTATGAAGTAGCTTCTTTCTATACCATGTACTTCTTGCAGCCAAAAGGAAAATACGTACTGGAAGTTTGTCGTACAGGTCCTTGCTGCTTGGTTGGTGCCGAAAAAATTATGGATCATATCGAGCAGAAACTGGGTGTTAAAGAAGGCGAAGTAACGGAAGATGGCCAATTTAGCTGGAGAGGCGTTGAGTGTCTGGCCGCTTGTGGTTATGGTCCGGTATTGCAGATCGGCCCAGAATATACTTTTTATGAGAACCTGACCGAACAGTCGGTTGATCAATTGATAGACGATTTACGCAAAAAATAATGGCACGTAAACTATTATTAGAACATATCAATGTACCTGGCATTAACACGCTAGAGGTCTATCGCCAAAAAGGCGGTTACCGTGCCCTAGAAAAAGCACTGAAAACGCTAACTCCTGATGAGGTGGTAGAAGAAGTGAAAAAATCGGGTTTGCGTGGCAGAGGAGGTGCAGGTTTCCCAACCGGGATGAAATGGAGCTTTTTGGCCAAGCCAGAAGGTGTGCCACGTTATTTGGTATGCAATGCCGATGAATCTGAGCCTGGAACTTTTAAAGACAGGTATTTAATGACTTATATTCCGCATGCACTAATCGAAGGAATGATTGTGTCTAGCTATGCTTTGGGCGCAAACACTTCTTACATCTATGTGCGTGGCGAGATGATGCCCCAAATCCGCATCTTGGAAAGAGCAATTGCCGAAGCCAAAGCAGCTGGTTTGTTGGGCCAAAAAATATTAGGAACAGACTATAGCCTCGAATTGTATGTACAGCCAGGTGGTGGTGCTTACATCTGTGGCGAAGAGACCGCTTTGTTAGAATCATTGGAAGGCAAAAGAGGAAATCCTCGCATCAAGCCGCCATTTCCGGCAATTGCAGGTTTATATGGCTGTCCAACGGTAGTAAACAACGTAGAATCGATTGCGGCAGTAGTACCAATTATCAATGATGGTGGCGACGAGTATGCTAAAATCGGTATTGGTCGCAGTACAGGTACCAAACTGATCTCAGCCTCTGGCAACTTGGTAAAACCAGGTGTTTACGAAATCGAATTGGGCTTGCCGGTTGAAGAATTTATCTATTCTGACGAGTATTGTGGCGGTATCGCCAATGGCAAAAAACTGAAAGCTACCGTAGCTGGAGGTTCTTCGGTGCCAATTCTACCTGCTAATTTAACCTTGAAATATGCCAATGGCGAGCCTCGTTTAATGAGTTACGAATCACTTTCTGAAGGTGGTTTTGCTACAGGAACGATGCTGGGTTCAGGCGGTTTTATCGCTTTTGACGAAGACCAGTGTATCGTAAGAAACACTTGGAACTTCTCGCGTTTCTATCACCATGAAAGTTGCGGACAGTGTTCGCCTTGTCGAGAAGGAACGGGCTGGTTAGAAAAAGTATTGCACAGATTAGAATACGGACACGGAAAAATGAGCGACATCGATTTATTGGTAGACGTGTCTAAGAAAATAGAAGGAAATACAATTTGTCCATTGGGCGATGCAGCAGCCTGGCCGGTAGCCAGTGCCATCAGACACTTCAGAGATGAATTTGAGTGGCATGTGAAAGAACCGGTTAAGAGTCAGCAACAAAACTATGGCTTGGCTAATTATGCAGTGCCAATAGAGAAAGCACCAGTAGCAGAAACAAAGGAATAATTTAAAATAAAGCAAGCATTCAAGAGATCCCCCTTTTGCAGTTAATTGATAACTGGTCGCAAATTGCGACCACCTAGTAAATGTAAATTGGAGATATGGGTGAAGACAAGAGACTACTAAAAATACCGAACGAGATTATCCTCAATAAAATAATTGAGCTGAGAGATAAGAAAGTTATGGTAGATAGTGATTTAGCCGAGCTTTATGGAGTAACAACTAAAAGACTAAACGAACAAGTAAAAAGAAATATAAAACGCTTCCCTGAAGATTTTATGTTTCAAATTACAAAAGAGGAAAAGGACGCATTAATTTCACAGTTTGAGCATTTAAATAAATTGAAGTTCTCTTCAGCTTTACCTAATGCTTTTACTGAACATGGAGCCGTAATGTTGGCAAGTGTGTTAAATAGCGATAAAGCAATAGAAGTAAATATCCAAATTGTGAGGGTGTTTACGGAGCTTAGAGAGTTATTATCATCTAACTTGAAATTGAGGTTAGATGTAGAAAAAATAAAGAAGAAAGTAGATAATCAAGATAAAAATATAGAAGTTATATTTCGTTATTTTGATGAATTGTTAGAACAAACAGAAAAGCCAAGAGAAAAGATAGGATATCAAATTCCTAAAAAGAAGAAATAAAATGGCCGAAACAGTTAAAGTAACTATAGACGGAATAACAGTAGAGGTAGCTCCTGGAACAAGCATCCTAAATGCAGCAAGGCAAATAGGTGGCGATATCGTTCCTCCTGCCATGTGCTATTATTCTAAGCTGGAAGGCAGCGGCGGCAAGTGCCGTACCTGTATCGTAAAGGTGAGCAAAGGCTCTGAAAAAGATCCTCGCCCTATGCCTAAGCTGGTAGCATCTTGCCGTACCACGGTAATGGATGGTATGGAAGTACAGAACATTACTTCGCCAGAGGTTTTAGAGGCCAGAAGCGGCGTAGTAGAGATTTTGTTGATCAACCACCCTTTAGATTGTCCAGTTTGCGATCAGGCTGGCGAGTGCGATTTGCAAAACCTAGGTTACGAGCACGGCTTGCAAAAAACCAGATACGAATTTGAACGTCGTACTTTCGATAGGATAGACATTGGCGATAAGATCCAATTGCACATGAACAGGTGCATTTTATGCTACCGTTGCGTATTTACGGCTGATCAGATTACCAACAAACGCGTTCATGGTATCTTGAACCGCGGCGATCATTCGGAGATTTCTACCTATATCCAAACTGCAGTTGATAACGATTTCTCTGGAAACGTAATCGATGTTTGTCCAGTAGGTGCCTTAACAGATAGAACTTTCAGGTTCAAAAACAGGGTATGGTTTACCAAGCCTGTTGATGCACATCGCAATTGCGACCATGAAAAATGCAATGGCAAAGTAACGCTTTGGTATAAAGGCGAGGATGTATTACGTGTAACTGCCCGTAAAGACCAGTTTGGTGAGGTAGAAGAATTTATCTGCAACACCTGCCGTTTCGAAAAGAAAAATACAGCTGATTGGGTAATTGAACACCCAACGCATATTTCAGATACTTCGGTAATTGCATCAAACCACTACGAAACATTTAAGCCGTTACCGGTCATCAAAGAAAACCTGGCTTTGCAACAAGCAAATCAAATAGAACTAGAAAAAACTGCTAAATTCTAATGGATATCAATTTTGTAATCGAAAAATTTTTGCTGGTAACCATTTTATTTGCCATCAGTTTGGTTATTGCCATGTACTCTACTTATGCAGAGCGCAAGGTGGCCGCATTTTTACAAGACAGGCTTGGACCGGATAGAGCCGGACCTTTTGGTATTTTACAGCCATTGGCCGATGGGGTAAAAATGTTTATGAAAGAAGAAATTGTTCCAGAAACCTCTAATAAATGGTTATTTATGGTAGGGCCTGGTTTGGCCATGCTTTGTGCCTGTATTGGTACAGCTGTTATTCCCTGGGGACAAGACCTTAACATTGGTGGCAAAGCAGTGCCTTTGCAAGTAACCGATATCAACGTTGGTGTATTGTACATTTTCGGTGTAGTATCATTAGGTGTTTACGGCGTAATGATTGGCGGTTGGGCTTCTAACAACAAATATTCTTTGTTAAGTGCCATCCGTGCCGCTTCTCAGAACATCAGTTATGAAGTGGCGATGGGCCTTTCTATCATCGCTTTGCTTTTGGTAACCAATACACTGAGCTTAAGAGAAATTGTAGCGCAACAGCATGGTTTGGATTGGAATGTTTGGGTACAGCCATTAGGCTTTATCATTTTTATGGTTTGTTCGTTTGCTGAAACCAACCGTGCGCCATTCGATTTGCCGGAGTGCGAAACCGAGCTGATCGGTGGATACCATACCGAATACTCGTCAATGAAATTGGGTTTTTACCTGTTTGCCGAATACATTAACATGTTTGTTTCGTCAACTGTAATGGTTACGCTTTATTTCGGAGGTTATAACTATCCGGGGATGGATTGGATTGCAGCACACGTGGCGCCGAATGCAGCGGCTTTGATAGGAACAGGTATATTTTTTATCAAGATATTTATGTTCATCTTCTTCTTCATGTGGGTACGTTGGACCATTCCGCGTTTCCGTTATGATCAGTTGATGAATTTAGGATGGAAGGGACTGATCCCGTTGGCGATTGCCAATATCATCATTACAGGAATTGTGATTGCAGTACGTCAATTTTAACGAGGGAGAGAAATGGAATCATTAAGCAATAAGAAAAAAGTATTAGAGCAAAAGCCACTCAACCTTGCAGAGCGTTTGTATCTGCCGGCTATTTTAAAAGGCTTGGGTACTACGATGAGCCACTTTTTCAAAAAAAGTGCAACGATCAGGTATCCTGAGGTAGAGCGTGAGTTTTCGATCAATTGGAGGGGCATGCACTCTTTAAAAAGGGACGAAGAAGGCAGAGAACGTTGTACAGCCTGTGGCTTGTGCGCTCTATCATGCCCTGCAGAAGCCATTACCATGATTGCAGCCGAACGCAAGCCAGAAGAGAAAGATCTTTACCGCGAAGAGAAATATGCAGCAGTATATGAAATCAACATGTTGCGTTGTATTTTTTGCGGTCTGTGCGAAGAAGCCTGCCCTAAAGAAGCAATTTATTTGGATGGACCAATCGTACCATCTGATTATTTGCGCAAAGACTTTATCTACGGCAAAGATAAATTGGTAGAAGCTCCGCTGGAGGCAAAATAAAACAAACGTCATTGCGAGGAACGAAGCAATCCTAAAGCAATGACATAAAAATGAGATTGCTTCGTGCCTCGCAATAACGTGGCAAAAATAACTAAACAAAAAATTAATGGGTACACAAGTATTCTATTTTGTAGCTGCACTAAGTGTCATCTTCTCGCTGATGGTTATCTTTTCTAAGAATCCCATCCACAGCGTGCTATACCTGATACTTACCTTCTTTACGTTTACCGTGCACTACGTGTTGTTAAACGCCCAATTTCTGGCCGTTGTAAACTTCATCGTTTATATGGGTGCAATTATGGTATTGTTCCTCTTTGTGCTCATGTTATTGAACCTGAACAAGGAGAACGAGCCCAACAAATCGAGTTTGATTAAAATTGTGGGCGTAATTGCCGGAGGCTGCTTGGCTGTAACCTTAATCGGTTCGTTCAAAGCGGTGTCTATCAATAGTCCGCTGGTATTGCAAAACCCAAATCTGGGCTTGGTAAAAAATCTGGGCAAAGAGCTTTTTGGCCCGTTTATGTTGCCATTTGAATTGTCGTCAATCTTATTGCTTACTGCAATGGTTGGTGCCGTATTGTTAACTAAAAAGGAAGTAAAACAGAATGGATAAGCTAACCCAAACCATGCAGGCCGTTCCGCTTAACCACTACATTTGGTTATGCGCCATTATCTTCACCATTGGCGTAATTGGGGTATTGACCCGCAGAAATGCCATTGTGATCTTTATGTCGGTAGAGCTGATGCTTAATGCCGTAAACTTGTTGCTAACCGCCTTTTCGGTTCACCACAACGATCCATCAGGGCAGGTATTTGTATTTTTTATTATGGCTTTGGCCGCGGCAGAAGTTGCTGTTGGATTGAGTATCATCGTAATGGTGTACAGAAATACACAATCTATAGATATTAATGTGTTAAATCGCCTTAAGTGGTAATTATATAGAATAGGAATGATAAATAATTTACTTTGGTTGGTTCCTTTGCTTCCGCTTTTAGGCTTCGTCATTAATGGCCTTGGCAGAAATACGTTCAGCAAAAGCTTAGTTGGCTTTATCGGAAGCGGAGTGGTATTTGCCTCTTTTGTACTCAGTGTCTTTTTGTTTTTTCAATTAAGCGGCGGTACCGAAAAACAGATTAATGTAGTACTTTTCGACTGGATCAGTGCTGGTAAGGTACACATCCCATTGGCTTTCTTGCTCGATCCGTTGAGCTCGATCATGTTGCTGATCATTACCGGTATCGGTTTCCTGATCCATATTTATTCTATTGGCTATATGCATGAAGATGCCGGTTTTGGAAAGTTCTTCAGCTATTTGAATCTCTTTATCTTCTTCATGTTGATTTTGGTATTGGGCTCAAACTATATCGTAATGTTCATTGGCTGGGAAGGCGTAGGTTTATGTTCTTACCTGCTCATCGGCTTCTGGTATACCAACAGCAATTATGCTAGCGCTGCCAAAAAAGCTTTCGTAATGAACCGTATTGGCGATTTGGGCTTTTTGATTGGCGTATTTATGTTGGTTGCCAATTTTAACAGTACCGAGTTTGCACAGATCTTTCCTGTTGCTGCCACTAAATTTGCTTCTAACGACACTGTTGTAATTACCATTACCATCTTATTGTTTATTGGTGCATGCGGTAAATCGGCACAGTTGCCATTGTTTACCTGGCTGCCTGATGCGATGGCTGGTCCAACCCCAGTTTCGGCTTTGATCCACGCCGCTACCATGGTAACGGCTGGTATCTACATGATTGCCCGTTCGAGCGTATTGTTCGATTTGGCCCCAATTACCCAAAATATTATCGCCATTATAGGTGCAGCAACTGCTTTAATTGCCGCATTGATTGCTTTGACCCAAACAGATATCAAAAAAGTATTGGCCTATTCAACCGTATCGCAATTGGGCTATATGTTCTTAGGCCTAGGCGTTGGTGCTTACACCGGTTCATTCTTCCACGTATTAACCCATGCTTTCTTTAAAGCTTTATTGTTCTTGGGCGCAGGTTCGGTGATCCATGCCATGCACCACGAGCAAGACATGCGCCACATGGGTGGTTTAAGGTCGAAATTGAAAATCACCTTTGCAACAATGATGATCGGTACCATTGCCATTGCAGGATTGCCGCCATTTTCGGGTTTCTTCTCTAAAGATGAGATCTTGGCGCATACTTTTGAGCACAGTCCGATTCTTTGGGGCGTAGGTTTATTGACCGCATTTTTAACTTCGTTCTATATGTTTAGGATGATGTTCTTGACTTTCTCTGGCAAATATCGTGGTACACACCATGAAGAGAGCCATGTACACGAGTCGCCAGGCGTAATGACTTTCCCACTGATTGTGTTGGCTATTTTGGCTGCCATTGGTGGATTGATCAATTTGCCGCACATTGTGGGTGGTAACGAGTGGTTGGCACATTGGCTAGCAGGTGCAGGCATTGCCCCTCAAGAGCTGAGCTTAGACCATGGTACAGAAATTGGCCTAATGGCTACATCGGTTGGTGCAGCAGTGATCGCGTTGATTTTTGCCTATGTAAAATATGTGAAGAATGCTGATATTCCTGTCCCTGATGAAGGAAAAAGATCGGCATTGGCAAAATTGTCTTATCATAAATTCTATTTGGATGAGATTTATGATGCCATCATCAGAAAACCATTAGATGCTTTCTCTAGATTTTTCTACCGTATTGTAGACAAGAAAGTAATCGATGGCTTGGTAAACGGCTTGGGCTGGACCGCCACTGAAGGAAGCAAGAACCTTCGCTTATTGCAATCTGGAAATGTAGGCTTTTATATCTTTATGATGGTATTTGGTATCATTGCCCTATTGTTATACACCTATTTATCCATCTCTTAACATTGGCTAAACAAAATAAATGGAACTTTTAATACTTATATTTTTACCACTAATTGGTGCCATTGTCACAGCAGCTTTAGCCAAGAAAACCGCTAAGCAAACCGCTTTGGTGTTTTCCATCCTTTCATTGGCAACAACCATAGGTTTATTGTGCAAGTTTACGCCAGATGCAAGTACACAATTTGTGATCAACTGCGCCTGGATCAGGGAATTTGGAATTAGCTTCCATGTGGGCATCGATGGCATCAGCATGATCACCGTGTTGTTGACCAATATTTTAATGCCTTTGATCATTCTAGCCAGCTTTAAGCACGACTATAAAAACAGCAACGCCTTTTATGCACTGATGCTGTTTATGCAAAGTGGATTGCTGTTGGTATTTACCTCTTTAGACGCTTTCTTGTTTTATATCGGCTGGGAGGCTGCTTTGATCCCGATTTACTTTATCTGCGCCATGTGGGGCGGAAAAGACCGAATCAAAGTAAACATGAAATTTTTTGTGTACACCATTGCGGGCTCGCTGTTTATGCTTTTGGGCATGATCTATCTGTACCTGCAAAACCCGGCACACAATTTTGATATCACCGCATTTTATAGCCTTCACCTTGATGCTACGCAACAAGGATGGGTATTCTGGGCTTTCTTTATCGCTTTTGCCATTAAGATGCCGATCTTCCCATTCCACACTTGGCAACCAGATACCTATACCGAAGCTCCTGCTCCAGGTACGATGTTGTTATCGGGTATCATGTTGAAGATGGGTATTTATGGTGTCATCAGGTGGTTGTTGCCCGTAGTGCCACAAGGCGTACAAGACTGGACAAGCCTGGCTATGATCCTATCGGTGATTGGTATTGTATATGCTTCGCTGATTGCCTTTACGCAGAAAGATGCCAAAAGATTGGTGGCTTATTCATCAATCGGTCACGTTGGATTAATTGCTGCAGGTATTTTTGCCTTAAACACACAAGGCTTGCAAGGTGCAATGGTACAAATGCTCAGCCATGGTATCAATGTAGTAGGCTTATTCTTTGTATTGGATATCATTTCGTCGCAATTAAAAACCAATAAGATAGAAGAACTGGGCGGTTTGGCCAAAGTGGCACCAAAACTGGCCATTACTTTCCTGATCATTGTTTTAGGCACGGTAGCCTTGCCGGGAACCAATGGTTTTGTGGGCGAGTTTTTATTGTTGTTATCTGTTTACCAATATAACATTTGGATGGTTGCCGTTGCCGGATTGACCATCATTTTTGGAGCGGTTTATATGCTAAGGATGTACCAAAAGGTAATGCTTGGCGAAACCAACAGCCTTACCATTGGCTTTACAGACATTAAAGGAACAGAAAAAGTAGTGTTGTATATCATTTGTGCGCTGATCATTGTGATGGGCGTATATCCTAAGCCAATTCTGCAATTGTCAGAAGCTTCAGTACAGCATTTATTAGAACAAGTAAATCAAAAATTAACAGGGCTAAACTAAACATGAACATTATTATAACAATTGTCGTTACGGCATTAGTGGTACTTTATGCAGGTTTATTCAAAGCCAGAAAAGCCTTGTTGCCATTAACCTTGATTGGTTTGCTTGTGGCCTTGGGCTTTACGGTTTGCGCTTGGAATAATCCGACAACTTATTTTGGCGTAATGCAAATGGACAATTTTGCCCTTGCATTTTCTGCCTTAACCATTACTGGCACTTTCTTTATCTTTTTGCTTACCCAACGCTATTTTGCCGAAGGGAGCGATAACGTAGCCGAATACTTCACCCTGATTTTGTTTGCCTTGTCGGGCATGGTGATTATGGTGTCTTACCAAAACCTGTCTATGCTGTTTATCGGCTTGGAGATCATGTCGGTGAGTTTATATATTTTGGCAGGTATCCGTAAGTTGAACTTCGCCTCTAACGAAGCCTCATTAAAGTATTTCTTAATGGGTGCTTTCTCTACAGGATTTTTATTATTCGGAATTACCTTGGTTTATGGAGCTACCGGATCATTTGATATCGATACAATCCAAAAATACCTGGTTGAAAACATCACCACCGTTTCGCCATTGTTTTACCCCGGCATTATCCTGATCATGATCGGTTTGTGCTTTAAGGTTGGCGCAGCACCTTTCCACTTCTGGACGCCAGACGTATACGAAGGTTCACCGTCACTGATCACTGCATTCATGTCTACGGTAGTTAAAACCGCAGGCTTTGCCGCTTTCTTGAGGTTGTTTAGCGGTGCTTTCGAGCCGCTTCACGATTTCTGGTCGCCAGTGCTAACCGCTATTGTGGTACTTACTTTGTTTGTGGGTAACATTACTGCCTTGTATCAAAAGAACTTCAAACGCATGTTAGCCTATTCAAGTATCTCGCATGCAGGCTATCTGTTGTTTTCTTTGGTAGTGCTTACACCAAATTCGGCCAACAATGTATTGGTTTATGCGTCAGCCTATACTTTTGCCAGCATCATTGCCTTTGCGGTATTGATCATGGTGAAACAAAAAACAGGCAATGATAATTTCGATAGCTTTAACGGCTTGGGCAAGAAAAACCCATTAACGGCATTTGCCTTAACGGTTGCCATGCTGTCGTTGGCAGGTATCCCTTTAACAGCTGGTTTTATGGGCAAGTACCTGATGTTTATGAACGTAATGGGCAACTATCAGATTATTTTGGTGGTTATCGCTATTTTAAACGCCTTGGTTGGTTTCTATTACTATTTCAGGGTAATCATTGCCATGTACTTTAAAGAAGGCGCAGAAATAGCCTTAGACACGCCGATCCAATATAAAGTGGTACTGGTTGCATCTGTAATCGTAACCTTGTTGCTAGGGGTTTATCCATCGCTTATTTTAAATTTGATATAGCACAGCGATATAGATTATTATTTGTAGTTTTACGAATAATTGAACTATGCAAGAATTCTGGAATTCACTACAGCATTACATTGACCCTGAAAAACTACTCAAAGAAGGGGGCTTTTATGTTGTTTTATTCGTGATTTTTGCCGAAACCGGGCTTTTCTTCGGTTTCTTTCTACCCGGAGATTATTTGTTGTTTTTGGCCGGCATGTTTGTGGCAACAGGCAAGCTCGATGTAAACATCTCGGTATTGGTGCTTGGCCTTTGTGTGGCGGCCGTTTTGGGCAACTTTACCGGCTATTGGTTTGGACGCAAAACAGGACCAATGCTGTACAAGCGAAAAGATACCTTCTTTTTTAAGAAAAGGTATTTGGTGGCTGCAGAGCGTTATTACAGAAAACAAGGTGCCTTTGCATTGATTATGGGCAGGTTTGTGCCAATTGTACGCACATTTGCACCTATTTTTGCAGGTGTAGTTAAGCTCGACGTAAAAAAGTTTGCACTTTATAACATTGTAGGTGCAATTTTATGGATAGCATCCTTAACTTTGTTGGGATATTTTTTAGGCAGAAAATTTGCCACACAAATTGAAGAATATTTGGTTTATATAATAATAGGTTTCATTGTGATAACCACCATTCCATTAATTATCACCTTTGTAAAGAAGCGGGTAAAGGGTGCTGGAGAAACAGATGAAACAGAGATTGAAGAAGAAGAAAAATGAGTAAAGACGGCTATCACCCATGGCACAGTGTATCTCCAGGCGAAAATATGCCGGAGGTTGTAAATGCAATTATAGAAATTCCTAAAGGTTCAAAGGCGAAATACGAAATCGATAAAGAATCTAACCTGATCAAGTTAGACAGGGTATTATTCTCCTCAGTAATGTATCCTGCAAATTATGGCTTTATTCCACAAACTTATTGTGATGATAACGATCCATTAGATATCTTAGTGCTGTGTTCAGTTGATGTGTATCCGATGACCATTATCGAAGCAAAGGTAATTGGCGTAATGCACATGGTGGATAATGGAGAACAGGATGATAAAATTATTGCAGTGGCCAAAAACGACATGTCGGTAAATTACATTAACGATTTGCACGAATTGCCACCGCATACCATGAAAGAGATTGTGAAATTCTTTCAGGATTATAAAGCCTTGGAAGAGAAAAAGGTAACAATTGAGCACCTGCTAGGGGTGAGATACGCTCATAAAGTAATTAATGAGAGTATCGAATTATATAACAAAACATTTGGAAAATTAGCTTAATGGGCTGGGATCTATTCTGGACTTTCTTTTTAGTTGCGCTGAACGGCTTTTTTGTGGCCGCAGAATTTGCTATAGTTAAGGTTCGGGGTTCCCAAATTGAGATTAAGGCAAAATCTGGCAGCAGGGTTGGCAAAATGGCCAAACACATCATCCATAATTTGGATGGTTATTTGGCAGCTACGCAATTGGGTATTACCTTGGCTTCACTTGGCTTGGGCTGGGTGGGTGAACGTGTAATGCACGATATCATTCATGATGGACTGCAGAACCTGGGCATGAGCGAAGGCTTCATCAGCTCGGCTTCAACCATTATTGCCTTTTCTATCATTACCATTATGCACATCGTATTTGGTGAATTAGCGCCAAAATCATTGGCCATCCAAAGGCCGGTGGCTACTACGTTGTTTATCGCTTTGCCTTTGCAGGGCTTCTACTTTATCGGTAGGCCGTTTATCTGGTTGCTGAATGGCTTTGCAAGGATCGTATTGAAGTTGTTTGGCATCAATAGTGCCGATGGACATGAATCGTTGCACAGTACCGAAGAACTGCAGTACCTTTTAGATCAGGGTAAAGAAAGCGGTGCTTTGGATACGAATGAGCACGAATTGATTAAAAACGTATTCGATTTTAACGAACGCGTGGTAAAAAACATCATGGTGCCACGTACCAAGATCTCAAGTATTGAGCTGGATACCTCGAATGACGAAGTCGTAAAGAAGATCATCGCCGAAGGCTATTCGCGTATGCCTGTTTACGATGACATTATCGATAAGATCATTGGTATAGTTCATGCCAAAGATATCTTGCCTTTATTGGCTGGTAAAAAAGAATGGTCATTAAGCGATATCATCAGGAAGCCCTACTTTGTGCCTGAGACTAAAAAGATCAACGACCTGCTGAGCGAATTGCAGCAAAAACGCATTCAGATTGCTATTGTAATCGACGAGTTTGGCGGTACAGCGGGTATGGTTACGCTGGAAGATATTGTAGAAGAAATTGTAGGCGAGATCCAGGATGAGTACGATGAGGAAAAGCCAACTGTAGAAAAGATTTCTGATACCGAATTTATCATTAATGCCTACGCAACGGTATATGATGTAAATGAACATTTGCCACACGATTTGCCAGAAGACGAAGATTTTGATACCGTAGGTGGTTTGGTTTCGCATGCATTTGGAAAAATTCCGGAAGTTGGCGATAGCGAAGAATGCTATGGCTACCTGTTTACCATCCTAAAGAAAACAGAACAAAACATCGAAACCATTAAACTAGAGCTGGTCATCAGCAAAGGCGAGATGGTTGATAACCATTAATCTTTTCCTATGCATGTCTTCTATACGCCAGATATTGCATCAGCCGTTTATACGCTTAACGAAGAAGAAAGCAGGCATTGCAGCAAAGTGCTTCGCTTGGGTGTTGGCGATGTAGTACAGCTGATTGACGGTCGAGGTGGCTTTTATGATGCTGAAATCAGTGCAGTAAACAAGAAGCATGTCGAACTAAAGGTAATTAGACAACAACAAGAATATGGCAAACGTAACCATCACCTGCACATTGCCGTAGCGCCTACCAAAAATATCGATCGGTTGGAATGGTTTTTAGAAAAAGCCACAGAAATTGGCATAGATGAAATAACGCCTATTATCTGCGATAGGTCAGAGCGTAGGATTGTTAAAGAAGAGCGCCTGGAAAAGGTGATCACCTCGGCAGTAAAACAATCGCTCACTGCCTATCACCCCAAACTTAACCCAAGTATTTCATTTGATAATTTCCTGGCCCAAGAACATACCGCAACCAAATTAATCGCACACTGTATGGATGGCGAAAAAGCCTACGCCAAAGATTTGGTAAAAACACATGGTTCTTATTTGATATTGATTGGTCCCGAAGGCGATTTTACCGCTGCAGAATTGGCACTTGCTTTGCAAAATGGCTACAAACCCGTAACTTTAGGTGAAACCCGCTTAAGAACAGAAACAGCCGCCTTGTACGCCTGTTTCGAGCTTAATTATATCAATAGATGATCAGGTCAATTATCAGTTGTCAGTTATCGGTTACCAGTGGCCAGTCCGCAGAACGAAAATTTCGCTCAGGTTCGGTACTTTCTATTTCCCGCTTTCTATTCCCTATTTGTTATTTGCTATTTACAGTTTTGCTTTTCGCTAGTTTCAAGGCACCAACCTACAAAATGGGCAAGCTCAAATACAGCGGGGGCGGCGATTGGTACGGCAACCGCACGGCTTTGCCCAACCTGATCGAGTTCTGTAATAAGAATATCGCAACCAACTTTGCACCCGATGATGGTATTGTAGAAGTGGGCAGCGCCGAGCTTTATAATTTTCCTTTTGTGTATATGACAGGGCACGGCAATGTGATCTTTAACGATCAGGAGGCAGCTAATTTAAGGAAGTACCTGATTGGTGGCGGCTTTTTGCACATCGACGACAACTATGGTTTAGATAAGTTTATCAGGCCTCAAATGAAGAAGGTTTTTCCAGAACTGAGTTTTGTAGAACTGCCTGCTGATCATAAGTTATATAACCAGAAATTTAAGTTTCCGGGCGGCTTGCCCAAAATACACGAGCATGACGGCAAAAGACCACAAGGCTTTGCTTTGATATGGCAGGGTAGGGTAGTTTGCTATTATACTTACGAATGCGATTTAGGCAACGGTTGGGAGGATTATGGCACATATCCTACCGATACGCAAGAAAGTAGAACCAAGGCGCTAAAAATGGGCGCAAATCTAGTGCAGTACGCTTTAACCCAATAAACATGTACCAAGTAAAAGTAAACGATAAATATAATTTTGAGATTGAAGCCGAAAATCAATCCTTAAAAATCAATAACGAAACCATTGCGCTCGACAGTTTTCCATTGAATGGCAATACCGCTCATGTGCTTTATCAAAATAAATCCTACACCACAGAAATTGTTGAACTGAATAAAGAAGAGAAAACAGCTTTGGTAAAGGTAAACGGCAATCTGTATACGGTTAACGTTAAAGACCAGTTTGATCAGTTGTTAAAACAGTTGGGGATGGATAACCTAACAGCCAATAAAATCCAACAGGTAAAGGCACCAATGCCGGGCTTGGTTTTAAATGTATTGGCGGCTGAAGGCGACGAAGTGAAAAAAGGCGATAACCTTTTGGTGCTCGAAGCCATGAAGATGGAAAACATGATCAAATCGCCTACCGACGGTGTAATCAAAAAAATAGAAGTAAAACAAGGCGATAAAGTAGAGAAGAATGAGTTGTTAATTAGCTTTAGCTAAAATTCGTCATTGCGAGAAGGAACAACGAAGCCATCTCCTTAAACCAAATCCAAGTCCAGCATAAGGAGCGAAAATAAAAAAGCCCCGAAAATCTAAGATTTTCGGGGCTTTTTTGCTTATGATTTTAACTTATCTTCCGTTTTTAAATTGTGGCTTGCCACTTGATCTGATTTCTGATGGACCTAACATCGTCATTGCGCAACGGAAACCAATATCTGCCGTTGACTCGTCTTCTTGCAAATGTCTTCTCGATGCAGGATTTAACCATTGGGCCTGATCATTCCACGAGCCACCTTTGTAAACCCTCGATTTATCATTTACCAAGGTTGTAATGCCATATAAATTGCTTTGCTCATCGCGGTAGCCACGCTGATCGGCATTGTAAGGCGCGCTGCCATTGGTGCCTGCTGCTTTTCCGGCCTGTAGCTCTTCCCAAGTTTGTTTCACGCCTGAATTCGCTTTTACCATGTCTGGCTTGCCGTATTTGTTTTGTTTCAATTGGCTATTTACAGGGTCTCTGTCTTTGTTCTGAAATTGGTTACCCCTAAATGGGTTCAAGGCATCTGCCTGTTCGAAAGTGGCTGCACGGTAAACATCGGCTACCCATTCGTTTACGTTTCCAGCCATATTGTATAAGCCAAAATCGTTAGGCACATAACTTCTTACGTTTTGTGTAAAAGCCGCTTTATCATTCAATGAACCGCCTACACCCATGTAATCGCCTTTGCTTCTTTTAAAGTTGGCCAAGATTAATCCCCTGGTGCTTTTCTTGGCAGAAGTAATGCCCAAGCCATTCCAAGGATAGATTTTTTTCTCGTTAACGTTTTCGTATTGGGTATTGCCAATCAAGCCTAGCGCGGCATATTCCCACTCAGCCTCTGTTGGCAAACGGAATGGCTGTAAAATTACGCCATCTTCTAATCTTACATTTCTGGTTGGTCCATTTCTGCTGTTTGTGGCTCCGCCAGTAGCAGCTCCAGCGGTTGCTGTCGGACTAAGATCTGGCTTTGCACGAGGTCCCTTATCATCATATTGGCCATTCAGGTAAATCTCTGTGTTAAAAGGCTTGTCTTTTTTTGTTACCGTAGTAGCAACCGTAGTCCTTCTGCTGCCCGCTGTACCATTAATAGAGGCAAAAGAGTTCATATAGCCTTTATCGCGCAATAACTTCTCGTTTACCATGTCGGTTCTCCATGCACAATATCTTTCTGCCTGTTTAGCACTTACGCCAACTACTGGATAATCCTGATAGGCCGGATGTCTTAAATAGTTGTTTACATAAGGCTCATTGAAGGCAAGCGGACTACGCCATACCAAGGTATCTGGCAACTCCTCATAGTAATATTGTGCGTCGGTAGGAAAATTGATTCTAATCCAGTTCAGGTACTCTAGCCAGTTGGTATTTGAAACCTCGGTATCGTCCATGTAGAAAGAGCTCACCGTAACTTCGCGTTTGTAGTTATAGTTGCTCATGTCTTGACCTGGAATATCAACGGCACTGCCGCCCATGATAAACTCGCCACCTTCAATCTCTACTAATCCAGGGCCTGGACCACGTTTGTACTTATTCGCTACTTCAAAACCGCCATTTTCCTTTTTGTTATAGGCATAGCCGGTTTTGTTTGATACTGCACTGTTGTTTTTAGACTTACAAGAAGCAAAAACCGTGAAGCTGATCAAGAATGCAAAAGAGTATAAGTATGTTTTTTTCATAAATTGTGCCTTTGTAACACTTAACCGTTAAAATTACGTAAAAAGGGCGGGCCACCAAAAAAAATCTTAATTTTAGTTGCTTATAAGTTAAAACCACCTCCCGTAAGCATTGGCCAGCGCTTAAATAATCGAACAATACCTACAAACGTAAATGATGCTAATTTATTGTGCCTATTTGTGTTAGGTGATTTTTGTTTATGGGTTTTGCTTAAATAAATGGGCTGAAATAGGCGTTACAACATTTAGTGCTGAATTACGTTGTATCACAAGGTAGCAAAGGCTAAAAGTCATAATAATATTAATGCTTTGAAATTAATAAACACTATGTTAACTTGCATACCTCATATATCTGTTTTAACTGATGGGATTAAAGTACTTTAGCGCAACAGCTTTAGGTGTGTTTTCTTTAGCCATATTTTGTGGCACCAGGCTACAAGCGCAAGTTGTGCAACCGGGTACCCAAACTAATGGCAGTCAGTCTAATAACATCATTACCGCCGTTCCTTTTCTGCTCATTACGCCCGATGCCAGGGCAGGAAGTATGGGCGAAGCGGGAGTAGCCATCTTGCCAGATGCCAATACCATGAGCATCAATCCTTCAAAATTGGCTTTTTTAGAACGGCCTTATGGTTTTTCGGCGTCTTATAGCCCTTGGCTAAAAAGTTTGGTGCCCGATATCAACCTGGCTTATTTAAGCGGATTTTATAAGGTAGATGACCGAAGTACGATTGGCGGTTCCTTGCGCTACTTCTCATTGGGTCAAATTCAGCTCACTGATGCGAACCAACAGGACCTGGGAATCTATAGCCCTAATGAATTTTCTTTTGATGCTACCTATTCGCGTAGGTTTGGCGATGAATTCTCTTTAGGTACCACTGGCCGTTTTATTTATTCAAACCTTTCGTCGGGCCAGTTTTCTGCCGGACAGCAAACCCGGGCTGGCAAAGCCTTTGCGGTAGATGTTTCGGCCTATTACAAAAAGCAAACGGTAATGTTTGGCAAGGATGCAATTATAGGCGCCGGCGCCAATTTTTCTAATATCGGAACCAAAATAGGCTATGTGGATGGGGGGAATAAGTTCTTCCTGCCCACCAACATGAAAATTGGAGGTGCCACGACGTTGATCATCGACGACTATAACCAATTCACTTTTGCACTCGATTTTAATAAGCTAATGGTGCCTACCCAGCCCATAAGAGATTCAAACGGCAATATCATTTCGGGGCGCGATCCAGACCGTTCTGTTCCGGCCGGGATATTCGGTTCGTTTAGCGATGCGCCAGGTGGTTTTAGTGAAGAATTAAAAGAAGTAAGTATTAGTACCGGCGTAGAATATTGGTACAACCAGCAGTTTGCGTTGCGTGCGGGATATTTCTATGAATCACCCAAAAAAGGCGACCGACGTTATGTAACCCTGGGTGCTGGCCTAAAATACAATATTTTCAATATGGACTTTGCCTATTTGCTGGCAGATCCACAAAAAAGTCCATTGGCTAATACTTTAAGGTTTAGCCTGCTATTTAACTTTGGCGATACCAAATAAATGAAGATCAAGGTAGGTTTTGGTTTTGATGTACACCAATTAAAAGACAATCATCCATTTGTAGTTGGAGGCGTAAATTTGCAACATCATAAAGGTGCTTTTGGGCATTCTGATGCCGATGTATTGCTACATGCCATTTGCGATGCGCTTTTGGGTGCCGCAAATTTAAGAGATATCGGTTTTCACTTTAAAAATACTGATTCCCGTTGGAAAGGAATCAGCAGTATAATCCTATTGCAGGAAACCGTAAAGCTGTTAAAAGAAAAGGGCTGGCAGATTGGAAATATCGATGCCATGCTCTGTTTAGAAGCACCAAAAATCAATCCGCACATTCCACAAATGCAAGCCAATATTGCCGAAGCAATAGCTATCGATATAGAAGACATTTCTATCAAGGCAACCACCAACGAGCAGATGGGCTTTATCGGAAGGGAAGAAGGGGTGGTGGCCTATGCCGTTTGTCTGATCGAAAAACATTAATAAATAAGAAACTCTGGGAAACCAAATCATGGAAAAAATCATAACCTTTACTAATTCGACTGATGCCATCACCAGCTTAGACAACGGTGGAAGATTCTATAATATTTTTACCAAACCAAATGACCAACAGATCAGCTTGGCAGAAGTGGGCAAGGTAGCCGGACTGTTTTTTGAAAAGCAACAGGCCGTTTTGTTTTTAGAATTGGCTATTTCAAAACTGAGCGAAGTCGCCAAACAAGAAGTAATGGCAACGTTCGATGAAAGTCTACAGGAAGCCTACGATAAATTTAAGCCACAATGGCTGTTGCCTTCAGAAGTAGCGGCCCAGGGTACGATCTCTTCTAACACGGTGGTTACTGGCGTGCCAAGCTTTAGGGAAAAGCACTCCGGCTTGAGTGGTTTTGTAATGATTCCGGCTGGAAAAGTATTGGTAATGGTCCCGATTTTTGATGTATATGATATTTATGAAATCAGGGATGAGCAATCTTCAGAAACTTTCATTATTGCGAACAAAAGAGGGAAAGAAAAATTGCCCGAGAAAAAAATGATAGTTGGTGGAGTTTTAAAGGAGCTGAAGAAAAAAGAGGACGATGAAAATGCTATAGACAAGTTTTTGGAGGTTAACTATTTTATAGCTGAGGATTAGTTTTAGCTCAGGAATAAGCGCTGTAACCAACTTCGCGGCCTTCCTTATGCCAGACAATGGCAAGAATACCCAATAAAAAAGCCGGCCCTGCAATTGCAATGACCGACTTCTTAAAAAACCACAAAGGTTATTTAGTCTTCCAGGTAGCCGAATTTTCCTTCGTTGTAATCAGCTATTGCCTGTTGTATTTCTTCGGGTTTGTTCATTAAAAACGGACCATAAGCCGAAATGGGTTCGTTAATCGGTTCGCCACTTAGCATAAGCAGGATACTGTTTTCCAATGCTTCCAGTTCGATCTCTTCGCCTTCGTTTTCAAAATAAACAAACTGATTGGTGGCAGCCTGTTCCGTTCCATTTACCTTAATACTGCCTTCTATTACTACAAAACCTGTATTGTAAGCGGCCGGGAAACGGAAGGTTGTTTGGGCTCCCTTGTTTAGGCGGGCATTGTACATTTCTATAGGACTAAAAGTAGTTACGCTGCCTTTTGTGCCTTCGAAATTTCCTGCTATTACCTCAATTATTCCTTGATCATTAGGCAAAACCAATTTTTGCATATCGCTTTGCTTAACGCCTTGATACTTCGGTGTGCTCATTTTATCTTTTGCCGGCAGATTTACCCAAAGCTGCACCATTTGAAAAGGACCGCCTTTTTTGCTGAAGTTCTCTTCATGGTATTCTTTGTGGAGAATGCCACTTGCGGCAGTCATCCATTGCACATCGCCAGGATAGATAATGCCCGAGTTGCCCGCACTATCATGATGCGCTACGGCACCGTGATAGGCAATGGTTACGGTTTCAAATCCGCGATGCGGGTGTACGCCAACGCCACGAGGTTCGTTGCGCGCTGAAAATTCAATTTTCGCATTGTAATCAAGCATAAAGAACGGACTCATGTTCAGTCGATAGCCACTTGGGAAAAAATTGTGTACCCTAAAACCATCGCCTACCATGTGTGGTGCAGGCGGATTGAGCACTGCTGCTACTTTTTTTACATTTGCTTTCATTGTTATAGAGATTTTGCGTTGAGCGTTTGACGCCTTGCATCTCGCGTTGGATTAACGCTTTACGCCCTGCGCCTCACGCTTATCGCGTTATGCTTGTTTTACGAACTGTAATTCGCCTAAAATTCTTACTTCTTCGCTTACCATTACACCACCGGTTTCTAAGGCAGCATTCCAGGTTAAGCCAAACTCGGTACGATTGATTTTTCCGCTCAAAGTGAAGCCTGCTTTGGTATTGCCCCAAGGATCGGTAGCGATACCACCAAATTCTGCAGTTAATTTTACAGGTTTGGTTGTGCCTTTAACTGTCAAATCACCTTTTACGATATAATCATCACCGTCTTTTTCTACTGCTGCAGAGCTGAATTCGATGGTTGGAAATTTAGCTGCATCAAAGAAATCTTCTGCTTTTAAGTGGTTATCTCTATCGGTATTTCCTGTATCGATAGAATCTATATTTCCAGAAAAAGATATAGATGAGTTCTCGAAATCATCGCCATCTGCTGTTAATTCAGATGAAAAAGATTTTAAATTACCAGTTACTGTAGTAATCATTAAATGTTTTACTTTAAATTGTAGTTCACTGTGGGTTGGATCTAAGGTCCATTTAGTAGTTGCCATAAATTATGTTTTTTAAGTCGTTTAAATTTTATAACACAAAGTTAAGGCGAGTAGTTTGCTCACGCATTGATGTATGATAAGTAATGCTAGAGTTTAATTATTAGAGAACTCGTTTATAGTTGATGATCTATAGTTTAGATTGGCTGGTACGCAAATTAGCCATTAGCCATAGGCTATTGACCATAACCTAATGAAAACTTCTGGTTTTAGACGAAGAGTTCGTCGCTATTTAAAATGTTTTTTGGCAAGATCCTTACGCACACGGCTCAGCGATTCTGGTGTGATGCCTAAATAAGAGGCGATCATCCATTGGGGTACGCGTAAAGTAAGGTTGGGGTAAAGTTTGATGAAATCGAGGTAACGTTCTTCGGCAGTAGCACCGAGCAACATATTGATCCTTTTTTGCATAAAGCGGATCGAATTGTGCAACATCAGGATATTCAATTCGAGTATTTTGGGTACCACATGTTGGATGGCTGGGAAAAAGTCTTTCTTTACCACCACCACTTCCGTATCTTCGATGGCATCGATATAAAAGAAAGAAGGCTCATTGAAAACGGCACTGTTTCTTTCGGAAATCATCCAGTTTTCAGGTGCAAATTGGATCACATGTTCTTTGCCTTTCTCATCGATCGAAAAACAGCGCAACAAGCCTTCGTTAATGAAATAGGAATCGGATTTTAGGTCGCCGGGACTTAAAAGCGTTTGACCTTTTTTAAAGCTTTTGGTCTTAAGGCAACTTACTGCTTCTTTTGCCTGTTCGTTGGTAATGGCCAATCGCTCTTGCAAATATGCTTCAAATTTATCTAGCATGTAGCTTATTTCTTAGGCTCTGGAATATTAGAGAAGTTGGCGCTGCATTTGCCACATCCCGAAGCACAAGATCCATTTTTTGGAAATATGGAACGGTAAACCAGTCGACCTATGTAAAACAGGGCGATGGCAAAAACCACGATCATGATGATGAACTGAATATCCATACTACAAAATTACGAATATTTATTGAGGGCGGTTCAGATTACTGTCAAATTTGTAAATGATTGAATGCCTGAGTGAGAGAATGATCGAGTGAACCAGTTTTCAGTTAGCAATTTGAGTAAGTAATAAGCTAATGACCAATGAACTAATGAACCAATTAATCCTGATTTTCCATCAATCCAACCGTACCACCCACCCAATCAAAATCCTTATTGTAGCGTACGCCAATCATCTTGCCACGGCTCAATCTGGCCAAGTTAATGCAGAGCTGGGGCTCTTCGCCTTCGGGCCATAAATACATCATCCTGATTTCGGCCTTTACACCCGCGTCTGGAGCTTGGATTAAAGGTTCATAAGTCACTTTTCGCTGCAGGATCCAGTTTTCTGGATCTTTGATTTGCGCTAGATCATTTGTGGTTACATCGATAATTACGCCCATGCCCGCAAAAGAAAATAGGGGCTTAAGCACATAATTTTCTAAATCGGCAGGTATTTCCTTTATTGTATTCAAAAAATGGGTTTCAGGTACAAATTGGCTTTTCAAGAAAGGCATGGTGTATTTGCTAATGCGATAAAACCAATTGGGATGCGTAATCCATTCTATATCCAGTTCCTCTCTTGGGTCGAAACCCTGTTCAAAAACTTGCGTATTTTCGCCAACTTCATCAAAGATCAAGCGGTTGTAAATTCGTTTCAATTGAATTTTTTGTCCGTCTTTTTCGTAAAATAGCTGCTTGCCTTCCTTTTTAATTTCTTCCAGTGCCAAAACCGGTATGCCCAAATGTTGAGCCGTTACAAAGAAATCGATAGCCGTTTTTTGGTTTGGTGCATCCAGATCCATAAGCGCAACTTCCTGAGGTTCGTGTGGCCCTATAATCACCTTTTTAAACAGCTCAAAATAGGTTTCCTGGTTCATTCCGCTAAAATAAGGACTCAGCTTATCATCAAGCGCAAATACCTCTTTAAAAGTATATGCCAAATGCGCCTGAAAGCCATATAGTGAGGGGAAGCCCTGCATCTCTATCAGCATCGGTACGATTTCACCTTTTTCGTCTTTGCATAAGCCGTAGTCGAAGGTCAGGAAATGTGGGTGTGCAGTTTCATTAGGAACATTCCATGCTGCAGGGATTGATTTTTGCGTCAATTCCTTAAAGTTGGCTTGTTTAATAAGCGTAATGATTTCTTCGCCTGCGGCAATAAGCTTTTCCTTTAAGGCCTCTGGAATAAAAATAGGGGTTTCGGCCACCCGAAAAGGAATGCTGGGAAATCCTGCTTCCAGTTGCGCTAAGAAGTCTTTGTACTTTTCAGGAGTAAAATTGGCATTAAAGGCTTGGCGATATTTTTGGATCATGGTTTATTCGCTATCCTCCCCCAACCCCCTCCGGAGGGGGACAGAGGTATGGTGTTAAACTTCTTCTAGAGTGTTGATGGCTTGGGTTAGGAAATTGGGCAAAATAATGCTTTGGGTAAGGGTAATCCGATTTGGATCTTCCAAACTGTTGAGCATATCCTGGTATTTTTCTTCCCCATGATTTTCCGTAATTGCCGTTTTCTTTTCGTCTTGCAACAGGTACATTTTCATGCCAACAGGATCTGCTTCCGGATGAAACTGCGTGCCGATAATCTGTTCCGAAAAACGAATGGCCATCACGCAACGTTCTAAATCCACATGTGGGCGTTCTTTTTCGATGGCCAAAACCTGTGCGCCTTTTGCTTCAAAATCTGCTTGATTTGGCCTGATTACTTGCCAATCACGGCTGTCGACCGAATAGAAGGGGTCTGGCAATCCTTCAAATACCGTTTCGTGTTTGCCGTTTTCGGTTAAGTTCACCGGAAAAATTCCGAAGGCATTCGATTTTCTTTTGGTTACTGTTCCCAATCCGTATTTGCGACAAGCCAATTGAAAGGAATGGCAGATCAGGAAAACATGTTTCTTGTGTTCATTTTGGGCATTAAAAGTTTCAATGCTGTCTAGCAAAGTGAAAAAATCATGTTCCCATTTTTCGCCTTCTCCATCAAACGGACTGCCCGGACCGCCGCTCGAAATATAGATGTCGTATTCGGTGCCCGGTATCTCTCCCTTTTGTCTTAAATCAAATAAATCGTAGGTTAAATTTAACTGGTTTTCTTTGCTGTAGCTTCGCAGCAGTTCCTGTATCCCGCGCATCCCCTGGTTGGGGAAGCCATTGTTCATGTCGATAACCGCTACTTTAATATTTCTGTTAGTCATTTTCTATTTTGCGCCTATTAAAGTTTGGGTAGTAATGTAATCTACCACCGACTCAAAGCTGCCTGTTTTTTCGTAAACGGCCAATTGCCTATCGGCTCCTGTTCCATTGGCCAAGATTTGGTGCACGTAATTAATGTCGTTTCTGCTGCCTAGATCGTCAACCACATCGTCAACAAAATCCAAGAGTTCGAGGATCAGGTTACGGCAGTTTACCTCCATTTCCTTACCAAAATCAATCAAATTGCCGTCGATGCCATAACGGGCCGCGCGCCATTTGTTTTCATTGATCAATGCCCTCGAGTAGCTGATGAACTCCATGTTTTGCAGGCGCAATTTATAAAGTTTGGCGCACAATGCCTGAAACAAAGCTGTAAAAGCCATGGTTTCGTCAATCAGCATTGGGCAATCGCAAATCCTGAATTCTACCGTATCGAAGAACGGATGCACCCGAATGTCCCACCAAATTTTCTTGGCATTGTCCATACAATTGGTCTTGATCAGTAGTTTTACATAATTATCGTAGTCTTCGATGCTGTTAAAAATGTCTGGAATACCTGTTCGCGGAAACTTATCGAAAACCTTGGTTCTAAACGATTTGTAGCCTGTATTTCTGGCTTCCCAAAAAGGGGAATTGGTAGACAGCGCAAATACGTGTGGCAGGAAATACCTTACCTGATTGGCAATGTGTATGGCCAGCTCGCGTGATTGGAAGCCCACGTGTACGTGCAAGCCAAAAATAAGGTTCGAGCGGGCAGCTTCCTGCAGTTCGTTTACAATTTCGCTGTAACGCGGGTGCTCGGTAATGAGCTGTTTTTCCCAATGAGAAAAGGGGTGTGTTCCGGCGGCGCCTATGCGTAGGCCCTGTTCTCCGGCCAATTGTGAAACGGTGTAGCGCAGCTGCGAAATTTCTTTGCGGGCTTGGTCTGTGTTATGGCAGATGCCGGTACCCACTTCTACTACGGCCTGGTGCATTTCGGCCTTTACCTGGTCTTTGTGAATCTTCTGTGCAGATTCAACAATTTTCTGATCGTGAGAGGTAAGTTCTCTGGTAACGGGATCAATTACCATGTATTCTTCCTCTATTCCGAGCGTAAATTCGTTCATCATCATAATCTCCTGTTAAATAAAAATCCCAATTACTTTTTGGCGGGCGCCTTTTTTGTTTTTGTTGCTGTGGTTTTAGTGGTTTCTTTTTTAGGGGATGATTTGGTTGCAGGTTTAGCCTTGGCGCTGCTGGCAGGTTTGGCTGTGCCTGTTAATGGGGTGCCTGTGGCCGAAGTTCTTACATACTCGCCCCAGGTTAGGTTGTCTTTTCCTGTTTTTTGTGCCTTGGCTCTTTCAATGGCATAAGTCGCTGCGGTTTCTACTACCCAATCGAAGTTTTCTTGGCCAACGCTTTCTACTCCTGCATCTGGTGCGGGATTGCAGAAATCTATCGCATAAGGAATGCCATCGCGAACGGCAAACTCAACGGTGTTGAAATCGTAACCGAGGTACTTGTTCAGTTTCAAGGTGTAGGCCTCGATGGTTTTTAGCAGTTTGGCATCAGGTTTTGGTCCATCAATTACGTAACGCAAATGATGTGGATTGCGTGGTTCGTATTGCATAATGTGCACATATTTGCCACCAATGCAATAACACCTGAAATATTCCTCGAAGATAATCTCTTCCTGGAGCATCATTACCGCTTGTTTGGTTTGGCTATGCTTATCAAAAAAGTCCTGCTTATCGTGCAGTTTGTAAACCTCTTTCCAACCTCCGCCATCAAATGGTTTCATGTAGGCTGGAAAACCTGTGTATTCGAAAATCGAATCCCAGTCTAAAGGCATTACCAAATTGCTGAACGATTTTTCAGTGGTATCATCTGGATGTTCCCTTGAAGGTATTAATGCAGTTTTTGGTACTGGAACACCAATATTCTCGGCCAGCGCATTGTTGAAGAACTTTTCATCGGCACTCCACCAAAAAGGATTGTTGATTACGGCGGTGCCACCCATAGCTGCGTTTTTAAGGTAAGCGCGATAGAAAGGCACATCTTGCGAAATGCGATCTACAATTACCGCATATTCAGGTGCTTCGGCTTGAAACACTTTGCTGATATTGACGAACTCCGCCGTAATATCCTTTTCACCCTTTTCATTGATCTTGTCAACAAAGGCCTGTGGAAACGAGCGTTCCTGGCCAAATAAAATTCCAATTTTTTTCATCTTGTTATATGTTTGATTTTCAATGGTGATGATTTAAAGTTGTGTTAAATAATTTGGAAACATTTCTCTCCAAATCGGCCAATCGTGGTCGGCATTTGGCCTGATGTCGAGCCAGTGGTTAATTCCTTTTTGATGCAGGATGCCCGATAGGCGTTCATTGTCGCCCCGGCACATGTCGCGGTCTGAAGTGCCCAGTACAATTTTTAGTTGCCACAGCTCGGGATTCATGTCGTTAGGCAAAAAATCTACCGGATTGTTAAAGTAGGCATCGTCATTAAAAAAGCCATCTAGTTGGCCTTTGATGTCGAAAGCCCCGCTCAGGCTAAATAAGTGACTAACAACCCAGGGATGCCGAAAAGCAAAATTGGCGGCATGGTAGCCCCCAAAGCTGCATCCAGCTGTAATTACCTTATGGTGGCCGGTTTCGTTCTTGGCCAAAGGCACCAGTTCTTCCAACAAAAACTTGTCGTACCAGATGTGGTTCTTCACCCTGTCGGCCGGATGGATGTCTTTATTGTACCAGCTCAGTTTGTCAATTCCATCGGGACAATAAATTTTTACCTTGCCCGAATCGATAAAGCCTTGTACGGATTCGATTAATTTAAAGTCCTTGTTTTCATAGTATCTGCCCATGCTCGTCGGAAAAAGCAGGATAGGGTAACCGGCATGTCCGAAGACGAGGGTTTCTATGTCGAGGTTTAGGTTAGGGCTATACCACTTTTTGAGTTCTTCTTTCACAGTCTTGTCTTTAGGTGCTTTAAGATAGGTAAATCAAAGTCAAACACAAAAAAATAAAATGAATTAAAGCTTGCAAATCTGTATGTTAAGTAAAAAATAGGCGATGTGGATTAATTATTTTTTAAGATTTGTACTTTTGCGCCTGATTTAGTGAGAACGCTATTTGTTGACCATGTACACCACATTATTACTACCCACTGTTATTAAAACGCTTCACCAGTTCCAATCGGTTTATTTGAAGAGAGAGGTTGAAATTGAAATTTTCAGCCCAGACAATCTAATGGGCAATGAAAGGGTAAACCTTTTGCTGTTGAATGATGGCCAAGATCTTGACCAGATGGAGATGGAGCAAATGCTGAACAATCTTTACGAAAAATGGAAGATCGAGCCGACTGTTGTAGTGGGCATTAAGGCAGGAACAGAGCGTGTACTGGAGTATGGCGTAGCGGGCAAACCTGATTTTAAAAAAAGAGGTTCAAAGGCCCAGTCGTATACCGACTTTATCATTAAAGAACTGTTGCCTTATGTACAAAGCGAGGTAAAAGCAACTATTAATGGCAAAAGAGCCATTGCCGGTTTTTCGCTGGGCGGTTTAACTGCTTTTGACATTGCCTGGAACAATGACAATTATTTTGATGCCGTTGGTGTATTTTCAGGTTCGTTTTGGTGGCGCAAAAAAGACCTCAGCGCTGGCTATACAGATAACGACCGTATTTTGCACCAGATGGTTCGCGAAACCAAAACCAATCCGGCGCTGAAGTTTTGGCTAATGACCGGAACCGATGATGAGTTGGCCGACCGTAACCATAACTTTATCATCGATTCGATAGATGATACCATTGATGTGGTAAAAGAACTAATGCAAAAAGGCTACAAGCGTCCGCATGATATCTTTTACTTCGAAATGGTGGGTGGCAAGCACGATGTGCCTACCTGGGCCAAAGCCATGCCGGCTTTTTTAGAATGGGCTTTTGGGAAATAGAACGAAACGTAATTTTAGCACTACTTTTTGTTTTTACTGCCATTCTTTAAGGTGCTAAAATTCCAGTTATTTCTTCATGGGTCTTTTTCTGGTGTAAAGTGTGCCAATATTTTGTTTGTTAATAGGTTTTGTGGTTTTTGCAGGTTTAAGTTTGTAATTTAACTGGTGCCAGTTAAGGGCTGGAAAAAATATTGTATTATTTTAAACAACCAGAAAATGAAAAAAGCAAACCTATTGAGTAAAGCTGAGCTACGCAAAGTGCTTGGTGGCGCAGCCGATAAAGGCTCTTGTTCTACATCATCATGCTCTTTCGAGTATTTGTCTGAAACCTATTATGGCGATTGTGGCTCTTCCATTGATGGAAGTGGTTCAGGGTGTTATTGTATTGCGCTAGGACCTTTTGGTGATTACATCTACAGCGATCCGATGCCAATTTGTTATGTAGCGTAACATTTGAAGGAGAAGTTTCCTTCAATTTATAATGGAACATGTCATTAATTTTGTGTTTGTTTGACCAAAACTAGTGACATGTTTTTATGCTCACTATTTTCTATTCCACCTAAATTAGCTTTTAGCGATGAACTTTAGTATCGTAAAACCTGCATTTATTTTGGTAATTGCCCTCGTGTTTTTTGGCAATGCGATTTACAGGTTTGTTGAAGCCAAAAATAAAACCTATCCGCAGGTAAATATCAGCGATCCCAAACTCGATACGTTGAACGTGCAAAGCGAACTGAGTGGTTTTGTGTTTAAACAACAGTTTTTTAAGCAGCAAGACGATGGCATAGCGATTTATGCACATGTCGGCGATTCGCTTCCAATGGCTGTACTGGCCGTAAAAAAGAAGGAAGAATTTTTAAAAGAATTTGAACAAAGGCGAAAGATTATTGTAGAACATTTTGATGGCGAAATCTCTACAATAACCGATAAGGGCGTACAGAATTTTGTAAGCATAAAGTCGTTTGCTCAAGCGCATAGGCCTTACCTCCCTATTTTTAAATACGTGCCTTTTAAAACTACAAAATGGTTGATGATTGAGCTTGGAGGCCTTGGTTTAATTATCGTTGTCATGGGTTTTATCCTGTTGTCGAGGATTAGGCTTTCAAATGCGTCTTCGCCCTAACCAAGTGGCAAAACATTGATTCTCAAAATTTAACAAAAAGATAATCGTTGCTTCTTTAAGCAAATGGCCTGAAAATTCAATAAAAAACCTTATCTTTGCGCCAAATTTAGAGGCGCATTTTATGCAAAAGATTAGAAACATAGCTATTATAGCACACGTTGACCACGGTAAAACCACTTTGGTTGATAAGATTTTACACTCTTGTTCTATTTTTCGTGATAACGAACAGACAGGAGAGTTGATATTGGACAACAACGATTTGGAGCGCGAGCGAGGAATTACCATTGTATCAAAAAACGTTTCTGTAAAATACAAGGATGTAAAAATCAACATCATTGATACACCTGGTCACGCCGACTTTGGCGGTGAGGTAGAACGTGTACTTAAAATGGCCGATGGCGTACTTTTGTTATGTGATGCCTTTGAAGGTGCCATGCCACAAACCCGTTTCGTAACCCAAAAAGCACTTTCGCTAGGTTTGAAACCAATTGTAGTGGTAAACAAGGTTGATAAAGAAAACTGTCGTCCAGAAGAAGTTTACGAACAGATCTTCGAACTTTTCTTCAACTTGGAAGCTACAGAAGACCAATTGGATTTTCCGGTAATTTACGGTTCGTCTAAACAAGGTTGGATGAGCACAGACTGGAAAGTTCCAACAACAGATATTTTTGCTTTGTTGGATACAGTGGTATCAACCATCCCTCCGGCACCGATAAACGAAGGTACTTTGCAAATGCAGATCACTTCTTTGGATTATTCTTCATTTGTAGGCCGTATTGCAATTGGCCGTGTACACCGTGGCACAATTAAAGAAAACCAACCGGTTACTTTGATTAAACGCGATGGCAAAATGGTGAAATCGAGGGTTAAAGAACTATACATATTTGAAGGCTTGGGTAAAGTAAAGGCTACCGAAGTTAGTTCAGGCGATATTTGTGCCGTTGTAGGTATTGATGGTTTTGATATTGGCGATACCATTGCCGATTTCGATGCACCAGAACAATTGCCAGTAATCAAAATTGATGAGCCTACCATGAACATGTTGTTTACCATTAACAACTCTCCGTTTTTTGGTAAAGAAGGCAAATTGGTAACCTCGCAACGTATCAAAGACCGTTTGAATAAAGAAATGGAGAAAAACTTGGCCCTTAAAGTGGTTGAGACAGAATCTCCAGATTCATGGTTGGTATATGGTAGAGGTATTCTGCATTTATCTGTATTGATCGAAACGATGCGTCGCGAAGGCTACGAAATCCAAGTTGGTCAGCCACAGGTTATCGTTAAAGAAATTGATGGCAAGAAACACGAGCCTATCGAAACTTTAATCGTTGATGTGCCGGGCGAGGTTGCTGGTAAGGTAATCGAGTTGGTAACGCAGCGCAAAGGCGAGCTGTTGATCATGGAGCCAAAAGGCGATTTGCAACACTTGGAGTTCGAAATCCCATCACGTGGTATCATCGGTTTGCGTAACAATGTTTTAACTGCAACAGCAGGAGAAGCAATTATGGCACACCGTTTCAAAGCTTACGAGCCTTGGAAAGGTACTATCCCTGGCCGTTTAAATGGCGTATTGGTATCGATGGAAAAAGGTCAAACTACTGCTTACTCAATCGATAAGCTGCAAGATAGGGGCCGTTTCTTTGTTGATCCTGGAGTTGATGTTTATGAAGGACAGATCATGGGCGAGCACATTCGCGATAATGATTTGGTAGTAAACGTGGTAAAAGGAAAAGCCTTGACCAATATGCGTGCTTCTGGTAGTGATGACAATGCCCGTATTGCACCGGCTATCAAATTTTCGTTAGAAGAATCAATGGAATATATCCAGGCTGACGAGTACATCGAAGTTACACCGGTAAGTATGCGTTTGCGCAAGATCTACTTAACAGAGAACGAACGCAAAATCAATGCTAAAAAATTCCAATCGTAAGTTAGCGATAAATTAATTATATGCCCCAAGGAGTATTCTTTGGGGCTTTTTTATGTAAAAATTGTGAGGCAATCATATTATAAAGCCTGCAAACTAGTAAATGGGCAACTAAATGCATTATTTTGTTGTCTTAAATGATTTATGTTTCAAAGAGCTCTTAACCACGTAGGTATTTTTTTCTTGAACCTGTTATCCCTGTTGCCTATGCCATTTTTATATGCTTTGGCAAGGGTAATGTATTTTTTGCTTTACCGTGTGATCGGTTATCGCCTAAACGTAGTAAGAGAAAACCTAAGAGTGGCATTGCCTGAGAAAAGCGCCGAAGAACGTAAGCTGATCGAAAAAAAGTTCTACAGGTATTTGGCTGCATTGGTTGTTGAGATTGTTAAAATGAGTTCGATCTCGAAGAAAGAGCTGGAAAAACGTTTCCAGATCAAAAAATCGGAACTGATGGAATCCTATTTTGCAAAAGGCGAAGGTGTGCTGTTATGCGCCGCGCATTATGGCAATTGGGAGTGGGGTTCGGTTGCTATCGGCCTCGCGGCTTCTGGCCAAAACTATCCGATCTACAAGCCTTTAAATAATCCGATATTTGATGATTGGTTTCAAAAAGCAAGAAGCAGGTTTGGCAGTAAACTGATTTCCATGCGCCAAACGCTAAGAGCCATACAGGCCAGCAAAGGCGAAGCCAGTATTTTTTGTTTTGGCAGCGATCAGGCTCCATCAAAAGACGAATCGCATTATTGGACTACCTTGCTTCACCAGGAGAGTTCCATCCAGTTGGGGATCGAAAAAATAGCCAGAAAAACAAATAGGCCAATATTTTATTTTAACGTAACATCTGTAAAAGAAGGCTATTACGAAGCAGAATTTGTGCCGCTTTGTTTAAATCCGCAGGAAACTGCAGAGTTTGAAATTACAGAAATGCATACCCGCTTTTTGGAAAACATGATTCGTAAAGAACCTGCCTATTGGTTGTGGAGCCACCGCCGGTGGAAATATAAGAAGGAGCTTGCTTAATAGTCCATAGGCTGAAGTCGAGCGTTCTGAAATGATAGTTAGGGCAAATTGTTAACTAAAAACTGACTGAATTTTCTGCCTTGACCCTAATCACATCTACCATCTCACATCTTCCACTTTCCCTTCTTCCTTCAACCCTTTACCACCCTAAATAAATCTTAACAAAATGTAAAAATTGCTGATAGCTAACATAATGAGGTGCCGAATCCATGCACGAGGCAGGTTAAATGCTTAATTTTGCTGCCCTTGAATTAGCTTATGTTAGAAAAAGTATTTACTTACATCGGTCTTTTCTTTTTAAAGCTCTTGGCCCTATTGCCAATGTCTGTGCTTTATTTTCTGGCCGATGGAGTTTATTTATTGGTTTATCATGTAATTGGCTATCGTAGAAAAGTTACCCGCGAAAACCTCCAAAGTGTATTTCCAGATAAAAAACTGGAAGAAATCATCTCCATAGAAAAGAAGTTCTATCGTTACCTTGTTTCGTTGATGGTAGAAATAGTGAAGATGGACAGCATTTCTGCAAAAGAAGTACAAAAGCGCTTTACGTTTAAGAACCTCGACTTGATGGAGGCCTATTGGCAGAAAAACGAAGGCACGCTGATCTGCACTGCACATTATGGCAACTGGGAATGGGCGGGTTTAAGCCTCGGCCTAACTGGAAGCGCACAAAACTATATCATTTACAAGCCGCTAAACAACGCCACTTTCGAAGAATGGTTTTATAAGGTAAGAACCAGATTTGGAAACAAGGCAATTGCCATGCGCCAAACCTTAAGAGCCGTACAAGGCAGTAAAGCCGAGGCAAGCGTGTTCTGCTTTGCCAATGATCAGGCACCTTCTAAAGACGAATCGCATTATTGGACAAGCTTCCTCAACCAGGAGAGTTCGGTACAATTGGGTATAGAGAAAATAGCCAAAAAAACCAATCGTCCGGTGTTTTACCTCAAAACAAGGGTGATTAAAAGAGGCTACTACGAAATGGAATGTGTACCAATTTGCATGGAACCATCAACTACAGCCGAATACGAAATTACCGAACTCCACATCAGGTTTTTAGAGCAAATGATCATCGAAGAACCTGCCTATTGGTTATGGAGCCACCGCCGATGGAAATATAAAAAGGAGCTGGGTTAGTTTATAGTCGATAGTCCTTAGTCGGCAGTCTGAAGTCCATCTTTCATCTTCCTTCTTACCTTTCCTACTTTCAGCCTTCAACCCTCACTTGGGCATGGTAATTGCGTGATTTCTCAAACGATTTTATAGCAAGCATTGTTGTAGAATGCAATGATGATTGCTATCTAATGTTTTGAAACTATCAACTAACCTATAATCCCCATCTATGTTTGCAAAGGGTTTATCCTATTTTGGAATATTTTTGATCACCCTATTGTCCCTATTGCCTTTGTCTGTTTTATATGTGATCGCGTGGATCTTCTATTTCTTCGTGTACCATGTTTTTGGCTATCGTAAAAAAGTAGTACGTGCAAATTTGCGCAGCGTTTTCCCCGAAAAGACCCCAGCCGAGCTTTTGGCTATTGAAAAGAAATTCTATGCTTACCTTACGGCTTTGGTTGTAGAAATCGTTAAAATGAAATCTATCTCCAAGGCTGAACTGCAGCGTCGCTTTAGGTTTAAAAATATAGAGATATTAGAAGAATACTTTAAAAGAGGGCAAAGCATACTGATCTGTTCGGCCCATTACGGCAATTGGGAGTGGGGCACCTTGTCATTTGGCTTGGCTATTTCTGCGAAAAACTATCCCATTTATAAGCCAATGAGCGATGTGGTTTTTGATTGTTGGATACGAAAAGTGAGGAGTAGGTTCGGTAATCGGCTAATTGCCATGAAAAGGACTTTAAGAGCCTTGCAAGAAAGTAAAAATGGGCCAAGTGTTTTCTGTTTCGGCAACGACCAATCGCCTTCTAAAGACGAATTAAACTATTGGACAACCTTTCTAGGCCAGCCCAGCGCAATTCAGTTGGGCATTGAAAAAATAGCCCGAAAAACAAACAGGCCGGTATTCTATCTTAAAACCAAGGTGCTCAAAAAAGGCTATTACGAAGTAGAATGCGTGCCCCTTTGTTTGGAGCCTGCAACCACTGCCGAATTTGAAATTACCGAACTTCACGTCCGCTTTTTAGAGAAAATAATCTTAGAAGAACCTGCCTACTGGCTATGGAGCCACCGCAGATGGAAATATAGGAAGGAGTAGGTTAGTTTATAGTCCATAGTCCATAGTCTGGAGTCTGAAGTCCAGAGTTTTTAGCTTGGGTGTTCATTGCAGGCTGTTAACTGAAAACTGTCTTATCTTTATTGCTTTAGTCTCTAGCCTTTCACCCTCAGCCTTCTGTCTCCTTCCTTTAAATCCTAATTTGGGACAGTAATTGTAACGGTTGGTAAACTATTTACAATAATCATTGTTGTGTATGCAAGGTGGCGAGCTATTATGGCTTAAAGCTATCAACTAACCTATACTCACATCTATGCTAAAAAAGGGCTTTTCCAATTTTGGAATATTGCTGATCACCCTATTGTCCCTATTGCCTTTGTCTGTTTTGTATGTTGTTGCGTGGATCTTCTATTTCTTCGTATACCATGTTTTTGGCTATCGTAAAAAGGTAGTGCGTGCAAACTTGCATAATGTTTTTCCTGAAAAGACCGTTGAAGAGATTTTGGTTATTGAAAGGAAATACTATGGCTACCTTACTGCTGTTATTGTTGAAATTATTAAGATGAGCACGATCTCTAAAAAAGAGCTTCAAAAACGCTTCCGGTTTAAAAATATGGATGTGTTAGAAGCTTGTTTGAAAAGAGGAGAGAGCGTACTGGTTTGTTCTGCACATTACGGCAATTGGGAATGGGGCACAATGGCATTCGGGCTGGCCGTTTCAGCACCAAGCTACCCTCTTTATAAACCTTTGAGCAATTTAACTTTCGACTGTTGGTTTAAAAAAATACGGGGCAGATTTGGGAATAAATTTATTGCCATGCAACAAACTCTAAGAGCCTTGCAAGAGCATAAAGATGAAGCAACTATTTTTTGCTTTGGAAACGATCAGTCGCCTTCAAGAAACGAGCTGTGCTATTGGACACCATTTCTCAGCCAGCAGAGTGCGGTTCATTTAGGGATCGAGAAACTTGCGAAAAGAACCAATCGGGCAGTTTTCTATCTTAAAACAACGGTTTTAAAAAAGGGCTACTATGAAGCTGAATGTGTGCCAATTTGCATGGAGCCGTCAACTACAATCGAGTTTGAAATTACCGAGCTTCACGTCCGCTTTTTAGAAAAAATAATTTTAGAAGAGCCGGCCTATTGGTTATGGAGCCATCGCCGATGGAAACACCAGCCGCCACAAGTTGCCTAAGTTTGCTATTTTAGCAGTTCATTAGCAAGCTTGTGAAAATTTTTAAATATAGCCTGCTCACCTTGCTGGGCATTATCATTATCGGCTTTGCCGCTTTGTTTATTTGGCAACCTGTGCTCATTAAGGTGCTCCGCTACCGCACACCCGATGCCGAAACCTATAAAATTTTCCCGCAAACTTATATACAGCCAAGCGATTCGGCCTTTCATTTTATCCGTGCTGACAAGCAAAGGAATGATTTAGATACCATCAAGGTTTTTGATGCCAAGCATCAATACCTAAGCCTAAAGGATTACCTGAAAGCAGGCCAAGTGAATTTGTTTATGGTTATCAGAAACGACAGCATTTTGTATGAGAGATATGATAAAGGCTATAGCGATAGTACGCTGGTTACTACTTTCTCGGTAGCCAAGAGTATGCTTTCTATCTTAATTGGACAGGCATTGGCCGATGGAAGCATCAAAAGCCTAGATGAACCAGTGCTGAGTTATATTCCAGAACTCAGTTCTAATCCGGCCTACAGTACTTTGATTTTGAGAGACCTGTTTACCATGAAATCGGGCTTGGCCTTTCGCGATACGAATGGAGGCATCATCAATGCCTTTTTCTCTGACGAAGCCAAATATTATTATACAGATGACATGAAGCGCGAACTGCTCAAGGTAAAACGCATTGACTACCCCGGAAAAACCTGGCAATACAAAAGTATCGATGCTATTTTACTGGGCTGGGTAGTTGAAAAGGCTACAAAGAAAACTTTGTCGCAGTATTTTCAAGAATGTGTGTGGCAACGGATCGGCACCCAATATAAAGCCAGCTGGGGACAAGACCAAAATGGATTAACCAATACGGCGAGCCGTTTTCAAACTACGGCTATTGACTTAGCCAAGGTGGGTCGCTTATACCTTAATGACGGAAAATACAATGGCCAACAGGTGGTACCACAAGATTGGGTAGCTGCAACCATAAAAATTGGCTTTGGACAACCAGTAACCAGCAAAGGCTGGCAAAAAACTACGCAACATTACCTGTGGTGGCTGCCACAAGAAGGCGTTAATGGCGAATATGCGGCCGAGGGCATGCGAGGGCAACGTTTGTATGTTGATCCGCTCACCAAAACTATTATTGTTGCTTTTGCAGACCAGGGTGCAGGAGATTACCCTTACCGTAAAGTGAGCCGGTATTTGGCTAATATGCCTTTTTCGTATCCAAAAAACTAATGCCGAGTTTGGTCAGTGCGGTAAAAAGCAAGGAGAAATAGCGGTTAATTAAATTTGAAAACATTAAATTAGTAAAAAACAAGCGCATGAAAACATCATGATTGCTTCATCACCACTGAAAACAAAATTAAAAAGATGAAAATCAAAACATTATTTTTTGCCTTTATAGCCATGCTATTGGTAAATGTGGCTTTTGCCCAAAGTACACCGCCTCCTGCCGAAACCGTTTTAAAAGATGCGTTAAAAGAGGCCAAAGCGCAAAATAAAAAAGTATTCATTATGTTTCATGCTTCATGGTGTGGCTGGTGCCATAAAATGGACGACAGCATGAACGACCCGGCAGTTAAAGCTTATTTCGACAAAAGTTTTGTGGTTAAGCACCTAACCGTGATGGAAAATAAACCTGAACTCAAAAAAACAGAAAATCCTGGCGCTGAAGATATGCTGAAAAAATACAACAGCGACGGCTTTGGTATTCCGGTATGGTTTATTTTTGATACCGATGGCAAATTGCTGGTCGATTCGCATTTAAGACCTGAAGGCGTTGGTATGGAAGTAAAAGGAAAAAACATTATCGGATGCCCAGCGGCTAAAGAAGAGGTAGATGCCTTTGTAAAAGCATTAAAGCTAACTACCAAACTAACCGACGATGAATTGGCCAAAATTGCTGCCCGCTTCAGGAAAAACGATCCTAGCGTTAAAAGCGAATAATTTAAAATGATGTTTAGTCTCAGATCAGAATCGAGGTTGATGACAATCTAAGGACTAAACATCATTCCTGTTTTTAGGCGTGTTGCCCTTCGTGTACGCCTTCTGCAAATTCTTCGACCACCTTGTCGTTAAAAGCAGGTAAATCTTTGGGCGTACGACTGGTTACCAAGCCTTGGTCTACCACTACCTCTTCATCAACCCAGTTTGCGCCGGCATTGATTAAATCTTGTGAAATATTTTTAACGGAAGTGAGCTTCCTGCCATCGGCTACGCCAGCATTGATAAAAAGCTGCGGGCCATGACAAATGGCGGCTACAGGCTTGCCCGCTTCGAAAAAAGCTTTTACAAAGGCTATCGCATCGTCGTTTACACGCAACTGATCTGGATTGATTACGCCTCCTGGCAAAACCAGGCCATTGTAATCATCGGCATTCGCTTCTTCTAGGGTTTTGTCTACATCTACCTCAATGGACCAGTGATCGTGGTTCCAAGCGGTTATTTTATCGCCTTCTGGCGACACGATATGTACAGTGGCTCCTTCTTCTTTTAAGCGTTTAACAGGTTCTGTTAATTCAACCTCTTCAAATCCATTGGTGGAGAGTACTGCAATTGTGCGGTTACTTAAACGTCCCATAATTTTCTTCTTTTTAATAAGGTGATGCATTAAAGACACCTGAAGAAAAATTTTGTTTTTGGCAATTTATTCGTTTAAGCTATAATTTGCAAGAAGGCAGATTGGTCCAGGTGGTAATAGCCAATGGCATCATATAATATCCGACTGGTAAGAGTTTTGATGGCAATTGCATCGCGAAAGCCTTCCAGGTCAAAATGTAAGAGCATATTTTTCTTGTCTTCTTTTCTTCGAAGCCGAGACCTTTTAAGGCTCTTTTCGATGACTTGGTAAGGATATAATTTTTTCTAAGTTTTTTGTAGCGAGGAATAGAAATGACAATCTGATTGTCGATCTTCTCAAAATCGAGGTAGAGGTCTTGATCAATTCTGCCCAAAAAGAAACGGAATTTGCTTATTCGCCCTTCAACCATGTCGAAGATCAGGTCGTCGAATTCTTGGCTGTCAATTGTTGGAGATTTAGCCAGCTGAGAAAGGTGAGCTATTTGTAAATCTATTTTTTCTCTTTCGTTGACATAATATAAAGGTTCTTCTTTTTCAGGACCCTCGTATAGCTTGCGTAAGAAATTGAGTTCTGCAATTTTATCAAAATTGGGATTTTCAAAGTTGTTCAGTTGTCGAAGCTTTCCGGCCACTGCTATCAATGCCTTTTGATGATAATGGGCTACCTTGTACTCATTTTCTTCAATGGCAAATTGAATTAGATTTTCTAATCGTTGTTTTTCTTCTTCATAGAAGTTGATTATTTTTTCTAATTCCTTGTTCATGCCTAATCATTTGTTCTACGATGTTTGACGTAGTAGGTGGCCAAATTAAATCCAATATATAGATGATTAAACACATTTGGAATAAACCCATAATATTTGCTCAAAATCTTGAAGCGTTCTTTTAGGCTTTCCAAGTGTTTTTGCTTAGACATACCACCCACCAAATATTTAGCCACGTACAAATGTGTATTTACAATGTTCGACGATTTTTTGGCCGCCTTTAAAATCCAATCAATATCTGAACTGTATTTGTACTGCAGGTCATAAGGCTCGGTAAGGCTCCGTTTAATGTAAATGGCCTGATGGCTTACGTTCATGCCATATTTAAAGCTGTGCCAATCAAAATGCTCAGGTGCACGATGCCGCCTTTGGCCCAAACTTTGCCAATTCGAATCGTACATCTCAGTTTCACCGTAATAAATGTCGCCCGATGGCGCCGAAGCAAAAACTTCTTCTACGGTTTCTGGAGCATAAATCTCATCTCCCGAATTCATAAACAGCACGTAATCGCCGGTTGCCAATGCCAGCCCCTTGTTCATGGCATCGTAAATGCCTTTGTCGTTTTCTGAAACAAATTTGACCAAACGATCTTTATATTTGGCAATGAGTTCGGTAGTACCGTCTGTAGAATTGCCGTCTATTACGATGTACTCAATGTTTTTATAAGTCTGGTTAAGCACCGAAAGCATCGTGCGTTCAATGTCCTTAACATTATTGTAGACGATGGTGATGACACTTAGTTTGGGATGCATGGCTAATTATTGAGGTAAGGCGCTGATTAATTTGTAATATAATTCCTCGTGCTGGCTGGCAATTACCGGAGGTGCGAAATTGGTTAGTACGCTTCTTCTGGCCTCCTTCTGTACCTCTTCTGGTTGTTCATGTAAAAATAGCCATTCTATGCCATCGGCTAAGTCGCTTGCCGATTCATACCGGGCCAAATAACCGTTTTCCAAGTGTTTGACCATATCAGGAATGCCCCCTGTTGTAAAGGCAATAACGGGCGTGGCGCAGGCCAAACTTTCCATTACCGTATTGGGCAGGTTGTCTTCTAGCGATGGCGTAATAAATGCATCAGCTGCCGAATAACACTTAGCCAAATGCTCATCTTTGTTAATGGTGCCCAAAAAGGTAGTTTTGAAAGGGAATTCGGGCACGTTTTTCTCATCTTTATTGCCAAAAATAACCAGCTCTATCTGCTCATTCGGAATTTCGGGCCTCGATGCCAGTTCGTTCAATGCATCGACCAAATATTGGGTGCCTTTGTGCTTGTCGTTTTTAGAAGGCATAAAACCACTCATAATGACAAATTGCCCAGGCTTGATCTTCAAGATCTTTTTGGCCTCGGCTTTTACGTAGGGCTTAAACACATCTACCTCAATGGTATTCGGAATAACCGAAGTTGGCCTAACCCCAAGCAAGCTGCTGTGCTTTACCGAGCTGGCCATCCAGTTGCTGGGGGCAACTACATGAAAATTAAGTTCGGTATAGGCTTTTTGTTTGCGTAGCCAGGTTTTGTGCGAAAGATCATTAGAGCCGCTTAAACGCAAAATAGGACAATCGCCACATTGCCTATGGAAATTTTCGCAGCTGTAACGTACATGGCAGCCACCGGTAAAGGCATTGCTATCGTGAAAAGTCCAAACAATAGGTTTCTCCAGTTCATCCAGTTCGGCCAGCACTTTGGGCGAAAGGAAACCATGGTTTACCCAATGCAGATGGATTACATCGGCAGCTTGGAGATCGGGATGGTTTTTAATCGACTTGCCAAACCACTGCAAAGAAAAGGGGGTTTTTACAGCCTTGGTAAATAATTTGGCCAAATAACGTTCGGCCATAATGTTGAATACCGCCCTAAACTTGGCAAAAATGTTTTTGCTAAAAGTGTCTATGGCAGGATTTTGGCCAAATTTATAGTACACAATCACTTTTGAGCTTACGCCGTTTGCATTGAGTGCATTGCTCAGCCTCAAGCAGGCCCTGCCGGCGCCCCCGTTTCCGTCGTAAGTATTTAGGTGTACTACTTTCAAATCAATCAAAAATACATTTTATTGTTTAGGATTGTAAAATAGTTGCGTATTTTCAACCCTTAAAGCCAATAAACAAAATTATGAAGAAGAATATGCTTGGCGCAATAGCGTTTTCGCTTTTGTTGCTTCCTGCTTTGGTTAAAGCACAAGACCAAACCTATTTTGCTGCTTATCCCTCATTAACGCCAGATGCGCAAAATATCGTATTTAGTTATGACGGTGATATTTGGAAAGTTCCCGTAAAAGGTGGACTGGCAGCACGCATTACGGCTATGCAGGGCGAAGAAATTAATCCGCGCGTATCGCCAGATGGCAAATGGCTGGCTTTTTCTTCCAATCAGTTTGGAAATTATGATGTGTACCTGATGCCAATGGCCGGAGGCGAAATCAAGCAATTGACTTTTAACGATGCCGCCGACGAGGTAGACAACTGGAGCTGGGATTCTAAAGCCATTTACTTTACTTCTGGAAGGTATAATTCTTATTCAAGCTATAAAGTGGGCATCAACGGAGGTACTGCTGTTCGCCTGTTCGATAATTACTTTAATACCACCCATAATATTGCCGAAGCGCCAGATGGCGAGCTTTTCTTTAATGATACCTGGGAAAGCAAGAACTTCGCCAACCGCAAGCATTACAAAGGGGCATTTAATCCCGATATCCAATCTTACAACCCAAAAACCAAGGCCTACAAACGCTATACCGATTATATTGGTAAGGATTTTTGGGCTAGTGTAGATCAAAAAGGCAATGTCTTTTTTGCGTCAGACGAAGGGAACGAAGAGTATAACCTCTACACTTTTGTAAACGGCAAAAAAACTGGCCTCACCAAATTCGAAACTTCTATTAAGCGTCCTTTTGTGGCGGCTAACGGAACTACAGTGGTTTTCGAAAAAGACTATCAATTGTATGTGTATGATGTGGCCTCGAAAAAGACCGAAAAGGTAAACATCGGCTCCACCCGCAACCAGGTACTGAGCAAGGAGCAAGAATATGAAGTAAGGGCAAACATCTCTGCTTTTGATGCATCGCCCGATGGCAAAAAGTTTGCTTTCATTTCAAGGGGCGAGATTTTTGTAAGCGATATCGATGGCAAGTTCATCAGAAAGATCAGCAACAGTGGCGAGCGTGCCCTAGAAGTAAAGTGGATGGCAGATAACAAAACCATTTTGTTTAACCAAACCTTTAATGGCTATCAGAATTGGTACACCCTAACTGGCGATGGGAAGGGAACAGCCAAACAGCTGACCAAAGACAAAGCCAATAACCGAGATATTACCTTTAACAAGACCAGAACTTTGGCGGTTTACCTCAGTGGCCGCAACGAACTGCGCTTGCTCGACTTGAAGACATTAGAGAGCAAAACCATTGTGAAAGATGAGTTTTGGGCCATCCAGAGTTCATCGCCAAGCTTTTCGCCAAACGATCAATATGTGTTGTTTACAGCCTTCCGCAATTTTGAGCAGGATGTTTTGGTGCATGATATCAAGCAAGACAAAACCATTAACCTCACCAATACAGGAGTTACGGAAACAGGTCCGGTATGGTCGCCCGATGGCAAATACATTTACTTTACGAGCTCGCGTACCAAGCCTTCCTACCCAACAGGCTTGATCGATCCGCATGTGTATCGCATGGCGCTCAACAACTACGATACCCCTTTCCGTTCGGATAAATTTGATGAATTGTTTAAAGAAGACAAACCCGCCGAGCCTAAAGAGGTAAAGCCAACAACCGATAAAAAAGATACCAAAACAACCGATACCACCAAGAAGAAAACAGATGCCAAGCCAACGCCAAAAGCTCCGGCCTTGATTACCATCAATACCCAAAAAATATTAGACCGCATTGAGCAGGTAACTCCAGGCTTTGGAAGCCAATACCTGATAGATGTATTTGCCAAAGGCGATAAAACCTTTGTGTACTACATGACCAACCAAGATGGTGGCAGTGCTTCTGTTTACCGCACCACGATTGAACCTTTTGAAGCCAATAAGAACGAAAAAGTAAGTGATGGCGGCGATTTTAACATTACCGAAAGTGGAGGCAAGTTCTACGTGCTGAGCAGGGGTGTGATTAACAAGTATAACCCAGATGCCAATAAATTGGATAAGGTAGATCATGGCTATAAGTTCAACAAAAACCTGAATGCCGAATTTAACCAGATGTTTTATGAGACCTGGGTAGGGCTGGACGAGAATTTTTATGACGAAAATTTCCATGGCGTTGATTGGGAGAAGATGAAGACCCGTTATGCCGCATACTTGCCTTATGTAAATAACCGAACCGATTTAAGGATTTTATTGAACGATATGTTGGGCGAGCTCAACTCGTCGCACATGGGCTTTAACAGCTTTGGTGCCGAAGAACGCAAAAACCTGAACTACATTACCAATGAAACTGGTGTTCTTTTTAGCAATGAAAAACCCTATGAGGTAGCCAGAGTAGCTGCCAAAAGCAATGCCTTTTTAGCTGGGGAGAATATCCAGAAAGGCGATGTGCTGGTAGAAGTGAACGGAGTTAAGGTTGATGACAAAATGGACCGCGACTATTATTTCAGCAAACCTTCTCTAGATCGCGAAATGAGTTTGGCCTTTATGCGCAAGGGCAAAAAAATCAATGTAAATGTGCATCCGCAAAGCGCCGGTGCCTTGAGAACCAACCTGTACGACGAATGGATTGCCCAAAACAAAGACAATGTCAATAAATGGGGCAATAACCGTATCGCTTACTCCTACATGAAGAACATGAGCGGCGGTGAGTTGGAGCGTTTCTTGTTGGATATGGTAGAACAAGAAAACAATAAAGACGCCATCATTTTAGACTTGCGCTACAATACCGGAGGCAATGTACACGACGAGGTGTTGCGTTTCTTGTCGCAAAGGCCTTACCTGCAATGGAAATACCGTGGCGGAAAAATGGCGCCACAAAGTAATTTCGCGCCAGCCGTAAAACCAATCGTATTGCTGATCAACGAACAGTCGTTAAGCGATGCCGAGATGACCGCAACCGGATTTAAGCAATTGAAACTGGGCAAGATAATAGGTACGGAAAGCTATCGTTGGATTATCTTTACCTCGGGCAAGGGCTTGGTAGACGGTTCTTCTTATCGCTTGCCATCGTGGGGCTGTTATACCATGGACGGGAAGAATATCGAGAAAGAAGGCGTGAAACCAGATATCTATGTGAAAAATACATTTGAAGACCGTTTACAAGATAAAGACCCACAACTGGAAAGAGCGGTGGCCGAAATTATGAAGGACTTGAAATAGTTACCAGTTTTCAGTTACCAGTCTTCAGTTTTGAGTTTTCAGTTACCAGTTCAACAATTAAACAATAATATCAATAACAATAGAAAAAGAATGTCGAATTTATTAACCGATAGGGATTTTTGGGTAAAGTATTGGGAGAGCAAAACTGATTTGTCGGTGGTTATTCCGGAAAACTATCTTTTTCATCGCCAACTGGCAGAACTAACCGCGAAAAACCACGTAAAAACGGCAATTGAGTTGGGCGGTTTTCCGGGATATTATGCAGTATTTCTGCGTAAATACCTGAACTTGGAGGCTACGTTGCTCGATTATTTTGTGCACCCGCCAATTACCGAACAGTTGCTAAAGGTAAACGGATTAGAAAAGGACGATATCCATATCATTGAAACAGACCTGTTCAGTTATGTGCCCGACAAGCAGTATGATTTGGTATTGAGCTGCGGATTGATCGAGCATTTTAACGATACGGCAGATATCATTAATCGGCATATTGGTTTTGTAAAGCCGGGTGGAAGCCTGTTTATTACCCTGCCCAATTTTAAGGCATTGAACGGCTGGTTCCAGAAGAATTTTGACAAAGCCAATTACGATAAGCACAACATCGATTGTATGGATCCGGCATTGCTGGCCCAGATTTGCAAAGATGCGGGCTTAGAAGTATTGCAATCGCGCTATTTTGGGCGTTTTAGTTTATGGTTGGAAAACGAAAAGGAAAAATCGACAGGAGTAAGGCTGTTTAAAAAGGCAGTTTGGCTAACGGGGAAAGTATTTACCAAAGTCTTTCCTTTTGATTCGAAGCAATTGTCTCCCTATATTATTTTGGAAGCTAAAAAACCATAAAACATGGCCATCAGTTGGGGCTATTCGCCAAAAATTGAAAAATATATTCCACTGGGTGATTTTCCGGCAGATCGCTACCTGATCATTGCTCGGCAAGCCATCGAAAATCTGGGCTGGAAGCTGAGCCATATCTCAGAAAGCGGACTGATCGCCTACACCAAGCTGTCATGGCAATCGTACAGCGAGGAGATTTCTGTCCGTATCGATTCGAATTTTGCCATTGTAAAAAGCGAATGTGTTGGCCTCCAAATGTGGTTTAACGATTATGGCAAAAACGACCAAAATCTGGAGAAGTTTTTTCATGAGTTTGAGTATGTAGAGTTTCACCTCAAAGATACCTGGGAAGAGAACATTGCCGAGTTTCATGAATTTGCCCTGGCGCAAGACAAAGATTATTTTGAGAAGGCGCCACTAGCGGTAAAAAACAAAATCAAGAATGTCCTTTACCTGCTTTGGCCTCAAAAAGGCTATCAGGCAACCCCTGTACTTGTTTGGTTAAACATCTTCTATTTCGGCTTTATCTTGGTGTTCACCTTTATTTACTTCAGGTATTTTTTTGCAAAGACTGCCGGAGCAATCGATCCTGAAATGTTTGTAAAAGAGGTGAAGCAACTGATCCTGAATTTTGGCGTAAACAATCGTGAATTGGTACTGCAAGGTCAATACTGGCGGTTGCTTAGCTACCAGTTTATACATGCCAACTTGTTGCACCTCTTCTTTAACCTTTATGCGCTAGTGTATATGGGGCTGATGATAGAGAACAAGCTGGGCTGGCGCAGGTTCCTATTTGTGTACCTGTTTAGTGGTATTTGTGGCGGATTGGTGAGCTTAATTTTTCATCAAGAAGGAGTGATGATGGGCGCATCTGGAGCTATTATGGGCTTGTATGGCGCTTTTATAGCCCTATTGGCGAATAAAGCCTATGAGAAAAATGCCAATAAGGCCTTGCTCATCAGTACGCTGATTATTGTAGTGCTGGTGCTCATTAATGGGTCGCTTAATCGCCAAACAGATAATGCCAGCCATATCGGTGGTTTTATTGCGGGTTTTATAGCTTGCTACCTGCTCAGTTACAAAAGCAACGATGCAACTAAAATGTGGCCTAGGTATGCAATTTCAAGTATGATGGGACTAGCATTTGCTGTAGGTGTAATTGGGTTTAGTCCGACTTACGAAACAGAAGAGTTTAAGCGCCTTGATATTGAATATGCCGAAAATGCCAACAAATTTAATAATATAATGACTTTAAAGGCTTCTTTAACCCAAGAAGAGAAATTGGCGTTTATTGAAGAAAATGGTTTGACGCCCAGCAGCAAGAATTTAGCGGTAATCAAGAAAATGAAAAAACTTACGCTCAAGGATGAGGAGCTCTTGGAAGTTGAGTTTAAGGAGCAAATTGCCCAAAAGTCTTATGCCGTAGCTTTGCTCATGAAAAAAGACATTGAATCTGGCGATTACCGATACCGCAAACAAGTGAGCGAACAAATGAACAGCCTCATTGCTTTTAGCGCCAATCCCAGAGATTTTTTAGATAAGAAAAAATAAGTTATAGGTTGAGGAGAGCATCAACCTATAATGCCTTTTTGTAAAGTCCAAATTCGCTTAACGTGAGGCAAACCGGCGATTGGGTAATGTTTAGCCTCAGTTTGCTGGCGGTAACAGGCTGTGCGAGCTTAATTAGCCTTTTGGCGCCAATGCTTGTGCCCTCATATATTTTTTCCCAAACATTATCTTTTAAAATTTCGATGTTATAGGCCTCAATCCTTTGCCCTAGTGGGATAAATTCCTGCAGACTGATGATATCGAATGTTTGAGACTGAGGCAGGCTCATTTCTAAAGTAGCCTGATGAACATTATCGGCAGTTGCCCAAAAACTTTGCTTGTTGCCATCTAACAATGTGGTAGCACTATGAGCCTTATCTCTGGTGTTGCTCGATTTAATGGCAGCACCTTTGGCCAGATTTTTGGCAAAGGTCTGCTTTACTATTGCGCCGAAAGCTTGCAATGCTGCTACATCATCCTCATGTAATTGGCCTCGGGTATCTGGAGCTAAGCCCAAATCTAAGCCCGCACCATGGCCAACGCTTTTTAAATACAGATCAAATAAGTATTCTGGTGTTTTTGGCTTTTCTTTGGTATGGAAAAACCAGCCTTTTCGCAAGGGCACATCGCATTCTGCCGGCATCCAATATTTTCCGTTTCTTATGCCTTCTGGGCTCTGTGGATAGTTTGCCTGCCCAGGAACAGCTACATTTTTGCCTTGTGGAGCCATGGGCGTAAAAGTTGCCCAACTGGTTTCGGCAGCATGGCCTTCTTCGTTGCCAACCCATCTCACATCCAAGCCAACATCGCTAAATATATTGGCCATAGGTTGCATTTTACGGGTAATGGCCCAGGTGTTTTTCCAATCGTAATAAACCGTATTGTCTATGCTTCTCTTTTCCCTGGCGCCTCCATAATAACCGTCGCCACCATTTGCACCATCATGCCAGCTCATAAACAAGGTTCCGTAATTGCTGTATAATTCCTTTAGTTGCGCTTGGTAGATGGCCAAATAGTTGGGTGTGCCATATTGTGGATTATTCCTGTCCCAAGGAGAACAGTAAACGCCAAATTTTAGACCGTATTTTTGCGCAGCCAACTGTACTTCTTTCACCAAATCGCCTTTGCCATTTCTGAAAGGGCTTTTTGAAATGTTATAATCAGTGGTTTTGGTTGGCCATAAGGCGAAACCATCGTGGTGTTTGGCTACCAATACAATTCCTTTTAAGCCTCCAGCTTTGGCTGCTTTTACAATTTGCTCGGCATCAAAATTACTCGGGTTGAAAACTTTTGGATCAGCATCTCCATAGCCCCATTCCTTGTCTTCGAAAGTAGTTGGCGTAAAATGGATCAGGCCATAAACCTCCACATCATGCCAGGCTAGCTGTCTTTTAGATGGGGTAGCGCCATAAGGTTTAATCGGCTTTTGCGCATAGGCAAAGCTGCATAGCAAAAGGAAGCAGATCAGTAGTTTATTCATGAGGATAGATTTGGTATGTATTCAAATCTAAACCTAATTTTTGTAGGACAATTAAATTATATTGGCTTTTAATATAGGGATATTGGAAAATAATAATAGAAGAGACGACTTGAGTTTATTATTCCGCTCATTGCCGCGATGGCTAGTCCTTTTGTCTTGAAACAAAAGCGACCAAAAATTCAAGGCTTCAAACCTTTGTTGCAATTGCTAAACCTCAGCGTTGATAGCGCAAGATCAAGCCGTGCTAATGGAGATGCTAAAATTAAAGTTGCTACAACACTTCTGCGCTCTTACTTGTTATCTGAAAAATGTAAGAAAGTGCTACGCTTCAATTTGCCCTTGCTTCCAAAGTTTTGGAGGCCATACGGCGAAGTATCAAAGACATTCGTTTGCATAAATGTTTGTAGGCTATAATGCACTGTCTCAAGTAAAATAGCCCAAATTGAAGCGACATCCTTTTTTGCTGTTTTAGGCAAAAAAGATGTAGCTGAAAGTTGGACTGCCTTTAACATGTTGTATTGGCGTTGCGCTTCTGAATAACTCTTATATGAATAGTTAATTCAATTTCTCTTTAATAAAGCGCTTAATTCTTGCCCAAAGGCTGCCTTTGCGGTTGGCCAAGAAATGCCTGATGGCCTGATAGGCCTGTTGGTCTTCGGCAATTACTGCTGGAAACTGCGTAATTGGCCTAGGGTTGATGATCACGTTATAGATATCGCTCAGGCCCGAATGGATCCCGCTGCCATCGTGCCCAATGTTGTTCACCAGCGACTGTGATGGATTTAAGGTTAAGCCGCCCTTTAAAAAGATGGAGGCATACCAGCGAATGGCCCACGAATTGTTTTTGCCACTTTTGAAATCCTGCATCTGTTTCCAAAAATTCATGGTATTTTCTATCGAAAAAGCATGTTTCTTTTTAGAATCGAATTGATCAAGCAGGGTATCTATATTGGGTTCGAAATGTTGCCATGCCCTTGCCCAAGTCGCCCAGCCCCAACTGGTAGCAGCCCTGTAAAAAAAGCTTTCGGGCAAGCTTTCGTTTTTAAGCGCATACATGTAGGCGCCGATGTGCATTACTTTTTCTTCGTTGCGGTAACGGTTTAAGGCTTCGTTAAAATAAGTGAGCGTATAGGGCGATGAAATCAGGTCGTCTTCAAAAACAATAACCTGTCCGTAGGCTTGGGTTAAGCGATTAACGCCGGCAATAACAGAATTGGCCAAACCCAAATTGGCTTTACTTTCTATAATCTCTACAGCTTTAAAACCATCGATCTTTTTAATGAAATCCCTTACTTCTTTTACCTTGTCTTCATCGGCTGCGGTTTTAGGACCATCTGAAAAGATAAAAAGCCTGCTCTCTGAAGCCAGTTCATTTTGTTGCAAAAACTTGAGGGTCCGTTCGGTGTGTTTCGGACGGTTATACACAAAAAGGGCTATAGGCGCAAGATTTTGCATGGTAAATGGCTTATGGTTTTAGATGCCCAAACAGTTATCAGCCTTGTAAAAAACAGAAGTAGCTTTATGATAAAACAAACCTGGCGAAATACCTGTAAAGGGCAATTCTTTAAACCCTTTTTCGGTTAAAAATGTTCTGGCTTCCTGATAAATTTCTCGTTCGGAGTCATCAAGTACCAAAACACCGTTTGCGCTTAAGGCATCGATGCTGTATTTGCAACAGTTTACGCGGTCTCTGCCATCCACAATAATCACATCAAATTTTTCGCCCAAGAGCTTTGCCTTTTGACTGTATTCGCCGCCTTTTTCCAAATGGGTAAAGATCATTTCAGAATTAGCTGCCTTTTCCTGTACGATCCTTTGGTACCAGGCTTCGTCGTGTTCAACAGAAACTACACGCTTAACCTTGCTGGCATAAAATAGCGTAGAATTGCCCGAACCATATTCGAAAATGCTCAGTTCTTTGTTGAGCCTGGTTTTAATAAAATCGATAAATGAATAAGTAACCCATGGCAATGGCTGTCCCTGGGCATCAACGGCCTGCTTGGTGTCAAAGGCCTTAAACCAGCCAATGGTTGCCAAATAGCCCTTGTGGCCATAAGATAAAAGTGCATTAAGCCTGTGGGGCTTTCCAATTAGGGTTGCGAGTGCTTTAAGTTTGCTCAACGTTTGAATATTTTTTGAAATGCAGACACCAAAAATAATGATTTTAACATCATAATTCCCTGCTTGCGGGTTTTAGGGATAAAAAGGATTAAAAATGCGGCCGAAAAGTAGGCAATCACCGTTGCTATGGCAGTACCCATCATTCCCATTTTGGGAATCAGTATAAAATTGAGGATGATATTGATAATGGCCCCAATGCCGGTACGGATGAACGTAAGTTTGTTGTAGCCTTCGGCAATGAGAAACTGGCCACTTGCTACACCCAGAAATACAAAAATGCTGCCCCAAACGTGTACAGCAAGAACGGGCGCTGCCGATGCAAATTCAGGTTTGAATAATTTGTAGATCAACGGCGATGCCAATGTAATGAAAATGGCAAAAGCCAAACTCAACCAAACCATTAAATCGAAAAGGTTTTGTAGCCGTTTCTGGTACCTAACGGCATCATCACGCTTGGCATTTAAAATGGCCGGGAACAGGGAGGTCACAATAGCAACAGGCACAAAATTCAAGGCTTCGCTGAACATCACCACAGTACTGTATGCCCCAGAGGCTTCGGTTCCTTTTTTGCCTCCCAAAATCTCTTTGAGCATAATGGTATCTATTTTCATATACACCGAAACCATAATGCCGCTAATGATCAAGGGCCAAGATAAATTGAAAAGTTTTTTGGCCAGTGCAGGATCGTACTTCCAGTTAAAAATGTTTCTGCCCCCGCGTTGATACATGAATATGTAGCCAATGCTTAACAAGAGAATATCAAAAACAGCCGAATAAAAGAACCAGATCAGTTGGGCCTTGCCCAAAACCAGAGCCAGTTTTACAATGGCCGAAATAATGTTGCCACCAATCTGCACCTGCATGATATACTTGGATTGTACTTCCGATTGGAAATAGCTATCGATAACCGTTAGGGACTGGAAAAGGCCTGTGAAGGAAAGTATAAGTATAAGCAGGTAGGGGATATTCGAAAGCGGAAAGTACTGCCAAGCCAGGTAAATCAGCGGAATGCACAATAAGCCAGCGCCAGCTTTTAATCCAAACGAAGTGCCTAAAATGGTATCGCGCTTTTGCGGATATTGGTGAAGTTCCTTTACGATAAAACTATCCAAACCCAGGCCAGCAAGCGAAGCAAAAAGAAAAATATAGGATAACGAACTTTCCAGGATACCTTTTTTGTCTAGCAAAAGGTAGTTGGCCACAGCAATATTGATGGCCATCTTGATTGCCAAACTGCCAACCCGGCCAAAAATAAGCAAGCCTGTATTTTTGAAATACTTTTTTAGTGCCTCCTCGTCAAAACCTTTAATGGCTGGTAGTTTCATGAGCACAAAGATGTAAAAATATTTGGGCTATCTTCATTATCCCTATTGCAAAAAGCTGTGCTCAATGCGCCTTAATTGCTTTAAATGGTGGTTGAGGTGTATTTCGATAAACCTCAGCCATTGTTCGGCATTTAAATAGCCCATGCGAGGGTGTTTAATCTTGCTTTTGGGATTGGCATTGCCCACTTGTGGATAGAGCTTCGCCAGCTGCAGCTCAAAATCGGTAATGAACTGTTGCGCATTGGCCAGCGTAATTTTCTTTACCCGATCGGCCATGCGCTTAGGCACCTTATATTTTTTGCCAGGAGGCAATTGTCCGAAAAACAAAACCAATTTTACGCCAAGAATAGTAGGTTTGTCTTCGCCTTCGTTTCTGATACAGTTGTTCAAGGCCATTGAAGAAAGCAGGCTGGCATCAAATATATGCGAATACACCTCGCTGTAACTCCATCCGCCTATAGGTGGCATGAGCTGAAATTCATCTTCCTTAAATGTATTTAGCTTTTGCCGGTAGGCATTTACAATTTGGGTGATGGAACTGTACACCTTGGCTATGTTCATATGCTAAGTTAACTTTATTTCTGTTGTCCAAGAAAACTCAAAAGGGCATCCTGGTTACTTCTAAAGTTAAAAACGTCTTTTAAGGTAAAATAGCGTTGCGGATCTGTAATATAAGGATAAGCCAGCTTGGCACAGGCAAGGGCTTTGTCTTCAAAAGCGTAAAGCTTGAGCAGTTCCGATAGTTGTACAGTATTCAGGGCCGAGCTTTGAAAGGTGACCTGTAACAGCTTGGTTTTATCATCGTCGAAGCTTTCTTTTTTAAACTGATTTCTTAACTGCTCAAAGGCCACGGCATTCATGCCTCTTATTGGGCGCGAAGAAGGATTATTTTTAATGAAATTTAAGAATTCGTCTTTGGTGCTCATAAAAGTAAACGAACTGGCCAAAGAGAGGTATTGTTGCGGATCGCCAATTGATGGCCATAAGCTCTTGGCCAGGCTCAGCTTTTTGTCGTCCATAGAAAAACCTTGAAGCAAAGTAGCCACCTGATCAGTATATAGCCTGTTGTTGGCCGCATAGATAAGGATGATGTTGATTTTCGAATCGTCAAACGCTTCTTTTTTGACCATGGTTTTAAGGTTTTCGAAATCGCCTATGCTGGGTCTGCCAGGCCTAACGGGAGGTACGGGGCCGATATTGGATGGTTCGATATACTCGTCAAAATCATCCAAGGCATATTGCCTGTTTTGGTACAGGTCCAATTCTTTGCTCAACCTTAAACCACGACGGATAGAATAGGTAAAAACCGTGCGCTGATCTGGACTTACATTGATCCGTTCGCTGTAAATCCTTTTGTTGCCCTGTAAAATGACCAGGTTGGGCGAAGTATTGTATACATCATAAAATCTAAATCGGCCATTGCTAGAACCTACAAACTCGTTGTCGAGATAAGTGGTGAAAGCGCCTCTGTCTTCAATTTGGATAAAAACTTCGGCTTTGTTGCGGTTGCTTTGGGCAAAAGTAAGGTGTGCACCGAGCAGTGCCAAGCCTAATAGGATGAACTCTTTCATTTGGTTTAATGGTTTGATTTGTGTGTACTTAGCCAGTTCAAATATTCAACCGAAAACTGTTAAGAAATGTTAAAAGTGATCGAGCAGCTCTTCCAGGTGAAAAATCTCCCATTCAACGTCTGCAGGCCTGTTTATTTTTAGCGGATTAAAGAATATAGCCTTCAGGCCAAACGCCTGCGCACCGCGGATGTCGGCCTCTAAACTATCGCCAATCATGATGCTTTCTGCTTTACTTGCGCCAGCCTGTTGCAAAGCATGCTCAAAAATAGCCTTATCGGGTTTGTTTACACCCACATCTTCGGAAATAATTACCCGTGTAAAGTAAGGATTTAAGCCAGAAAGCTCCATTTTGGTTAAGGTAGTTTCCTTAAAGCCATTAGAGATGATATGCAATTGGTATTTCTGCTGCAGGTAGGCCAGAACCTTGTTGGCACCATCAAAGAGATTGGTCTTGGTTGGACTTATTTTTACATAGTCGTCTTCAAATTGATGAGGTACCTCGTCGGGCTTAACGCCTAATTCTAAGAAGGTAGACCTAAAACGTTCTTCGCGTAAGGTTTCCTTGGTAATCTGCCCAAGGTGATACTGCGCCCAAAGCCGGTGGTTGTTTTCTGTATAGCGATCTATAAAAGCCTGTGCCGAATGAAGCCCTAATGCCTGAAGCTGATAGGCCTCGTAAAGTTCCAACAGGGTTTCTTGAGCATTGCGGTCAAAATCCCAAATGGTATGGTCGAGGTCGAAGAAAATATGCTTGATCATGTTTGCTAATTGAGGGCCGAAACCCTAAAGCCAAAGGTAGGCGAATTGCGCTAATGGTTTATAGCAAAGGCAGAAATTTGTTTGTCACGGCTAGACTCTTGACTCCGGACTGATGAATCCAGGCTAACTTTTAATACCATAGGCCAAATCTCCGGCATCGCCCAAACCAGGGACAATATAAGATTTGCTGGTCATTTCTTCGTCTATGGCACCAATCCATAAATCGGCCTTTGGCAAATTGGCGCGAACATGCTTAATGCCTTCGGTGCTTGCAATAGCGGCAATAATGTGTAGCTTTTTGATTTGATATCGATTAATCAACTCCTTGGCACAAAGCACCATGCTCAGCCCGGTAGCCAACATCGGATCGGCTAAAACCACTGTTTTTCCGTCCAGATCTGGAGCAGAAATATGTTCCATTTGGATCACAAAATCGCCACTTTTCTTGGTTTTGCGGTAAGCGGTAATAAATGCACAATCTGCACGGTCGAAAACACTCAACAAGCCTTGTTGCATCGGAAGTCCGGCCCTTAAAATGGTAGCCAAAACGGGTTGTTGATCTAAAACCATGCTTTTCGCTATGCCCAACGGGGTTTGGGTCTGTATTTCCTGATAGCTTAGGGTTTTGCTGATCTCATAGGCAAAAAATGCACCTAAACGCTCCAAATTTTTCCGAAAACGCATCGAATCCTTTTGAATTTGCTCATCTCTGAGTTCTGCAATAAAGGTATTGGCAATAGAATTGGTTTTGCTAAGGTCGAAGATCATACAGTAAATATATCAAATTATGGCCATTCAGGCAAGTGTTAGCAAGGTTTAACCGCTGAGGAAGGAAGAACAGTAGTGATGTTGACTGAGTTTTCTGGGCTTCACTATGAATTATTGACTCTAAACTTTGTGTTCTTCGTGGTTAAGCTCCGTTTTCCATTTTGCTTTTTCCAACTTAATCGCTGCCCGCATTTTCCAACAAATGCTCATAAACAGCCTTCCAGCCTTTCCATGGCCTGGCTTCAGAAAGTGATTCGTTATGCCACAAGCTCGAAAAAGTGCCGTCGACCAATCTTACATTGGCAATGAGTTCGTCTATTTTAGCCATGGCCTGTTGCGGATCTAGTTTTAAATACTGTTGCAGGGTCACATCCATGGCTACAAAAGGATGGATTTTAAGGTGCGTTTGTTTTTCCAGTTGCAGATCGTACCAAAAGAACGGGGTACAAGTACCAGCCCTAAAGCCCACCTGCGAAGGGTAGCCCATCGAATAATCGTGGTTAATGCCAGCTTTGATCAGCTGCAGGTACGTTTGGGGCAGGTGCAGTTTTAAAAAATGTTGGCGCGAAGAATCAATTCTTTGTTCGCTGATTTCTTCCAAATTTTGCAATTCCTGAGCAATTTTTGCCGTTTCTATGTTGGAAGCATAAGAAGGATGGAGGCCAATGTTGGCATATTGCGACGTTTCGAAGATGAGGCTTTTGAAAATTTCATCGTTAGGATCGATGTTGTTGTCGAAGGCTTCATTGCCCTGCTTGGCCAGCAAAAAGAAGAAAATCGGAATTAGCCCATGTGCCGAATGGATTTGCTTCAGGTAGTCATACGTATCGAAGGGATCATTGTTGCCGATGCCGGTTTTAATGATTGCTAGCATCTTTTCGGTTTTCAGTTGTCTGGCTGCCTTGAAAAAACGGATTGTATTTTTGAGCAGGCCACTGGAACGGAAATGATAGGCGCGATCAATATCGATAGTGGGCACAAATTTGAACTTTCTCTTGGCAAAAACGAGTGCCGGAAAGGCTTTAAGCAAGATATTTTTTAAGATCAGCGCCCAGGCATCAATTACGGGAACAGCCAAGAGGCCAAGCTTATATTGCAGACTCAGTTCGGCTCGGAAACGATTATGTTCATCGGCTTCAAATGGTAAATACTCTTCATAGCGGCTCAAAAAATAAAAAGATGCCGCAAAAGGATCAAAAGGCAAAACGCTATTCTCTACGGCAAAAGGTACCTGTTGGTCACCAAATTCGGCAAATTCGATGTTTACAGGAATAATGTTATGCTGAACCAGCAGCGGCGAGGCACAAAAGAAAAGCTCATCTGTTAAAGGACTTTCTGCATAGCTCATTTTGGGCTGAGCGCTTCCCGTAAAATAATCCGCAATACCTGTAAATTCATAGTCGCAGGCTAAAACTTCTCTAAAAATGAAATTAAATATGTACTTAATGCGAGGTGTAACCTTTGGACAGTAAATCAGAAGTTGCATAGTGGGGGATTATAAATGGTAAGATAAGAACTTAAAGAAACAATGAGCCTGTGATTAAACAAATAAATTTCGCAAAATGCTTAAACTAGCCAGTCGTATCCGATAAAAAGCTCCTCCCTGAAAACCATGATTTTTCATTTTTTTTCTTCTTGGAAAAATCAGCTTTTGCTGAGAAGCAAATTTCTGAAAAAGCCTTTAGAATCAACACAGAAGGCCAACTTGTTGTTCGTTTTTTCTATGAAGAAGGCATATTTTGTGATTTCTTATTTGGTAAATACTAATCGATTAGTTTTGTTATTAATAAATTAGTATTACTTTCGCTTTATCCTTTGTAGATTTTAACACTGCCGCATTTTTCGACAAAAGGCGTCTATTGAAGGAAGAAATAAAACCAAACAAAATCTGATGAAGCCATCATGGTTTTTCAAAACCACAGAGGGGTAACCTAAAAATCATGGGCGCTTCATCACAATTGAAAAACAAACTATAGACGGATGAAAAAATCAAAAATTAGACCGCTGCATCGCTTAACTACGAAATTATTCGTATTTATGGCTGTTTTCTCTTTTTCTGTTTCAATGGCTAAGGCACAAGAAAAAGTAAAGCTTCAGGGATTGGTTAAAGACAGCACGAACCAAGAACCATTGCCTTTTGTAGCCATTAGTCTTTTGAAAAACGATTCTACAAAAGCTGTAATTGCCAGTGTGCTGTCTGATTCTACTGGCCGGTTTATCCTTCATGCAGATACGGGCACTTATGTGCTTTCCTTCAATTTATTTGGATATGCCAAGTACGCACAAAAGCTGAAAGTTGTGCAGGGAATGCCGGCAGACGTTGGGGCGTTTACGCTGAAGCCAATGTCTAATCAGCTGAAACAGGTGGTGATAACGGGCCAAAAATCGTTGATTTCGCAAGACAGGGATAAATTGGTTTACAATGTAGAGCAAGACCCTTCGGCACAAGGCCAAAACCTGACGGAAATTTTGAGGAAAGTGCCCATGTTGAGCGTTGATGGAGAGGGCAATGTACAACTGAACGGACAAGCCAACTACAAGGTATTGCTCAACGGACGAGAAACCGCCATGTTTGCCCAGAACACCAAGGATGCGCTACGCGGTTTCCCCGGAGTAGTCGTTTCGAAGATTGAAGTGATTACGGCTCCTTCTGCCAAATACGACGCCGAAGGGATTGGCGGTTTGATCAACATCATTACCAAGAAAGGCATTGTGGGCTATAACGGGTTTTTAAGCGCCTATTACTCGAACATCAATTACCAAAGCGGTACAAACCTAAGCTTACGTTCAGGCAAGTTTGCCATTACAGGCACTTACTTTTTAAGTGGCAGCTACAATAACAAAGCAGGGGTCACCAGCGAGACACTGCCCCTTCAATCGGCTTTCTATCAAAGAAGGTATTTGGATGGGGAACGCTTGACCAATCGTTTTTCCAATAATGGAAACCTCGAGATGAGCTATAACATTGATACCCTACAAACCATAGTGGCTTATGCCAACGTTGGCGGAGGCAACAACAAAAGCAGGTTTGACCAAAATATTACTACCGATTTTGCCAATGCTGCTTCGCAATACGATCTTTTTACGCAAAATGTAAAAAACAATACTCCAACATTTGGGGTAGGCAGTGATTTCATCAAGAAATTTAAAGGCAATACCGATCGGGAGCTTAGCTTTAGGCTTAACGGCCAGTTTAGCAAAAACGATGGTCTTAATACCAGCTTGATGGCTACTGCAAATGGCAATTTGTTTAGACAAAACGACAGTTATTCTAAAAACAGGGAATATACCATACAAACAGACTACACAGAGCCCTTTACCAAATTGACGAAATTAGAGACAGGTGCAAAATTTATTTTTAGAGATGCCGATGCCGATTACCAAAGCTTGAGCCGAACCAATGAAAACGAACCTTTTGAACCCGATTATTCCAATTCGAACAGCTTTGCCTACAAGCAACAGGTGTATAGTGGCTATGGCTCCCTATTGTTTAGCCTAAACAAGCTGAACTTCAGGACAGGTGTTCGTGTAGAGCATACAACCGTAGATGGCAACTTTTTCAGTTCCAACACCAAGGTAAAGCAAAGCTATACTTCCCTAATTCCAGATTTTTCGATGAATACCAAACTGGGCAAGGACTATACGATTGTGTTGGGCTATACCAAACGCCTGCAACGCCCCTACATTAATACACTCAATCCCTTTGTAAACAACAACGATCCGTTAAATCTCTCTTTTGGTAATCCTGAATTGGGCGCACAGACTATCCATACCCTGTCTTTTCAGAACCGCTTGTCGTTTGGGTCTACTTTTATCACTCTTAACTTCGGTGCATCTTATACGGGAAATATGATTGTGCAATACACCACATTCAATGAGGCAAATGGCGTGAGTACAACGCAGTACGGAAATTTGGGAAAAAATAGGGAAGCAAGCGCTGGGTTTACTTATTTTACCAGTTTCAAAAAGTTTAGGGGTGGCCTCGGCGGAACACTTCGCTACAACAAGATCGAAAATACTGTAATGCCAACACAGCATGAAGAAGGTTTTAGCGGACAAGCCGATGCATTTTTCTCCTACATGATCTATAAGTCGTTTTTCATCAGTGGCAATGGTGGCATTAGCAGGTTGGCTTATAGTTTAATCAATACTGCGAATACCTTTCCTTATTATCAAGTGAATATTGGAGCAGAGCTATTCAATAAAAAACTGACCACCTCCATCAACTTCAATCGGTTTTTCAATAAAACGTTCACCAATAGTTCTTATACCGAAGATGCCAATTTTAGGACAAGATCAACTACAACAATACCTTATCGGGTAGTTTACGTGGGCTTTACCTATAATTTCGGCAAGCTGAAAGAAAACCTGACTAAGAAAAAAGGAGTAAATAATGATGATTTGATTAACAACTAAGATTGGATGATAGTCGATAGTCAATGGCCCATGGTCTATTGGCTAAAAACTTACACTCAGCTCCCTGTTGGGATAATTAGTGCGCGTACTTTTCCTGATGCCCCCTTTCTCCACATGGAGAATGCTCATCTGGTCGTCGAATAGGTCGTATAAAATGCTGTTGTTGATGGTTAAGGTATTTAAGGTGCTTACGTTATCGATCTCCAAATACACATTTGTCGCCTCGTTGTCTTTCTCAAAGCCCACATAGGTGGCTTTAATTGCTTTCCCATTGAGGATGTATTGCAGGTTGCGGTCCATGTATTTTTTGATCAGCGCATCCATGGCTTTGTGTAGGGCTGGTTTAGACAGGTCTGTTTTGGCTTTGAATTGCTGAGCCAATGCGTTCTCAAAATCGTCGGTAAAAATGCGACAGGTTACTTCTAAGCTTTTGTCTTTTGCATTGAAGCTGATCTCTGTAGTGCTCACATGCAAAGGATGTTTGTTGCTGTTTTTCGACCCAACGGGAAGAAAAAAGAACAAAACAAGTAACAATTTTGAATAGAATAAGCTCATTTGCAACAATGTTTCGTTTAAATATAAAAAAGAATCTAAATTAGATTCTGAAACAAAGTTAACAAGCTGTTTTGAATAAACTAATCTACTAATGCCATTAACCGATTTCCTGTTCTATTTTAAGCTGGGCTGGTCGCATATTGTAAGCCTCGATGCATTGGATCATCAGCTTTTTATCTTGGCATTGGTAGCGGTTTATACCTCGAAAAACCTTAAGCAGGTGCTTATTTTGGTTACCGCATTTACCATTGGCCACTCGCTTACCCTCTTGTTGAGCGTATTGGATGTGGTGAGGTTTTCGAGCAAATGGGTCGAGTTCCTTATTCCCTGTACCATTTTCATTACAGCCTTCAGCAACCTGTTTAAAAAGGATTTTTCTGCAAAGGCAGTCAATACAAATTATTATCTTGCATTGTTGTTCGGCCTCATCCACGGAATGGGTTTTGCCAACTCTGTGCGCATGATGCTTGCCAAAGACCAGAACATAGGCTGGGGCCTTTTTGGCTTTAACCTTGGCTTGGAAGCTGGACAGGTGTTTTTTGTGGTTATTATTTTGGCACTTACCTGGTTTGCCCTTTCTTTTTTGAAGGTGAAACGCCGGGAGTGGATCATATTTTTATCAGCAGCCGTATTTAGCCTGGCTTTACAAATGGCTATAGAAAGAATTCCTTAAAAACTCATAGAAGAATGAACAAATTTTACAAAATCTTCTTTTCAATGGCGCTTATTGGTCAAGTAGCGTCGGCCCAAAACATTTTGAACAACCCTGGCAGCAACCACGGCAATAAGTTCGAGCAATTGGGCACCATTTTAAATACGCCCAATGAGCAACGAACCGCGAGCGGGGCGCCAGGCGTAAAATATTGGCAGCAACGTGCCGATTACAACATCAAATGTGAGCTGGATGAGAAGAAACTTACCCTAACGGGAAGCGAAACCATCACTTACCACAACAATTCGCCAGATGTATTGACCTATATCTGGATCCAGCTGGATGAGAACGAGCACAACAACCTGCGCAATGCCAATTACCAAAGCAGCAGCAGAATGCCTGCAGGTACCTCGAATACGCAACTGGAAAAAATGACGACGGCAACTACGCCCGTTGATAATGGCTATGGCATTTCTATTGCCAAGATTACCGATGCAACCGGCAAGAAGCTAAACTATACCATCAATAAAACCATGATGCGTATTGAAATTCCGGCCTTAAAATCTGGTCAGCAGTACATTTTCAATATCGATTGGAACTACAAAATCACCGATCGTATTGCAGGTGGTGGCCGTGGAGGCTATGAATTCTTCCCAGAAGACGGCAACTATTTGTTTACCATGACGCAGTGGTACCCACGTTTGTGCGTATACAGCGATTTCCAGGGTTGGCAAAACCACCAGTTTACTGGCAGGGGCGAGTTTGCCTTGACTTTTGGTGACTTCAAGGTACAGATGACTGTTCCGGCCGATCATATTTTAGGCAGTACAGGTGAGTGTATCAATTACAGCGCCGTACTTACGCCAACCCAATTGGCCAGGTACAACAAAGCCAAAACAAGCACAACTGCGCCAGTAGAGGTGGTTACCTTGGCTGAGGCTAAAGCGGCAGAAGCCAAAAAATCAGAGGCTAAAAAAACTTGGGTTTTCCAAGCCAACAACGTACGGGATTTTGCATGGACCGCCTCGCGCAAGTTTGTGTGGGACGCCATGGCACAGCCAATTGCAGGCAAAAATGTAATGTGCATGAGCTTTTATGGCAAAGAGGCCTATGGTTTGTATAGCAAGTTCTCAACCAGAGCAGTTGCCCATACCATTAAAACCTATTCAGATTTCACGATCCCTTATCCTTATCCGGTAGCCCAAAGTATCGAAGCTGCCAATGGAATGGAATACCCAATGATCTGTTTCAACTACGGCCGTACCGATGCCGACGGAACCTACAGCGAGAGCACCAAAAATGGAATGCTGGGTGTAGTGATCCATGAAGTTGGCCATAACTTCTTTCCAATGATTGTGAACAGTGACGAACGCCAATGGACCTGGATGGATGAAGGGTTGAACTCTTTTGTAGAATACTTGACCGAAGAGCTTTGGGACAATAAGTTTCCAAGCAAAAAAGGTCCAGCTTATACCATTGTGCCTTACATGAAGTTGCCAAAAGACCAATTGGAACCAATCATGTCCAACTCAGAAAACATTGTAAACTTTGGCCCGAATGCCTATTCTAAACCAGCTACGGCATTAAATGTTCTCCGCGAAACCATTATGGGGCGTGAGCTTTTTGATTATGCCTTTAAAGAATACTCTAGAAGATGGGCATTTAAACACCCTACGCCTGCAGATTTGTTCAGAACGATGGAAGATGCCAGTGGCGAAGATTTGGATTGGTTTTGGAGAGGTTGGTTTTATGGCACCGACGCCTGTGATATTTCATTGGATAGCGTAAGATACGCCAAAGCAGATTATCCTTCGGGAGGTCCAGCTACCGGGGGTCGCTTTAATGGTGGCAATAGGGGCGGATCAAGGGTAGACAAACCTGCCGTAAATGCATTTGAGGATATTTCTAAAATCAGAAACCGCGAAGACAGCAAAATCAAGTTCTATACCGATAAAGATTTGGCTGCAAGAGATTTCTACTGGAAATATGATAGAGGCTTGGTAGAAGTAGATACTACTTTAGTGCCTAAAAATGCAGCGCCAGCCCGTTTGCCAATGGAAGAGTTTACATCCGATGAGAAAGCCAAGTATGCCAACAAATTCTTTTATGAGTTGAATTTTGCCAATAAAGGCGGTTTGGTCATGCCGATTATCGTTGAATTTACCTTTAAAGACGGTTCTAAATTCTTAGACAGGATTCCGGCACAAATCTGGCGCCTTAATGAGCAAAAAGCTTCTAAATTCTATGTATATGACAAAGAAGTAGCTTCAATTAAGTTAGATCCGATGCGCGAAACCGCAGATATCGACGAAAGCAACAACGTTTGGGGATCGGGTGCTCAGCCATCTAAATTCCAATTGTTTAAAATGCGTGCCGGAACAGCTCCGGCCAGGGGCCAATCTGTTGGCGCCAACCCAATGCAGTTAGAAAAGAAAAGTAAATAACCAACTCGAGAGAGATCCTGAAACAAGTTCAGGATGACGCCTGAATAAAAGAAGCTGTACGAAGAGATTTGTACAGCTTTTTTGTTTGAACCATTAAATGATTAAGAATTTAAAGCGTTGTGGACTCCTATCCGTGTCCTGTGCCACACAGGACATTCCCATATATTGGCTTGATGAAATGGTCTGTGTGCCACAGGCCATGGAGGAAGAGGATAAAACTGCTAACCGAGAACTGGCAACTGCAAACGGATTTCTTTATACCTATACAAGTAAAATAGCCCCGATAGCAGCGGCAGCCCCGAGGTATGAGGGCTTTAGCGGATAGCGGGACTGACTTTGATAGGAGTAAAGGCAAGCGCTCCAAAATAAGCTAATCCGCTAATCAGCCTTATCCAAGTCCTGTGCTACACAGGATATTTCCTTATATTGAAAAGATGAAATGGTCTGTGTGCCACAGGCCATGGAGGAAGGGAGAGGTGTGGTTTGTGGCTTTAAAACCGTCAACTGAAAACTATGAACTGAAAACGGAGTACTGCTAACTGAAACGTCATCACTCTTCAATCTTTGGTCTTTAGTCTTTTTGCTTTAACCTTTATCTGTTATCTTTACTTACAATGAAGTTCAAACTCATCTCAGATTATAAGCCTACTGGAGACCAGCCAGAGGCCATTAAACAATTGGTAGAAGGCGTAAACGCTGCGGAGCATTACCAAACCTTGTTGGGGGTTACCGGTTCGGGAAAAACCTTTACCGTGGCCAATGTAATTGAGCAGACCCAAAAGCCAACATTAATTTTGAGCCACAATAAAACATTGGCGGCCCAGCTGTATGGCGAGTTCAAGCAGTTCTTTCCTGAAAATGCAGTCAACTACTTCGTTTCTTACTACGATTATTACCAGCCAGAGGCTTACATGCCTACCACGAATACTTACATAGAGAAAGATCTGAGCATTAACGAGGAGATTGAAAAACTGCGTTTGCGTACCACCTCTGCATTGATGTCGGGCAGGCGCGATGTAATTGTGGTTTCATCTATTTCCTGTATCTATGGTATGGGAAACCCCGAAGATTTTTCGCGCTCGGTATTCCGTTTTGGCGTAGGAACTCGGATTAGCAGAAACTCTTTTTTGCATAGTCTGGTTGAGATTTTATATGCCCGTACCATCAACGATTTTAAGCGGGGTACGTTTAGGGTAAAGGGTGATACCGTTGATATATTTCCAGCTTATTTGGACAATGCCTATCGCATTTCGTTTTTTGGCGATGATATCGAAGAACTTTCCATTATCGACCCTGTTACGGGGAAAACGCTGGAAAAACTTGAAGACATGGCCATTTATCCGGCCAACCTTTTCGTTACCCCAAAAGATAGGTTCAATTCCTCTATTTGGGGCATCCAGGAAGAACTGGAAATACGTAAAAACCAATTGCTGGGCGATAGGCAGTTGCTGGAAGCCAAAAGATTGGAAGAAAGGGTAAACTTCGACATCGAAATGATGAAAGAGTTGGGCTATTGTTCAGGAATTGAGAATTATTCGAGGTTCTTTGACGGTCGTTCGCCCGGGATGAGGCCTTTCTGTTTGTTGGATTATTTTCCAGACGACTACCTGATGGTAATTGACGAAAGTCACGTAACCGTGCCACAGATCAGGGCCATGTACGGTGGTGACCGTTCGCGCAAAATGTCGTTGGTAGAATACGGTTTCCGTTTGCCATCTGCACTGGATAACAGGCCGTTGAATTTTGATGAATTTGAACGTCTGGCACCACAAACCATTTACGTAAGCGCCACACCTGCCGATTATGAACTCCAAAAATCAGATGGGGTGGTGATCGAACAGGTAATCAGGCCAACGGGATTGTTAGATCCGGTGATTGAGGTTAGGCCGGCCATTAATCAGGTAGACGACTTGCTTGACGAGATTGATAAAACTATTAAGCTGGGCGATCGTGTTTTGGTAACTACGTTAACCAAGCGCATGGCCGAAGAGCTGACCAAATACATGGATAGGCTGAATATCAAATGCCGTTATATCCACTCAGAAGTGAAGACTTTGGAGCGTGTAGAGATTTTAAGAGGCTTGCGTTTAGGCGAATTTGATGTATTGGTAGGGATTAACCTATTGCGAGAAGGACTGGATTTGCCGGAGGTAAGCCTGGTGGCCATTTTAGATGCCGATAAAGAAGGTTTCTTGCGTTCGGACAGGGCGTTGATCCAAACCATTGGTCGTGCGGCACGTAATGATCGCGGCCGTGTAATCATGTATGCAGATAACATGACCGAATCAATGGAGCGAACCATAGATGAAACCAACCGCAGACGTGAAAAACAGGTAACCTATAACTTAGCCCACGGAATTACGCCAAAAACAGTGGGTAAAACCAAGAAGGAAATCATGGAGCAAGGTTCGTTGCTCAGCATGTCGGCAGAAGGAAACGAACGTGCAAAAGCCTATGTAGAAGTTGATGAAGTGAGTGTGGCTGCCGATCCGATTGTACAGTACATGACCAAGCCCGAAATGCAGAAAGCCATTGACAAGACCCGGAAAGACATGCAGAAAGCCGCAAAAGATATGGATTTCTTGTTGGCCGCCCGCTTGCGCGACGAAATGTTTGCCCTGGAAAAAGTTTTCACGGAACGGTTTTCGAAATAATCAAATCATTATGCCGGACATCGATCCGATAGCAAACCTGAATCACGTGCAGGATAATAATGCTCAACACAATCGTTTGAGTAACTTTTTAATAGAAGTGGTTGATAGTTAAAGTTTTCTGTTAAAATTGCAGTCATCAATCTGCTATTATGAAGACATTCAGAAAATCGATCCTATTGGGCTTGCTGGTGCATGCCTGTTTAAGTTTAGCCGCCCAAGAAGTTAGCGTGCCTTTGGGAGGCAATGTGTACAGCTCCAACAAAACAGAAAGAAGAGGCGCCATTAGCAATGATGGCATCCAGCGCTGGACAAATCCTGCCGATATTTTTACCGTGTATTTTAGGGTTGGCCAGCCTGGCAGTTTAACAGTTGCTTTAGGTGAGGTTAAGCTTGAAGGAAAATCTACGCTAGAGTTTACTATCAATAAAACCAGCAAGAAAATCGAATTGGATGGGGCCGATGCATCCAGCAAAGCGGTAGGCGAATGGAAGATAAAAGATACCGGTTATGTAGCCATCCAAATCAAAGGATTGAGCAAAACAGGGAATGAGTTTCCTGCTATCAAAAACCTGGTTTTAAGCGGTACTTCAACCGTGGGCAATGTAGTTTATGTAAAAGGCAATGAAGATGGCTTGTTCCATTTTGGACGTCGAGGTCCATCAACCCATTTGAACTACGAACAGCCTAAAGATGTAGATGTAGAGTGGTTTTATAACGAAGTCACCATCCCGGAAGGCGAAGATAAATTGGGCAGCTATTTTATGGCCAATGGCTTTGGCGAAGGCTATTTCGGCATGCAGGTAAATTCGCCAACAGAGCGCCACGTGCTGTTTTCGGTGTGGAGCCCTTTTACCACGGATAATCCAAAGGAAATTCCCGATAGCCACAAAATCAAACTTATTAAAAAGGGAGAAAATGTGCATGGAGGCGAATTTGGAGGCGAGGGCAGTGGCGGACAAAGCTATTTGAACTACCTGTGGAAAGCCGGCAATACCTATAAGTTCTTATTGCATGTAAAGCCGGTAGCTGATAATTATACCGAGTATACCGCCTATTTTTTCGCGCCTGAACTCAACAAATGGCAACTAATTGCCAGCTTTCAGCGTCCGCAAACGCAAACCTATGCCAAACACCTGTATTCGTTTCTCGAAAACTTCTCGCCTAACATGGGCGATGTGGCCAGAACCGGTACTTATGGCAACCAATGGGTACGCGATACCAAAGGCAATTGGATAGAAATAGACAAAGCCATGTTCAGTATCGACGCTACAGGACGCAAAAACTATAGAAAGGATTACCAGGGAGGCATTCACCAGAACGGTAATTTTTACTTGAAGATAGATGGTTTCTTCAATAATTTTACGCCCTATAAAACCATGCTCATCAGAAAGAAAACCAACAAAAAGCCTGACATTGACCTCAATAAGTTGCCTTGATAAAGAATTTGCGAGTTTAAGCTACTAAGCCTAATTTTGAAAGGTCCATTCTACGAGTAAACGAATGGACCAATGAACTAATTTTTCGGCATGCAAGGACAAAACAGAAAAGACATTTATCCAGGTTTGGAGGTAGGGATCATCCTAAAAAAGGACCAGCGCAGTGGGACGGTTACTTATGGAGTTGTCAAAAATTTATTGACTTCTGCCACATTTCACTCGAGAGGGATAAAAGTGAGACTAGAAGACGGACAGATAGGCAGGGTAGTCGAGATTGTTGAAGAATAGGTGGTTTAGACGATACATTATGCCTATAATTCACAAACAATTATTGGCCTAAATTGTAATTAAAGTGTAACGATCTTTTTAAAAAGTAACAAAAAATTACTTTGCTCGTCTATATTTGTGTTGAAAGGTTAATACATTATTGACTTTTTATTTTTGAATTTAGCATTTACAAAATGGGTTTTTTAAAATTCCTCTTTATAGCAATCCTCATCCTTTGGGTTATTCGTGTTTTGGTACGAATGATATTCCCTGTGATGGTGAGAAAAGCATTCGGAACTATGCCAGGCCAAGGCGATTATGGCCAACAACAGCAACCAAGATCAAGAAAGCCAGAAGGCTCTATCAGTATTGATTACATGCCTAACAAAAAAGACAAGAAGGGCAATGCCGATAAGCTTGGCGATTTTGTTGATTTTGAAGAAGTGAAGTAGAGTTCGGCTAGCAGTGCTCAGTTAACAGTTTCGGTTTGCAGTTTCAGTTTACCCACAGAGCGCAGAAAGTTTCGTAAAGAATAGAAGTTATTTCTAATTGAAATCCAAAATCGATTTGTCATGCAGAGCAAGGCGAAGCATCTATCTCGACAGTGCTAAAGATGACGAGTAAATAATCAAACCCGAAGCGCAACCAAATCCCTTACCGCTATATCAACTGTTGGATATTGAAACTTAAAGCCACTTTCTAATAATAGCTTTGGTGTAACCCATCTGCTTTTCAAGATCAGTTCTGTTTCAGTGCCTATGAGCCAAGCGCCCATGGTTAACATCCATGTAGGGCATGGCAGGCCAAAACCAATGCCATAGCTTTTGCGGAGCTGCATCATTAGCTCATGATTTTGAACCGGATTTGGAGCAGTACAATTCACCACGCCTTGAATATCGTCGTGAGTTAAAATCCATTGGGTGCTTAAGGCCGCATCTTGTTCATGGATCCAGCTTACGTATTGTCGGCCATTGCCTTGTTTGCCACCTAAACCAAACTTAGCGAGGTTCAGCAACCTTGGAAAAGCGCCATCGCCGTTGCCAAAAACGATGCCCATTCTCAAGGCCACTTTTCGGGTGCGCGGGGTAGGAGTTTCAAAGAAGCTGGCTTCCCATTGTTTGCAAACTTCAATAGAAAAGCCATAGCCTATTTCTCCATTGACCTCATCTTGAGCATGATCTTCGGCATGACGATAAATCGTGGCAGAGGTGATATTGATCCAAACTTTTGGCGGATTTTCTAAGCGTTCAACCACCCGATTCAACAAACGGGTAGGAATAACCCTTGAATTGATGATTTCTTGCTGGTTTTTGGCAGTGTACCTACAATTGACGTTCTTGCCACAAAGGTTGACCAATAAATCGGCATTTTCGAGGTTTGCTATCCAGCTGCCTTCGCTTTTGCCATCCCAAACTACTGTTCTGCTATTGCCGTGTTTAGCTTTTGGTTTCCTGGCCAGCACAATGATCTCTTCGGCTAAGCTGCTGTAATGTTTAGCTAGCACCTGACCCAAATAGCCATTGCCACCAGCGAGAATTATTTTATTGAACTTTTTCATGATACATATTTGTTAAAATGCAAGTTTGGCTAGTATATAGGCCTATGCGTCATATCAGGCCTTGGCAGAAGCCGTTGAACTACTCAAAACCGACCTTGACCTTTGCGGTGGAGCAAAACTTGCCCCAGTACAAACTTAAAAGCAAAGGGCGCAGTCGGCGACTTTTCCTCCATTTTGGTCGCTCAAAATGGAGTGCCAATGCCCGGCATGAGGGCAAGAGAGATTCAGATACAGGCAAAAGATTAAAAACTGACATATTATCTAATCACACTAAATTAAAATCCAAACTAAAACAGCCAATCTGTAAACAGCCCAACTTACACTCAGCGTATACCCTAATCCTAAAATACTGCTTCTCCTCAAATGTTCTAAAAACATCAGCCCTGCTACTCCTAAGAAATAAAAGATGCAGGCTAGCGTAGGCACATTTATAAAGCTGCTCGTTAGCAACATTGGCAATAGCAACAGGCTACCGGCAAAAGAAATGGTCATCATATTACCTAGGTAATCCCAAAATTTCTCAGGCTTATAACACAAACAGATCAGGCCTTGAAAAACTAGTTGTCCACCACAGATTAAATATTCTCGGTAGGGTGCACCCAATGGCACCATCGGACTCAAAATTTTGGCATAGGCAGTAAGTACATAGGCAGTCAATAGCCAGGTAAAAATCAAATAGGCAATTCTATAATGCAGCTTAAAATCTGGCAACAATTCATTAGCCTTGGCTTTTGCAGGAATAATAACCTTGCGATTGTAAGAAACAAAAGCATAAACCTTGCTCATCAGCCAGCCAAAGGGCCTATTGTTAAACAAGGGCTTGAATAGCGGCATCGCATTGCCCAAAATCTTAAAAATACTGTACACGCCATAGCTTACCTCTCCAGTTTGGGTATTGATCAATGCGATTTCGTTAACAGCTCTTTTTTGATCAACCAGAGGGCAGATTGCAGCAGGCATGTTTTGATAAGCTTCCCTGCCGTTTTGATCGAGCATTTTAGTACTGATAAATGCTTTGGTGTAAATATTGCACATTGGACATTCGGCGTCGTATAGGATGAGGTGGTTGGCTAAGGTTTTCATCGTTTTATTTTTAAGTTTCAGAAAAAATTGAAAGATTGTAATCAAAAAACAAGCCTTTTATGGCTTTAGAATGGATTTTGTTTCGACCTTCAATTAATTCGCTGATCAAATATAGAATAATTTTCTGAACTTTCAAATATTATTGAAAATTAGATCATTGTCCAGTTATCAATAATCGGGTTTTAGTCATCAGGTTTTGGCTAAATAAGCCAAACAATAAATAGAAACCATATTCCATATATTCCCTTGTGTTTCTATGTGGGTCACAAGGTTCAATGCCATCCCTTCAAACAATCCCTAAACTTTTTACTTTTTAATCTGCATCAATTTTCTATTTTTGGGCTGAGTTAAATTATAAATTAAAGCCTTAATGAACAATTGGTTTAAACAGAATGGCACGCATTTGGCCATCATTGCAGTTTTTGTAGTTATTTGTTTCGTGTACTTCAGTCCTGTTATGCAGGGGAAAGTTCCTATCCAGAGCGATGTAGTCCAAGCAAAAGGAATGCAGAAAGAGATTATGGAGTATAAGGAAAAAGATGGCAAGGCGCCTCTTTGGACCAACCAAATGTTTGGCGGGATGCCTGCCTATCAGATTTGGGTTCCTTATGCCTACAATGGCGCTACTTATGGTATTGCGCTAGTTACCAAGGCACTGCCAACTCCAGTTGGAACGGTATTGTTGTTATTGGTAGGTGCTTATTTCTTGTTTATTACCTTAAAAATAAATCCATGGCTGGCGGCGGCGGGAGCCATCGCCTTTGCTTTTACCACCTATAATTTTGTGCTCATTGCAACAGGCCATAGCAACAAGGCCTTGGCTATTGGCTTTTTTGCGCCTATCATAGCAAGTATCTTGCTCACCATGCGTGGCAAATATTGGCTGGGTGGCAGCTTAACTGCTTTGTTCTTGGCTTTAGAAATCAGGGCGAATCACGTGCAGATGACCTATTATCTTTTGCTGGCCGTCCTTATTTTTATGGGTATCGAAATTTACCAAGCCTATAAAAACAAAACCCTGCCTGCTTTGGGCAAGGCGATTGGCTTTTTAAGCGTTGCCGTAATTTTAGCGGTAATGGTAAATGCAAGCTTGTTGTGGACTACCTCAGAATATGCCAAAGAAACCAATCGTGGCAAGTCTAACTTGACCAGTGCAAATACCAGCAAAGATGCGGGCATGTCTAAAGAATATGCGTATGGGTGGAGTCAAGGTGTAGGCGAAAGTTTTACTTTCTTGATTCCGGATTTATACGGTGGAGCTACAAGCATCGATGAGCTGATTAAACCTGAAAGTCACATGTACAAGGCAATTGCCGAGGTAACCGGTGGCGATCCGACACAAACTACACAAGCTATCCAGCAATTGGCGGGACAATTAAATATGCAACAATATTGGGGCGAAAAGCCTTCAACCTCTGGGGGTTATTATTTTGGTGCAATTGTATGCTTTTTGTTTGTATTTGGCTTGTTTGTTGTAAAGAGTCGCTTAAAATGGTGGACTTTAGCCGTAACGGTATTGTTCATGCTCTTGTCTTTTGGAAAGAATTTTCCGTTGATTTCAGACTTATTCTTTAATTATTTCCCTCTTTACAATAAGTTTAGGGCTGTTGAATCGATTTTGGCTGTAGTAGGATTGATGGTGCCAATCTTGGCCTTCCTAGCTATTAAGGAAGCACAAGAATCAAAACTTGACCAAAAAATACTGATTAAAAAACTGACCTGGTCTGCAGCTATTACAGGAGGTTTCGCTTTGATCGTAGCTGTTGTACCAACCTTGTTCTTTAGTTTTAAAACTTCGAACCACCAACAAATTGTTGAAGCTTTAACGCAAACCTTGCAGAACAATGCACAATTAGCGCATCGAATAATTAATGGGTTAATAGAAGATCGTATTGCCATTGCGCGTGCCGATGCTATTCGCTCGTTCTTGTTTATCGCTATTGGTTTCGGTATTGTCTGGGCATTCATCACCAAAAAGCTAAATACACAAGTTGCCTTTGGTTTGTTGGCGCTTGCCGTTTTGATTGACATGTGGCAGGTAGACCGTCGTTATTTGAACAATAAAAACTTTGAAAGCAAATCTACATTGACCAATTATTTCCAGCCACGTGATGTAGATAATTTTATCTCGGCTGATAAAGACCCGAATTTTAGGGTGTATGACCAAAGCGTGAATACTTTTCAAGATGCAAGTACTTCCTCGTTTCATAAAACCATTGGTGGTTACCATGCCGCCAAGCTGAAACGTTATGACGAACTGATCGAGCATCAGTTGAGCAAAAGCGTAAACCAAGATGTTTTGGATATGCTGAATGCCAAATACTTCATTACGCAAGACCCGCAGAATGGCTCTTACAAAATGCAACGTAACTCAACCGCATTGGGTAACGTATGGATTGTAAAAGGTGTGCAATTGGTTAAAAATGCCGATGAAGAGATGAAAGCCATCAGCAGCTTCGATCCTAAGCAAGAGGCAATTGTTGACGAGCAGTACAAAAAACTGATGGATACGACCCGTTTAGGCGCTGATCCAACGGCCTTCATCAAAATGGAGCATTATAATCCAGACCATATCGAATACAGCTCTAGCGCACCTAGGGATATCATTGCCGTGTTCTCCGAAATCTATTATGACAAAGGCTGGAATATGTACGTTGATGGGGTTGAGAAGCCATATTTTAGGGCAGATTACGTATTGCGTGCCGCTCAATTGCCTGCTGGTAACCATAAGATAGAATTCAAGTTTGAACCAAAATCTTACTATACCGGAGAGAAAATATCTTTGGCAGGATCTATTCTGTTATTGGCTTTCTTAGGATTTGGTTTTTATACCGACAACAAAAAGAAGAAAGCGGCTTAATTAGCAGCGTCCACTAAAATATAAGCCTCTTGCCTAGCAAGGGGCTTTTTATGTTTAGGCAAGCCTTAGCGCCCTCCATCTTCCATTTTACCTTTTCCCTTAAACACTTGCGAAGTTTTAAAACTTCGCAACGTGACTTCATTTTTCCACTTGTTAACATTCGGCTTGAAATAATATATTCTTAACATCTTGTTAATCTGCTTCTTGCAATTTTGCATTTATAAAACTGTACCAAGATGCCTGAACTGTTTCTAATTGTTTGCCTTCTTGTCATCGTTGCTTTTTTCTTTAGTCCCTACGACTTGACTATTGATGAAGAAGAAGATTAAGGCAGACCTTCCCCCAACATTTTGTGGCGCCTGTTTAAACTGGCATCAGGCATTTTGGCCCCTAAAAATCAGCTTATGGAAAAGAGAGAAGTAGAAATTGCGGTAATTTCTGACGTGCATTTGGGTACCTATGGTTGTCATGCCAAAGAACTGCTCAAGTATTTGAAAAGCATCAAGCCCAAAATGATCGTACTTAATGGCGATATCATAGACATTTGGCAGTTTAGCAAACGCTATTGGCCAGAATCGCATATGAAGGTGTTGCGTAAATTGATGAAGTTTATTGTAGAAGGCGTACAGGTTTACTACCTCACCGGTAACCACGATGAAATGCTGCGCAAATTTGCCGATATGCATATGGGCACTTTCCACCTTCAAAACAAACTGGTGGTAGAGCTCGATGGCAAGAAAGCCTGGTTTTTTCATGGCGATATTTTCGACGTTACCATGCAGCACTCCAAATGGCTCGCCAAGATGGGTGCCATCGGTTATGATAGCCTAATTTTGATCAACAGCTTTGTAAACTGGGGCCTGAGCTTATTAGGCCGACAAAAAATGAGCTTCTCTCAGAAAATAAAGGCCAAGTTTAAGGATGCGGTGAAGTTCATCAACAGTTTTGAGCAAACCGCTGCGGAGCTGGCCATAGAAAAAGGTTACGAATATGTGGTTTGCGGGCATATTCATCAGCCCGAAATTAGAGAGATCAGTACAGAAGATGGCAAGGTAAAATACCTGAACAGCGGCGATTGGGTTGAAAGCCTTACCGCGCTGGAGTACAATAACAAAGAATGGAAAATCTTTAAGTTTGAATACAAGGATTTTGAGAAAGACGATGTAGAACAAGGTATTCTGTCGGATGGCGAAGACCTGCACAGTAAACTAGATGTGAATACTTTATTGCAAAAGATTAAACTCGAAATTGCCTAAAGCATAAATCATCATGAATAAAATATTGCAGCTTGATGAGGCGGATGGAGGCACCCGCCTTCAGAATGGGTTTATTGGACGGTGTCTCGCCGCCTGTACCAAAATGAACTACAGAAATTTAAACAATTTCTAAATACTGCTGAAAAATATTGATATTAGGAGCGAATGAAGATACTTTATGCAATTCAGGGCACCGGCAATGGACATATTAGCCGGGCAAGGGAAATCGTGCCCTTGTTGCAGCAACACGGCGATCTCGATATACTGGTTTCTGGCACTCAGGCCGATGTGAAGCTCAGTCAAGAGGTAAAATACCAATTACACGGTTTCAGCTTTATTTTTGGAAAAAAGGGAGGGGTTGATCATTATAAAACCTGGCGCAACATGAACCTGCCTCGTTTTAGAAAAGACATGCGCAACGTGCCCTTAAAAGATTACGATCTCATCATTAACGATTTTGAGCCGGTGACGGCTTGGGCCTGCAAAATGCAAAAGCTGGAGAGCGTATCGCTCAGCCATCAGGCTTCTTTCAAGTCGAAAAAAGTGCCGCGCCCTAAAACAATCGACTGGGGAAAGCTGATCTTAAGTCACTACGCCCCAACAACCCATCATATTGGCTTCCATTTTGAACGATACGACGATTTTATCTATACGCCGGTCATCAGAAGCGAAATCAGGAACCTTGCACCTAGCAATTTGGGCCACTATACCGTTTATCTGCCGGCAATTGATGATAAGCGCTTGGTAAAGGTTTTGCAGCAAATCCCTAGCGTAAGATGGGAGGTGTTTTCAAAGCATACCAAATTCAGCTATTCCGAAGGCAATGTATTTGTTGAGCCTGTAAATAACGAAAGGTTTAACAAAAGTATGGCCAGTTGCGAGGGTGTGTTTACAGGTGGTGGTTTTGAAGGCCCCGCCGAAGCTTTGTTTCTGGGCAAAAAATTGTTGGTAGCACCGATGAAATTTCAATACGAGCAACAGTGCAATGCGTATGCCCTGAAAGAATTGGGTCTGCCGGTAATTTGGGGCAGCAATAGAAATTGGCTGCCTATGCTAAAGCAGTTTGTAGAACAGCCACAAGAACATCAGTTTAACTTTCCTGATGAAACGGCAGCTATTATCGGCAATATGGTAAAGAAATATGCCAGGGGCTAGGTTTTAGCCCTAAGGCTATTAGGCTGTAGTCGATAGCCCATAGTCGATAGTCAAATAGTCTATAGTAAGCCATAACTATCAACCATGTACTATTAGCCATTGACTGTAACCTAGAAAATTTTTCTTTACTTTGCCTTTATTAACAGGCATGATCAATCAGTTTCGGAATTTAAGCCCTTTCAACCTTCTTTTGCTGGCCGCATATACTATTTTTATGCGCTTGGCTATTTTCATCCATCTGCCTAATCCGCTCAACTTCGAGTTTTTAGAGCCTTATGCCAAGTTCTTTATCCAGATTCCAATTGAGGATTCGTTTTCGCCTGTAGTAAATATTTTCTTGGCCATGGTCATTACTTTTATCCAGGCCCTGCTTTTTAATCGGATCATCAATAACCACGGTCTTTTGGCCAAGCCAAGCTATCTCCCCGCTCTGCTGTATGTTACAGGTTCAAGCTTGTTCTTGCAGTTCCTGATTTTGAGTCCCCCACTGATCTGTAATTTTCTGCTGATCTGGATCATGGACAAGTTCCTAAAGATTGGCAAAACCACTAATGCCATGATGACGATGTTCGATGTAGGGATGATCATTGCCTTGGGTACCTTGATCTATTTTCCGTTTATCGTATTGCTCTTGATGCTTTGGCTAAGCCTTTTGCTGTATCGTTCGTTTAATTGGCGAGAGTGGGTAGCGGGGATCATCGGCTTTCTGACCATCTTTTTCTTTATTGCCGTTTTCTATTATTGGAATGATAAAATTAACCAGTTCTATCAGATCTGGAGGCCTTTGATCAATAAATTTCCTTCGGCATTGCAAATCAACTATAACGATTACCTGGTGCTGATCCCGATAGGCGTTATCATTATTTTAGCCACCTTGCAGCTGCGCGAAAATTTCTTCAGGAGCTTTATCAGCACAAGAAAGGCATTTCAAATGCTGTTTTTTATGTTCGTCATTGCCATCATCAGCTTTTATACCAAGCCCGATTTTAGGGTTTACCATTTCTTGCTGTGCGTGCCGCCGGGCGCCGTATTGCTGGCCTACTATTTTTCAAATGCCAAAAAGCGCTGGTTTTATGAAAGCCTGTTTGCCGTTTTGGTATGCAGCATCCAGTATTTTTTATTCGTTTAACCTTTTTTAACAATTTGAGACCTTGAAACTTGCCAAAGATTGATAGCTTTGTGCCATGAAATTTGGAGTAGTAGTTTTTCTGGTTCAAATTGCGGTTAAATCTGCCCAAGGTTGAGCTTATGCATAATCTGGTTATAGATATTGGAAATACAAATAGTAAACTTGCGGTTTTTGAGCATCAAACGTTGGTTCATTACCAAAGGCTTGCAGCACTAGAAGAAACCGACCTTAAAGGCTTAATCGAGAAATACCAGGTAAAAAACGCCACCATTTCTAGTGTAAGCAAAGATGTAGCCTCACTTGGCGCCTTCTTAAGTCAGTTGGTTAACTATATTCCCTTTACCACCGCAATCAATACCGGCATTAAAAACTATTATGAAACACAGCCTACGCTAGGATTAGACAGATGGGCAAAAGTGATCGCCGCGCATGGCTTACATAAAGGTGCCAATTGCCTTATGATTGATATGGGCACTTGTATTACCTACGATGTATTGACGGCCAACAGCGAATATTTTGGAGGAAGCATAAGCCTGGGGATTAACATGCGCTTTAAGGCTTTGAACCATTATACAGGTAGGTTGCCACTGGTAAATTGGAACAAGGAAGAAGATATTCCGAAAGGAACAGACACCACCAATGCCATAAAAAGCGGGGTGTTGTTGGGCGTTGTTAACGAAGCTGAAGGATTTATAGCTTCAGCAAACGAGAAAAACAAAGACCTGAAAGTAATAATAACAGGAGGCGATGCCGATTTTTTGAGTAAGCAATTAAAAAATAGCATCTTTGCACCCCAAATAATAAATGAACCCTATTTGGTTCTAAAAGGATTGAATGAAGTTTTTACACATTAATATGCACCAAAAATTAAGATATACGTTTGCAGTTTGCCTTTTATTGACAAGTGCTGCCGCAAATGCGCAAATTACCTTACAGTCTCCCTATTCTAAGTTTGGCGTAGGTAATATCAAGGGTTCGCTGTTGCCGCAGCTAAGGGCAATGGGTGGCATTTCTACTGCTGTTAACAAGGTTAATTTCTTCAATAACATTAATATGCAGAATCCTGCATCTTATGCTTCTATCAATTTAACCACCCTGGATATCGGGATGGGAGCCGGATTTACAGAGCTAAAAAACAGCAGCCAAAAGGAAAATAGCTTTAATGCAACCTTAAGCCATGTGGCACTTGCTTTTCCAATGACGACCAAGTCGGCCTTGAGCTTTGGTATTTTGCCTTATTCTGAATTGGGTTATAACTTTATCAATACCACAACAGTAGGTACTACACCTGAAAATACCAAAACCGTAGACTACAGGTATACCGGTGAGGGTGGCTTAACCAAAGCCTATTTAGGTTATGGTATCCAGTTTGGAGATCACTTTAGGATTGGAGCCAATGCCGAATATTTGTTTGGCAACTTGGTAGAAAACCGTTCTACAGAATATGTAAATGAGCCTGGAGCAATTAATTCACGTTTGCAGGCCAAAAACAGCGTAGGCGGTATCGGTTTTTCTTATGGCGCCCAATATGATATCAGCTTAGATAGCAAAACCTCCATTATATTAGGCTATTCGGGATCGTCGCCATCGAGGATCGATTCTAAAAAGAGCCAGGTAGTTACCCAATATTATAATGACGCACAAGGCAACGAAAACACGGCTATAGATACCTTGGCATTTGTAGAAAATGCACCAACTAACCTTAAAATGCCTTTGATCCACAATTTTGGGATTACTTTCCAAAAGAACAACAAGTGGATGTTCGGTGCAGATTACCGCTTGGGCAAATGGTCTGACCTAACCATCGATAAGGTAAACCAAGGCTTGCAAGATACTTATGGCTTCTCTGTAGGCGGACAAATTACACCAGACATCACTTCGATTAACAGCTATTTTAAAAGGGTTGATTATAGGTTCGGTTTCCAATATGATAAAACCTATATCCAGATGGCCAATCAGGATATCAAGCAAATGGCCGTTACTTTTGGCTTAGGCTTGCCATTATCGTCATTTGGGGGAAGTTCTTTCTACAAAATGAACTTCAGTGCTGAGCTGGGCAAAAGAGGAACCATCAGCAATGGTTTGCTGCAAGAGAAATACATCAACTTCCACTTGGGCTTTACCTTGAACGACAAGTGGTTCAGAAGATTTAAATTTGACTAATCAAACTTTGTAGCGAAGATTTTCGTTATTGCTAAAACTCATTTGATGAAGCAGTCGGGTATTCCATCTGGCCTATTGTTACTTTTCGTGGTGTTCTCGGGCATCATGGCCTCTTGTAATGATGACGACCTGAAAAATGCCACTGCAATTTCGGCCAAGAAGATTATTTTGAGCAAAGACCGTTCTTATGGCGTAGAGATCATCTATAGCGATTCGGCAAAGGTAAAGGCCAAAGGCTTTGCACCAATTCTCGATCAGGTTACCCCATCGCAAGGCGCAAAGTACAATGAAATGCCCAAAGGGATAAAAATCAATTTTTTCGACGAGTTTCTTAAAGACAAAGGGTCTATTACTTCGGACTATGCCATTAACAAGGAAGGCGAAAAGATTACCATCTTCAGGAAGCACGTAGTAGTGATCAACGATCAGATCACCTTTACTACAGAAGAACTGACTTGGGATGAAAACAAACGCATGTACTTTTCGCCTTATGGAACGGTGACTTCAAAAGACGGCAGTGTAATAACAGGAACCGAGTTTTCGGCACCACAGGATTTCAGTACTTATAACATTGTTCAGGCATCGGGAGAAGGATTCTTAAAAGGTAAAATAGCCCCTTAATATAAAGATTTGCTGACAGGTTATCTGCCAATTATCAAAGCGAAAATCAAATAAAACCATCATGATTTACCAAAGCCCACAAGGAAATGATCACAAAAATCATGATTGCTTTATCACCACTGAGAATCAATAAATAAACAGATAAAAATTATATTTTCTAATTAGTCGCAAATTTGTATCTTGCGCCCTCTTAAAAAAAAATTGATAAAATAAGAATAATATGGGATTAATGACTTTCATGCGTACCAGAATGGGATATTTTCTAGTTGGAGGTATCGCAGTGGTATTAGCGTTATTTGTATTAGAGCCTTTGTTGCAGCACACTTCGTCTATCTGGGGAGCTTCGAGAACTTCGGTTGGCTCTATAGATGGTGAAGAGATTAAATATGAAGAATTTAATCCTAAAGTAGAACAAAGCGTTTCGCAGTTTAAACAACAATATGGCGGCAACATCAATCCGCAAATGCAGGCAATGGCTGTTGATCAGGCATGGCAGGCCGAGATTGCGAATGTACTTTTGAACAAAGAGTATACGCGTTTAGGCCTAATCGTATCTGGCGACGAGCTTTTTGACCTTTTGCAAGGCAAAAACCCAAGCCCATTGATTAAACAGTATTTTTCGAACCCGCAAACTGGCGAGTTAGATCGCAATGCGGTAATTACTTCTTTAAAAGCACAACAAAAAGATCCGAAGCTTAAACAGCAATGGGATATGTTGCAACTGGAGATCGAAAAACAAGCCTTGCAGCAAAAATATGCAAACTTGGTTCGCAACTCAGTTTATGTAACTTCATTGGAAGCTAACGACGAGTACATCAACCGTAATAAACTGGTTAACTTTAAATATGTTAATTTAGATTACAGCTCTGTTTTAGATAAAGACGTTAAAATTACTGATGCTGATTACCAGGCTTACTACGACGCGAACAAAAAACGTTTCGATAATCCTACAGAGACCCGCACTTTCGAATATGTTTCTTTCAGCATTAAGCCAACAGCAGCAGATTCGGCAGCAACTAAAGCTCAGGTAGAGAAATTGGCAGCAGATTTTAAAGCTACGCCTAACGATTCGCTATTTGCAGTAAACAACTCTGACGTAAAAATTCCTTATGCTTATATTTCTAAAGGAAAACTAGATCCAGCAGTTGATTCGGTAGTCTTCAACTATCCGGCAGGAAGTTTCTACGGGCCAACCTTCTCAGGAAACTCCTATAAACTAATTAAAGTAATTGATACCCGTTTCTCTCCAGATTCAGTAAAAGCTAGTCATATTTTGATCGATCCGAGCAAAGTAGGTGGCGAAGCAAGTGCAGTGAAAATGGCAGACTCGTTAAAAGCCGTAGTTCAAAAAGGTGGAAACTTTGGCGAATTGGCTAAAAAATACAGCGTTGATGGTTCTAAGGATAAAGGTGGCGATTTGGGAACTTTTGGTAGAAATGCCATGGTTGGACCATTTGAGGAAGCTGCTTTTAACGGAAGAACAGGCGACTTGAAAGTAGTGAAAACCCAGTTTGGTGTTCACTTGATCAAAATCGAAAAACAGATAGGTTCTTCGAAAACAGCTAAATTGGCTTACATCGAGAAAACTTTGGCGCCAAGTGCCAAAACCAGAGATATAGCATATAAAAAAGCGTCTAACTTCTTAAACGAAGTAAAAGGCGATAACTTTAACGCATTAGCTCAGAAACAAGGATATACTGTGGGCATAGCCGATAAAATTACCGCTTCGCAAGGTTTTGCACCTGGTTTAGACAATCCGCGTCAGTTGATCAGAGATGCTTACGAAGCAGAAAAAGGCGATGTGCTTTCTCAGATCTACACCATGGACAATGGCTTTGTAGTAGCTCATCTAACCGATGTGAAGCCTAAAGGCCAATTGAGCTTAGAAGATGTGAAAAAACAAATCGAGCCAATGGTAATGAATGCTGTTAAAGCCAAATTGCTTGCCGATAAAGCAAACAAAGCCTTAGCTGGTGCTTCAAACATTGATCAGGTAGCTCAAAAATTAGGCAAAACTTCGGTTCCTGTACAAAATATGGTGTTTGCTAACCCTATTATCCCAGGCTTGGCCCAGGAGAATAAAGTGGTAGGTACCATCTTTGGCTCGGCTGTAAATAAATTGTCGAAACCAATTGAAGGCGATAAAGGTGTTTATGTATTTACTGTAGAAGGATTTACAGCTCCAGCGCCAATGGGCAATACATTTAAACAAAAAGAAACCATGTTGCTTGGTGTAGGCCAGCGTTCTTTGGGAGCGGCTTTCCAGGCATTACAAGAAAAAAGCGATATAAAAGACAATCGGGTGAAATTCTATTAATCTGATTTGCGTAAATTTACAACCGTTTCGACTCCGTCGGAGCGGTTTTTTATTTTATAGCTTATGGATATTCAGGAAAACATCGTTAATAAAGTGGCTTCGAGCGGGTTGATAACCTTAAACCTCGAAGAATATTTCCACAAAGGAGAACGCTTGGTGTATGATATTAAAGACAATCTATTTCATGGGCTAATGCTCAAGGAACAAGATTTCAGGGCATTTATCAAAGAACATAACTGGGAACAATATACAAACAAGAACATCGCCATTACCTGCAGTGCAGATGCCATAGTGCCTACTTGGGCTTATATGTTGCTGGCCAATAAAATGAAGCCGTATGCCAATGAAGTGGTGTTTGGTAGCCTTGAAACGCTAGAAGCGGTGCTTTATACCAAAGCATTGGCTAAAATAGATATCAATGCTTTTGCAGGCGAGCGCGTGGTGATCAAAGGCTGTGCTGATTTGGAAGTGCCTGTTGCGGCCTATGTAGAGATTACGGCATTGCTAACACCAGTGGCGAAAAGCATCATGTATGGCGAGCCTTGTTCAACGGTACCCATCTACAAGCGTAAGGACTAATAATTTTGGATTGCTTTTTGTTTGTTCACCAAATATGAGAAGACTAGTAATATTGATAGCCGTAACCTTATTTGGCATACAAGCTTTTGCCCAAGAGCTTCCGCTGAAGAAAGAACCGATCTTTCAGGAAGGCGAGGTGCTTACCTACAAGCTGAAGTATGGATTCTTAACTGCTGCCGAAGCCACCATTAAAGTGCTTGGAACAGATTTAAAATTTGACAACAGACCCACTTACAGGCTTTCTGTTGATGCGCAAACATCGGGTACCTTCGATATTTTCTATAAAATCAGGGACCACTACGATTCTTATATAGATAAAACAGACCTTACCCCTTATTTCTATCAAGAGAATATTAGAGAAGCCAGTTACCGCAGGCAAGATAAGGCAAGATTTTATCAGGATACTAAAAAAGTGGTAGCCAATAAAGGCACTTTTGCTACACCGACCACACAAACGTTCGACTTGGTTTCGGCTTATTACTTTGCCCGTAGCTTAGATATCTCCAAGCTCAAAATTGGAGAGAAATTTAAGCTCAACTATTTTTTGGGTGATGAAATCAGTGCGTTGGAAATAGAGTATGTGGGCAAGGAAAATGTAAAAAGCAAGCTGGGTAATGTCAGGTGTTTGAAGTTTAGCCCTTCTATTAAGCCTGGCCGTGTTTTTAGAAAAGATAGTAAATTGTACCTTTGGATAACCGATGATGGCAACAGGGTGCCCGTAAAGGCTCAGGTAGAGATTTTGGTGGGTTCGGTTACCTTAGAAATTAAATCAGCCACCGGATTGAAATATCCGGTTGGAAGTTAAATAAAGCAAATGATTGAAGTACAAAATGCCTTGGTGCATGAAGATGTGATAAGCGAAAGCTTTGTGTGTAATTTGAATAAATGCAAAGGTATTTGTTGTGTAGAAGGCGATTCGGGTGCGCCGTTGGAAGTAGCCGAAACAGCTATATTGAATGAGATCTATCCAAAAATCAAGCACTTGTTGGCCGCAAAAGGGATTGAGGCGATTGAAGCACAAGGTACCTATGTCGTAGATATGGATGGCGATTTGACCACTACCTGTGTAGATGGAAATAAGGAATGTGCCTATGTAACCTTTGAAAACGGCATTACCAAATGCGCTATAGAAAAAGCTTACGAGCAAGGCTTAGTGGATTGGAAAAAGCCGATCTCTTGTCACCTTTATCCAATTAGGATTACCAAATATCCAGAATTTGATGTGCTTCATTACGATAGGTGGCACATTTGTAGCGATGCCTGTACTTTTGGAAGAGAGCTCAAAGTGCCGGTTTATCAGTTTCTAAAAGATCCCCTAATCAGAAAATATGGTGCCGAATGGTATGCAGAATTGGAAAATAGCGTATCTTCAAAGAGTTAACATAAGGATAAACTTTATATTGTGCCTATCAAACCTGTTTTAACAATTGAGAAATCATTAACCTAAATATCTATTTTGAAGAAGATTTTAATTACCGGTGGTGCCGGATTCATTGGCTCGCATGTTGTGCGCAGATTTGTGAATAACTATCCTCAATATGAAATCGTTAACCTCGATGCACTGACTTATGCAGGCAATCTGGCTAACTTAACAGACATCGAAAATAAACCCAATTATAGATTTGTAAAAGAAGATATTACAAATGCCAGTGCTATTGGCGAGCTATTTAGGGTGGAGAACTTTGATGCGGTTATCCACTTGGCCGCCGAAAGCCATGTAGATCGTTCTATTACTGATCCTACAGCATTTGTAATGACGAATGTAATTGGTACGGTTAACCTATTAAATGCAGCCAAAGAACATTGGAAGGGTGATTATGCAACCAGGCGTTTTTACCATGTAAGTACTGATGAGGTGTATGGTGCATTAGGAGAAACGGGCATGTTTACCGAAACTACCGCTTACGATCCACACAGCCCATACTCTGCTTCCAAAGCAAGCTCAGACCATTTTGTAAGGGCTTACCACGATACCTATGGGTTGGATTGTGTAATATCAAACTGCTCAAATAATTATGGCTCGCATCATTTTCCTGAGAAATTGATCCCCTTGGCCATTAATAATATCAAAAACAATAAGCCAGTGCCTGTTTATGGCAAGGGCGAAAACGTACGTGACTGGCTTTGGGTAGAGGATCACGCTCGTGCGATAGACGTTATCTTCCATAAGGCAAAAACAGGCGATACTTATAACATTGGTGGTCACAACGAATGGAAGAATATTGATCTAATTAATTTGCTATGTAAGATTATGGATCAAAAACTAGGGCGTAAGGAAGGTAATTCTGCAAAACTAATTACTTATGTTACTGATAGGGCAGGTCATGACTTAAGGTATGCCATTGATTCAACAAAGCTACAAAAAGAACTAGATTGGGTGCCAAGTCTTCAATTTGAAGAAGGATTGGAAAAAACGGTGGATTGGTATTTGCAGAATGAAGATTGGTTAAATAATGTAACTTCTGGAAACTATCAATCTTATTATCAACAACAATACAGTAACGCCTAATGGAAATAGAACAAACGGGTCTAAAAGACTGTATTATTATCAAACCAAGGGTTTTTGAAGATAGCAGGGGCCATTTTTTCGAAAGCTTTAATCAGCAAGTTTTTGAAAAAAAAACTGGGCTTTCTGGAGCTTTTGTTCAAGATAATCAATCGTTCTCCTCTTATGGTGTGATTAGGGGACTACATGCGCAAGGTGGCGAATTTGCACAGGCCAAATTGGTTAGGGTTTTAAAAGGCGAGGTTTTAGATGTAGCTGTTGATATTAGGCCTGGCTCGCCAACTTACGGCCAACATATTTCTGTTAAGCTAAGTGCCGAGAACAAATTACAGTTGTATGTCCCGCGTGGCTTTTTACATGGATTTTCTGTATTAAGTGAAACAGCGGAATTCTTCTATAAATGTGATAACTTTTACAATAAGGCTTCAGAACAAGGTGTAATCTATAATGATGCCCAATTAAATATAGATTGGTTGGTGCCAGGTGACAAACAATCTGTTTCTGATAAAGATTTAACCCTTAGTCCTTTCTCTTCTTTATGAATAAAATATTAGTGATTGGTGCTGGAGGTCAATTGGGGCAATGTTTAAAAACCGTAGCCGAACGCCGAAAAATCAACGACATTTTTTTTCCGGCAGAACAAGATGCCAATATCTTAAAGCCTGAGCTTTTGCAGACATTGTTTGAGGAAATTAAACCACTTTTTGTAATCAACTGCGCAGCATATACAGCAGTAGATAAAGCAGAAGACGAGGTAGATTTAGCCAAAGCCATCAATGAAACAGGCGCAGCCAATTTGGCTATTGCTTGCAAAGCGCATGGATCCACGTTGATCCATATTTCTACGGACTTTGTTTTTGAAGGAAATCTCATAAAGCTCTTATTAGAAGAAGATGAAGCCAAACCGATAAATATTTATGGGCAAACAAAGCTTGATGGAGAAAAAGCAGTTGCTTCTGTTTTGGAAAGCCATGTAATTATTCGGACGAGTTGGTTGTATTCTGAATATGCTAATAACTTTGTGAAGACGATGTTAAAACTTGGAGCTGAAAGAGACGAGTTAAGTATTATAGCTGATCAAGTTGGGACCCCAACCTATGCTATCGATCTTGCTAATGCAATCTTCGACATTATTATTTCTGAGAATAGGAATTATGGAGTTTATCATTATAGCAATGAAGGAGTAACTTCGTGGTTTGATTTCGCTAAAGCGGTGTTCGAAATTAGTGGAACGAACGTAAAAACCAATCCTATTCCAACCTCTGCCTATCCAACAAAAGCGAAGCGTCCAGGATTTTCTGTAATGGATAAAAGCAAAATAAAGAATACGTTCAAGCTTACCATTCCTTATTGGAGAGATAGCTTAGTTCAATGTATAGCAAAGTTAAATTAACAATAAGACCCCAAAACATTAATAAAACTATAAAATGAAAGGTATAATCTTAGCAGGCGGTAGTGGAACCCGTCTACATCCTTTAACATTGGCGTGTAGTAAACAAATGATGCCGGTTTATGATAAGCCAATGATCTATTATCCTTTATCAACATTGATGTTGGCTGGAATTAAAGAAATATTGATTATTTCTACACCTCACGACTTGCCAAATTTTGAAAAATTATTAGGAAATGGTGAGAATTTAGGTTGCAAATTTAGTTACGCTGTGCAACACGAACCGAATGGCTTAGCACAGGCTTTTGTAATTGGTGAGGAGTTCATTGGTAAAGATAAGGTTGCTTTGGTATTGGGAGATAATATCTTTCATGGTGATGGAATGGCTAAATTATTACAGGCAAGTTCTGATCCAGATGGAGGCGTGGTGTTTGCTTATCAGGTGTCTGATCCTGAACGTTATGGTGTAGTAGAGTTTGATTCCAATAAAAAGGCTATTTCTATTGAAGAAAAACCACAAAATCCTAAATCGGATTATGCTGTCCCAGGACTTTATTTTTATGACAATGAGGTTGTTGAAATAGCAAAGAATATTAAACCTTCTCCAAGAGGTGAATATGAGATTACTGATGTAAACAAGGTTTATTTGGAGAGAGGCAAACTCAAAGTTGGGGTTTTAAGTAGAGGTACAGCTTGGTTGGATACAGGCACTTTTGCCTCATTAATGCAGGCTGGACAGTTTGTCCAAATAATAGAAGAGCGCCAAGGCCTAAAAATAGGTTGTATAGAAGAAATTGCCTATAGGATGGGATTTATTAATGCAGAACAGCTGAAGCAAATCGCAGCACCCTTGATTAAAAGTGGCTATGGAGACTATTTGCTTAAAATAGTAAAATAAGGTAATGAGCCAGCATCATAAAATCGCTATTATAGGATTAGGCTATGTTGGTTTACCTTTGGCGATAGAATTTGCCAAGAAATATGAAGTCCTTGGATTTGACATTAATTCTAAACGTATTGAAGAGTTAAAATCCTTACAGGATAATACGCAAGAAGCTGATTTAAATCAATTAAAAGAAGCTATACAATCCAAAAATCTGCAGCTTTCTTCAGCGCCGGCTACTATACAATCTTGCAATGTTTACATTGTAACCGTACCAACTCCAATAGATGATGCTAAAAAACCCGATCTAAAGCCTTTGCTTGAAGCTTCGGCAATGGTAGGAGGCTTTCTGAAAAAAAATGATATCGTAATTTACGAGTCCACTGTTTACCCTGGATGCACCGAAGAAGATTGCGTGCCTGTTTTAGAAAAAGCATCTGGCTTAAAATATAATACTGACTTCTTTTGTGGCTATTCTCCAGAGCGGATTAATCCAGGAGATAAAATAAATACGCTTACCAAGATTAAAAAGGTAACCTCAGGTTCTGACACCAAAACTGCAAAGACAGTTGATGAGCTTTACTTAAGCATCATAACGGCAGGTACACATAAAGCACCCAGTATAAAAGTTGCAGAAGCCTCAAAGGCAATCGAAAATGCACAACGTGATGTAAATATCTCATTTGTAAATGAATTGGCTTTGATCTTTGATAGAATGGGAATTGATACCAATGATGTATTGGAGGCTGCAGGCACCAAGTGGAATTTTCTCAAATATAAGCCTGGATTAGTCGGGGGGCACTGTATAGGCGTTGATCCTTATTACTTGGCACATAAATCTGAAACTTTAGGCTACAAACCAGAGGTTATTCTCTCTGGGCGAAGGGTTAATGATGAGATGGGCATGTTTGTGGCCAATAAAGTAGTTAAAATGATGTTGACTAAAAATAAGAATATAAAGCGTTCAAAAGCATTGATTTTGGGTTTTGCTTTTAAGGAAAATTGTCCCGACATCAGAAATACGCGCGTAATCGATATTTATAAAGAACTGACATCATTTGGCATTGCTACTGATGTATTTGATCCTTGGGCTAGTGCTGAACAAGTTGAAAGGGAGTATAACATTAAACTTATTTCCGAAATTAGCCTCAATTATGATGCGATTATTCTTGCCGTCGCTCATCGGAAATTTCTTGAAATAGACTACGCCCAACTACAAAGAACAGGAGCAATAATATTTGATACAAAATCTTTCATTGATCGTAGTTTCGTAAATGCTCGACTTTAAACCATATAACTAATGTCTTTATATAAATTTTAGAGCTTTTCTATTCGCCTAATGTAAATTGCCTGTAGTAAAAGGCAGAAAATATTTGTTATGTTTGCAAGCTTAAAACGTTAGTTATATCATTATGAAAATTGCCTTAATTACGGGAGTTACTGGACAGGATGGAGCTTATTTAGCAGAGTTCTTGCTTAAAAAAGGTTATTTTGTTCATGGCATAAAGAGAAGGTCGTCGTTATTTAATACAGACAGGATAGATCATTTATATCAAGATCAACACGAAAATGATGTAAAGTTCAAACTACATTATGGAGATTTAACAGATTCTACCAATCTTATTCGAATCATACAAGAAGTACAACCTGATGAGATATATAACTTGGCTGCCATGAGCCATGTTCAAGTAAGTTTCGAAATGCCAGAATATACTGCAAATGCAGATGGTATTGGTACATTAAGACTGTTAGAGGCTGTAAGGATATTGGGACTAACCAAGAAGACAAAAATATATCAAGCCTCAACTTCAGAGCTATACGGTTTGGTTCAAGCTGTTCCGCAAAGCGAAACCACGCCTTTTTACCCACGCTCCCCTTACGCAGTAGCGAAAATCTATGGTTATTGGATTACCGTAAATTATCGTGAAGCTTATGGTATGTTTGCTTGTAATGGCATTTTATTTAACCACGAAAGCCCATTGAGGGGTGAAACTTTTGTGACACGTAAAATTACCCGTGCGGCATGTAAAATAGCACTTGGATTGCAAACCTGCTTATATTTAGGTAATCTTTCTGCCCAGCGCGATTGGGGGCATGCTAAAGATTATATAGAAGCCATGTGGCTTATTCTTCAACAAGAGCAACCTGAGGATTTTGTAATTGCTACAGGTATTACTACAACTGTCCGCGATTTTGTAAAAATGAGTTTTTCGGAATTGGGAATTGAGATTGAATTCTCTGGAAAAGACGAGCGGGAAAAAGGCGTAATTATAGATATAGACCAAGAAAAAGTTCAAAGTTTAGGCATAAATTCAAATAATCTGAAACTTGGCACGACGGTTGTACGAGTGGATCCAAAATATTTTAGGCCAACAGAGGTCGATCTATTATTGGGTGATCCAACTAAATCTAAATCTAAACTTGGGTGGAGGCCAAAATATGATTTGCCAGCTTTAGTAAGTGATATGATTACATCTGATTTGAATTTAATGAAAAAAGACGAGTTCTTAAAAGAAGGCGGGTTTAATACTCTTAACTACTTTGAATAAGTTTAGAAGTTAAGCTCTCTACTTTATTTGATGAATAGCGTATAGTACATTTACGGACACTTATACACAAAAATACCAATGAGGCAAAAAGTAAGTTTACTAACTACCTTTATTTTATTTTCCTTCATACTTCATTTTTCTTCTATTGCTCAAACCAGCTATATAGATGTAAAGGTTGATCAACTCTCTGATGCTCAAATTTTGCAAATGATCAAGCAGGCAGAATCAATAGGCTATACTGAGGCGCAATTAGAGCAGATGGCTGCAGCAAGAGGAATGAAGGCCGAAGAGTTGCAGAAATTGAGATTACGTGTAAATAAGTTGCGTAGCCAAGGAACCACCGCGCAGGTTGAAAATAAATCTGTTAATACCGGACGAGAATATAGCGAAACAACTGCTGGTGGAGATATTGCAAACGAAAAGAATGAACAAGACGATAATGTTGCGCCAAAGGTTTTTGGATCTGAGTTATTTCGCAATGGTAATATCACATTTGAGCCTAATCTTCGGATCGCTACGCCTAAGGGATATGTTATCGGCCCAGATGATAAGCTTATTATCGATTTGACAGGTGATAATGAAACCACTTATAACCTACAGGTAAGTCCAGATGGTGTCATTAATGTTCAATATGTGGGGCGCATTGCCGTCGCTGGTTTAACCATTGAACAGGCCGCCTCTAAAATAAGGTCGGCACTTTCTAGAACTTACAAAGCTTTAATAACAGGACGTACATCATTAGCGGTAAATTTAGGAAATATAAGAAGCATTAAAGTAATTATGACAGGTAACGTAACCAAACCTGGTACTTATACGCTATCATCGCTATCTACAGTTTATACTGCTTTATATGCTTGTGGAGGTCCATCGCAGAACGGATCCTATCGCAATGTTCAAGTTATTAGAAACAATAGGGTAATAAAGACAATAGATGTTTACAGCTTTATTTTAAATGGGATCCAGCAAGGGAATATACGTTTAGAGGATCAGGACATTATTCATGTGCCCGTTTATGAGAAAAGGGTTGAAATATCGGGAGAAGTTAAACAAGCGGCCTTATTTGAAGTAGTTAAAGGAGAGACGCTTCAAGACGTTATCAATTTTGCAGGTGGTTTTACTACACAAGCCTATACAGCAAAAATTAAGTCTTTTCAAAATACTGATAAAGAAAGACGCATTGTAGATGTTCCAGCGGTAAATTATGCTGAATATGTGCCAAAAAACGGAGATAATTATATAGTTGAAGCAATTTTGGATCGTTTTGCAAATAAAGTAGAGATTTTAGGGGCTGTATTCCGCCCTGGAATGTACGAACTTGATAAAGGTCTTACGCTAAAAGGCTTAATTAATAAAGCTGATGGTTTAACAGAAGATGCATTTTTAAACAGAGGTTATATCAACCGCTTAAATCCAGATAACACCTTATTGCTAGTGCCTTTTGATGTGGCCAAAATTATGTCTGGAGAAACACAGGATATTATATTGCGACGCGAAGATAAGATCACTATTTCTTCATTGTTTGAACTAAGAGACGAATATAAAGTTAGTATTCAAGGTGAAGTTCGTGCACCCGGGGCTTTTGACTACGCAGATAATATGACATTAGAGACGGCTATCCAACTAGCAGGAGGTTTTAAAGAAGGAGCAACACCAAACAGAATAGAGGTTTCTCGACGAGTAAGAAATAGCGATGCAACTTCGGCAACTGCAAGAACAGCGGAGTTGTTTACTGTAAATATAGATCAGAACTTGAAGATACAGGGTGAACCATTTATTGTAAAGCCTTTTGACATTATCTCGGTAAGGAATTCGGAGGGGTACACTATCCAAAAACAAGTTAGACTGGAGGGAGAGGTAGTTTATCCTGGACCCTACACGATCACTAATAAAAATGAACGAATTTCTGATATAATAAAAAGAGCAGGCGGTCTAACTTCGTCGGCCTATGCAGATGGTGCTTCTTTAAAAAGGCCTGGAGCCGAAAAAGTGAATCCAGCAGACAAAAATGCAATCAATAACAAGGAAGAAGAAGATAAAAAGTTTTTGAGTCTTAAAAGAGCACAAGAAGCCGGTGTAAAAGATACAGTAAAGGCAGAAATAGAACAGAAACTAATCCAAAGTGATCTTGTGGGTATAGATTTAGAGAAAATATTAAATAATCCTTTATCAAAATATGACCTAATTGTTGAAGATGGGGATGTTATTCGTGTCCCTCGAACGTTGCAGACCGTAAGAGTTACAGGAGAGGTTTTAAATCCAAATAGCATTGTTTATCTGCCCGGAAAGAGTTTAAAGCAATACATTAATGGCGCAGGTGGCTTTACAGCTACTGCCAGAAAAGGTGGAGTGTATATTAAGTATGCAAACGGATCTGCAGCTGCAGTAGGTAAATTCTTGTTTTTTAACAATTACCCCAAAGTTAAGCCCGGTGCAGAGATTATGGTGCCGAAAAGAGCTGAGCGCGAAAGAATCAGTGCGCAAGCATGGATCGGAATTGGGACAGGTATAGCTTCTTTAGCGGCAATTGTGGTAAGCTTACTGAGGTAATCCAATATTAATTTACTTTATAGTTTGCAGTTAAACGGAAAAAAGATCAAAATGATTGTTGAAAATTCTCAAGATCAAAAACACCAAGAGCAAAATGATATGTCATTAAAGGATCTTATTCTTTTCGCAAAAGATTGGTGGCGGTATTTATTGAGTAAATGGCTCATTATCCTCTTCGTTTCTTTTATCGGTGCATGTATTGGATTAGCTTACGGTTGGCTTAAAAAGCCAATTTATACAGCTACTACAACCTTTGTTCTTGAAGAAAGCAATGGGGGGGGCAGTCCACTTGCAAATTTAGGGGGGCTTGCTTCAATGGTGGGACTTGATGTAGGCAGTGGTGGTGGAATTTTTCAAGGAGATAATATTATTCAGCTGTATAAGTCACACACAATGATACAGAATGCGTTGTTATCATCTGTTGATAATGACGGGCACAAACAGTTGTTGATTGATAGGTACATTAGTTTTAATAAATTACGTAACCAGTGGGCTAAGGAACCATTGTTAAAAAACATACGCTTTAGTGACTATACAATCCGCAGTGGTAATGCGCAATATATTAGAGCTAGAGATAGTATAATGACCGCGATCGTTAATAACATTAACAAAAACATGCTTTTTGTAGCCAAGCCAGATAAGAAACTCAGCATTATTAAAGTTGATGTGAAATCTATCGATGAGCTTTTTGCTAAGCAATTTAACAATGCTATTGTAAAAACCGTAAATGAGTTTTACAAGAATACAAAGATCAAAAAGTCAATCGAAAATGTTAATATTCTAAAAAGCAAAAGCGATTCAGTTCGTGCAGTAATGAATGGCGCTATATATACTGCAGTAGCTGCTGCAGATGCTACGCCTAACCTTAATCCAACTAGGCAGGTTCAACGTATAGTTCCAGCAACTCGTTCCCAATATACGGCCGATGCCAACAAGGCTATTTTAAGCGAATTAGTTAAAAATTTAGAAATGACTAGGATGTCACTTCTCAAAGAAACCCCATTGATACAAGTTGTTGATGAACCTGTTTTTCCATTAACTAAAGAGAAATTTGGTCGGTTGAATGGAATTTTGATTGGAGGGTTTTTAGCGGGATTTTTAATCTGCTTTGTATTGATAATTCGCCGAGCGTTAAAAATGATTATGGCATAAAAAATGGATATTTTAAGATTAATAGGGCGAAAAAAAGAGCTGTTTTATAATGATATTGCAAAACATGAAAATGAACTAACTGCCAAAGTTAAGGAGTCAAAGTTCTTGGTGCTTGGAGGAGCTGGTTCGATAGGACAAGCTGTGACTAAGGAAATCTTTAAAAGAAATCCAAGAAAATTGCATGTTGTGGACATCAGTGAAAACAACATGGTTGAACTTGTGCGCGACATAAGGAGTTCATTCGGCTATATCGATGGTGATTTTCAAACCTTTGCTTTGGATATTGGCTCTATAGAATATGATGCTTTTATTCAATCAGATGGGGAATATGACTATGTGCTCAATCTTTCCGCATTGAAACATGTGAGAAGCGAAAAAGATCCATTTACCTTAATGCGAATGATTGATGTTAATATTTTCAATACAGAAAAAACCATTAATCAATCAATTGCAAAAGGAGTAAAGAAATATTTCTGTGTTTCAACGGACAAAGCCGCCAATCCAGTAAACATGATGGGCGCTTCAAAGCGGATCATGGAAATGTTCCTTATGCGTAAAAGCCAAGAAATTGCCATTTCAACAGCTAGATTTGCAAATGTAGCCTTTTCAGATGGTTCTTTGCTTTATGGCTTTAATCAGCGTATGCTGAAAAAACAGCCTATCGTTGCCCCAAATGATATCAAAAGATATTTTGTTACGCCTAAAGAATCTGGAGAATTATGTTTGATGTCTTGTGTTTTTGGCGAAAATAGAGATATATTTTTCCCGAAATTAAGTGAAGAGTTGCATCTGATAACTTTTGCCAATATTGCCACAAAATATCTTGATGAATTAGGTTATAAACCTTATCTGTGCAAGGATGAGGATGAAGCCAGAACGTTAATGAATACTTTGCCTAGTCAGCAAGAGTGGCCATGTTTATTTGCCAAAAGCGATACCACCGGCGAAAAAGATTTTGAAGAGTTTTTTACAGCTACCGAAATCTTAGACATGAATAGATTTGAAAATTTGGGAATTATCAAAAACAAGCTTTCATTCGATAGCAATAAACTAACGCAGTTCACAGATACAATATCAATATACAAATCCGAAAGAAATTGGACAAAAGAAAATATTGTTGAACTATTCTATAAAATGATCCCAGACTTTGGACACAAAGAAACGGGCAAATACCTAGACGCAAAGATGTAATCATGACCCAGTTAACGAAATTTCAAGAGGTGGTCGATTTTGTAAAGGCACAATATCCCGGAAAGGGCTTTGTTGGCTTGCATGAACCTGTATTTGAAGGAAACGAGCGAAAATATTTAATTGACGCAATCGATTCGACATTTGTATCGTCGGTGGGGCAATACGTTAACCTTTTTGAAGAGATGATGGCTAGGATAACTGGAGCAAAATACGCTATTGCAATTGTTAATGGTACAAATGCGCTTCACCTGGCATTGTTGTTGGCCGGGGTAAAATACGGAGATGAGGTAATTTCTCAGGCTCTTACTTTCATCGCCACAGCAAATGCAATCAGTTATATTGGTGCCAGCTCGGTGTTCGTTGATGTTGATAGGGAAACGTTAGGTATGTCACCAGGAGCACTTCGAAATTTTCTGGAAAAGAATGCCATGAAAAAGCAGGATGGCTCATACAACAAAAATACAGGGAAGCGTATCGCCGCGATAGTACCAATGCACACATTTGGATTTCCTTGTAAGATTGATGAGATTGTAACGATTTGTGAAGAATGGAATATCTGTTTGGTTGAAGATTCTGCCGAATCAATGGGAAGTTATTATAAGGGTAAGCACACTGGTCTTTATGGTAAAGTGGGTGTCTTTAGTTTCAATGGAAATAAAACCGTAACCTGTGGAGGCGGAGGGGCATTGATTACGAATGACGAAGTACTTGCAAAAAAGGCTAAGCATCTATCTACTCAAGCAAAAGTGCCACATAAATGGGATTTTGTACATGATGAAATTGGCTACAATTATCGTATGCCTAATTTAAATGCTGCTCTTGCCTGTGCCCAGCTTGAGCAATTGGCTCATTTTGTTGAGAATAAAAGAGAGCTTGCGTCGCTTTACCAACATTTATTTGCAAAATTGTCAATAGCTTTTGTAGCTGAACCTCAAGATTCGAGATCAAATTATTGGCTTAATGCAATCCTTCTAAAAGATAGAGAAGAGCGTGATGTGTTCTTAAAATTTACTAATGAAAACGGTGTAATGAGTAGGCCTGTTTGGGAATTGATGAACCGATTGCCAATGTTCACTTCTTCACAAACAGATGGCTTAGAAAATAGTGTTTGGATTGCCGATAGATTAGTTAATATACCAAGCGGTTATAGAGCTTAGTGCATTTCGATTAAAAGCTCTAAAACACAGCGAAATTTTAAATACAATGCCTTAATATTGGAAAAGTAATATAAATTATAGATAGGTATCATTCATACTAAAATGCTTAAAAGTTTAACATATCCTTTTGATATAGACACTATTCTTCGCAAAAAAAAAGCAATTAAGCGAGAACTATTATTAACAAGCCCTTCTAAAGTAATTAATATTGCTATTCTGGGCGGGAGTACCATTGATGAGGTTAAAAATATTCTAGAGATTTTTTTAATGGCCGATGGAATACTTCCAAACTTCTATCAATCTGAGTATAATAAATTTTATGAAGATGCAGTATTTGAAAATTTGGCGCTGCAGGAATTTAAACCAGATATAATATTAATTCATACCTCTGTTATAAATATTACCCGATTTCCTCATGTATCTGATCAGCAAATAGAAATAGAGGGATTGTTAGAGAGTGAACTCCATAAATTCAAGACTATATGGTCTTCTTTGGAGAAGTATAATTGTGCTATTATCCAAAACAACTTTGATTTGCCACTCAATCGTCCTTTGGGTAATTTGGATTGCTACGATGCTCACGGTAAAACACTTTTTGTTAACAGATTAAACATGGAATTTGCTACGCACGCAGCCATAACAAATAACTTATATTTAAATGATATAAATTATTTGTCAGCTAGTATTGGCCTTAAAAAATGGTTTGATAGGAATCTTTGGCATTCTGCGAAATACGCACTTAGTTTTGATGCAATTCCATTATATGCTAAGCAGGTATCTAGCCTTATTAATGCAATTTTTGGTGCATCTAAGAAATGCCTTGTTCTTGATCTAGATAATACTTGCTGGGGTGGAATTATTGGAGATGATGGGCTGGATGGGATTAGCTTAGGAAATGAGACTGCGCAAGGAGAGTCTTTCATGTATTTTCAGAAATATGTAAAGGAACTTAAAGATCGTGGAGTAATTTTAGCTGTCTCCTCGAAAAATGAACATAACCTTGCAAAAGAGGGTTTTTCACATCCAGATAGTGTATTAGCCTTTGATGATTTCACTTCTTTTAAGGCGAATTGGGAACCAAAATCTGAAAATATAAAAAAAATTGCTGAACAAATTAATATTGGTTTAGATAGTTTGGTGTTTATTGATGATAATTCTGTAGAACGTGAAATAGTATCTTCTCAGTTATCAATGGTAAGTGTCCCTGAAGTAGGGAGTGATGTATTATACTTTATAGACCACATTGAAAATAATGGCTATTTTGAAATCACAACACTTTCTGGAGATGATATTAAACGTAATGTGTTTTATCAGGATAATATTGCAAGGAATCAGGAACAGTCTTTATTTGAAAGCTATGAAGACTTTTTGCAATCATTAATGATGACGGCTGAAATACAACCCTTTTCGCCACTTTATTTAGATCGGATCACTCAACTTATCAACAAAACTAATCAATTCAATTTGACTACTAATCGTTATACCGTTGGAGAAATTGAAGCGATTTCCGCAGATAAGAATTATATTAAAATTTACGGTAAATTAGCAGACAGATTTGGTGATAATGGCTTAATTTCAATAATCATTGGACATGTAAATGATAGTATTTGCCATTTAGATCTTTGGTTAATGAGTTGTAGAGTCTTAAAAAGGAACATGGAATTCGCTATGTTAGACTATTTGGTGAATGCATGTAGCGAAAGAAACATTACAGAGATTATAGGGTATTATTTTAGGACACCTAAAAATAATATGGTTGCCGATTTTTATCAAACGATGGGCTTCGAGCTATTGAAAGTTGAAGGAGAGAATTCAATTTGGAAATTAGAAATAGACAATTACCAAAATAAAAATAATATTATTAAGATAAATGATGAATAGAGCGCAGGTGTTTGAAAATGTTCAGGAAATATTTAGAGATATTTTTGATGATCAAAATTTAATAATTGTTGATTCAACAAATTCGGATAAGATTGATGATTGGGATTCTTTGAACCATATAAATTTAGTTGTAGCTATAGAAAAAGAATTTAAGATTAAGTTTGACTTTAATGAACTTGCTGGACTTAAGGATGTAGGGGCAATGGTTGATCTCATAATCGAAAAAATAAAGTAATGAACACATATTTGTTCTCTGAAATCTCAGAAGGTCTTTCCCACTCATTTGAAGTAGAACTTACTGAAATAAAACTAAAAAGTTTTCTTGAGATTTCAGGAGATACGAACCCGCTTCATACAGATAGCTTATACGCTAAAACAAAAGGATTTGACGGCAGAGTAGTTTACGGTATGTTGAGCTCGGCATTTTACTCAACTTTAGTTGGAGTTTATTTGCCAGGTAAATACTCAATTCTTCATAGTATTGATATTCAGTTTATTAAGCCTGTATTTGTTGATGATTATCTAAAAGTGACTGGTACTGTGTTTTATATAAATCAGGCATACAAACAAATAGAAGTAAAGGCCTTCATTGAAAATCAAGATAGAAAGAAGGTATCTAAGGCGCTTATTAAAATTGGTTTGATTGATGGATAATATTATATTTATAACTGGGGCTTCGTCCGATATTGGATTAGAACTAATAAAGAGTATTTCTGAGAATTGCCTGATAATTGCGCATTATAATACTTCCAATAAAGCATTAATCGAGCTGTCATCAGAAATCAAAAATGAACTGATTTGTGTTCAAGCAGATTTAGGTAATGAAAAAGCCCTTGTGGATCTATTGAATTTTATTGAAGAAAATTATGGCATCCCTAATAAAATTATTCATTTGGCAGCCCCTAAGTTTCAGAATATAAGATTTAAAAGTATTGAATGGGATAGCTTTCAATCGGAGTTAGAAATCAGCCTTAAATCAATTATCCTTATTTTGAATAGGTTTCTGCCAAGCTTAGCTAGTAAAAAACATGGCAAAGTTGTTATTATGCTATCTAGTGTAACACTTAATGTTCCACCTAAAGCGCTGGTTCAATATACTACAGTTAAGTATGCTTTGCTAGGATTAATGAAAAGCTTAGCGAGTGAATATGCGGAAAAAGGAATTACAATCAATGCGATTTCGCCATCAATGATCGAAACTAGGTTTCTTTCTGAAATCAATGAAAAATTTGTCGAAATTGCTGCTAAATCGCACCCCTTGAAAAGAAACGCATCCGTAGATGATGTAATACCTGCACTGTTATTGTTACTTTCAGATCAATCAAACTATATAAACGGTATAAATATACCAGTTACTGGGGGGAGTATTTTTTAATGATAAGATTGGCCAATTCAAATGATGTAGACATCATTATGGACTTTATCAATAATGAATGGAAAGCTGATCATATTCTGGGTAGAGATAAATCTTTTTTTTTATATGAACATCAAAATGCAGAACAAATAAATTTTGCGATTTCAGAAGATGAGCAAGGAAATTTAAACGGCCTCATTGGCTTTCTTCCTTCTTCTACAATACCCCCTTTCGATATTTGCACCGTTATATGGAAGGTTGCCAAACGAGCAGGTAACCCAATGTTAGGCGTGGAACTATTAAACTTTTTAATAGGTCTCAACAGTTATAGGACGGTAATGAGTGTAGGAATTAATGAAAAAACAATTGGCATATATAAATTTCTAGGCTTTTATACGGATAGATTAGAGCACTATGTTTTGATTAACGATCAATTGTCGTCATTTCAAATTGCAGTAGTTAATCTTAAGATAACTAAGCCGATTTTTGTAAAAAATCAAGGATATAATTTGTTGCCTCTAAATAGAGATTTTGTATTTGACTTTGATGCATTTAGCTCAAATATTATGTATAAAGATAAAGCCTATTTCCAAAAAAGATACTTCGATCATCCTATATATAAGTATGAAGTATACGGAATAGAAAAAGACAAAACCATCACATCGGTACTAGTTACACGAATACAAGAAGTGAAAAACGCTCGGGTTTTAAGGATAGTGGATTTCATAGGGAACGAAAATGAAATTAAATACATCTCTGAGTTTTTTTATAAGTTATTAGTAAAAGAAAAATTTGAATACGTTGACTTTTATTGTTTTGGATTAAATCACAATGTACTTACGGAAGCAGGCTTTCAGATGGTTGATCCAGGAAAAGAAGAACTTATTGTTCCTAATTATTTTCAGCCTTTTGTTAGAGAAAATATAAAAATTAGTTTTTTTACCAATACCAAAGATCTTCATAATCTTAAGTTATTTAAAGCGGATGGAGATCAAGACAGGCCTAATTAAAGTATGAAATCTGACTTAACTATTGTAATGTACCATTACGTGAGGCAATTGAAGTTTTCACGCTATCCTCAAATCAAAGGACTGGATTATGAACTTTTTAAAGAGCAGGTTCTATACTTAAAAAAACACTATAATTTCGTAACCATAGATCAAATTATAGCCGCCTACAAAGAAGAAGAAAAGTTGCCAAACAAAGCAGTTTTATTAACTTTTGACGATGGCTATATAGACCACTTCGAAATGGTTTTCCCCTTTTTACACAATCAAAAAATACAGGGAGCTTTCTATGCACCAGTAAGGGCAATTCTTGAACATCGTATGTTGGATGTAAATAAGATCCATTTTATTCTAGCTTCAACTAATGATATGGCGTTTCTCATTAAAGAAGTAAAAGCACAGCTGGCATATTATCGTGAAGAATACGAGTTGGAATCATTTGACTTCTACGTTAATAAACTGGCGTTTGAGAACCGTTTTGATACTAAAGAAGTTATTTTTTTCAAAAGACTCCTTCAGGTAGAGCTCAAAGAAGACTTGAGAGCTAAGATTACCGACGCGATTTTTGCAAAAACTGTAGGCATAGATCAAGAACTTTTTAGTAGGGAACTCTACATGAATAAAGAGCAGTTTTCATGTATGGTAAATAATGGAATGCATGTAGGGAGCCATGGTTATGACCATTATTGGTTAGGCTCGCTCACAAAGGAAGCTCAACGCAGGGAAATTGTAAAGTCAATGGACTTTATACAAGAAATAGGAGGAGACCTTTCTAGGTGGACAATCTGTTATCCATATGGAAATTTTAATGATGATACGCTATCGCTGTTGCAGGAGTATAAATGTAGCCTAGGATTTACAACATCTGTAGATTTGGCAACTATCAACCCCAAAGGAGATTCACGGTTTAAAATACCTAGACTAGATACAAACGATTTGCCTAAGAAACAGGATAGTTCGACGGAAAATTGGTTTCAAAAAGCTAAATAGAAGCATGAAAGTACTCATTATTAGTGATGTTCATGGAAACTTACCAGCGTTAGAGTATGTGATAAACAAGAATAAAGATGTTGATCTGGTTATTTCATTGGGGGATGTCGTGAACTATGGGCCATGGAGCAATGAATGTGTAGATTTACTGCAGAATTTGCCTAAAAAAGTAACCCTAAAAGGAAATCATGAAGAAGTCTTTTTGGCTGGCGAATATCATGGAAGCCATCCGGTTGCTCAAGAGTTTTTTAAGTTTTGCTATCCATCTTTCCTAAGAAAAGCCGAAATTGCACAATATACTTTGGAGTATAAACAAAATGGTTGCGATTTTATACATACACTAAATGAACAATATGTTTTTCCAGATACTATAGTTGAAATAAATAAAGATACTTTTATTGGCCATTCTCACCGACTCTTTTGCAAAAACATAAATGATTTTAGATTGGTAAATGTTGGTAGTGTTGGACAAAATCGTCTAAATATCGATGAAGTGAATTATGTATTATGGAATTCAGATATAAATGAAATAGAGCTTATTCGCGACTATTTCTCTGCGGATTTATTGATGAACGAGATGAAAGCAAGGAAATATCCTAAAATATGTATTGATTATATTTTTTCAAAAAGAAACAACGGTGGTAAATAAAACTAACATAGCGGTTACGGGAACTGGGAGTTTGATAGGTCAAGCGATTATAAAATCTATTCAGCGATCAAATTTAAAAGATCAGTTGGGGATTATCGGATTCGATTATTTCGAAGAAACAGTTGGTGCTTTTTGGGCCGAAAAAAACTATTTGCTTCCAGATATCTTAAAAAAAGAAGTCACTGAAGAGCACTGGCTAAAGGTTATTATCGAAAAATTGAACGAAAACAATATTAAATTGCTTTTCGTTGGTGTCGATTTTGAACTTCCTCTTTTTTCAAAGCATAAAGAGCTGATCGAAATGCAAACAACTGCTAAAGTTATGGTAAGCTCGTTGAATGTAATAGAAATAGCTGATGATAAATATTTGACTTACAGATTTTTAAAAGACAATAACCTTAATTGCCCAGAGTCATATCTTCCAGCTGAGATTGACTTTGTGGCACTAAATTATCCAGTAATTATCAAGCCTAGAAAAGGGGCAAGGAGCGTTGGTGTATATAAAATTAATACTAAATCGCAACTCGATAATGTAATCGGAACTATTAAAGAGCCAATTATTCAAGAATGTGTAGGTAACGATGCTGATGAATATACTTGTGGCACCATTTTTTTAGATGGTGAATTAAAGAAAATAATTGTGCTCAATAGAAGTTTAAAAGAAGGGAATACGTTTATTTCAAGATATAAAAAAGATTTTCCGGAAATTATTACTACTTATTTAACTCAGGTATGTAATGCTTTAAAACCATATGGCGCTTGCAACTTCCAGTTGAGATTAGATTCAGATGGTATCCCTAAGATATTTGAAATTAACTCTCGTCATTCTGGAACCACTTACATTCGCTCTTTATTTGGATATAAGGAAATAGAATATATCATTAACCTGGTTTTATTTGATAAAGAAATAGATTTTGAATTGCAAGAAGGAACCGTAGTGAGATATTTTGATGAGTTCTTTTCAGAGAGAAAATAAAATGAAAATCTTAATTACCGGAGCAAATGGTTTCATCGGTAGTCATCTGAAAAATTATTTTCGGGGCAGGCATGAAGTTTATGTCATTGCAAGAACTAGTGATGGGATTTTTCCTATTGCAAATGAATATTTAGCAGACCTATCAGCTGTTGAATATGTTAAGGCTAATTTCGCATGGAATGTTTTTAAGCAAAAAATAGATGTTGTAGTTCATTGTGCAGCTGTACTTTCTGGAGCCGATCATAAAGACATCGATATATTTCATAAAAATAATGCGATAACCGAAAGTATCATCCATATCGCGAAGATAACTGAGGCATCGAAACTTATTAATCTATCTACTATAGGCGTTTATCCCAATGTTAGTGGAAAATATAATGAAAAATCAGCAATAGAGCCATCTGCTAATCATGAATGTTTGTATGCGCTTTCAAAAGTTTGTAGTGAAGAATTATTCAAATTTTATTTAAGAAATATAACATCTGTAGTTAACCTTAGGCTGGGCCAAGTATATGGCACAGGCATGCGCGAAGATAGGATTTTTAGAATTATGAAAGACGAGCTCCAACTTACGAACCAAATAACTGTTTTTGGAAATGGAGAACGGGTTAGTAATTTTGTAACGATTGATTATCTCATTTCTAGAATTGATCAAGTTATACAAAATGCTCACATTTCAGGTACTTTTAATCTTGGAGAGAGAAATTTGAGTTATTATAATTTAGCCGAACTAATTATTAAAGAGTTTGGGAACGAATCGTCTGTAATTAAACTAGAAGATAGTGGGGTAAAATCCAAAGTTATTATCGATTCCTCAAAATTTGAATCTCTTTAGTTTACTAAAACAAATAGTTGCACCCTAAAACAATTCGTTAAATAAAGCAATGATTTTAGAAAAAGGAAAAGTATTTATTATCGCCGAAGCTGGTGTCAATCATAATGGAAGTATTGATCTAGCAAAAAAATTGATTGATGCCGCAGTATTGGCAAAGGTTGATGCCGTTAAGTTTCAAACCTTCATTTCGGAAAATGTAATCTCAAAGTTTGCGGAAAAAGCTGATTATCAAAAAAATACAACTGGTGTTCAAGAGAGTCAACTTGACATGGTAAAAAAATTAGAACTAGCTTTTGCAGACTTTGTTGAACTCAAAAACTATTGTCAATCTAAAAAAATCATGTTTCTGTCGACTCCTTTTGATATGGAAAGCATTGAGTTTCTTAAAGGCTTAGAAATGGGTTTATGGAAAGTACCTTCAGGTGAGATTACAAACTTGCCTTACTTGACTAGAATTGGCTCGTTTAATGAAGAGGTGATTTTTTCAACCGGTATGGCAACTTTGGGAGATATAGAGACTGCTTTAACAATTTTAACTAGTGCTGGAACTTCGAAAGATAATATTACGATATTGCATTGTAATACAGAATACCCAACGCCAATGGGCGATGTTAATTTAAAAGCAATGCTGACTATTGGAAAGGCGTTTGGTGTAAAAATTGGTTATTCTGATCATACTTTGGGGAATGAAGTTTCTTTTGCTGCAGTTGCATTGGGAGCAACAGTAATAGAAAAACATTTTACACTTGACAAATCATTGCCTGGACCAGATCATTTGGCTTCTTTAGAACCCGATGAGTTGATTGCTATGGTAAAAGGAATACGAAATATAGAAAAAGCATTGGGGTCAGGTATAAAAATACCATCTCCTTCAGAAAGTAAGAACATAATAATTGCTCGAAAAAGTATCCATTTGGCAAGAGATGTTAGAAAAGGTGGGCTTATCACATTAAATGATCTTACGATAAAACGTCCAGGAAATGGTGTTAGCCCATTATTTATTAATGAAATTGTAGGTTGTAAAGCAAAGGAAGATTTGTTCGAAGATCATATGTTGGGCTTTAAAGACATAGAATGGAAATAGCTATTTTGACAAGTTCACGAGCAGATTTTGGTTTTTATAGGCCATTGCTAAATCTACTAGAAACTCAAAACGAAATCACTTATAACTTAGTTGTGTTTGGAACACACCTTTCTCCAACACATGGGTATACTCTGAATGATATCAAAAAATCAGGATATGAACGAGTTCTTGAAGTAAAGGCAATTCCAGAGGGAGATAGAGCGATTGATATCGCGAAATCAATCGGAGATACCCATAATAAGTTTGCTGATTTTTGGGATAGCAACACTTTTGGGCTGGTGATTTGTATTGGAGATAGGTATGAAATGTTTGCTGCCGTTTCGGCCACTTTGCCGTTTAATATTCCAGTTGCTCATATAAGTGGTGGCGAGGAAACATTAGGTGCAATTGATAATGTTTATCGACATTCGATGTCTTTAATGTCGAAATATCATTTTACAAATACTAAGAAAAATGCTGAAAGAGTCAATGAAATAATAGGTTCCTCTATTAATGTATATCATACTGGCTCATTAGCAATAGATAACATTAATGAAACTAAACGTTATCAAGTTGAAGAATTCAAGGCAATTTTTGATTTTGATATTTCTGAGCCTTTTATCTTATTCACTTTTCACCCCGAAACTATTGGTCATAAGATGAACGAAGCCTATGCCAAGATTCTTGGTGAGGTATTGATGGAGTTGGAAACTAAGGTGTTGGTAACAATGCCTAATGCTGATACTATGGGTGGAGTAATTCGTAGAGAGCTTTATTGCATTGCCGAAAAAAATAAACGAGTTTGTCTCGTCGAATCTCTAGGATCTAATGGGTATTACAGTGCACTTGAAAATTGCATGTTTGTACTTGGAAATTCCTCAAGTGGAATTATAGAGGCCGCGTCTTTTGCTAAATATGTTATTAATTTAGGCAACAGACAGCTAGGCAGGGAACACGGTAAAAATGTAATTCATTGCGAGATCAATAAAGATGAGATACTTGATGCGATCAAAAACTTGGAATCCCTTCCTCCATTAATTTCCGTTGATAATATTTATGGTGATGGAAAGGCAAGTCAGAGAATTTTTAGTAAGTTACAGGAAATTGCTTTTCAAAGTACCTGAATTAAATATTAATCAATGAGAATGAAAAGGGCTGTTAGAAGTTATAGAGAACATTTGATACTGTCGGGAAGTAGTATTAAATCGGCATTGGCTAAGCTAAATGTTTTAGCTCAAGATGCCATTTTATTTGTTGTTGATGAAAATGACATATTAATTGGTTCTTTAACAGATGGCGATGTAAGAAGAGGCTTACTAAACGATATATCAATAGATAGTAAGGTTAATGAGATTATTCAGGCTAATCCGAAATTTATTACAAAAAAAGAAATAGACCTAAATAAAATCATCAACTATAGGGAAGGCAATTTTAGGATACTACCCGTAGTAAATGATCAGCATAAAATTGTAAATATCATCAACTTCAGAGAAAAAAAGTCGTATCTCCCCATTGATGCGGTGCTCATGGCAGGAGGAAGGGGAGAAAGATTGAAGCCTTTGACAATAACTACCCCCAAGCCCTTGCTTAAGGTGGGAGACAAGCCAATAATGGAGCATAATTTAGATAGATTGGTTCTTTATGGCATTGATGATTTTTGGTTTTCAATAAATTATTTGGGTGATCAAATCGAATCCTATTTTGGAACAGGAGAAGAAAAGAATATAAAAATCCAGTATGTGCGAGAAGAAATACCTTTAGGCACAATTGGTGCAATTTCAAAGATTAACAATTTTTCGCACGATTATATTCTGGTATCTAACTCCGATTTATTGACTAACCTAGATTATGAGATGTTTTTCTTAGACTTCATCAACCATGATGCAGATCTTGCGGTTGTAACAATCCCTTATCAAGTTAACGTACCCTATGCCGTTTTAGAAACCATTCATAATGAGGTGAAAAGCTTTAAGGAAAAACCGACTTATACTTTTTATTCAAATGGCGGAATTTATCTCATGAAGAAATCTATTCTAAAGTATATTCCAGAAAACAGCCCATTTGATGCTACCCACTTAATGGATGCCATTATCGCCGAAAAGCTAAAAGTGATTTCTTTCCCCCTATCGGGCTATTGGCTTGATGTCGGAAAGCATGAAGATTTTGAAAAGGCACAAGAAGATATCAAGCAGATTAAATTTTAATGAATATATTATTTCTAATTCCCGCTCGTGCTGGCAGTAAAGGCCTGCCTGGCAAGAATGTGAAAGAGCTTGGTGGCAAACCATTAGTTTCATATTCTATAGATTTTGCCTTGCATAAAGCCAAAACCGGAGATGAGATTTGTATTTCTACGGATGATGAACAGGTATTAGCTATTGCTTTAGGCAAAGGTGTCAAAGCGCCTTTTGTAAGGCCTGCAGAATTAGCTTCAGATCTGGCAAGCTCTTATGATGTGATCATGCACGCTGTTAATTTTTATGAACGACAAAACAGATTTTTTGATGTTGTTTTGTTATTGCAGCCAACATCGCCATTTAGGACTTCTTCCGATTTTGAAAATATAATCCGAGCTTATCACAAAGATCTTGATATGGTGGTGAGTGTCAAGCAAGCAAAAGAAAGCCCATACTTTAATATTTTTGAAGAAAATGAACACGGGTATCTAAATAAAAGCAAAGATGGCAAATTTGAAAGGAGACAAGACGCTCCGCCAGTTTATACCTTCAATGGATCGATGTACCTGATTAATATAAATTCTTTAAAAAATGGGAATATAGGTGGTTTTACCAAAGTGAAAAAAGTAATAATGCCGGAGGAACGCAGTGTAGATATAGATATTATGGCGGATTGGATCTTGACAGAATACTATTTAGCTGCATTTAACAAAATCCAATGAAGCTGTTTAAATCATTCTCTCTTTATACAATTGCTTCTTTTACAGAAGCAGGAATAGCCTTTTTTCTGTTACCCATCTTTACTCATTACCTGACAACAACAGACTTTGGCACTCTCGCCTTGTTAACTTCCATTTTTAGTTTTACAACACCTTTAATTGCTTTGGGATCGCAGGGCGCTGTATCTGTAGCTTACTTTAGAGAAAATAAAGATGATTACCCAAGTTATTTTTCATCAGCTATAGTGGCTCCTTTTTTATCAATGCTATTGTTGTCATCATTGATAATTGTGCTTCATGGCTTTATCGTGGATTATCTTAAAATACCTATTTATTGGATTGTGTTTATTCCTTTTTTCTGTTTCCTTACCTTTTTCAATCAGCTACTTTTGATTGATTACCAGATTAAAAAAGAGCCCGTCAAATATGTATTGTTTAGCTTGAGCAACTCTACTACGAACGTAATAGGGTCACTCGCATTGGTTATTTTATTTCATCTGGGCTATCAAGGAAGAGTATTGGGTCAATATTTTTCTATTTTGTTGTTTTCGGTAATTGCAGCCTATATTCTCTACAAGAAAAGGAGACTTATAGGTAATAAAATAAAAATGGTTAATGTGAAAGATGCCTTTTTGTTTGGGTTTCCCTTAATACCCCATGCAGTAGGTATGATGATAATGAATATGTCTGATAGACTTTTCATTGACCATTTTTTTGGTAAGGATGCATTGGGGATATACAATATTGGATACGTTCTAGGATCTGCCATTTCAATCTTATGTAATGGCTTTGCTCAGGTTATTGTGCCATTCAGCTATGAGCTGTTTGCTGAAAATACCCTCAAATCCAAAACCAAGGTTATTAAGGTCTATTGGCTTTTTATTGGGTTATTGGTTGTTATTGTTTTTTGTATGTGGCTACTTGCGCCTTTTATCTTTAAGTGGTTTATTGACTATAAATTTGCAGCAGGTAGCAAATATGTAGCTTGGATTGCAATAGGTTATTTTTTTCAAGGTATGTATTTATTATTTGCTAATGTTATTTTCTATTTGAAAAAAACCAAAGTATTATTTTATGCATCATTCATTAATATCACGTTAAATCTTGGATTAAACTATTTCTTGATTCAATATTTTGGGCCTATTGGAGGAGCATACGCAACATGCTTAAGCTTTTTTATATTTTTTGTTATGGTTGCAATTTACTGCCACCGGGTATTTCCATTGCCATGGTTGGCTCCCTTTTTCAAAATTAAAGAAGAAGTTATATGAAGTTAATGACCAAAGTATTAGCCAAAGTATTTTCTATCCTAAAAAATTCGTACCAAAAGAATATTTATGATAGCTATAAGAATAAATATGATCTTCATCCTTCTTTTCAGTTCAATGGCGAAGGAATATTGATGTATGGTGACGGAAATATAAAGATTGGTGAAAATTCTTATATAGGTCGTTTTTCTGTTATCCAAGTTGCCTTTGGGCAAAAAGTAGTGATTGGAAAGAATTGCAGTATTGGGCCTTTCTTTAAAATTTGGACTAAAACGGCCGAAGTCGATTCTGATTTTAATAACATAGCAGATAAAAAAATGAAGCTGGGTGATGTAATTATTGGAGATGCGGTATGGATCGGAGCTGACGTTTATTTATCAACTGGCATAACAATAGGCTCAAATGTTGTTATAGGTGCTAATACTGTAGTTACAAAAAGTATACCTGATAATGCTATTGTAGGTGGTGTACCTGCCAGAATTTTAAGATATAAAAACATAAACTAATCTTAAAGAGGTAATGAAATCAAAGGAAAGTCAGAATGTGCTTTTGGCCATTCAGGGTGCTAGCGGGTTTATTGCAGGATTTATTGCGATGGCTTGGTATGAACAGAAAATCGTTCGTAAAGAATTTAGTACAACGCTTTTAGTATATGATACAGCATCGCCTAGCGAAATGGAAGATGCCGTTTTCGGAACAATTAAAAAACTTGCTCAGGTTCGAGGTTGGAAAGATATTGTTTTTCTAAACGGATCTGAAATGCGTGAATTAGCTTTGATGAATTACTCAAGGGCAAAAAAAAAGTTAAAAGAAAAACTTAAGGCTGAAACTTTTGATGCCGTTTTCATGGCCAATAACTATGCAAGTTTTGGGGCGCAACTTATTCCAGAAACATATAACTCCGCTAAAAGCATAGAATTTGGGGACGCATTTGGAGTAGTAGGCAATGGCATTGTAAATGAATTGAATTGGTCTTTTTTTATACATCATCCTATCAGCCTTCTTAAAGTTTTATTGAAGAAATTATACTTTAGACAGTTTCCTAGAAGACATTTTTTTGATCTCGCTATTTTGATTCTTCCTATAGATTTTCAAGGGAAATATTTAACTCGAGATCGATTGATTATACCTTCAAGGACATTTGTAAAAGATCATGTGCTCCAACTGGTTGAGCTACTTCCCGATCTGACTATGTATTGTGAGAGAATGGTTAAAGATGAAAAGGAGCCAAGTCTTTATCTTTTAAGCAACTTGGCAAATTCAGGCTTAACTACAATAGGCAATGAAATTGCTTTGTATGAGCATATCATACGGGAAACGGCGAAAGAGGGTACAACAATTATTATTAAAAACCACCCCAGAGGTTCACAGGAAATTGTAGAGGCACTTTATCAAAAATTGAAAAGTACTTATCAGACAAAAATTATAGATGACAAAATGCTTGGTTTGTATCCTATTGAACTTTGGAAAAAAATCTTGCTGAAGACAAAAATTTTTCCATTGTACTCCACGAGTTCTATTAATATTCAATACTTATATGATATACAGTTAGCACAGCCTCTTAATAGAGATAAAATAGATAAGTATTTTGTAAAGAATCGAGTTTACAATGTTGTAAAAAGCATTGATCTTTTTAGTGAAATAACTACAAACATGGATAATTGGGATCAAAAGTCTGTACTTTGGTCTAGTAAATAAAACAATCTTAATACTATGATAGGTTTTTTCAAATCTCTGTTGTTTAAATATAGAATGCTCAAAACAACAAAATATATATTCAAGGGTAATTCGCATTTCTTCGAAGGTTTTGGTATAGATACCTACGTTCCTTTACCGGATAAAAAATATTTATATGTTGGCGACGATAGCATTTTGGATTGTAAAATCATTTTTGAGTCTGGTGAGGGGGTAGTAAAGGTTGGCAATAAAACATATATAGGTAATAGTACGATTATTTGCCGATCAGAAGTGGTATTTGAAGATAATGTTTTTGTAGCCTGGGGTTGTTATTTTTATGATCATAATTCCCACTCTATTGATTTTAGGGAACGAAGAAAAGATATTGTTCAACAGCTGACAGATCTGAGAAGTGGAGAATTGTTTATTCGTCATAAAAATTGGAACGTTGTAGAGACTAAACCCATCAGAATATGTTCTGATGCATGGATTGGAATGAACAGTATAATTCTGAAAGGTGTTACGGTTGGGGAGGGGGCCATTGTGGCAGCAGGTAGCGTAGTTGTTAAGGATGTGGAACCTTGGACAGTGGTAGGAGGTAATCCAGCAGTATTTATAAAAAAAGTGATTGTCTAATAATGGCTAAAGAATTGGCCTTTTGTCGATATCTCTGTGTTATTAATTTAAATTCAATTTTGTTGATGAAATTTTTAACTTTGTATCTGACATAAGGAGCTTGGAATGAAGGATTTTATTTTGCCACAGGCCTAAATATGATGAGAAATATACTAATTACAGGCGCTTATGGTTTCTTAGGTAGAAATGTCGCAAAAGAGTTTAAAGCATACGGGGATTATATAGTTGGTGTTGGCCATGGCAAGTGGTATGCTGACGAGTTTTCAAAATTCGGGATTGATGAATGGTTTGAGACAACTATTACATTTGAAGCATTATTAAACATCAATAAAAAATTTGACGTTATAGTGCACTGTGGAGGAAGTGGCTCGGTTGGTTTTTCTCATGATAACCCTTATGAAGATTTCCAGAAAAGCGTTCAAAGCACGTTATCACTATTAGAGTTTATTAGGTTGCAAAACCCTAATTGTAAACTTATTTATCCGTCTAGCCCAGCTGTGCAGGGAAATCTAGGAGATAGGCCAATAGAAGAGCATATGAGTGCTGTTCCTGTATCTCCTTATGGGTTTCACAAAAAAATTGCTGAAGATCTGTGTTTATCATACCATAAAAGCTTTAAGATTGATATAGGTATTATTAGATATTTTTCCATATATGGAGAAGGTCTAAAGAAACAGTTATTATGGGATGCATGTAGGAAGATATCGCAAGCGGATAACGTAGTGTTTTTTGGTACTGGTAAAGAAACAAGAGATTGGATTCATGTGGCTGATGCAGCTAGCCTTTTAAGAATTTTTTCTGAGAAAATTAATGGTTTTGAAGTAATCAATGGGGGGTCTGGTATAACAACAGAAATAAATAAAGTAATTGAACTTATTGTTAAGCGTTTTGGTAGAAATGTTGGCGTTGAGTTTAGTGGTGAAGTTAAGGAAGGAGATCCGGTTTATTTTTGGGCAGATATAAAAAAAGCGAGAGCTTTGAATTGGAAACCTATGGTATCTTTTGAAGAAGGGATTGAAGCTTATGTCAAATATTTTAAAGGATTAAATTAATGATAAGAATAGGGTTTTTACTCAATTTCTCAGTTGAATATAAGGGAGGCATTAATTACCTTAAGAATTTATTTTATGCACTTCATAAATATTATTCAAATGAAATCAAGATATTTCTCTTTGTACCAACAGACTTAGATCAGGAATATATCACTCTTTTTGAAGAGTATGCGACGATTGTCCCAACAAAAATCCTTCAACGAAAATCATTTCCGTGGTTTGTATCAAAAGTAACAGATCGGTTGTTCAGCTTCGATTTATTTACCCATCAGATGCTTAAAAAATATAAAATCGCTGTGATTTCACACTCCAATTACATCCCGCTAACTAAATACATAAAATCTATCAACTGGATCCCTGATTTTCAATACTTACGATATCCACAATTATGGACTGAAAAACAATTAGAGGAAGAAACATCGCTGCATAAGAAAATGATAAAAAACAGCGATAGAATGGTGGTGAGTAGCTTCGATGCTCTAAAAGATCTATTAAGCGTATATTCAACTGCTGAAGCAAAAACCAAAGTATTACATTTTGTATCGCAACCCGACATATTAAAAAACTCTATAGACCAAACGAAAGATATTAGCAAATACGTAGAGGGCCCCTATTTTTATTTGCCAAACCAATTTTGGGAGCATAAAAATCATATCACTGTTTTTAAGGCAATTAAGCTTTTGAAAGATCAAGGGCTTTACGTTAAAATTCTTACTAGCGGATTGATGAATGATTTTAGGTGTAAAAATCATCATGTAGAGATGCTCAGAGACTACGTTTTAGATAATGGCTTAACTGAGCAAATTAAATTTCTAGGGTTAATCCCTTATTATGATGTATTGGAATTAATCAAACAATCACTAGGTGTCATTAATCCTTCTTTTTTTGAGGGATGGAGCTCTACAGTAGAGGAAGCCAAGAGTATAGGTAAAATAATAATCTTGTCCAATATTGCTGTCCATCAAGAACAAGATCCTAAAAATGCGTATTATTTCGATCCAAATAACGAAATACAGCTGATGAATATTTTGGAAAAGATTTGGAACGGAGAGGTTAAAGAAGAAATGGCATCAACATATGAACTGGATTTATATTTAAATCAGAGAACCCGTGATTTTGCATCTAATTTCAAATCAATTATAGATGAGCTAATTGCTAAACAATAAGCATATAGGTTATTAAAGGTGGTGCGGAAATATAAAAAATGTACTTTAACTATTTAAATGAAAAATATACTTATTACAGGTGGCGCAGGTTTCATTGGTTCAAACTTGGCACTTAAATTAATATCAAAAAGCTATAAGGTTACAGTCTTAGATAATTTGTCGCCACAAATACATGGTGATAACCCCAATATTGATTCACCTCTGTACAATAGCATTAAAGAAAAGGTTAATTTTATTAAAGGAAGCGTTACTAAGAGAGAAGATTGGATCCGGGCAATTGCTGACCAGGACATTATTGTGCATTACGCGGCAGAAACGGGTACCGGGCAATCCATGTATGAAATCGAAAACTATACCAATGTAAATATTGGCGGGACTGCATTAATGCTTGACTTGCTCACAAATACTACGCATAAGGTAAAAAAAGTAGTCGTAGCATCTTCAAGATCAATATATGGCGAGGGCAAATACCACTCTGATGAATTAGGGTTTGTATATCCAAAACATCGCGTCGCTGAAGATATGGATAGGGCTGATTTTGAGGTAAAATATCTTGGAAGTGATACAAAATTGGCACTGGTAGCTACTGATGAGGATTCAAAAATACATCCATCTTCTGTATATGGTATAACCAAACAAAATCAGGAACAGATGGTAATGACGGTTTGTCCAAGTTTAGGTATTGCACCTGTGGCGTTTAGATATCAAAATGTATATGGCCCAGGACAATCACTTTCGAATCCATATACCGGCATTCTATCTATATTCTCAACACAGATTAAAAATGGTAACGCCATTAATATTTTTGAAGATGGCTTAGAAAGTAGGGATTTTGTGTTTATAGACGATGTGGTAAATGCCACGATTTTAGGGATTGAAAACGATCAGGCAAATAATGAGATTTTTAATGTTGGCACTGGAGTTGCTACCAATGTTATAACGGTTGCTAATACCTTAATTCAAGCTTATGGGGCTAAAGTTCCTGTTAAAATATCGGGAAATTATAGGCTTGGTGATATTAGACACAATTATGCCGACTTGACAAAAATTACCAAAAAGCTAGGTTTTAAGCCAATAGTTTACTTCGATGAAGGAATTAAATTGTTTACTAACTGGGTTAATGATCAAAAGGTAGCCACAGATAGGTATAATCAGTCAATCGCAGAACTAAAGGAAAAAGGTCTATTTAAATAGATTAATATAATTATAAATCAATATTGGGCATATAAGATCAAATAATGATAGCCGAAGTAATAAATAAAGAAATAGTGCCTAAAATGTGCTGTGCAATTGTCATCTATAATTCAACCATAGAAGATTCAAAGGCTTTTCTATCATTATCAGCTTCAGCCAAATCTGCAGGAATAACAGTACCAATAGATTTAATAGTCTATGATAATAGCCCATCGCCATTGTATGATGAAAATCTTAACTTATCAGGTTGGAATGTAACTTATAGACATGATCCAAGTAATCCAGGATTAAGTAAAGCATCAAATGAAGCTTTTTTCATCGCAAAGGCAAATGGGAAAAAATGGATATTATTTTCAAATCCTGATACCTCTTACCCCGTTGATTATTTTCAAAAATTGTTTGCAGCTCTTCAAGAGCATCAAGACTTAAACTTAATTGTTCCAGTTTTGTTGTCTAATGGTCAAATAGTTTCTCCTTCTAAATATATATTGATGCGAGCATCAGTATCTAGTAGCGTACAGCCTGGATGGAATAATTACACAAAAAAAACACTATTATATAGCGGGATGTTTATCACTGCTGATTCTTTTGAGAAAATTGGGATGTTCAAACCTGAAATCAAGCTGGATTATATGGACCCTTATTTTTTTGATAAGTATAAAAAAGAATATACAAACTTCTATCTGCTGGATTGTTATTGTGATCATGATCTTTCCTCATTTGAGGCAGATAAAAATAAAGTTGCCAGAAGGCATGTTTTTTTCTGTGATGGAGCTAAAGCTTCATCACAGAATACAAAAGAGGCCTTACTTATTGGTTTTTGGTGTTTAGCCTATTCCGCTAAATTGGCTGTGAAATTCAAGGATAGTGTGTTTTTAAAGATTTTTTTAAAATCTTATAACAAAAAGATCAATTAACAGCTAAGCAACAGATATGTTTAGAAAATTTATACAGGTAATATTTGTGTTGTTTTTTTTAACAACCTTGCTAATACCCGTTTCCATTCTAAATAAGTTGTTTTTCGCAATCATCATTGCTTGTATGATTGTTAATACTAATAAGAAAAGTAAAATATATACAATCGCTCCAATTGTAATAGTTGGAATTTTTGCATATGGTTTCCTTCTTGCTTTCTTTAATAATGTAGAGCGAGAATTAACTAATCAGTTTATGCTGGCAGTGCTTGTACTCTTTCTTATTTATCCAATTATAAAATATAAGTTAAATATGGATTGGATTGTGAAGTTTTCCGGCATAATATTAACTATATATAGCAGTATTTCATTCTATATCCTTATTAACTTTCCTGGAAACCCATTTGTTTCTTATTTTGAACTGTATAGCTCGGGATCAGCAAGCGATAGGAATTTCTCTGATGATATAACTAAGGTATACTTAATTGGATCGACACCATTTTTGTATCTTCCATTTTGCTTGTTTTTATTGTCTTTTCTGAAGAAAAAGAGATTTTTGGATCTACTTGCACTAATTATTCTTTCTGCATCAATAATTTTTAGCGCCTCAAGAGGGCTTATCGTAACAACGCTTCTTGGTTTGTTTTCAATCTTGTACCTGAGATTAAAATTAGTTAATAAGTTCGTCTTTTTGGCAATTAGCATACCCATACTTACTTTGGTAATAGGTTATATACTGTCCAATACCATCTTATTTAGTGGTGAAGAAGTCTCAAATAGAACAAAAATTCTGCACGTAGAATCATTCATTGATCATATGAATTTTGGAAATTTTATTACCGGAGATGGTTTGGCATCTTACTATTATTCAAAAGGTAGCAATGCATTTAGGTCTCATACTGAGATAACGCCGCTTGACATGTTTAGATATTTTGGCTTTTTTCTAGGCATAGTATTATATGTTTTCATATTATTTCCTTCTAAAAACATTAAAACTTATATTCAAGAAAAAGGTTGCTATTTCGCAGTCTTTGTAATGTACCTTATCTTTTCGTTAACTAATCCTATTATGTTCAATTCTTTTGGTTTATTGATTGTGTTATGGTATTGGGCGAAGATGTTAGATATTAATGGCAATAAAATCGAAGCAAATGGTATTTAATAAAATGAATAACGATAGGATAAAGGTAAGTGTTTGCATTGCGGCCTATAATGGAGAGAAATACCTAGTAGAACAAATTGAATCAATTTTGCAGCAACTTTCTCCAAATGATGAAGTTATTGTGGTTGACGACTGTTCTAAAGACCGGACAGTAGAGATTTTAGAGGGATTTAAAGATGATCGAATTAAAATCTTCAAAAATGAAACCAATAAAAGCCATGTTTATTCTTTTGGAAGAGCGGTTTCATTGGCTAACCATGAAGTAATATTCATGGCTGATCAAGATGACTTATGGGTAGAGAATAGATTGAGTTTGATGAAAAATCAATTATTGGAACAAAGCAAACTGTTGCTTACAACCAATTCTGATTTTATGAATGATAAAGGAGAGAAAATAGAGTTTTATCTTGATGGTGTCTCTTCAGGAGACTCCTCCAGGTATAATAAAAATATTTTGGCTATTTTTACGGGAAAAACAAATTATTATGGTTGTGCAATGGTTTTTCATAAGAAATTGAATGAAGTTATCCTGCCCATACCAAGTTACGTTGAATCTCACGATCTTTGGATCGCGATGGCCGGAAATCTTCTAAAGTCAAACATACATCTTGATGAAATAACTTTGTTAAGAAGAATACATGGAAATAATGCAAGCATTGTAGATAGATCATTGATTAAAAAGATAGTTTCGAGACTGGTTTTTGCCAAAAGTTATTTTGAGCTTAAACGAAGAATTAAAAAAAGCAGTTTAGCAAACAATTAGATAGTTGATTGTTTTTGCAAAAAAAAATAATATATGAGCAATAGGGAATATCAAATTTGTACAAAGACCATAATGGACACCTCAGACCCGAATATTATTTTTGATGGGGAAGGCATAAGTGATTACTATTATAATTTTCATAATGTAATGCTCCCAAATTGGCATACTGATGAGCGCGGAGAAGCTGAATTAATGAAAATTGCCGAAAAGATAAAGAAACAGGGCGTGGGGAAGGATTTCGACTGCATAATTGGAATGAGCGGCGGTTTGGATAGCTCTTATTTGACATATATTGCAAAGGAAAAGATGGGTCTTAGGCCACTGATATTTCATGTTGATGCTGGTTGGAACACTCAGCAGGCAGTGGGAAATATCGAAAAATTAATAGATGGATTAGGATTAGATTTATATACAGAAGTAATCAATTGGGAAGAAGTAAAAGATTTGCAGGTTGCATTTTTGAAATCTCAGATACCTGACCAAGATTTGGTACAGGATTATGCATTTTTTTCTGCCCTTTATAAGTTTGCCAGAAAAAATAAAATCAAATATGTGCTGACTGGATCAAATATTTCTACCGAATGTTGTCGCGAACCCGAAGAATGGGGCGGTTATGCAGGTATAGATCAAACATTGGTTGAAGATATCCATAGCAAATTTGGTAAAAGACCACTAAAGAGTTTTCCAATAGTTGATATTTTAAAGTATAAAATATTTTATAAGTACTTTTTGGGAATGCAGGTTTTTAAGCCTTTGGATCTAGTTCCTTACATCAAAAAGGATGTTGAGAAATTACTTGAAGATAAATTTGGTTGGCAGAAATTTCAGCATAAACATCACGAATCTCGTTTTACAAGATTTTATGAAGATTATTGGTTGCCAAGGAAATTCGGGTTTGAAAAGCGCAGAGCCCATTTCTCTAGCCTAATTCTTACTAATCAAATGACAAGAGAAGAAGCATTGGATCGGGTTTCTAGGCCGGAACTAGATGAGCAATTTCTGAAACAGGAATTTGAGTATGTTGCAAATAAGTTGGATCTTACAGTTGATGAGTTACAAGCTATTTTTGATGGAGAAAACAAAACTTATAGAAATTATAAGAATAAGAAAAGTATCATTGCTCTTGGAACTAGGGTAATGAGGATATTGGGCTTAGAAAAGAGACTTTTTAGATGATAGCTATAATAGATTACGGCGTAGGAAATATTAGGGCATTTGCGAACATATATAAGAAATTAGATGTTCCGCTTAAGATTGCAAAACGAGCTGAGGATTTAGAAAATGTAGAAAAATTAATTCTCCCGGGTGTGGGAGCATTTGACCATGCAATGAGCCAGTTAGAGGCATCAGGAATGCGCCAAAGCCTAGATCATTTAGTGCTTGAAAAGGGATTGCCGGTTATAGGCATATGTGTTGGTATGCAAATGCTTGCAAACTCAAGCGATGAAGGTAAATTGCCAGGCTTAGGTTGGATAGATGCAAGCGTAAAAAAGTTTGATGAGAGCAAAATAAAGTTTAAAACGCACCTGCCTCATATGGGCTGGAATGATATTACACTTGTTAAAGAGAATAGATTGTTGGCAGGCTTAGAAAAAGATGCTAAATTTTACTTCTTGCATTCTTATTATTTCCATTGCAATGTTGGCCATGATGCAATAGCTGCATCTGAATACGGAATCGAATTTAGCTGTGCAGTTAACAAAGAGAATATCTATGGTGTACAGTTTCATCCAGAAAAGAGCCATGAGTTTGGGATCCAACTACTAAAAAATTTTTCAGAGTTATAATGCTAAGACCTAGAATAATACCCTGCCTCCTTGTTCACGACAAAGGGTTGGTTAAAACAGTTAAATTCAAAGATCCAAAATATGTTGGAGATCCAATTAATGCGGTTAGAATTTTTAATGAAAAGCGTGTCGACGAATTAACGGTACTTGATATTGATGCATCTGTACAAAAGAGAGAACCAGACTATAAAATGATTGAAAATCTCGCCGCAGAATGTCGCATGCCTCTTTGTTATGGAGGTGGCGTAAAAACTGCCGATCAAGCTCAACGTATTTTTGGATTAGGGGTCGAAAAAATCGCAATTAGCTCTGCCGCTGTAGAAGATGTTGGCTTGGTAGGTAAAATTGCCGAACGTGTGGGCAATCAAAGCGTAGTTGTTGTAATAGATGTTAAAAAGAAGCTATTGGGTGGTTATGAGGTCTATATAAACAATGGCAAGAAAGGAACAGGTAAAAATCCTTTTGAACTAGCAAAGCAAGTAGAAAGCCATGGTGCTGGAGAAATTGTGCTCAACTTCATCGATAATGATGGTATGATGAAGGGATATGATATGCCACTTGCCGAAAGGATGAGAGAAAGTACAACTCTTCCCCTAACTATTTTAGGAGGGGCTGGATCGCTAGAAGATATCGGGCAACTCATTAATAAATTTGGCATTGTTGGGGCCTCAGCTGGAAGCTTGTTTGTGTTTAAGGGCGTTTACAAAGCCGTACTCATCAATTATCCCAATACCGAGGAAAAGGATCAACTGATAAAAAATAACTTTAAGTTTCAATAACATTAAAAATACGTCCAAATGCTAAACGACAAGACTTTATTAATTACTGGAGGTACAGGATCATTTGGATCAGCGGTTTTAAATCGATTTCTACACACAGATCATTTTAGCGAAATACGTATATTTTCTCGGGATGAGAAAAAACAGGATGATATGCGGAATTCGTTGAAAAACGATAAGCTAAAATTCTATATAGGCGATGTTAGAGATTACAATAGTATAGAAAGAAGTATGAGAGGCGTAGATTATGTTTTTCATGCCGCAGCTTTAAAACAAGTTCCTTCGTGCGAGTTTTTTCCAATAGAAGCGACTAAAACAAATGTATTTGGAACACAAAATGTAATAGACGCCGCGATAACAAATAAAGTAAATAAAGTAATTTGTTTGAGTACAGATAAAGCTGCTTATCCAATAAATGCAATGGGGATTTCTAAAGCACTAATGGAAAAAGTTGCAATTGCAGCGTCAAGAAACTCAACTGATACTACGGTTTGTTTAACTCGTTATGGAAATGTAATGGCATCTAGAGGGTCCGTTATACCTCTTTTCCTTAAACAAATCAAATCAAAGCAAGCCTTAACGATTACAGATCCAAATATGACTCGCTTTCTAATGTCGTTAGAGGATGCTGTAGACTTGGTCTTATTTGCCTTTGAACATGGCAATCCGGGAGACCTGTTTGTTAACAAAGCTCCCGCAGGAACTATTGGGGATCTTGCCGAAGCATTAAAGCAGTTATGTAATGCAAGCAATGAGATCAAAATAATTGGTACAAGGCATGGCGAAAAGCTGTATGAAACACTTTGTACAAGAGAGGAAATGGTAAAAGCAGAAGATATGGGTGAGTTTTATCGGATTCCTGCCGATAATCGTGACTTAAATTATGCTCAATATTTTTCAGAAGGAGAAGTTGACCTTTCAAAAATTGAAGACTACCACTCACATAATACCGAACAACTAGGGGTAGAGGGCATGAAGAAGCTGCTGATTAATTTACCCCTTGTTAAAAGAGAAGTATTTGGCGATTTAGATGCTGTTCAATACGCTAGCTAATGGTTAATTCTATCAAAATAATAGTTGGAGGAAGCCATACAGACGAACGTGGAACTATAAGTTTTATCAATGATTTTGATATGACGCCTGTCAAACGCTTCTATCAGATCAAACATCCAAATATTTCGATTATAAGAGCTTGGAGAGGCCATCAAATAGAACAACGCTGGTTTAGTGTTGCTCAAGGTGCTTTTTTAATAAAATTAGTTAAAATTATTAATTGGGATATGCCAGATAAAGACTCTTTGCAAGAAGAATTTGTTTTAAAGGCAACTGATTATTCGGTATTACATGTGCCCGCTGGTTATGCGAGTAGCCTGCAGGCACTAGAAGGGGATTCAGAGCTTCTTGTTTTCGCAGATTATGGTATAGACCATGCAGGTAAAGATGATCATTTGTACCCTTCAGATTATTTTATAGCCCCAAATCAAGAAAATGAGAATTAAGATAGGCATTACTGGTCAAGAGGGTTTTGTGGGCCAACATCTATATAATACATTGGGTTTATTTCCCGATGAATTTGAAAGGATTCCTTATAATAAAGACTACTTTCAAAATGAGGATGAGCTACTATTGTTTGTAGAGAAATGTGATATAATTGTACATCTGGCTGCAATGAACAGACATAATGATCCGGAAGTTATTTATCAAACAAATATTGGCCTAGTCAACCAGCTCATTGATGCGTTGGAAAAAACAAATAGTAAAGCTCACGTCCTGTTTTCGTCTTCTTCGCAAGAGGAAAGAGATAATTTATATGGAAAAAGCAAAAGGGAAGGTAGAGAATTATTAGCTCACTGGGCATCGAAAACAGGGGCCGTATTTACTGGATTAGTCATACCAAATGTATTTGGTCCCTTTGGTAATCCCTATTATAATTCGTTTATAGCCACGTTCTCCCATCAGCTCACACATGGTGAACAGCCAAAGGTAGATGTTGACGGGGTGGTTAAGCTTATCTACGTTGATGATTTGGTTAAAGCCATAATAACTGAAATTCGAAGTGGACGAGGTAAAGAAATGCTTATCATTGAGCATACGAGCGAAAATAAGGTATCAGAGATTTTAAATTTGCTAGAAAAATACAAGGCGACTTATTTTGTAAGTGGAGTTATACCGGAAATAAATAATGTGTTTGAATTAAACTTATTTAACACGTTTAGATGTTATATCGATATTAAGCAACACAATCCAGTAAAATTTGTACAACATACAGATCCGAGAGGAGCTTTCGTAGAAATAATAAGACTAAATGTTGGAGGACAGGTGTCGTTTTCAACCACGGTTCCAGGAATAACAAGGGGTAATCATTATCATACCCGCAAGATTGAACGATTTGCTGTAATTAAAGGTAAGGCATTGATCCAGCTAAGAAAAATAGGAACCGATGAAATACTTGACTTCCATTTAGATGGGAATGAGCCTTCATACGTAGATATGCCTATCTGGTATACCCACAATATAAAAAATATTGGCGAAGAAGATTTATATACCAATTTCTGGATAAATGAGTTTTATGACCCAAATGATCCAGACACTTATTTTGAAGCAGTTTAAGAAATATATATGAAAGAGAAGCTAAAAGTCATGACTGTAGTTGGTACTCGGCCAGAAATTATACGATTGGCAATGGTAATGGCAGCATTGGATGAATCTCAAGCGATAGAACATATTATAGTTCACACAGGGCAAAATTATGATTACGAATTGAATCAGATTTTTTTTGATGATTTAGCCATTCGCAAGCCTGATTTCTTTTTAAACGCGGCCGGTAAAACAGCAACCGAAACGGTAGGACAGATTTTAATTAAGATAGATCCTTTGTTAGAATCAGAGAAACCTGATGCTTTTCTCGTATTGGGCGATACAAATAGTTGTTTGTGTGCAATTCCGGCAAAAAAACGCCATATTCCTATATTTCACATGGAAGCGGGAAACCGTTGCTTTGATCAGCGAGTGCCAGAAGAGACAAATAGAAAGATAGTAGACCATATTTCGGATGTTAATTTAACCTACAGTGATATAGCTAGAGAATACCTGTTGCGAGAAGGCCTGCCCGCAGATCGTATTATCAAAACAGGATCTCCAATGTTCGAAGTGCTAAATCATTATCTTCCAGCTATAAATGCTTCTGATGTTCTAACGCGATTAAACTTAGAAAAAAATAAATTTTTTGTAGTTTCCTCACATCGCGAAGAAAATATAAATAATGAAAAGAACTTCTTAGGTTTGATGAACAGCCTGAATTTAATCGCCAAAAAATATAATTACCCAATCATTGTTAGTACGCATCCACGTACCAGAAATATGATTGAGACAAAAAAGATCGAAATGCGTCCAGAAGTCCAATTTCTAAAACCGATGGGCTTTAGCGATTATAATGCGCTACAGATGCATTCTTTTGCCGTCCTATCTGATAGTGGAACAATTTCTGAGGAGTCGTCAATTTTAAATTTCCCGGCGTTAAATATTAGAGATGCGCACGAACGTCCAGAGGCCATGGAAGAAGCAACCGTAATGATGGTTGGTATGAACAGTGAAAGAATCATACAAGGATTATCTCAACTTCAGTCTCAAAAGAGAGGGGAAGAAAGAACTCTTAGAAGGGTAACAGATTATTCAATGCCAAATGTATCTGAAAAGGTAGTTCGTATTATTATAAGTTACGTTGATTACATTAAAAGAGTAATTTGGAGTGAAAACTAAAATTCTTTTTGTTTCTCAATATTTTTATCCCGAAGTATTTAGGGGGAATGATATAGCATTTGACTTTGTTAAGAGGGGCTATGACGTTACCGTATTAACAGGTAAGCCTAATTACCCAAACGGAAAGTTTTTTAAAGGTTATAATTTCTTCAACAAAAGTAAGGAGATTATCAATGACGTAAATGTGATACGCACCCCTATATTTCCGAGAGGTAAAGGAAGGGGGATTACTCTTATACTTAATTATATTTCTTTTGTGTTTTTTTCTTACTTTACCTGCTTATTCAGGCTAAGAGAGAGGTATGACTTAATATTTGTGCAGCAATTGTCGCCTGTAACAATGGCGCTGCCTGGCTTATGGATCAAAAAGCGACAAAAAATACCTATGTTTTTATGGGTTCTTGATCTTTGGCCAGAAAGTTTGATTGCCAGTAGCAAAATCAAAAGTGGTCCAATAATTAACTTTATAGATAAAATAGTTAAAAAAATCTATAGAAGCGCTGATGTGATTTTGATAAGTTCAAAATTTTTTAGAGAAGCAATTCTTGATAAATGTGATGACAAATCAAAAAAAATAGTTTATTTCCCTAATTGGGCCGAAGACGTTTTTATCCGAGGCTCTTTTCCGAAGGAGGATGTTCCTCAACTACCAGTTGGATTTAACATACTTTTTGCTGGAAATGTGGGAGATTCCCAGGATTTTGAATCAGTGCTGCAAGCTGCCATATTAACAAAGCAGGATGGAATTAATTGGGTTATTGTTGGGGCCGGAAGAAAACTTGCGTGGATAAAAGAAGAAATAGCAAATAAAGAAATAGACAATATATTTTTGATGGGCTCATATCCAATAGAGAAAATGCCAGGGTTTTTTGAACAGGCAGATGCTATGTTGGTATCTTTAAAAGATATTCCAATTTTTTCACTGACCGTTCCCGCCAAAGTTCAGGCTTATTTGGCATCGGGCAAGATTATACTCGGAATGCTAAACGGAGAAGGAAAGGTTCTTATTAATGAAAGTGGTGCAGGAATTGCTGTTGATGCCGGTGATTATAACTCATTAGCAAATGCAGCCATGGAATTGAAACAGAAACCAAAAGATAAAAAATTGAATCTTGAAGCAAATAGTAAGAGGTTTTATGAAGAAAACTTTTCTAAAGAAAAACTATTCCTCCAACTCGAAGCCTTGTTTAATCAAAATAGTAGGCAAAACTCATAACTCAAAAATAAATATATGTCTTTTCTATTGTTGATCTGTCTATTAATATTATTTCTGTGCTTAGAACTTTTATATTTTAAAATAGCTGATAAGTACAATATTATCGACAAACCAAATGCTAGAAGTTCCCATACTAAGGTTACGATAAGAGGAGGTGGAGTAATTTTTGGATTAGCTAGTCTGATTTTTTTCTGTTTTTATGGATTTCAGTTTCCATATTTTATAATTGGGTTGTTCTTGATTTCTTTAATTAGCTTTTTGGACGATATTCATACCTTAAATAACAAAGTCAGATTAGCTGTACACTTATTTTCTGTATTGTTGATGTTCTATCAATGGGATTTGTTCAATTATCCTTGGTATTGGCTGATTATTGCAGGTGTTTTTGTTATAGGAACAATCAATGCATACAATTTTATGGATGGAATAAACGGCATTACGGGATCGTATAGCCTCCTTTCCATTTTCACATTATACTACATTAATGAAAAAGTGATAGTATTTACTTCTTCTGAGTTGTTAATTATTACAGGGTTGGCCTTATTGGTTTTTAATTTTTTCAATTTTAGAATAAAAGCCAAATGCTTTGCAGGAGATGTAGGTAGTGTAAGTATTGCCTTCATTATTGTATTCTTAATAGGCCAATTAATTATGAAAACGGGCAATATTAGTTATGTCTTATTACTTTTGGTTTATGGTTTGGATGCTGTATTTACGATCTTTTTTAGGGTAATGAGGAAAGAAAATATTTTTGAAGCACATCGTAGCCATTTCTATCAATACTTGGCCAATCAATTAAAATGGAGCCATTTATTTGTTTCTATGTTATATTTCATTATCCAGTTATTGGTTAATGGCTTAATAATTTTCTATGTAAAGGAATCCTTTCCATTAATGTTGATTTTAACATTAATTTCATGTGTTTTGTTTCTTATGGTACGGTTCTTGGTTGAAGGGAAGAGCAGATTAATTGCTAAAAATAGTCTGTAGGAGCTTAACTTTGGTTTTTCTGATAAATGTTTCAAAAAACTTTAACAGAATAAAATTTTGTGACCATATAAATTTTATGTTACCTTTACTTTTAAATTAAGGCTATTCTATTTTGTTTGGTAAAATAAATATAGTACCTAGGTGGATTATCTTCCTGCTGGATTTGGGCGTATGCCTATTGTCTTTAACCATTGCCTATTTCGTAAAATATAACTTAGACCTTTCTGGATTAGATCTGGTAGAATTCAGCCGAAATGTGCTCGTTTTTACTGTTATCAATATCATTGTTTTTCTTAATGTAAAGACTTATTCCGGAATTATTCGATATACAAGTGCCCAAGATACATTTAGAATATTATTCGCCGTATTAATTAGCAGTGGTATCTTTTTCTTTCTGAATTTGGCGGTAATAGCCTTCAATAGGCCACCTTATATTTCAAACACAATCATCATTGTAACCGGTCTCTGTAGCTTTTTGTTGCTGATTACCTACAGGGTAATGATCAAGTATTTTTTCTTGTACATTAAAAATCTTAACCTAGACAAAAGGAAAGTGATTATTTATGGTGCGGGAGAGGCGGGCTTGGCTACCAAACGTACTTTCGATCATGATGGAAAAGTAAACAAAACCATTATGGCTTTTGTAGATGATGATGAACGCAAGGTTGGTAAAACAATAGACGGGATTAAAATATTATCGGCTGTTAAGCTAGAAGAACTGATCAAGGAACATGAGGTTGATGAAATTATCTTTGCTTCTTATACCATCCCTACAGAACGTAAAAACCAAATTGTTGATGTTTGTCTAGAAAATGAAGTAACGGTATTAAATATCCCACCTGCTGATGCTTGGACTGGAGGTAAGTTCCATACCACGCAGATCCAAAACATTAATATTGAGGACCTGCTCAATAGAAAACCTATCCAAATCGATATTGAAGGTATACAAAACCAATTAAAAGATAAAAGAATATTAATTACAGGTGCTGCTGGCTCTATTGGTAGTGAAGTGGTTCGACAATTAATGAAATTCGATACTGGTCTGATTATTCTATGTGATCAATCAGAAACCGCTTTACATCATATTTACCTAGAGCTTGAGGAAACGCATACCAATACTAATTTTCATGCTTTTGTAGGTGATGTGAAGGATGAAAAAAGAATGGATCATCTTTTCGAGACTTATAAGCCCCACTATGTTTATCACGCCGCCGCCTATAAACACGTGCCTTTAATGGAAGATAATCCGGCAGAAGCCATTAAAACCAACGTATTGGGCACAAAAACCATAGCCGATATGGCAGTGAAACATGGTGTACATAAGTTTGTAATGATCTCTACCGATAAGGCAGTAAACCCAACCAACGTGATGGGCGCTTCCAAGCGTATTGCCGAAATCTATGTGCAGTCGTTAAATAACTCATTGCACAATCATAATTTTGTTTTTAGCAATGGTTTGAGTTATATCAACGATTTAGAGATCAAGCCCATCACCAAGTTCATTACGACCCGTTTTGGCAACGTTTTAGGCTCTAATGGTTCGGTAATCCCTCGCTTTAAGCAGCAGATTGAAAAAGGCGGACCAGTTACCGTTACCCACCCAGAGATTACGCGCTACTTTATGACCATTCCTGAGGCTTGCCGATTGGTATTGGAAGCTGGGTGTATGGGTAAAGGCGGCGAGATCTTTATCTTTGATATGGGCAAATCGGTTAAGATCGTTGAACTGGCTAAAAAAATGATCCGCTTAGCTGGATTGGTGCCTAATCAAGATATTAAAATCCAATACTCCGGTTTAAGGCCAGGAGAGAAATTATTCGAAGAATTGTTGAACGATAATGAAAATACCATGCCTACCCACCATGAAAAGATCATGATCGGAAGGGTAAGGGAATATGTGTTTTCAGAGATCGAATCTCATATCTATAGTCTTCTACACCACGCTAAACAAAATGACGATCGTCAGGTAGTAATGGCCATGAAAGCCTTGGTTAAAGAATATAAGAGCAAAAACTCTATCTTTGAAGAGCTTGATGGTACATCGGCTATAAATTAATCCCAAAATAGATTTATGAAGAAATTCTTACTTAGCTTGTTGCTCGTTTCAGCAGGTTTTGCTGCGCCTGCTCAGCAGATCATCCCGTATAGCTACTCTCAATATCAAAAACTGAACAAGTCTTTGTATAGCAAAGAAACCCGCTTTCATACTTCTTTAAGGCCAACCATTGGCGATGACACCACAATTGTGCGTCAATTGGATTCTTTATTGCTTATAGGTACTGACAGGATAAGAAACTCATGGGTAACCAGAAAACTGTTTAACGAACACTTGGTAGAGGTAAATAAAGAAGATTTTAGTGTTTACCTCGATTTCTTGCCTGATTTTCAGATCGGAAGAGATACTGAGCATAAAATTACCACTTGGTTAAATACCAGAGGCTACCAAATAGGGGGTAATATTGGTAAGAAATTTAGCTTTTATAGTAGCGGTTTCGAAAACCAGTCGCGTTTCAATAATTACCTCACCAATTATATCAATAGCAAAGGTGTTATTCCTGGCATGATGAACGATAAGTTTGGTGTTGCAAAGAATACAAAAGACTGGGCTTACGCAACAGCCGTTGTGAATTTTACGCCAAATAAGTATTTCTCATTCACTTTGGGCCATGATAAGAATTTTGTAGGCGATGGTTATCGCTCGATGTTATTGTCTGATGTTTCCGCTTCGTATCCGTTTTTTAAGATTGTAAGCACATTGGGTAGCGTAAAATACATGATGATGTGGGCACAGTTTCAAGATCCTTTATCACCTAAGTTCTCTTATGACAATGGTTTTAGGAAAAAATGGGGTGCTTTCCATTACTTAGACTGGAATGTAAACAACCGCTTGTCTTTAGGCTTTTTCGATTCGATTATCTGGCAAGATGCTGATGCGACAGGAAAAAGGGGATTTGACGTTTCTTATCTAAATCCAGTTATCTTTTTACGAACTGTTGAAGGCATGAATGGTTCTCCTGATAATGCATTGATCGGTTTTACTGCAAAATATAAGTTGCTAGATAACTTGACCGTTTATGGCCAGGCAGCTGCTGATGAATTTACAGCAAAAGAGGTTTTTAAAGGCGATGGCTATTGGGCCAATAAATTTGCCTATCAATTAGGTGTGAAAGGTTTTGATGCCTTTAAAGTGGCTGGACTTAATTACTTGGCCGAGTTTAACACTGCTCGACCTTTTACTTATACACAAAGAAATTCATTGCTGAACTATGGCAACTATGCAGAGGCTTTAGCACATCCAATGGGCGCTAATTTTAGAGAATTCTTAACCATTTGGAACTATCAGTATAATAAATGGGCTTTCTCGGCTCAGATGAATTATGCACAATACGGATTAAGTAATGGCCAAAACGTAGGTAAGGATATCAACGAATCTTATGAGACTAGAACTAACCAATATGGCTATAAAACAGCTGGAGGTCTTAAAACAAACTTCGCCTATTTAGACGGACGCGTATCTTATGTGCTTAATCCAAAATATAATTTGCGTTTAGAAGTAGGCGGTATCTATAGGCAAGAAAAGAATAGCCTGATCAATGATAAAACTACGATGGTTACTTTCGGTCTAAGAAGTACATTCAGAAATATTTATCAAGATTTTTAATGGGTAGTAATCAAAAGAATAACACGTTTGTGCTGATTATGGCAGGTGGTGTTGGTAGTCGGTTTTGGCCAAAAAGCAGAAATAATTTTCCAAAACAATTTATTGACATATTGGGTGTTGGCAAGTCTTTATTGCAGTTAACTTATGAAAGATTTTTAAAGGTTTGTCCTGCTGAGCATATTTATTTTCTTACAAATGAGATTTATACAGAGCTGATCAAGGAGCAAATAGCTAATGTGTCTACTAAAAATATAATCTCAGAGCCTTGTAGACGTAATACTGCACCTTGTATCGCATATGCAGCTTTTAAAATAAATAGCTTGAATCCTGAAGCTAATTTAATGGTAGCACCTTCTGACCATCTGATCTTAAAAGAAGATGTTTTTATTGCCAAAATAAGGCAAGCATTAACATTTACCGAAAAAAATAATGCATTATTAACTTTGGGCATTGAACCAACTAGGCCGGATACAGGCTATGGTTACATTAAATATTCTAAATCATCAACAACCGAAATTTTTAAAGTTGAGCAATTCTTAGAAAAACCAACGTTAGAAAAGGCCAAATCTTTTTTAGCGACTAACGAATACGTGTGGAATGCAGGAATATTTATTTGGAACGTGAATGCATTTTTGCGGGCCTTTAAAGGCTTGGTGCCAGAAATATATTTAATTTTTGAAAAAGGTAATCCTGTTTATAACACTGATGATGAAAGCTTTTTTATAAAAGAGAATTATCCAAAATGTGAGAATATTTCTATCGATTTTGCATTGATGGAGAAAGCAACGAATGTATATACTTTGCCAGGCGATTTCGGCTGGTCAGATTTAGGAACATGGGCATCGCTTCACGAGGTAATGGACAAAGACGAAATGAATAATTCTTTTGATGGTAAATCTGCCTTTTTACAAGACACGGAGAATTGCCTTATCCAGATACCTAAAGAAAAAATAGCAGTAATTAAAGGGCTTTCTAATTATATTGTTGTTGATGACGAAGAAGTGCTTATGATTTATCCCAAAAATTTAGAACAAGAAGTGAAAAATATATCTGCTTCAATTGCAAATAGTCTGGGAAATAACTACCAGTAATTAAGATATTCTACTTAATACCTATTGCTTGGCTAAATAATCCTCATAAGCCAATTTCAATCCCTCTTCTAGTTCAATTTGATGTTTCCAGCCTAGAGCATGCAATTTCGAAACATCCATTAATTTGCGAGGTGTACCATCTGGTTTAGTAGTGTCAAATGTTAATCTACCCTCAAAGCCAACCACCTTCTTTATTAACAGGGCTAAATCTTTAATAGTAAGGTCCTCTCCAGTGCCTATATTGATTAAATTGGGCTCGCTGTAGGTTTGCATTAAAAAGTAACAAGCGTCCGCCAAATCGTCTGCAAATAGAAATTCGCGCATGGGTGTGCCTGAACCCCAGACTATCACCTCTTTCGAACCATTTTTCTTGGCTTCATCAAACTTTCTGATCAAAGCGGGCAACACATGCGAGTTTTGTGGATGATAGTTGTCATTATAGCCATACAAATTGGTTGGCATTACCGAAATAAAATCGCAACCGTATTGTGCCCGATAAGCATCACACATTTTAATGCCAGCAATTTTGGCAATGGCATAAGGCTCGTTGGTTTCTTCAAGCAAACCAGTAAGCAAGTAATCTTCTTTTAATGGCTGTGGCGCCAATTTTGGATAAATGCAACTAGAGCCTAAAAACATCAATTTGGTAACCCCATTCACATAAGATTCGTGGATGACATTGTTTTGGATAGCCAGATTTTCATACAGGAAATCAGCGCGATAGGTATTATTGGCCACAATGCCACCTACTTTAGCGGCTGCTAAAAACACATATTCAGGTTTTTCTTGGGCAAAGAAATCGGCCACAGCCTGCTGATTCCTCAAGTCTAGCTCTTCTGAAGTCCTGGTGATAAGATGAGTATAGCCTTCTTTTTGCAACTTGCGGTAAATGGCAGAACCTACCATCCCCCTGTGTCCGGCTATGTATATTTTTGAGTGTTTTTCCAATTTATTTGATCAATGTAGATAGGTCTTCGATATTTCGACAAGCTCAATAAACTAAGCTTAGACTTACAAGACTTAGTTAAGAAGCAATGGTTTTAGTGGTACGGCTTACTGCGATCTTTTTCACCGTTTCGATAATAGCCTGGGTATCATAACCACAAAGTGCCCATAATTCTGGCTGTTCGCCATGCTCCACAAATTCATCTGGAATGCCTAGCCTGGTTACGTTTGCTTTATAATTATGATCAGCCATAAACTCTAAAATCGCACTGCCCATACCACCTTGTAAGCAACCATCCTCTATGGTAATCACATTTTTGTAACGTGTAAATACCTCATGGAGCAAGTTGGCATCGAGGGGTTTTACAAAACGCAAGTCATAATGAGCCGGATGGATTCCTTCGCTATTGAGTTCTTTGCAGGCTTCTACAGCAAAATTTCCTACGTGGCCGATAGAAAGTATCGCTACGTCCTCGCCATCGCAAATTTTACGGCCCTTGCCAATTTCCAAAGCTTTAAATGGGCGCTTCCAGTCTGGCATAACGCCATTGCCACGAGGATACCTGATGGTAAATGGACCTATATTTTCCTGTTGCGCGGTATACATCAGGTTACGCAGCTCTTCCTCGTTCATAGGGGAGGCTACAATCATATTCGGAACACAGCGCATAAAAGCGATGTCATAAGCGCCATGGTGCGTAGCGCCATCGGCACCGGCTACACCAGCCCTGTCTAAACAAAATACAACGTTCAAGTTCTGGATAGCCACATCGTGAATCACCTGGTCATAGGCTCTTTGCATAAAACTCGAATAGATGTTGCAAAAAGGAACCAATCCCTGCGTAGCCAAACCGGCTGAAAAAGTTACGGCATGTTGTTCGGCAATACCCACATCGAAAGCACGATCTGGCATGGCTTTCATCATGATATTCATTGATGAACCCGAAGGCATGGCAGGCGTGATCCCTACAATTTTTGAATTGCTTTCGGCTAGTTCTACAATCGAGTGTCCAAAAACATCTTGGTATTTAGGTGGCTGAGGCTTGTCTACTACGGGTTTTTTAATTTCTCCGGTAATTTTATCAAACAAACCTGGCGCATGCCACTTCGTTTGGTCTTTCTCCGCCAATGCAAAGCCTTTGCCTTTTACGGTTACACAGTGCAGCAATTTAGGACCAGGAATGGCTGAAAGATCCTTGATCACCTGAGCCAATCTTTTGACATCATGACCATCAACAGGGCCAAAATACCTGAAATTAAGCGATTCAAAAAGATTGCTTTGTCTCAGCAAAGTTCCTTTGATGCTTTTTTCTATCTTCTTAACATATTTATGCGCATTCGGGCCAAGTTCTGAAAGCTTGGTCAGCACGTGCGAAACATCGTCTCTGAAACGGTTGTATGATTTGGAAGTGGTAATGCTGGTTAAATATTCTTTTAAGGCACCTACATTTGGATCGATAGACATGCAATTATCATTCAGGATCACCAAAAGGTTCGAATTTTCGATGCCCGCGTGGTTCAAGCCTTCAAAAGCCAAACCCGCTGTCATGGCACCATCGCCAATTACGGCTACGTGCTGCCTGTCTTTTTCGCCTTTGTAATGTGAGGCAACGGCCATGCCCAAAGCCGCCGAAATTGAAGTAGAAGAGTGGCCTACCCCAAAAGTGTCATATTCGCTTTCGCTTATTTTCGGAAAGCCACTAATGCCGTTTAAAATACGGTTGGTATGAAACTGTTCTCTTCGTCCGGTTAAAATCTTGTGCCCATAGGCCTGATGGCCCACATCCCATACCAATTTATCGTAAGGGGTATTTAAGGCATAATGTAAGGCAACCGTGAGCTCTACCACACCTAAACTTGCTCCAAAATGCCCGCCGTTTATACTTACCACATCGATAATGTATTGGCGCAACTCTTGGCAAATTTGCTCTAAATCTTGTTCGCTATATCGCTTTAAATCAGCGGGATAATTGATAGTAGATAGTAAAGCTCCAGTCTTAATTTCCATGCCGTATATAAAAAGTACAAATTACGGCATTTTGCTTCATACTTTTATCAAGAATCGTTTCAAATTTCATCGGCATATCATATTGTTTTTTAACGGTGACAAAGCTATCATGGGCATGCTCCATGATAGTTTCATTAGCACAAGTCCTTGATTTCTCATTTTTTAGAGATATCGAAACTAATGGTCGATGCGAGGTTGGCCATTAGCTTGTCGTATAAAGGCTTGTTGATCGAACTGGTGACCACAATCGCATTGTTGTTACCCATTCGGGTGGTTTGTCCGAAATCGCTTCTGGTAAGCCCTGTGACCAATTGATTGATCTTAATCGATACATTGGCCACATAATCGCCTTGGATGACCTCAATTCTCTTCGCTTCAAAATTAAGCAGCTGCGATTGTGTAAATTGTACCGATACCGGAATTTGTGTGCCGCTGGCTTCAATGTAGGTGCCGTTTAGCGTAAATGTAGGGACAGTTGCATTTTCATTGAGGCTTACACTGAACCTGATGTTTTCATATACTCCGGCAGGAATGGCAATAGTTCCCGAAAGGATGCCAGCCTGTAGCGGATTAATGGAGTTCAGGTTCTTTGATTCGAAGGCAACATTTGAGCCTGCATGACTGCCATTGAACACAATTTTGGTAATGTTGAGCGATAGTCCAGTCCAATTAATACTTCCATTTGTGCCTGTTGCAACCGGAATGCCACTTGTTGCTGCGGTTGTGCCCAAAGAGGCAGATAGGTTGCTAACACCAAAGCTGTAACTGAGGTTCGCTTGTGCCGTAGAATCTTTTTTGTTGCAACTGGTTACGAATACTACAGACAAAAATACAATGGTGAGGAGCGCTAATCTTTTCATTATTAAATAGTTAAATAGAGAATTAAATTTAGTAAAAAATATGAACATTTAACAAAAAAAGCAATTCGCCATAGCTTGATAAAGCCTAGAAGGCTTGCCTTAAATTCAGCAATAATTTAGTATTTTTACCAAAAATACTTTTCCCATAATGAAACGAGATACTATAATTTTTGATCTAATTAACCAAGAATTAGATAGACAGGAGCATGGTCTTGAACTAATCGCATCTGAGAACTTTGTGAGCAAACAGGTAATGGAAGCTGCAGGTTCGGTATTAACCAATAAATATGCCGAAGGCTTGCCGGGCAAACGCTATTATGGTGGCTGCCAAGTGGTTGATGAGATCGAAAATTTAGCTATCGAAAGAGCTAAAAAGCTTTTTGGTGCAGCATGGGTAAACGTACAGCCTCACTCGGGCGCACAGGCCAACGCGGCAGTAATGTTAGCCGTTATCCAGCCTGGCGATAAGATTTTAGGTTTCGACCTTTCGCATGGAGGCCACTTGACACATGGTTCGCCAGTTAATTTTTCTGGCAAATTATATCAGCCACACTTTTACGGCGTGAAAAGAGAAGATGGTTTAATCGATTATGTGAAACTAGAAGAAGTTGCATTGGCCGAGAAACCAAAACTGATCATCTGCGGTGCTTCAGCTTATTCAAGAGAGTGGGATTATGCCTTCATCCGTAAAGTAGCCGATCAGGTTGGTGCTTTGGTGCTTGCAGATATTTCACATCCGGCCGGCTTTATTGCCAAAGGCTTGCTGAGCAATCCATTGCCACATTGCCATATCGTAACTACTACAACCCATAAAACCTTGCGCGGCCCACGTGGCGGCATGATCATGATGGGACAGGATTTTGAAAATCCTTGGGGACATAAAACACCAAAAGGAGAAATCAAGATGATGTCGGCCATTTTAGACATGGCGGTTTTTCCAGGTACGCAAGGCGGACCATTGGAGCATATCATTGCCGCTAAAGCGATTGCTTTTGGCGAAGCATTGAGCGACGATTATTTAACTTACATTAAGCAAGTTGGTGCAAACGCACAGGCAATGGCCAAAGCATTTGTAGCCAAGGGATATGGCATCATCTCTGGCGGAACAGATAACCATTTGATGCTGATCGATCTTCGCAATAAAGGCATTACCGGTAAATTGGCCGAAAATGCATTGGAGAAAGCAGATATCACCGTTAACAAAAACATGGTTCCTTTTGATGACAAGTCGCCATTTGTAACTTCTGGTATGCGTGTAGGTACTGCCGCAATTACTACAAGAGGCTTTAAAGAAACAGAAATGGCACAGATCGTTGATTTGATCGACCGTGTATTGAGCAATCCTGAAGACGAAAACAACCTTAACCAGGTAAAACAAGAAGTACAGGCTTTGGTAAGCAACTTCCCGCTTTATAAATAAGCATTAAGCAATGTTCAACCAGCCTACTTATTCTCCCGAAAAAGAAGAACAGCGCCTCGCGGCCTTATATTCTTATGATATTTTGGGAGAAGGGTTGGAGTATGAGCTCGACAATTTGGTTAAACTGGCTGCGCAGATTGCCAATGTGCCTATCGCCTACGTCTCGTTTGTAGATAGAGACCATGTGATCCTAAAATCGGCAGTAGGGGTTGATGCTGAACGTAGAAGGTTGCCCAGAACGGTAACCATCTGTCAGTACACCATGATGGCCGATCACATCTTCTTGATGCCAGATGTAAGCCAGGTTCCCGAATTGTTGAGCCACCCATTGCTCAATAGCGATGACCATATTCGATTTTATGCCAGTGCACCGTTAAAAGATGCAGATGGTTTTCCTCTGGGCTGCCTATGCCTCATGGATGTTGAACCGCGCAATTTAAGCGAACACCAAATCGAGGCCCTGGGTACCTTGGCTGTACAGGTGGTAGCCCAATTGGCCCTTAAAAGGCAACATGCCCAGCTCGAGGCGCAAACCAAGCGTTTTGACGAATTTATAGACATCTTCACCGTTTCGCCAGAAATCCACTGTATTTTAGATCGAAGTGGCGCCATTCTTTTCATCAATGATGCCGTTACTTCGCTATTGCAGTATACCGTAGAAGAAACTATTGGAAAAAGCATGTGGGATTATTGCCTGCGTGAAGATGTAGACAAAACGGTATATGCCATTGAAGATGGTTTAAGAACTGGAGAAAAGCAGTTCAGTATCGATTTTAGATTGGTTAGCAAGCATAACCTAGTGAAATGGATGGGCTGGAATATGGTAGCCAAGGATAACCGTTGGTATTGCTACGGCAGGGATATTACCGAAAGCAAAAAAGTAGAAGATGAACTGACCAAACTTTCCTTTGTAGCCAGCAAGGTAAACAATGGTGTTGTGATTAACGATGGCAACAACAATGCCATCTGGGTAAATGATGCCTTCGAAAAAATTACGGGCTTTACGCTTGAAGAAATAAAAGGCAAACCATTGGGCGATTTGATCCGTGGGCCACAAACCGATTGGGGGCTCATTGAAAAAGCACGTCAGCTTACGCTGCAAAAACAGTCGTTCACAGTTGATATTCTAGCTTATCGGAAAGATAAACGGCCCATTTGGCTTTCTATCCACAATACCGTAGTGTTAGATGATACTGGAAAGGTAGAAACAGAGGTAGAGATTATCATTGATATTACCGATAAAAAGAAAGCTGAAGAAGAACTTCAGGTACTGTCGCTCGTAGCAAGCAAAACCAATACGGGCGTAACCATATCGAATGAAAAGGGCGAAATTACCTGGATAAATGAAGCGCTTGAAGGTTTAATAGGCTATTCCTTAGCAGAGCTTCAGGGCAAAATGTTGGGCGATGTGCTTTCTACTCCAGAAACAGACAAAGAACTGATTCTCAAATCGCGCAAAAAAGCGAATAATAAACAGGCCTATACCATTGAGGTTTTGGCCCACAAAAAAGATGGAACACCAATTTGGCTATCAGTAGCCAATACGCCAATTATTAATGCAGAAGGGCAGTTGGAGCGTCAGGTAGAGCTGATTAACGATATTACCCAGCGGAAGCAGGTAGAAAAAGAAATGGTGGAAGCCAGGGAGCAGGCCTTGCAGCTGAGCGAAGCCAAGGAAATGTTCCTTTCTGTGATGAGCCATGAAATCCGTACGCCACTTAATGCGGTAATCGGAATGACGCATCTGTTGCTAGAAAACGAGCCTAAGGCATCGCAGATCGACGATTTGAATATTCTGAAATTTTCTGGAGAGAATTTGTTGAATATCATTAACGATATCCTCGATTTTACCAAAATAGAAACAGGTAACCTGCAATTGGAAAGCCTGCCATTTGATTTGCATACGCTTTGCGTAGATATTGTGAGCTCATTACAGATGAGTGCCGGTAAGAAAGGCAATCAGCTTGTGCTGACCTATGACGATAAAATCCCTGAGCAGCTTTTAGGCGATAAAACCAGGCTTTATCAGGTGATCATCAATCTTTTAGGCAACGCCATTAAATTTACCGATCAAGGAAAAGTAGAGCTTACGCTTAAGCTTAAGGCCCAAACAGCAGCTGGCGCACTGATCTATTTTGAAATTACGGATAACGGCATCGGTATTCCAAAAGACAAACAATCTTATATTTTCGAAACTTTTACACAGGCCAGAACAGATATATCCCGAAGGTATGGAGGCACCGGCTTGGGTTTGGCCATTACCAAAAGATTGCTCAAACTTTATGATTCGGAGATCGATGTGCAAAGCACCGAAGGGAAGGGTACCTCTTTTTGTTTCGAAATCAATTTTAAGGAATTGGGGCAGCAAACAAAGGCCCAAAAACCTGATGTACTGCCTAACCTATTTACCGATAAGCGGATTTTGGTAGTAGACGACAATGAAGTAAACATTCTTATTGCCAAAAGATTTCTAACCAAATGGGGGCTGGATATTGATTTTGCTTCTAATGGAGAAGAAGCCATCCGCAAGGTAATGGACAATGTTTATGACCTGGTATTTATGGATATTCGGATGCCAGGGATAGATGGCTTCGACACCACCCGGATCATTCGAGAGATCGAAGGCGATTATTATCAAGAACTTCCTATTATAGCCTTAACAGCATCTACTTTGCATAACGAGAATATGAAGTTTAGAGACTGTGGCATGAATGGCCATGTATTAAAACCATTCAATCCTGAAGAAATCAAACAGGTACTTTCAACTTACCTTAAAAAGTAAAGGGCCGATATTTCCTAAAAAATATCGACCCTTACCATCTAAATTAACGCTCTCGATAATATAAACGCGAGTGGGTATCAAATGTTTTAAAAAAGAGGATAATTTTTTTAATTATTTTCGTAACATCCTAATTCTGAGGGAAATATTCTTGCTTTATAGTTAAGGTCTTTGTTTAAATAGGGACTAAAGTAAGGATCGCTACTTAAATTGAAACCCTTATTATTGGCAGGACTGTTCTTGGACAACCTAAAATTTCCTACATCAACATTTATAAAGAGCGGATCGCTGTTTAAGATATTGTTGTTGATGCTTAGCGTATTCGTGTTTACTTTGAGCAGGTTGTTTTTTATAGTCGCATTTACGGTTGTAGCAGGAGATTTTTTATCGATCAGAAATTCATTGTCCAAATTGCCCCAAACAATGTTGTTGTAAAAATCGACAGTAAGGTTAGCCAATTGTGTGTTGCTGATGTAGTCTGAAAAATAAACCGCTGCGGTTTTACGTGCAAAAAAGGGATTAAAGCCTGCAAAAGTGTTCTGTTTCAGGTTATACTTCCCGCCACCAACACCGTAGAGCAAATATTGCCCGCAATTATAGAACAGGTTGTTAAAAGCGGTTAATTCGGTTTGATAGCCTAAAAAGCCTACTACTTCCATATTTTTGATCACACTATTGGTCAATAAGAGTTTGGGCTCATCGGTTTTTGATAGCGAATCGAGGGTAATGCCTGTAATACCATTTTTGATAACGGCATAGTTGATTTTCGAATCCTTGCTCTCTGGATAAAAATGAAGGCCATTCCATTGCCCTGTTTCATTGCTATAGAGCTTTTCCAACCTATCGCTGGCAAATACAACGCTGTCGCTTTTGGTACCCAAAGCAGTTAAGGTTCCTTTGATGCTCATGGTAGAATTGCCATGGAAAAGCACTTTGGTTCCCGGTTCTAAGGTTAGATTGGCATTTTCGGCTACAGTGAGCGATTTATAGATAATGTATGGCAATTTACTGTTCCAAACGGTATTGTTTTTAATGGTAAGACTGTTCATAAAAACAGCATTTTGACCATAAGCCACTAATGCAACGCGCTGTTTTTTGCCATTGAAATAAAACAGGATGGAATCTTGTACAATAAAAGGCAAGTCTTCCTGGGTAGGATTGATATTCACCTTTACAAATACATTGATCGAATCGTTGCCATTTATTTTTAAGTCGCGGGTTTCTGAAACCGCCTGTCCATTGATATTCAAGCTAAAAGCTGAATTGTTGCCTCCGCTTAGCTGAACTTGATTAAGGCTAATGGCCCTCGAATTAGGATTGTAGATCTTTAATCGCCGGCTGCTCGAACCCACAGCAGTAAAAACGGTATCGAAAAGTACGCTGTCTGACGAGAAATTGAGCTTTGCATCTAAATCTAAAGTAAGATCCTCGTCCTTGTTGCAGGCAACAAAAATCAGACTGGATAAAATACTTAAGAGTAACAGTTTAAATCTCATCTATTCTGCAAAAGCTAGGGTGGCTATACTTATCTTTTTAATACCAACGTTTAATAACGCATTACTGCAGGCTTCTAGTGTTGCACCGGTGGTAATTACGTCGTCAACTAATAAAATATGCTTGTCTTTTAGTTCTTCTGGTTGCCAAACCTCAAAAACGGACTCCATATTTTCGTATCGGGTATATCTTGATTTCTTGGTTTGGCTGCTTGTAGCCTTTTGGCGCAATAAGTTAGTGTTTTTTACCTGAACATCAAAAACTTCGGCTATGCCGTTGGCAATAAATAAGCTTTGGTTATAGCCCCTTTGCTTTTCTTTGTTGGCATGCAAGGGTACAGGAATAATAGCATCAACATCGTTGTAAGCACTGCTCAGTCGCAATTTTCGGCCCATTAAATGCCCCAATAGGTGGCCAACTTCTGTTTTACCTTTGTACTTTAAACCGTGCATCAGGTTTTGAACCTTGTTGCCTTTCTTAAAATAAAGCATGGCCATGGCTGCATGACAAGGTACTCGACCCCAAAATTGTTGGGCCACTGGATTATCGGCATGTAAGTGAAAGTCGGTAAAGGGAAGATCATACAGGCAATGGCTGCAGATTTCTTTTTCGCCATAATGCAAATGCCTGCCGCAAGCATTGCAAAGCAATGGGAAAAGCAAATTGATCATATCTTCGGCTATGCGCTTTACGGCTATCATAACTACAATTTAAGGAATTGTTGTCAAACTTGCGAAGTTTTTTAAGTGGTTGGATGATTGATAGGGCTTTACCCATAGCTGAAAACTGGGAGACTGTTAACTGAAAACTATGGAATGAGATTGCTTCGCAGGCTCGCAATGACGTGACTAACGACTGTGGACTATCCTTCTGCAGTTTCCTTAACCGCCAATTGGCCACAAGCCGCATCGATGTCTTTTCCGCGACTCCTTCTGATGTTGGTATTAATGCCCTGTCCACGTAAATAATGGGCAAAAGCATCAATTTTATCGCCTTCGGCATTGATGAAATCGGCAAATTGGATAGGGTTATATTCGATCAAATTTACCTTGCAAGGTACATGCTTGCAGAATTTGGCCAGTTCCATGGCATCCTGAATCTCATCATTAAAGTTATTAAAGACGATGTATTCGTAGGTAACCGGGTTTTTGGTCTTAGAGAAATAATATTTTAATGCTTCGGCCAATGCTTTTAACGAATTGTGTTCGGTAATCGGCATGATTTCATGGCGCTTGATATCGTTAGCGGCATGTAAGGAGAGGGCCAAGTTAAACTTCACGCCATCATCACCAAGTTTTTTGATCATTTTGGCTATGCCGGCTGTAGAAACTGTAATTCGTTTGTACGACATGTTCAAGCCGTCGGGGGCGGTAATCCGTTCGATCGACTTCAATACGTTGGCATAGTTGAGCAAAGGTTCGCCCATGCCCATGTAAACGATATTGGTTAGGGGGATGTTGTAGTTCTTTTTGGCCTGCTGATCGATCAATACCACCTGATCGTAAATCTCGTCGGCATTAAGATTTCGTTTCCGGTCCATATAACCCGTTGCACAAAATTTGCAGGTTAAGCTGCAACCTACTTGCGAGCTTACACAGGCAGTCATCCTTTCGTCTGTAGGAATCAATACGCCTTCAACAATGTTGCCATCGTATAAACGGAAGGCGTTTTTAATGGTATGGTCGTTGCTAAACTGTGCATTGTTGATTTCAACAACGTTGATGGCATAGTTGTCGGTCAGTTTCTTGCGCAGCTCTTTAGATAGATTGCTCATTTCATCAAAGCTGCGGGCAGATTTTTCCCAAAGCCATTGATAAACTTGTTTTGCCCTGTAGGCAGGCTCCTTCATTTCGGTGAAGTGCTGTTGCAATTGGGGCAAATCCAACGAACGGATATCTATTTTCTTAGTGCTTAGCATTTTATTGCAAAGATACTCAAATTAGTTAATTGGTCATCAGTTCATTGGTAATGAGACTTCATGACCCTAAATTTTGACATCCGCATTAATTATCTCTTTGGACTGCGGGTTTTAGCAGCCGGTGCACCAGCTTTGCCTTTACTTGGACGGGTAGGCCTTCTGCTCGGGCCAGACTTAAACCAATCGCTGCCAGCTGTGCTTTGTTTGCTTGGGGCACTACCACCAGTTTTTGGTGCTTTGCCTTTGGTAGAAGTATTTTTTTCTTTGCTAAATCGCTGTGCTGGTTTTTCAGCTTTTGGAGCAACGGTTTTTTTGTTTTCCTTTTTTGGGGCAACTGTTTTTTCAGAACTCGATTTAGATAGCTGCTTGGTAATTTGGGTCAGTTCCTCTGGAGTAAGCTCGCGCCAATCGCCAACAGGTATGCCCTTTAGCGTGATGTTCATGATCCGCACACGCTCTAATTTGGTTACTTCATAGCCAAAATGCTCACACATCCTGCGGATTTGTCTATTTAAGCCTTGGATCAAAGTAATCCTGAAAACATTATTGGCCTCTTTGGTTACCTTACATTTTTTGGTCATAACGCCCAAAACAGGTACACCTTTGCCCATATTCTCGATAAACTGATCGGTAACAGGTTTATTTACGGTAACTACGTATTCTTTCTCGTGGTTGTTGCCGGCACGAAGAATTTTGTTTACCAAATCGCCATTGTTGGTCAAAAAGATAAGTCCTTGCGAATCTTTATCTAATCGGCCAATAGGAAACACACGTTCGCTGTGGTTGACGTGATCTACAATGTTATCTTTTACCTTCGATTCGGTAGTACTGGTAATGCCTACTGGTTTGTTGTAAGCCAAAAGGATGGTGTTTTCTGCCTGTTGCGGCTCAATAGTCTGACCGTTTACGCTTACCACATCGCCAAATAACACTTTGTCGCCTACCTTAGCTTTGCGTCCGTTAATGAATACCTGACCAAGCTCAATATACCTGTCGGCTGCTCTTCTTGAGCATAAACCACTTTCGCTAATGTATTTGTTTAATCGTGTTATAGAATTGGACATTGGATAAAGATTATGAAATATCTTACAAAGTAACCAATTCTAATCCGATAAATCGCAACAATACTGAGTTTTGCCTTTAATGCTTATCTGGGTCATTCTTTTGTTAGCGTCCCCGCCCAATAGAAAACTGGCGTTGCGTTATAATTAAGTCAGGCCTAGAATGTTTCAATCATCATGCCGAGGACGCCAACAAAGAACAGATCAGGTTTCGGGCAACGTTTAAAATAATGTTGAGCCAAAGCCTGACAACCCTAATGTACACAGTAGCCAAAAAGGTTGTCAAGGCAAAGTACTTAAAAGCTCGGGTCATCAGCACTGGGGCCATAGCTGCCAGGAATTGGAATGTTCAACAAGCGCAAATAAACACCTAGCTGTGCCCTGTGATGCGTAGTTTGGCTGTAGGCATGTCTAATGGTTTCGTATTTGGTCATGGTGCTATAAATCTCATCGCCATTGCGCAATACCCAGCTTCCGGTTAAATCTTCTTCCTTGGCATCGTTTAGGCTGGCTCGGCCGTCTTCATAGCTTTTTTCAAAAAGCTCAACTAATTCTGTTGCATTGTTTACCGTTGGTGGGTTATAGGGTGCTGTTGCAAAATCCAACCCATCTGTTTTCAGTGCCAAGGTTACCCAGGTAGGCAGTTCGGCGATATGGATTGCCAGGCCTCCCATTTTCATGCTTTTTTCGTGAGGCGTCCAATCTAGCTTATCGGCAGGCACCAAAGCCAGCATTTTACGGGTTACTTGCGCTTCGCGCGCCAATTCGGTCAATAAGAGTTCAATAATGTTCATCGTTTTTCTGTTTGTTTAAACAAAGTAACAACGGCCCACTGACAACCCTATGTCAGTGTGAAAATGGAGATAAAAATTTTTTTGAATGATTCGGGATACACCGAGTAAAATAGCCCAAATTGAAGTGGCATCCTTTTTTGCAAGACATGCAAAAAAGATATAGCGGAAAGTTGGACTTGCTTTAATCTAAGCTATTGAAACTGCGCTTCAAACAATCGATCAGTAGGAAAAGATCTTAATGAAATGCAGGACTGATATCCGGCTTGACGATTTTTCTAGTAATTACTGTCAGTTGGCTTATCGAAGATTGTTTGAAAGTGCTTCGACAGGCTCAGCATGACATACATTTCTAGTAACTAACTGGTAGGATTTTCATGTAATCATTCAGCAGCATGTGTTCGCTTTTGCGGAAAGGAATTTCGGTGCATTTGACCGAAACGATGTTGACAACCTTAAAATCGCGGTACTCGTTGCGTAAATGGCACCAAGCAATGAGGTGCCAGCTGAATGCATAAAAAATCAACCCGATAGGCTCGACCTCACGTTTGCTGCTTTCACCTTTATTGTTTTTATAATCTATTTCTACTATGCATTTGGCACTAATAGCATTTTGCAAGACAGAAAGATACTCGGTATCATTTTTTAGCCTTTCGGGCAGCTGCAACCTGATGTTTTCGTTCAGGGTTTCAAGCTTTTCTTTTTGGCTGCTGCGCAATACGCCCTTCACCTTGTTCAAGGCGGTGGTATAGTGGTGGGCAATAGATTTATCGCCAAATCCACTTAAGAATCGTTCCATCAGCAATAAGGCATTAGCTTCGTCAGAGTTGAACGAAATAGGGGGCAGGAAATAGCCCTGTACAATAAAATAGCCTTTATGCTGTTCAAAGCTTATCGGAACGCCCTGTTCAGAAAGCGCCCTCATATCGCGGTAAACCGTACGGACACTAATGTCAAATTGGTCGGCAATTTTTTCTGCAGTTACGTATTTTCTCGATTGTAAAAGGATTAATATTCCGAAAAGTCTATCTATTCTGTTCATTTTGGCCTGAAAATAGCTGTCATAAAACTACAGATTAATGGGCTAGAAAAGAAACCCAATTTAACCATTAAGATATTTTGAAAACTATTACGTTATATAAAAGGTTATTACAAGTTAAACAATTTTAATGCAGCCCAATATCAAGAAGCGCTTTTTTACTGTTGCAAAGAGTAAGGTCGTTATCGGCTTTCTGCTGGCCTGTTTCGCCCTGTTAACAGCTTGGGGCATCAGCCGGTTTGCATTTAAAAAGATGCTGCATACGGTTGAGGAAATTTCTGCGCCAAACGAGCGCCTAAAAATGGTGAACCAGTTATCGCACAGCATCTCCAAACTGGATCAGCTGCAACGTGACCAGGCCATCAACAATAAGGGAAAAAGCAGGGAATTTATAAAAGAGTCGAGAAACTCTAGGAGCAACTTGGATACCTTGGCCAAGCTTTATGCCAAAGACAAAGCCCAGCTGCGCCGTATCCGATCTATCAAAAGGCTGCTCGACGATAAAGACAAGCAGTTTATCATGTACATGCAGGTACGCGAAACCTTGGTCAATACCACTTCTTTTTCTGCCGAGGTAAGCAAACTGAACGATTTGATTGCGCAAAGGGGTAAGCAAATGGACAGTGCCTTGCTCACTACCGAAACTTCTACCTCTACAACAATCGTGGCACCTGATGAAGAAAAAAAATCGAGGGGATTTTTGAGCAAGCTCTTTGGCAAGAAAAAATCAGAGGTCTACAAAATTATAAACGAAGAATTTAAAATCAAACGCGATACCTTGAATACACAGGTGGAAGACAGCATCGCGAATAACATCGATACCATTTTAAGGACGATAGAAACCGAGCAAAAAGAAAAGAGTGCGCGATTTTTAAAGCGGGAGGCAGATTTGGCTACCGCAAGTACGCTCATTACCACACAAATGCTCAATATCCTGAAAGAGGTAGAGTCTGATGCCGTGGCCCAGGTAGATTTAAAAAACAACCAGGCCAAAGAGGTAGTGAATAAGGGTGCAGGGCAGATTACGGCACTGTTGATCGGTTTCTTCTTTCTGACCATTATTTTGGTTTATCTCATTCTAACCGATATCACCAGCATTAACCGCTACCGAAAGGATCTCGAAATAACCAAAGACGAGGCCGAATACCATAGCAAGGCCAAACAGCGCTTCCTATCTAACATGAGCCACGAAATCAGGACTCCTTTGCAATCTATTTTGGGTTATGCAGAGCTGATTGCGCGACAAGACCAGCCAAGCAAGAAAAACGTTGATGCCATTTATCAGTCGGCGGTACATTTGTTGCAGATCGTAAATGAAGTGCTCGATTATAACCGTATCATTTCTGGCGAATTTACCTTTAACCAACAAGTGTTTAACGTAAGCAAGGTACTCGATGAAGTGGTAGAGGTAATGGGGCCTTTGGCCACACAAAAGCAGATCGATCTGGTGACTACATTTGAGCCCGATGGCGTACAATATGCTGTTGGCGATGCCTTTAGGCTAAAACAGATCCTGTTTAACCTGTTGGGCAATGCCATCAAATTTACCATAGAAGGGCAGATCGACTTGAATCTTTCGCTAAAAAGGCATGGTGATTTTGTCCATTTTAATTTTGTGATCAAAGATACCGGCATTGGCTTTGACGAAGAACATATCCAACGGATCTTTAACGAGTTTGAACAAATTGAAAGCAGCGAAAAATACATCCATAATCAAACCGGAACGGGATTGGGATTGGCAATTGTAAAATCGTTGGTTGAAAGCCAGGAAGGCCGGATCAATGTAAAAAGCAAAAAGGAACACGGAACCACGTTTACTTTCCATTTGAAATATCCTTATGCCGAAAAACCTGAAAACGAAATCGAAACCATTGGCCAAAGTGCCATTGTAAATACGGGCAAAGTGTGGATGATAGACGATGACCAGCTGATTTTAGAATTGTGTGCGCTGATTTTCGAGAAGCATGATATTCCTTATCAAACTTTCAATACGGCACAAGCCATTCTCAATGCAGATTTGGCTGGAGTAAATTATGTATTGATTGACATGCGTTTGCCTGAAATGTCGGGATTGGAACTGCATCGGATATTGAAGCATAAAATGCCAGCCCATGTAAAATTCTATGCCATTACCGCTCAGGTACTGCCAGATGAACAGGAAGCCATTTTAAAAGAAGGTTTTAACGGGTTAATTACTAAGCCATTCCGTACAGAAGATCTGCTTTCTATATTTGAAAGGGCCATTCCAGTTAAAGCAAAAATTGATTTTGACATCAGCGCCATTGAAAAAATGACTTTAGGCGATCAACAACTGCTGCAAAGAATCTTAAATCAATTTAAGAATGATTGTATCCATGACAGCGAAACGCTAAAAGAAAGCATGGAGCAGGAAGACAAAGCAAATTGCCGGTTGATTGTGCATCGCCTAGCCGGTCGGATTGCGCAAGTTGGCGCTTCAGCCCTAGCTGCACAATTTAGAACATTGGAACTTGAAATAGAAAAACGCGAAGCGATTGATCAAATGCTAAAAAACGAGATCGGTCACTTAATCGAAGAGCTTGACCAGTTGTTGTTAATGGTCGACGAACTGGATTATTCGATGCCGTAACGCTCCATTTTGCTGTAGAGCGTTTTCCTGTCGATATTGAGCAGTTTGGCCGCTTTAGATTTATTGTGCCTTACCTTAATCAAGGTTTCGGTAATCAGTTGCTTTTCGTTCAGCTCGTTCGTTGCTTTGAGGTCGGTGCTGCCATTTTTAGGCAATTGGCTTACTGCCATTCTCATCTCATCTGGCAAACTCGCTAAACTTGCTGTATCACCCGGACTGAGCAAAACCATTCTCTTGATCACATTTTTAAGCTCGCGCAAATTGCCCGGCCAATCGTAATCCATTAACAATTCTTTGGCATCTGGTGCAATATGCTGTACATTTCTGCCCAGCTCTTTATTGCTTAAGGAAATAAAATGGTTGATGAAAAGCTCCAGGTCCTTGCCACGGTCTCTTAAAGCCGGCAATTGGATTTTGAATTCATTGAGTCTGTGGTAAAGGTCTTCCCTAAATTCGCCTTGCTGAATGCTGTTGGCCAAGTCGTCGTTGGTGGCGGCGATGATCCGCACATCAACAGCTATGGTTTTGGTGCTGCCAATAGGTTGAATAATGCGTTCCTGCAAAGCCCTTAATAGTTTTACCTGTACTTCGTAAGTAAGGTTCCCTACTTCATCTAAAAACAAAGTGCCTCCATTGGCGGCTTCAAATTGACCTTTTTTATCGTTTAAGGCACCAGTAAAAGCACCCTTAACATGCCCAAAAAGCTCGCTTCCGGCCAAGTCTTTTGATAAAGTACCACAATCGATGGCTATAAAAGGCTTGTTGCTGCGTTTGCTCTGCAGATGTAGGGTTTTGGCAATGTGTTCCTTACCTGTACCACTTTCGCCTTGTATAATCACCGACATGTCGGTTGGGGCCACCAAGGCAATGTGTTCATGCAATTTTTCGGCTACGGTGCTTTTGCCTTTGATAAAATTATCGTCTATGGCTGCAGGTGCCGTCTCTTCTTTGGTCAAAGAGTTTTTGATGATCATCAAGAGCTCATCGGGGTTTACTGGCTTTGTGATGTAATCGAAAGCGCCCAACTGAATTGACTTCACGGCAGTACGCACATCATTAAAGCTGGTCATGACGATGGTAGGCGTAGCAATGCCCTTTTCTCGAGCATATTTAAGCACATCGAGTCCCGTACCGTCGGGCAGGCGATAGTCGACCAGAAACAGATCGAAATCTTGCTGGTCTATAAATTTGTATGCTTGTTTGGTGTTTGATGTCAATAAGACCTCGAAACCACTTTTAGTTAAAAAGCCTTCAATAATTTGGGCAAAGGTAGAGTCGTCTTCAACAATTAGGAATTTTGACATATTACAAAAATAACAAAAGCCAGATAAATCTGGCCTTTGTTAAAGTATAATTGTGTTTTCTGCTATTCAATTATGCTGTTGATTTTAATTATTCAACAGGTTTACCGTCTTTGTCAAGTTTGATAGAACCGGTTTCTTGTTCTTTCTTAACATCGATTTGGTACCACTCTTTGTTTGCTTTTGCATCTTTTACCAAGAAAGCTGCAGTAGCTGTCCAAACTTTATAAGGCTCAGAAGCCAATGTGGTTTTCACACCTTGTGGCAAATCTTCTAATTTTACCGGTGTTTTGGTTACGCTATCTTGTACTGTGGTAACAACTTCAATTTTATTTGATTTCACTTCACTTGCTTGTGCTGCTGAGAATCCTGCGAATGCTAACGTAGCGGCTAAAAATAATTTTTTCATAACTTGTATTTTTTTAATTAGGGTTTTGAAATAAATAATTACTGAGCTAGGTTACATAATGGTGCCAAAAGAAAATTAATTTATAAATTATTGATAATCAGTTATATAGATTTTTTAGGCAAAATACCGATTGTAGAGAAACTCCACAGCTTGTTGAATTTGTCGTCAAAAAAGCTGATAATCTTCTTAGGTTTCGAACTTAATGCATTTAATTTGTGGCATGCAACAATACATTTCGGCCGATTGGATTTTTCCAGTTGAAGAAGCTCCCCTCAAAAATGGTGTAATTGGCATGAAAGCCGATGGAACCATTACTGCAGTGCTAACATCGCAACAAGCCCAAGAGCGGCAACTGGGCTCAATTAAGCATTACAAGGGGGCCATCATTCCTGGTTTGGTCAATACGCATTGCCACCTGGAGCTTTCACATTTGTTGGGAAAGATCGATGAGCATACTGGCCTCGCTGAATTTATCAGACAGATTTTGGCCATGAGGCAACAGCCCGAAGAACAAATCCTAGCGGCCATGCAACGTGCAGACGAAGAAATGTATGCCAATGGCATTGTTGCAGTTGGCGATATCTCCAATCAGTTAAGCTCAAAAACAGTTAAGTTACATAGTAAAATCTACTACCATACCTTTGTAGAGGTCTTTGGCTTTAGTAGGCCCTCGGAACCAATAATTGAAGCAGGACTTCAGCTAAGAGCTGATTTCTTACCTCTAAAAGCCTCTATTGTTCCGCATGCACCTTATTCGGTTTCGTCAACCTTGCTTAGGGAAATTGAAAAAGCCAATATCGAAACGGACATATTGAGTATCCATAACCAGGAAACCGCAGGAGAGAATGAACTCTTTACCAAGGGAACGGGCAAATTTGCAGATTTCTTTGCCAGTGTAGGCATTCCTCCACACGAGGCCCAGGCATCTGGAGAAAATGCGATCCATTATCATTTACCACAACTGAATAAAACACTCAACACCCTTTTGGTGCACAACACCATGAGCGAAGCTGCTGATGTAGCGTTTGCCCAGCAAGAACATCCCAATTTGTATTGGTGCCTCTGTCCGAATGCTAACCTTTACATTGAAAACAGTTTGCCTGATGCCACGATGTTTAAGGCCCAGGAAGTGACCCTAACATTGGGTACAGATAGTTTGGCCAGCAATCATCAGCTTAATATCCTGGCAGAAATGAAAACTTTGCAAGATCGTTTACAGGTTTCTTTTAACGATTTGCTGCAATGGGCAACTTTGAATGGCGCGAAGTTTCTGAATATCGATTCAAAGTTCGGAAGCCTGAAGGTTGGCAAGAGACCGGGCCTAAACCTGGTGCAGCTCTCGCCCGATTTTAAAATAGAAAGCGATCAGGTTCAACGTTTATTTTAATTGATAGGCCATGAAGGTAGCCATACTAGACGATTATCAAGATGTAGTAAAAACATTAGCCTGTTTCGAGTTGCTTAATGACCATGAAGTAGTGGTTTTGAACGAAACAGAGAAAGACCCTGCCTTGCTAGCTGACCAGATTAAGGATGCAGAGGCGTTGGTTTTGATCAGAGAAAGAACATCAATTACTGAGGCGCTTTTAAAACAGTTGCCCAAATTGAAACTGATCAGCCAAACGGGCAAAATATCAAACCACTTAGATATCGACGCTTGCAATCAATATAAAATAGCGGTTGCCGAGGGCGTAGGTTCGCCAATAGCACCAGCCGAACTCGCCTGGCTACTTATTATGAATGCGCTGAGACAATTGCCCAATGCCATTGTCGATATGAAGGCAGGAAACTGGCAAACGAATATAGGCACGAGCGTTTATGGCAAAACCATAGGTATTTGGGGCTACGGCAAAATAGGAAAGCTGATCGCCAATTATGCAAAAGCTTTTGGTGCTCAGGTTCTGGTGTGGGGAAGCGAAAACTCCAGGACAAATGCAGTAAACGATGGATTTGAGGCGGCGCTAAGCAAAGCCGACTTTTTTAAGGATTCAGATGTAATAACCCTACACCTGCGTTTAAACGAAAGTACATTTGGCCTCATTAAAGAAGCCGACCTTGGCCTGATGAAAACCACGGCAATATTGATCAATACCGCAAGGGCCGAACTGATTGAAAAGGGAGCGCTCCTCAAATGCCTAAAAGCAGGCAGGCCAGGTTTTGCAGGTTTGGATGTTTATGAAGACGAACCCATTAAAAATCCTAATTTTGAGCTGTTAACCATGTCCAATGTAATTTGCACGCCACACTTGGGCTATGTAGAAAAAAATGGCTACGAGTTGTATTTTAGCAAGGCTTTCGAAAACATAGTTAATTATAGCAAGGGCAAACCCACACATATTGTAAATTCAGAAGTACTGTAACCATACCGATTATGAATCCGATCTGCAAATTATTCAATATCAAATACCCGATTATTCAGGCAGGGATGATCTGGTGCAGTGGCTGGAAACTGGCTTCGGCGGTATCAAATGCTGGCGGATTGGGGATTATTGGTGCAGGCTCCATGTATCCGGATGTACTGCGGACCCATATCCAAAAATGCAAGGCGGCTACGGATCGCCCTTTTGCGGTAAATGTACCGTTGCTCTATCCAAATATTCAGGAAATCATGGATATTCTGGTGGCTGAGGGTGTAAAAATCGTATTTACCTCTGCTGGCAATCCCGCTACCTGGACTTCGTTTTTAAAATCCCATCAAATAACAGTAGTGCATGTAATTGCCAACACCAAGTTTGCACTGAAAGCCGAAGCGGCAGGGGCCGATGCCCTGGTTGCCGAAGGTTTTGAAGCTGGCGGGCATAACGGACGCGAAGAAACGACCACCATGTGCCTCATTCCGATGATTGCCGATGCGGTTAAAATTCCAGTAATCGCAGCTGGAGGCATTGGGAGTGGCAGGGCAATGCTGGCTGCAATGGCATTGGGTGCTACTGCGGTACAAATAGGATCGGCCTTTGCCGTAGCCGAAGAATCATCGTGCCATCCGAACTTTAAAGAAAAGATCGTGAGTTCGGCCGAAGGCGATACCAAGCTGAGGCTGAAAAAACTGGTGCCTGTTCGTTTGTTACAGAACGAATTTGCAACAGCGGTTGGACAAGCAGAAGCTGAAGGTGCGAATACCGAGCAATTACTAGCACTTTTAGGGCGCGCAAGGGCGAAATTGGGCATGTTTGAGGGAGATATGGAGCAAGGAGAACTTGAAATCGGACAGGTTTCGGCCATGCTCAGCGAAATTAAACCAGCCGCAAGCATACTTAAAGAAATTTGGGAAGAGTTTTTGCAGGAGAAGAAGATACTGCTAGAGAAAGAATTTTAATGGAAAATGGAAGAGGTAAGATGTAAAAGGTATCATCATTGCGAGCTCGATTTTCATCGAGGGAAGCAATCTCTTTCGAAAGGTTTGCAGCTGGCAGTTTACAATTAGCAGTTCAGCTATCGACTATCAACTATGAACCAGCCAACGAACAATCAAATAAAATGAAACACATCAATATAAAAGTAACGGGTAAGGTGCAGGGCGTATTTTTTAGGGCGAGCACAAAGGCAGTGGCCGATCAGATGGGCGTAAAAGGTCTGGTTAAGAATGAAAAGGATGGTTCGGTTTACATAGAAGCCGAAGCTAGTGCCATCATTTTAGACCTCTTTTTAGATTGGTGCAAGGAAGGGCCAGAAAAGGCAAAAGTAGAAAATGTAGAAGTAGCCGATGGAGAAACTAAAAATTATCGCAACTTTGAAGTAGTCAAAAAGAACCTATTGTGGTAAATTGAATTTACGAGTTTAGATTGACGGTTGACGATTGTGAAGGATGATTAATCTCGCAGCACCAATCTAAAAATTTAAAATCGTAAACCTAAAATCTGAAATACATTGTCTGTATATAAAAAATTTATTGGTCAAACCGCTGTTTATGGGGTAAGCACAGTGCTTTCGAGGCTGTTCAACTTTATCCTTACCCCAATTTATACCAAGGTATACCCGAAGAGTGTTTATGGCATTTTTACAAATATGTATGCCAATGCCTCTATCATCAATGCTATTTTGGCCTTCGGAATGGAAAGTACCTATTTCCGTTACCTCAATAAATTTGAAGACAAAAAGCAGGAGGTGTATAACAATTCCTTTCTCTGCATCGCCTTTATTTCAACCTTGTTCCTCTTTACAGGCATCGTTTTTAACGAACAGATTGCTGGTTACCTGACCAATAAACCCGGCGAGATACAGGATTACAAGCAATATGTGAATTTCTTTTTATGGATCTTGTTTATAGATGCCATCAGCGTTATTCCCTTTGCCAAATTACGGGCTGATGAAAAAGCCATGCGCTACAGTGTGGCCAAATTCTTGAATATTGGTTGTTTTGTGGGCTTTAACCTGTTTTTCATTTTTGTAATTCCTGGTATCATTAAGCATCATTGGCTTGGTGCAGATTGGCTGGCATCATGGTATAGGCATCAATGGGTAGGTTATGTATTTATTTCAAACCTTATTGCCAGCATAGTTACCTTTATTTATTTGCTGCCTCAGTTTTTGCAGCTGCAACTCAAATTTGACAAGCCTCTTTTTGCGACCATGTTTTCGTACAGTTGGCCGATTTTGGTGGCCAATCTTTCTTTTATCGTTAATGAAAACCTGGATAAAATTGTACTCAGCAAATTATTGCCTGCAAACATAGCCGACGGCGAGGTAGGTATTTATGGGGCAGTGTGTAAAATCGCTATTTTCCTGAGCATTTTTATCACCGCTTTTAGGCTGGGGGCAGAACCTTTCTTTTTCAGCCATGCCAAGCACAAAGATGCCAAAAATACCTACGCCACTATCTTGCATTATTTTGTAATTGCTTTGGCCATTATTTTTGTAGGCCTTATTGCCAATATCGAGATATTAAAGCATTTCATCAGCAGGTCTGCAGAACACACGGCCGAATATTGGGTTGGCTTGCCGGCAGTGCCTTACCTGCTATTGGGGTATGTTTGCCTAGGTATTTACATGAACCTTTCGGTTTGGTACAGGCTGTCAGACCAGACCCGCTTTGGTTTGTATATTTCGCTGGCCGGTGCCGTGATAACCATCGTGCTCAACATTATACTTATCCCGAGGTTTAGCTATATGGGTTCGGCATGGACCAGTATGTTGGCTTATTTCGTCATGATGGTTCTGTCTTATATTTTGGGCCAAAAATATTACCCGATACCCTATAATTTGAAAAAGATCATTGTTTATCTGGTCATTTCAACCGCAATTGTATTCTCCTCGTTTTTTATATTTAACAGAAATATCTATATCGGCAATGCAATGTTCATTGCTTTTATTGCAGGTATTTTCTATGTAGAGAAAGACGGTTTGATGAAGATTTTAAAAAGAGGCTAACACATGTTGAACATCAAGATTATCAATCATTCTCACCATCCTTTGCCGGCTTATGAAACAGCACATGCAGCAGGAATGGATTTAAGAGCATTTATAAGTGAAGCGATCACCATTAAACCTTTGCAGCGGATTTTGATTCCAACAGGTTTGCATATTGAATTGCCGGTTGGCTATGAGGCACAGATCAGGCCCAGAAGCGGACTGGCCTATAAGCATGGCATTGGAATTGTAAATTCGCCGGGAACTATCGATGCCGATTACCGCGGAGAGATCAAAGTGTTGCTGGTGAACCTTTCGGATACCGATTTTGTGGTAAACGACGGCGAACGGATTGCGCAAATGGTAGTAGCCAGGCATGAAACCGTAAATTGGGAGCAGGCCACTGAGCTGGGCGATACGGCACGTGGTGCCGGTGGCTATGGCCATACCGGAAAATAATTAATGAGTGAATTTTGCATGCGAGAATTTTGAATGAGAAATTAGAATCAAAGAATGCCGGACAGTAAACCTATTCTTTGTTAGTTCATTCAATCCCTCAAAATTCACACATTCAAAACTAAATAAGATGAAGAAACTGAAAATTGTTTTCGTATTAATATATGGGCTGGTGTTTGTTGCACAGGCGCAGGAAACGGTATCGGTTCCTTCGAGAGAAAACAATACCATTAAAGAGCTGTTCTTTGCCGGCCTTAAAGAAAAAATGGCCGAGAACTATGCCAATGCCAATGTAAGCTTTAGCAAAGTGTTGGCATTGGATGCCAAGAACCACGCTGCCTATTTTGAATTGGCTTCGCTCAATCTTCGTCAGAATAAGCTTTTAGAGGCAGAAACTGCCATCAAAAAGGCCATCTCACTTAATCCAGGGAATGTTTGGTACCTCAAGCTCCAATCAGAAATTTACAAGCGTAACGGCAACATGGAAGCTTTGGTGCCAGTATTTGAGCAACTTATACAGCTTTCGCCAGAAACCGAAGAATACTATTTTGACAAAGCCAGTGCATTGGCCATTGCCGGAAAGGCAGAAGAGGCACAAAAGGCCTATGATGTAGTAGAAAAGAAATTTGGGCTTTCAAAGGAACTGAAGCTGGCCAAGCAGCGCATTGCCGTTCAGGGCAAAAGCGCACCAAATGAAGAGGCGATTAATAAGCTGATTGCCGATGGGCCTGCAGACGTAAAAAACTACCTCTATTTAAGTGGCGTACTTTTAGAAAAGAACAAACAGGCCGAGGCTTTGGTATTGTTACAAAAAGCCAAAACATTGGAGCCCGACAATTACGAAGTAGATTTGGCCATGGCCGATGTCTATAAATCGCAAAAGAACAATGAAATGGCCTTGGGGCCGTTAAAAAATGCATTTTCGCATTCGGCAATGCCAGCAGGAAACAAGGCCAAGATCATTAGTGGCATGTTGTCGAGGTTCAATAATCCCGTAGTGGTTAAAGATGCTACAGAATTGGCTCAGGCGGCTTTAAAGGCGCATCCCAATGAGCCAACCCTGATGATTTTATATGGCGATGTACTTTATCAGCAAGGAAACCTGAATGGTGCCAAAGAACAGTATTTGGCGGTTTTAAAAGTTTCCGATCAATATTATGCGGCTTGGGAAAAGGTATTGGCTATCCAAACCTTGCTGGGCCAATATGCAGCTGCCATTAAAACTGGCGATGAGGCGTTGACTATTTATCCAAATCAGGCCATCTTGTACTACTACAAGGCTTTTGCCCTGCACAGAAATGGCCAAAATGCCGAAGCGGGACTGGAAATCAAATCCGCATTGCAGCTAGATGCAGACGACAATAACCTAAAAGCGATGATCTTTGCGCTACAGGCCGAAGTATTTATCGATCAGTCTAAACTAAAAGAAGCTGATGCCGCATTTGACAAGGCCATTTCGTTGGCGCCCGATAATTATTTGACGCTGAGCAATTATGCGTATTATTTAGCGTTAAGAAATCAGAATTTGGCCAAAGCCGAGCAATTGGCGGCCAAGGCAGCAAACGCTCTTCCCCAAAATGCATCCATTGCAGATACTTATGCGATGGTATTGTTTAAACAGGGCAAATACGAACAAGCCCTGAACTGGATCGAAAAAGCGTTGCAAAACAATGAGGCATCAAACCCTGTTTACCTTGAGCATTACGGCGATATCTTGTTTCTTAAGGGAAATGGAGAGCAGGCGGTAACGCAATGGCAAAAAGCCAAGCAAGCTGGAAATGATTCCGAAAAACTAAACAAGAAAATCAATGAAAAGAAATATATTAAGTAGCCTTTTATTGGCACTAGTGGTTTTAGGCGTAGGATGCAAGCCTAAAAAAGTGATTGTTGCTACCCCTCCGGCTAGTCAGGAGAAAGTAGAAGCCCAACCCGATAAAAAGCAGGATAACCTCAACCTGCTCAAAGCAAAAGACCTTTCTTTTAACACCTTGGCGCTAAAAGGAAAAACCAAACTGGATGTGAACGGCGACGAAAACAACGTAACCATGAACATCAGGATCCAAAAGGACAAAAAAATATGGGCGATCATTACGGCAGCCGGTGGCATAGTAGAAGTGGCAAGGGCAGTAATTACGCCTGATAGCTTGTTGCTATTAAATAAATTACAGAAAACCTATACTAAGAAGCCGTTCAGCTATATCTATAATTTTACCAACAAACAGATTAGCTTTGGCTTGTTACAGGCTATCCTTTCGGGAAATACCATCCCTGAATTTATGACAATGAATTCGGCCCTTGTGCAAGAAAACGGAGCTTGGGCGTTGAACGGCAACAATGGCGACTTGGCTTACCGCGTACTTTTTAATACCTTGTTGAAGCCTGCAGAAAACACGCTCAACGATGCAAAAGCTGCGCAGGCCTTAAAAGTAAGCTACGGAAAATATACGCCGATCAACAATGCATTGTTCCCATCTAGCGTTAAGATCAATACCATGTCTGGCGACAAAAAGATCAATTTAGAAATAGAATTCACTAAGATAGAGAGCAATGTGCCTGTAGAGTTCCCCTTTACTGTGCCTAAAAGTTTTCAGGTAATCAACTAAATTTTTATATTTTTGGTGCAATGAAGCTAAACAAGTTACTCCTTTCCCTGCTGTTGATGGGCCTTTGCTCAACCGCTTTTGCACAATCGAGCAAAGAGCTGATCAAAAAAAAAGAAGCCCTGCAACGGCAGATAGAATTGGCCGAAAAGAACCTGAACAAAACCACTAGTGGCAAGAAATTAACCCTTACCCAGATCAACACGATCAAGGCACAGGTGCGTTTGATGCAGGATAAAATTTCGACCATTAACTCGGAAATGAAGAACCTCGACAATCAGATCACCGAGAATACAGGCAAAGTGCACAACTTGCAGAGCCGATTGAGCGACCTGAAAAAAGAGTATGCCGGCATGATCCGCTTTGCGCAACGCAATCGGAATTCGTATGATAAGATGATGTTTATCTTCGCCGCAAAAGACTTTAACCAAGCCTATAAACGCATCAAGTACTTGCAACAGTTTGGGCAGTACCGTAAAAAACAGGCCGCCTATATCCAGGGGACAGAAAAAGACCTGAACAACCAGATTGTAGTATTAGATAAGGATCTCAAAAACAAAAACAACCTGCTCAAGGAACAGGTAAGCGAAAAATCGAAGCTCGACAAAAAGAAAAGCGAGCAAACGGTGGTATTGAACCAGTTGAGCAAGCAGGAAACCCAATACAAACAAGATATTAAAAAGAAAAGGCAGCAGCAAGATGCAATAGCGAGAGAGATCAGGGCTACGATAGCACGAGAGATCGCTGCCGCCAAGAAGAAAGCCGAAGAAGAAGAGCGTGAACGTGAAAGAATAGCTGCAGCAAAAGCCAAAGCAGAAAACAGACCGGCACCAGCAGCAACTAAACCTAAAACATCAACAACCAGTGAAATGCTAAGGGCAACGCCAGAATCCGCTAAATTATCTGCAGCTTTTGAAAACAACAGGGGCAGTTTGCCTGCACCCGTGGCTACAGGTTATATTGTGCAACATTTTGGCTCTTATAAGGTGGATCAAGCCACTGCAAATAATGAAGGAGTAACTTATAACACAGCTGAAGGCACAGCCGTTCGTGCTGTATTTAATGGCAAGGTTACTTCAATTAGACCTTTTCAGGGCCGTTACTTTATACTGATTAAGCATGGTGAGTATTTTACGGTTTACTCTAACTTAAAAAGCGTAAGCGTATCTCAGGGAGAAAGTGTAAGTACCAAGCAAACAATTGGTGTAGTGGGAGAAACAGGGGGTGTAGGAGAGCTAGGTTTTCAAATTAATAAAGGCGCTACAGCACAAAATCCAGAAGGTTGGATCGCACGTTAAACCTTTATAAACTTATATTTGTCTATATTTGTATAAAAATTGATTGAAGATGTATTCAGGGGCGTTATTAGAGTTCTTAAACATGGGTGGCGGCGAGATAGCCCTCATCATGGTAGCCATACTTTTGTTATTTGGAGGTAAAAAATTGCCCGAATTGGCAAGAGGGCTGGGAAAAGGGATCAGGGAATTTAAAGATGCATCAGAAGGTGTCAAGCGTGAAATCCATCGCAACATAAATGCCGTAGATATAGACAAGGAATTAAATGAAGAGGCAGAAATAGAGAAGAATGCGGCGCGTCACCATCCAACAGAAGAAACGCCCATCGAATCTGAAGCCACTCCAGAAAACAAGCCAACGGCAGAAGGTGAAATCCACAAGGATAAAGAAACCTACTCTTAGGCTAATTAGATCAGAATAAAGAAATTTTAATATAAAAATCATGGTACAACCAACAATTCTAGCCGGTTTAGGCACACCAGAGATCCTTTTAATCATAGCCGCTCTTTTGTTGCTTTTCGGAGGTAGAAAAATCCCTGAATTGATGCGCGGTTTGGGCAGGGGAGTAAAAGAATTTAAAGACGGTAAAGACGGGTTAGATTCAGGAGGCAATCCAACTAACAACGACGAGAAAAAACCACTTTAATTCATCTGTTCCAACATTCTTTTAAATCTAAGTCTTGAAGAAATTTACTTCACTAGCCGAGATACGTACTAAGCTCGACCAAAAAGAGCTTGATTTACAAGGATTATTGGCGTACTATTTTGAACAGATAACAAAGAACAAGCACCTCAATGCATTTAATGAGGTGTTTTTTGATTCTTCGGCAAAGCAAGCCGAAATTGTGCAGCAAAAGCTCGATGCCGGAACGGCAGGCAAGCTGGCAGGTATGGTTATTGGCATAAAAGACAATATCTGCTATATCGACCATGAGGTTACGGCCTCTTCTAAAATGCTCGAAGGCTTTATTTCTCCTTATTCTTCAACAGTAGTTAAACGTTTGTTGCAGGAAGACGCCATTATAATTGGCCGATTGAACTGCGACGAATTTGCCATGGGTGGTTCAAACGAAACCTCTTATTTTGGTCCCGTTAAAAATGCGGCCGACGAAGAAAGAGTAGCGGGTGGCTCCTCGGGCGGGTCGGCAGTTGCCGTACAGGCAGACATGTGCCTAGCCGCTTTAGGTACCGATACCGGTGGTTCTGTTAGACAACCTGCAGCGTTTTGTAGCAACATTGGCTTTAAACCAACCTACGGACGGATTTCACGCTACGGGGTGATTGCTTATGCTTCTTCTTTCGATCAGGTAGGTACCTTAACCAGCTCTGTTAGCGATGCTGCGCTATTGCTCGAAGTTTTGGCAGGTGCCGATGAAGAAGATAGTACCGTAGCTCAAGTACCCGTGCCGAACTATACGCAACATTTAACGGCAACTGGACCCAAAAAGATTGCTGTTCTTAAGGAAACGATAGACAATGAAGCACTAGATCCAGAAATTAAGCAAGCGATACTCGAAAGCCTCGAAAAACTAAAAAGCCTGGGTCATCAAATTGAGTATGTTTCCTTTAACCTGCTCGATTACCTTGTGCCTACGTATTATATTTTAACCACGGCCGAAGCTTCTTCAAACCTTTCTCGCTTTGACGGGGTTCATTACGGACATCGCAATACGGATGCGGAAAGCTTAAACAGTCTCTACAAATTATCGAGGGCAGAAGGTTTTGGCGAAGAAGTAAAAAGAAGGATCATGTTAGGCACCTTTGTATTAAGTGCCGGCTATTATGATGCCTATTACCAAAAAGCGCAGCAGGTTCGTCGCCTAATTAGAGAAAAGGTGGAAGAACTGCTAAAGGAACATGATTTTCTGTTAAGTCCTGTTACGCCAACACCAGCCTTTAAAATGGGCGAACACATGCAAGATCCTTTGGTCATGTACATGGCCGATATCTATACCGTATTGGCCTCATTGGCTGGTATTCCGGCAGTTGCGTTGCCTTTGGGCAATAACAAAGCTGGTTTGCCGTTAAGTGTTCAGTTAATGACCAAACATTTTAACGAGCAGGAGCTACTTTCCCTGTCACATAGTTTTTTAAATAAAATATAATACCAATCTTGGGTTGGTACTAGAACAGGCATGCTGTCTAGCGCTCAAAGAAGAACCGAATATAGTTGATGATGAACTTGCCTACGGCGCTTCATTAGCATTTAAACCAAACTGTATGAAGAAAATAGTACTATCCGTATTGAGTTTGTTGGCATTTTTAAATGTAACAGCCCAAACCCCGATCAGGAACATCCAAACCGATACCCTATTCAAAAATATTACCGCTACACTGCCTCGCGATACCGTTGCTGTACCGTTTATTGACAAGCCCTTATTTTATAATCAGAGCCTGGTTTACAAAATGCGTTTGGATTCCATCCAAAAAACTGTGCCGTTGAGCTATAATGAATACGTACAGAACTTTATTGATATCTACAGCAAGCGCAAGGATATGATGGGCAAAATGTTAGGCCTGTCTAACTACTATTTTCCAATTTTTGAAAAAGCGCTAAAAGCCTATAATATTCCGGCCGAAATCAAATACCTGCCAATTATCGAATCGTCTATGAACCCTCACGCCATTTCTAGGGTTGGCGCAACAGGGCTTTGGCAATTTATGTTCGGTACGGCCAAAGCTTATGGCCTTAACATGGACAATTTTGTTGATGAACGTAAAGACCCTATTCAGGCCAGTTATGCGGCAGCAGCTTATTTTAGGGATGCCTACGAAGAGCTGGGCGATTGGCTGTTGGCCATTGCGGCCTACAATTGTGGCAAAGGCAATGTAACCCGTGCCATGGACAAGGCGGGTTCAAGGGATTTTTGGGAAATCAGGCGTTTCCTGCCCAAAGAAACCAGAGACTATGTGCCTGCTTTTATCGCTGCGGTATATGTAATGAACTATGCGAATACGCATAACATCGCCATGCAGGCCCCACCAATGACACTCAAAACCGATACGGTTCAGGTAAGCCATTTTGTAACCTTGGCCGATTTGGCAAAGGCGATGAATTACGAGGAAGAAACCTTGTTCGGACTGAATCCTTCTTATAAGAAAAAGATCGTAAACGGAACCGAGTTGTTGCCCAAACGCATTATCCTGCCCAAAGTAGAGCAAGAGAATTTTGCCAAGATCTATGAAGTATTGAATACCGATGCCGAAGTAGAACGCGAAGTGTTTTTGGCCTCAACAGACGATGTAAGAGAGCTTCGTAAGAGAGCGCCAGCTAAAAAGATTGCAGCTAAAAGCAATTTCCATAAAGTTAAACCAGGAGAAAATCTTGGCATGATTGCCAACTTGTATAAAGTGGAGGTGCAAGACCTCAAAGTATGGAATAAACTGCCAAGTAACAGTATTATCCCCGGACAAAGGCTAAAGATTTTTGGCGCGGCTCTAGAACAAGCAAAGCCTGCAACCAAAGCAAGTTTCATCAGTTACAAAGTAAAGCCCGGAGATACCTTATCTGGTATTGCCGAAAAATTTGATGGAGCAACGGTAGCCAGTATCAAAAAAACAAACGGCCTGAAGAAAGCCGCTTTACAACCCGGAATGGTACTTAAAATAAAAGGATAAACTGCTGTATATTTCTTTAGCACTGCAATTGGTTCAAGTGCGATTTAGTCTTTGTATCCCAGCAACTGGGGTTTCATCACTTTTTTTGTGGAGTTGATTGTCTAATACGTTGATGCTGCTGTCAATACCTTCAAAAAACATTTTCACCAAGGCAACAGGATTAATATTGTAGACGGAGGCAATTTTCCTGACTTGAGATAGGGTAAGGTCAACCTTCTCGTTCTCCCAGGCAGAATAGGCTGTTCGGCTAATGTTCAAGTTTGCGGCGATTTCTAGCTGCGAGCAACCCTTCAATAAGCGGAGCTGTTTTAATATTGAACCAATATCCATTTGGAGATACGTTTTATTGAGGCAGACCTAAATTTACAAAAAAAAGATGGCCTTTAAACAATGTCAGAATAAATGGCACAATGTAAAAAATGAGGTCAAAATTGTGGTGCTGAATTCTTTAAATTTAAAGTAAACAAGTCATCTAATTTATTCAGTTAACCTAAACTAATTAAAACCATGAAAAAGATTTTATCAAAAAAAGTTTTAACTAAACAAGAGTTGAAAGCTATTACGGGCGGCAGAGTCGCCGAGCAAACCAATTGTGGTGTGAAAATAGATGGACAGTGGAGAAGATTAAACCTGTCTGAAGGAGAAGGAGCTGGAAGGGCTCAAGAATACGTAGCTAATGGGTGGGCTACAAATTGGTGCTGTGACCATTGCCCAGCTTGGGATTAAGCTAAATTAGCCTCACAATAGACTTTGTAATCAGCTTACAAAGTCTATTTATTTTATTCGCTCTGATTGAACAATCGCAATTGACGGTTAAATATAAAGCGCTATCCAAAAATACAAAGCACTAAATTTTAAAAGATGAAAAAACTAAAATTAAGTCTCGTAGCCTTTACAAATAGTGAAGTGCTAACAAGAGCACAATTAAAAAATGTACTAGGTGGAAATAGATCTGTCACCGGAACCGGCTGTTTAGAAGAATTTGATTATGCTTGTTCGCTTTCGGGAGCTGGAAACCCTGAAGACCAATGCTGTCCTGGTTTAAAATGTGAGATGAATGCCACAGATACAGGTACAATTTGTGTTAACCGATAAAAATTGGGAACATCTGGCATTATTGGAGTGTTAGTAGCCGTTTTATTTCGGTTACTAGTTTGATGCTTAATGTCCAGTCTGAACTGCTCGGGTGAGGCTTTTGCTGTAGCAACGGCGCTCCTTGGAGCTTAACAATTGGACTTTGTAAGCCGTATAATTTCATGGCTTGCAAAGTCCAATTATAAAATCGTTTTGGAAAGCCAAGCGATACTAGCATTAAAAAACAAATGGCCTGAAAAAAGCCGCTTTGCAACCCGGAATGGTACTGAAGATAAAAGGATAAAATTTATTTCTTTCCTCTCCATGTCCTGTGGCGCACAGGACACCAATTTGCATTACATCGAAATGGTCTGTGAGACACAGACCACGGACAAAGAATAAAGGATGGCTAAAGCAGATTCTCGAACTCAGACAATGAGTACTTCTACCTAAATATTCCCGCAAAATTACTTGTATTCATACTTTTTGAACAGACATAATTCGCTGTAAGTACGCTTGATAACAATTAAAAAACAGTTACATTAGGATAAAATAATTGTAACTTTGCCCGTTACCAAACTGTACTGTATGAGCAAAACGAATAGAAAACAAGACGCTTTAGACTACCATTCCCAGGGCCGACCGGGTAAGATCCAGGTAGTGCCAACCAAACCCTATTCTTCCCAAAGAGATTTAACCTTGGCCTACTCGCCAGGGGTGGCAGAGCCTTGTTTGAAAATCGCCGAAAATAAAGACGACGTTTATAAATATACGGCCAAGGGTAACCTGGTTGCCGTAATTAGTAATGGTACCGCTGTTTTGGGCCTTGGCGACATTGGTCCGGAAGCAGGCAAGCCGGTAATGGAAGGTAAAGGGCTTTTGTTTAAGATCTTTGCCGATATCGATGTGTTCGACTTAGAATTGGATACTAAAAACGTAGACGATTTTGTAAAGATCGTAAAATCGTTGGAGCCTACATTTGGTGGAGTAAACCTCGAAGACATCAAAGCACCAGAATGTTTTGAAATCGAGCGTCGCCTCAAAGAAGAAATGAATATCCCGGTGATGCACGATGATCAGCATGGTACCGCCATCATTTCTGCAGCAGCCTTGCTCAATGCCTGCGAACTCCAAAAGAAAAAAATGGACAAGATCAAGATCGTGGTTAACGGTGCGGGTGCCGCTGCCATTTCTTGTTCACGCCTATATGTAGCGCTAGGTGCCAAAAAAGAAAATATCGTGATGTGCGATAGAAGTGGCGTAATCCGTAGCGATCGCGCTAACCTTGACCCCATTAAAAAAGAATTTGCCACCAGCAGAAACCTGAATACGCTAGCCGAATCGATGAAAGATTCTGATGTGTTTATCGGTCTTTCTTCTGCAGATTGCGTAACCATAGATATGCTCAAATCGATGGCCAAAAACCCAATTGTTTTTGCCATGGCTAACCCTAATCCGGAGATTGCCTACGATTTGGCCATCAGCTCGCGTAAAGACCTGATCATGGCAACCGGTCGTTCAGATTATCCTAACCAGGTGAACAACGTGCTGGGCTTCCCTTACATTTTTAGGGGCGCATTAGATGTAAGATCGACCAGCATTAACGAAGAAATGAAAATTGCTGCCGTTCGCGCCATTGCCGATCTGGCCAAAAAATCTGTTCCAGAAGCAGTAAACATGGCTTACAATGCGAAAAATATCAAGTTCGGCAAGGATTATATCATTCCTAAGCCTATGGATTTCCGCTTGATGACCAACGTATCAATGGCCGTGGCAAAAGCTGCGATAGAAAGTGGCGTAGCCCGTAAAACCATTACCGATTGGGATGCTTATGCAGAAGAACTGAAACGCCGCTTGGGCATGGACGATTCGATTATGCGTGCCATTACCAATAAGGCCAAGCAAGCGCCAAAACGTGTGGTATTTGCAGAAGCCGATAACTATAAGATTTTAAAAGCGGCTCAAATTGTGAGGGACGATAATATTGCCATTCCGATTTTGTTAGGCAATAAAGAAATCATCCAACAAATTATAGAAGAAAATGCCCTGGATTTGGAGGGTGTTGAAATCATAGAGCCAGCTTTGGAGCCTGAAAGAATGAAAAAATATGCCGATTCGTTGTATGCAAAAAGACAGCGTAGGGGCGTTACTTTATTCGAGGCCAATAAGCTGTTGCGCGATAGAAACTATTTTGGCGCATCTATGGTCGAGTTTGGAGAAGCCGATGCCATGATTTCAGGCCTGACCAAAAACTACGTATCCACTATTAAGCCAGCTTTACAGGTGATCGGTACCGAAGCAGGTGTAAACCGAGTGGCGGGTATGTACATGATGATGACCGAAAAGGGCCCAGTGTTTTTTGGCGATACCACGGTTAACGTCGATCCAACGGTTGAAGAGCTGGTTGACCTGACTTTACTGCTCGAAAAATCAGTAAGCAAATTCAATATTCAGCCACGCATAGCCCTACTTTCGTACTCCAATTTTGGGTCAAATGAAGGTCCTGTTCCAGAGAAGGTAAGGAAAGCAGTAAAAATATTACACGAAAAACATCCCCAGATTATTGTAGATGGCGATATGCAAGGTAACTTTGCCATTAATAATGGAATGCTAAAAGATAATTTTCCTTTTAGTAGATTGGCAGATGCACCTGCAAATACATTAGTTTTTCCTAACTTGGAGTCGGGTAACATTGCCTACAAACTTTTGCAGGAATTGGGCGGCGCCGAGGCTGTCGGCCCGATTTTATTAGGCCTTAAAAAACCTGTACACATTGTGCAGCTGGGCAGTTCGGTAAGAGAAATTGTAAATATGATTACCATTGCAGTATTAGACGTACAGGCAAAAGAAGAGGATGCTAATCCGGTAAAGAGAAGGGGAATATTAAATAGAATAGTTAAAAAGTAAACGCTCATGTACGATTATATTGATGGCAAACTGGCCTTTAAATGTCCAACTTATGTAGTAGTTGAAGCCGGAGGCGTAGGCTATCATATCAATATTTCGCTCAATACCTATTCGGCCCTGCCACAAACGGAGCGTTGCAAGATTTATACCTGGCTACATGTTAAAGAAGATGCCCATACCTTGTACGGTTTTGCCGATGAAGGCGAAAGGCGTCTTTTTCTGCACTTGATTTCGGTTTCGGGCATTGGCCCTACCACCTGCAGAATGATGCTGTCGTCTATCACGCCGGTTGAAATACAAAATGCCATTATCCAGGCCGATCTGACTTTGATACAACGCATTAAGGGAATTGGAGCAAAATCTGCCCAACGAATAGTGCTAGAACTACAAGATAAACTGAAAAAAGAAGGCCCGGATTCATTAATTTCTATGCCTCAGCATAATACAATTAAAGATGAAGCGTTATTTGCTTTAATCATGCTTGGATTTGGCAAGCAGGTAGCAGAGAAGGCACTAGACAATGCTGTTAAGAATGCAACGCAGGATTTAACGGTAGAGCAAATGATAAAAATAGCTTTGAAGAATTTATAACCAAACGCCGATTGACAAATAAATTTACACTCTTAATTCTTCTTTTCTTTCTTTTTGCCGGAATTAACGCCCATTCTCAAGTTACGCCGACAAGATCAGGAACTGATTCGCTCAAAAATTCCTTCAATTTGCGCGAAAAACAAATATTAGGTTTGCGGACCTACAATAATCCTTTTTTGCCATTACCAGAAAACGTTAAGCGCGAAGTTGAATTCGATGCAGTAAACAAACGTTATGTTATAACGGAGAAGATAGGGGATAAATTGTATTCGCCACCACAATATTTAACTATTGAGCAATATTTGCGATTGGTTAATAGCGAAATCAAACGCGAAAACTGGAGAATCCTATCCAATGCAGAAATTGCCGATGTAAGAAAAACCGGAATAATTCCTCAGGTAAAGGTGAACAGCCGTGTTTTCGAGAAAATTTTCGGTGGTACTACCATCGATATCCAGCCAAGGGGAGAGGCCGAGCTTACCTTTTTGGGTCGTATCAATAAAAACGAAAATCCTTTATTCAACGAACGCCAGCGCGTACAAAGCAATTTTGATTTCAACCAACGCATCCAAATGGACGTAGTGGGCGATATCGGAACCAAGATGAAGATCAAAATGAACTACAATACAGAAGCGCAGTTCGATTTTGAAAATCAGATCAAGTTAGACTATACCGGTGGCAAAGACGATATCATCAAAAAAATTGAAGCAGGTAACGTAAGCCTGCCGCTTAACAGTACCTTGATTAACGGTACCCAAGCCTTGTTTGGGGTAAAAACCCAATTGCAGTTTGGCAAGTTGGATGTTGCCGCGGTTTTTACCCAACAAAAATCGCAATCGAAAGAATTGCAGATCAATAACGGGGCACAACAGAACGAATTTAGGATCAGTGGCAGCGAGTACGAAGCCAATAAACACTATTTTTTGGCCAAATACTTTAGGGACAATTACAACAGGGCGCTTGCTAATCCGCCAACCATACTTTCGGGTGTTTTAATCACCAAAATAGAGGTTTGGATTACCAATAAAACAGGCAATACACAAGATTCGAGGGATGTATTGGCTTTCTTGGATCTAGGTGAAAACCAGCCACGCAATACGGCACAAATCACTGGGGGTGGCTCGGTGTTGCCATCGGGATTTACCAATCCAACTTTCCCAAATGCATCTAATACTTTGTTGGCCAATTTGCCTCCAGATGCAAGGCTGACCAATTCTAATTCGGTTATCAATTATTTTCAGGCAAACGGCTCTACAGATAACTTCGCTAAGTTAACCTACGCCAGAAAACTAACCGAGCGCGAATATAGTTACCAGCCACAGTTGGGTTATATCTCTTTAAACAATGCCTTAAATGCCGATGAGGTATTGGCCGTTTCTTATCGCTATACCTACAATGGAGTTGAATACCAAGTGGGTGAGTTCTCAACCGATGTTTCGTTTGATCAGGGTACACCGAAGGTGCTTTACTCTAAATTGTTAAAGAACGAAACCATCAAAACCAATTTGCCAACTTGGGACTTGATGATGAAAAACATCTATTCCATCGGTGGCTACCAGATCAGTCCGCAGAACTTTAAATTAGACATCTTCAGGATCGACGATAAAACGGGTATCGAAATGCCTTTGATTAGAGAAGGTTCGAGAACTGCACTAAAGCAGTACATTTCTTTAACCAATTTAGATCAGTTGAACCAGCAGAAGGAGCGTAAGCCTGATGGTGTATTCGATTTTGAAGCAGAGGACAAGCCTTTTTCTAGTGCTGCCCAAAACCAGAACAACTACTCGAGCAGCTATTCGCCAACCGGTACCGGATTAACCAATTTGATTAATAATACCAATAACGGTTATGTAACCATCGATCCTTTAAACGGAAGGGTTATTTTTCCGGTAATCGAACCTTTTGGCAACGATTTGGCTGCCAAGTTCAGCCTGCCTGGAGAGCAACCATTGGCTGATAAATATACCTATCCGCAGTTATATGATTCGACCAAGGTAGTAGCGCAACAATTGTTCAGCAATAAGAATCTTTACATCATAAAAGGGGCCTATCAATCTGAAATTGCCTCAGAGTTTTCACTCAATGCCATCAACGTTACCAAAGGCTCGGTAAGGGTTTTTGCCGGAACCATTCCTTTGCAGGAGGGAACCGATTTTACGGTTGATTATGACATGGGCAGGGTGAAAATCGTGAATACAGCCTTGCTCACTTCTGGTCAGCCTATAAGGATTACCACAGAAAACAACGAGCTTTTTGGCCTGCAGCAGCGGTCGCTTTTTGGTGCCCGCTTAGACTACCACGTTAACAACAAGCTGAACATTGGCGGTACTTTCATGAATCTTACCGAAAAGCCCTTGACACAAAAGGTAAATTACATGGAAGAGCCGATTTCTAACAGTATTTTCGGTTTGGATTTTAACTATAGTTCGCCATCGAGATGGCTGACCAAAATGGTTGATAAGCTGCCACTCATTTCTACCAAGGCGCCATCTAGCATCACCTTTGGAGGCGAATACGCCCAGCTTATTCCAGGGCATCCGAGTGCCATTAATTCGGGTGGCGATAAGGGCGGTTCAAGTTACCTGGATGATTTTGAAGCTTCGCGTTCTATCATCGACCTTAAGAGTTCAGTGCCATGGCAGATTTCGGGTACCCCACAAATGTTCTCGGAATCGCAATTGGTTGATAATTTGGCCTATGGATATAACCGTGCCAAATTGGCCTTCTATAACATCGACCCGGCATTTTATAACAACAATTCGAACATCATCCCAGCCAGTTTAAGAAATAACAGAAACGAACTTTCTAACCATTATGTAAGGGAAGTGCTAGAGCAGGAGGTATTTCCTTTCAAAGAAATCAGTACTGGTCAGCCTTTAAACCTGCCCACCTTAGATTTGGCTTATTATCCGATGTTGCGTGGCCCTTATAACTATGCAACTACGGGCTTTAGTCCAAATGGACAGCTGAACAACCCACGGTCGCGTTGGGGCGGGATCATGAGAAGGATCGATATCAACGATTTTGAAGCCAATAACATCGAATACATTGAGCTTTGGGTAATGGATCCTTACATGTACAAAACTACTTCGCTAGGAGGTGATTTGTATTTTAACATCGGAAACATCTCTGAAGATATCTTAAAAGACGGCAGAAAATCGCTGGAGAATAGTTTGCCTGCAAATGGTGATCCTTCTAAGTATGAGGAAACCAATTGGGGCAGGGTAGCCAAGCTGCAGCCGGTAATTCAGGCATTCGATAACGATCCTGCAGCCAGAAAGGCACAAGATGTAGGTTTAGATGGATTGTCTAACGCCAACGAAAAAACAAAGTTTGCCAACCAGATTAACCAAATCAGGGCACAGTTGAATCCAGATGTGGCTTTGGCATTTGAGAATGACCCGTCATCAGATGATTATTCTTATTTCAGGGGCAATGACCTTGATTTGCAGAATGCCGGTATCTTAAAACGCTATCAAAACTATAATGGTCCTGAGGGCAACTCTAAAACTTCGCAGCAATCTTTAGACGAGTTAGGAATTGAAAACTCTGCTTCTACTTCGCTTCCAGATGGGGAAGATATTAACAGGGACAACAACATGACCCAGAGCGACGAATATTTCCAATATAAGATTTCGATGCGTCCGGGCGATTTGGAAGTAGGAAAGAAATATGTAACCGATAAAGTGGTATCTCAAGTGAAGTTGGCCAACGGGCAGACCCAAAGTGCCACTTGGTATCAAATTCGCATTCCTCTAGCACAGTTCGACGAAAAAGTAGGGGGCATTCAAGATTTTAAATCGATTCGTTTCATCCGGATGTTCATGACCAATTTTGCCGATACTACGGTGTTAAGGTTTGGAAAAATACAATTGGTAAGGGGCGAATGGCGACAATACAATGCCAAAAATGAGGCCCTTCAGGTAATTGCAGATCCTGCACTCCAGCCTGCAAATCCAGATCAATCGACAATCGAAGTTGCTACGGTAAATATTGAAGAAAATGGTAAGCGTACGCCTATTCCTTATGTGGTTCCTCCAGGCATTATCCGCGAACGCGACTTCAGCAATTACCGTGGAGATACCCGCCAAAATGAGCAATCACTTTCGGTAATTATCAACAAACTCAGAGACGGTTATGGCCGAGCGGCTTTTAAAACAGCCATCAACGATTTTAGGTCGTACAAGCGATTGGAAATGTATATCCATGCCGAGGCCATTGGCACTAATAATCCTTTGAATGATAACGATATCAGCGCATTCTTGCGGATTGGTACCGATAACCAAGATAACTACTACGAATATAACCAGCCCTTAAAAATTACGCAGCCAGGAACGAGCGATCCTTACGCCATTTGGCCAGATGCCAATAAAATGGACATCCAATTGGAGCTTTTCCAAAAGGCAAAAATTGCAAGGAATAATGCGAGGATTGCAGGAGGTGCAGCATGGCCTATCAATGTGCCGTTTGTGTACATCGATGGAGCCAATACCATTATCGTAAAGGGACAGCCCGATATGAGTAAGGTTAGGGTTTACATGTTGGGTATTAAAAATCCATTGCGCAATGCGGCTTCGCCAGCTGGCGATGATGGTGCAGATAAATATGCTCAAGTATGGTTTAACGAATTGCGCCTAACCGAATTTGATGAACGTGGAGGCTGGGCAGCTACAGCACGAATGAATGCCAAGCTCGCCGATTTTGCAGATCTGAATGTTTCTGGAAGCAAATCGACCATCGGTTTTGGTTCTTTAGAGAAAAAAGTGAGCGAGCGTAACCGCTCGGATAATACTTTCTTTGATATTTCTTCGAGTATTGAATTGGGCAAATTGTTGCCACAAAAAACAGGCATCAAAATACCGATGTATGTGAGTTACTCTAAACAGGTAATGACGCCACAGTTCGATCCGCGTACACCGGATATCGAGTTGAAAAATTCGTTGAAAGGGGCTTCGAAAGCACAGAAAGATTCGATCTTGAATTTCGCGCAAGACTATACCACCAGGAGCAGCATCAACTTTACCAACGTACGCAAAGAGCGAACCAATACTGAAAAACCGGTGCGTTTATGGGATATCGAAAATTTTAACGTTTCTTATGCACAAACCAAGTTTGCCCATCGCGATTTTGTGAACGAGAGCAGCATACAACATACGTATAGGGCTTCTTTGGGCTATAATTATACCGGAACTTCAAAAAGCTATCAGCCATTTGATAAACTCATTAAATCGAACACGCTTAAGTTGCTGAAGGATTTCAACTTCACCTTATTGCCGAGTTCGATCAATTTCAGGATTGATGTAGACAGGTTCTATTCTGAAAATACGCTCCGCAACAACGATCCGAACAATTACATTCCGATCAATACTACTTTCAACAAGAACTTCTTGATTTCGAGGGTATATGGCATTGCCTGGGATTTGACCAAGTCCTTAAGTCTTGATTTCGATGCAACCAATTATTCGATTGTTGATGAGCCCGAAGGCAGGATTACAGGCTTAAAACGCGATACGCTTTGGCAAAACCTGAAGAACCTGGGTCGTACTACAGATTACAGCCATAACCTGAACATAAGGTATAATTTGCCGATCAGTAAAATTCCGGGGTTGGATTGGGTGAATGTGGCTACCGTATATGGCACCAGCTTTAACTGGCAAACCGAACCTTTGTCTACCTTAAGAGATCCGAACATCAATTTAGGTAATACCATTCAGAACTCTAGGACCATACAGCTCAATCCAACGTTGACCATGACTGGCTTGTATCGCAAGTTTGGTTTCATCAAACGTAATTTAAACAAAACTGATACGGTAACCAGCTTCTCGGATATATTGATCGGTTTGGTGACCAGTATCAAGAGTATTAATGTGGCCTTTACGCAAACCAAGGGTACATTCTTGCCGGGTTATTTGCCTAAAACCAAGTTCTTTGGTATAGATCCGTCATCGGGTGCACCAGGCTTAGGCTTTGTATTTGGTAGCCAGCGAGACATTAGGCTGATGGCTTTGAACGATGGCTGGTTAACTACTGATGAGAACCAAACGCAGCTATACATCAATACGCTGAGAGAAGATTTTCAGTTGACCAGTACCATAGAACCATTACGCGATTTTAAAATCACCTTAAGTGCGACCAAGAACAGAACGCTGAATTATTCGACCAATTTCAGGTATGACAACAGCATTAAAAACTTTAGGAATTTTAGTCCAACTACCACTGGCGATTACAGCATTTCGGTAATTAGCTTGGGTACGGCATTCACAGATAAAAACGGAAGCACGATTTCTAAGCTCTTTAACCAATTTATGGCCAACAGAGTGGTGATATCTAACAGGTTGGGGGCACAAAATCCAAACTCTTCTGGGCAAAATGCGAGTGGCTTTGCCGATGGTTATGACAAGAACGCTCAAGACGTGGTGGTATCTGCATTCATTGCGGCCTATACCGGCAAAAATGCAAGTTCAGTAAGCCTTAACAACTTGCCTAAAATTCCACTTCCCAACTGGAGAATTACGTATTTAGGATTAACCAAAATTCCGTTTATTGGCGATCGTTTTGCCGAATTTGGCCTCAGACACGGCTACCGGTCGCTTTATAGCATCAACGGTTTTAACAGCTTGTTAAAATACCAGGAAACCGATGGCTATGTAAGCAGCAGGGATGTTAACCAGAACTTCTTGCCTTTGTACCAATTTGCGCAGGTAAGTATTTCTGAACAGTTTGCACCATTAATCGGTATCGATACGAAGCTCAAAAATAACTTGACCGCAACCTTTGAGATTAATAAGACCCGTATCCTTGCTCTAAGTTTGTCAAATAGCCAATTGGCGCAATTATCAGAAAACAATTTGGCCTTTGGTTTGGGCTATCGCACCAATAAGTTCAGGTTCCCATTCGGCTGGTTTAGCCAATTGAAAATGGATAACAACATGGATTTTAAACTGGATGTGGCCATAAGGGATAATAAAACGGTAATTTACAGGGCAGATATTACAGAAGCTGAAGTTTCATCGGGAGCCAAGAATATTACCTTGAGGCCGAGCGTTGACTATATATTGAACCAGCGTTTCAATTTGAAGGTTTTCTACGATTCGAATATCACCAAGCCCTATACTTCGCAGTCGTTTAATACCTCTTTCAGCAATTTTGGATTTAGCTTGCGGATTACACTGAATTAATCGTTGTTAGAAAGCGGTTTAATAATTACCTTTGAAGAACTAATCGATAAACGAAAATTTAAAATAACTCATACAAAACAATGAACTTTCCATCAGAATTGAAATACACTAAAGACCATGAATGGGTAAGAGTGTCGGGCAACGAAGCCGTTATTGGTATTACCGATTTTGCACAACGCGAATTGGGCGATATCGTTTATATCGACATCAACACTGTAGGTACTGAAGTAAGCAAAGAAGATGTTTTTGGTACAGTAGAAGCTGTTAAAACTGTATCTGATTTGTTTATGCCATTAACTGCTACTGTACTAGAGGTGAACAACGACTTGAACGACAATCCAGAATTGGTAAACTCAGATCCATACGGAAAAGGCTGGATGGTAAAAGTAGCTTTGGCCAATGCTGCTGATGCAGAAGGTTTGTTGAGTGCCGATGAGTACAAAGAACTGGTAGGCGCATAAGCATGAAAAAATTTGGAGTGCTAAGGTCGCAGGTGTGGGCCGTTATTTGGACCATTGTGATCTTAGTGCTCTGTAACATCAAGATGCCAGACTCAGATAGTGGGACTGGCTTTTTCTTTGAAGGATTTGATAAAATGGCACACCTTGGCTTTTTCTATATACTCAGCGTATTGCTGTTCTACGGAAAAATCAGGTACCAGCATAATTACAGTTTTCGCTCGCTAACCATATTTAAAATTGTGCTGATCTCGGCCGTTATAGGCGGAGGGATAGAACTGTTGCAATGGAAAGTTTTTACTTATCGATCTGCCGAATGGTGGGATTTCGCCTGCGACATGATCGGTACTTTTATGGGCGTATTTAGTTATATTTTATTGCACCTGTCAAATTACAATGAGACAAAGGTTTAATCTGATTATTATTTTATTGTTAAGCTTTCTGCTTTGTGGCTGCGGTTTGTTTAAGCCATCGTGCTATTGCCCCAAGTTGCCTCGTTCACATTACCAGGCACATTAATAGGTCTTTAGACCTCAATTCCCTTATCGCTTTGCGCTATTGTAGCCAAGAGCTCTGTAACGGTAAAGTTAGTTGTATTTAAATTGTTACCCATATTTTAACACATCTTAACAAACTTTTGAGGCTTGCACTAGTCTGATAGGGTAACTTTACAAAATTATATAAAAATTGAAATGAAGAATTTGATTAAAAGTACAATACTAATTGCCTTCTTATTTGTAAGCTATTTTGCCCAGGCACAATCGGGCGGATCGGTTACTGGAAAGGTAGTAAACGGCAAGGATAAATCGCCGGTTGACTATGCTTCTGTGGCCATCAAAAAAGTAAGTGATTCATCTACGGTTGGCGGAACCAATACTTCGGCAACTGGTACTTTTACCATTGGTGGCCTAGCCCCAGGTAAATATAAATTATATGTAGCCTATCTAGGTTTTAAAACCATTACCCAAGACTTCGAACTTACCGCAGCCAAACCAACAATGAGTTTTGGTACGCTGAGCATGGAAGATACCGGCGTAACCTTAAAAGGTGTAGAAATTAAAGGCGAAATTCCTCCGGTAGTAGTTAAAAAAGATACTTTGGAAATCAGTGCATCAACCATTAAGGTGAAAGAAAATGCAGTGGTGGAAGACCTATTGAAAAAGGTACCTGGTGTTGACGTAGCCAAAGATGGTAGCGTAACTGCACAGGGCGAGAAAATTACTAAAGTAAGGGTTGATGGTAAAGACTTTATGGGCAACGACCCATTGTTGGCGACCAGAAACTTGCCAGCTGACATGGTTGACAAAATCCAAATCATCGACGATTTGTCTGATCAATCTAAATTTTCTGGTGTTGACGATGGCAACCGTGAAAAAATCATCAACATTACAACCAAACAAGATAAAAAACACGGTTATTTTGGAAACACGACTTTAGGTTATGGTTCTGACGATCGGTATGACGTAAACGTAAACGTAAATAAATTCAATAACAACCAACAGTTCTCTTTAATCGGCCAGTTTAACAACGTAAACAAACAAAACTTTGGTGGCGGTATTACTGGCGGTGGCGGGGGTGGCCGTGGTATCCAGTTTGGCGGGGGCGGTGGCGCAACACAAGCGGGTATTACAACAACCAATGCAGCAGGTATCAACTTTTCTGATACTTACGATGACCAAACCCAGATCAACGGTAGCTATTTCTTTAACAAGACTTCATTGTTCAATACCAACAATACCTTTACGCAAAACTTATTGGGTAATAACACAACAACCAACCTAAGCGATTTAAACAGTACCACAGAACGTATCAACCATAGGTTTAACTTTACGATCGACACGAAATTAGACTCGATGACTTCGATCAGGGTACAGCCACAAATCTCTTATACCAAAAACAGTGCGCTAAGTACCAGCAACTACGATAGGAATGTAGATGATGTAAATACGATAGGTATGCAAAGACTTAATACCGGATCAGAATCGCCTGTAATCAGTAATAACTTGTTGATCCGTAGAAAATTCCAGCGCAGAGGTCGTACCTTGTCATTGAATGTAAATACCAACATCAACGATAATGATGCCGACAACTTCAATTACATTAATGAAGATAAAAGGGATGGCGCTTCAGTATCGAAAAACCTGCTTGACCAGCTCAACGACCAAAATTCAAGCTCGTTAAGCAATACGGCAAGGTTGGTATATACTGAGCCTTTGTCTAAAACCTTAAGCTTGGAATTCAACTATCAAAATGGTTATAACCACGATAACAAAGAAAGATTGGTGTATGATTTTAACTTGGCAACACAAGCTTATGATATTAAAAACAATAAGTATAGCAACCAGTTCGAGAATACAACCTTAACCAATGCCTTGGGTTTCAGTTTCAATGGAAACGAGAAAAAATACAACTGGAACGTAGGTGTAGCGGTGCAACGTACTAACCGTGAAAACGACAACCAGACTACTGGAAACGTATTTACGCAGAACTTTACCAATATTACGCCTTCGGCTCAGTTCAGGTATAACTTTAGCAATACCAAACGTTTAAACATCAGGTATAACGGCCGTACCAATCAGCCAAGCATCGATCAGATCCAGCCGATTCCGGATAATACCAATACACAGACCATTGTTTTGGGTAATCCTAACTTAAAGCCTTCGTTCTCGAACTCGTTGAACATCTTTTTCAATAACTTCGATTTCGCCAGCTATCGTACTTTGTTTATTGGCGCATTCATTACCCAAACTTTTAACGATTTTGCCAACAATCAAACCTTGATTACCGATAAAACAAGTGAAGACTACGGTAAAATTGCGAACAGCTATATAAACGTTGATGGTAATTTTAACGCCAGTGTTTTTGGAAACTTGGGTCAGCCGCTCATCACAGGCAATAAATTAACCTTGCAGATCAGCCTAAGTGGTAACTACGGTAAATCGACTAACATTACCAACTCGTTAACCAACGTAACCAAAAGCAGCTCACTTACCAATGGCTATAAATTGGTATCTAACTTAGATAAACTCGATTTGATTGCTGGTATTTCTGGAAACTGGAGCCATAGTAATTTCACTATTGGCAATCCAACCAACTTCTATACCTTGGCACCAAACATCGATGTGAGTTATTTGTTCCCAGGCAATATTCGTTTGCAAACCGATGTAACCTATAACAAAACCACTGGTAGGGGCGATGCCTACAATACCGACTATACCATCATCAATGGTTATATCAGTCGCCAGTTCTTTAACAACAGGGGTACATTTAAATTGGCTGTAAACGATTTGTTGAACCAGAACACAGGTATCTCTCGTACAGCTACCAACAATAGCATCGTAGATTCGAATTTCAACGTATTGAAACGCTACTATATGTTCTCGTTCACTTATTCGTTAAACAGAGTAGGTGGCAGAACAATGAACATGCAAGGACCAGGTGGTCCGGGCGGTGGCCAAAGAATGAGAATGGGTGGCATGGGCGGTATGTAAGCCTTACACCAGCAAATTATAAGATCGCCATCAGATTAATTTCTGATGGCGTTTTTTTTAACAAAATTTAACTATAAAAATAGTTGTTTTGTACTATGTTTTTAGTTAGTTTAGAAAAACCAAACTAAAAACTCCGATGAAACTGCTTTATCCTGCTCTTTTTCTGCTCCTTTTCTTGAGTGCAACGCGATCATTTGCACAACAAAAAAACTCAGGTACCGTAAAGGGCAAAACGCTCGATGCCAAGACCAAAAAACCTATCGACTTTGTTTCTTTTGCGGTTAAAAACGTAAAGGACTCCACAGTGGCCAGTATGGGAGCCACTGCTTCCGATGGAAGTTTCACCTCGAAAAGCCTCCCTTTTGGCCAGTATAAGTTTTATGCTGCTTTAATTGGCTACAAGCCGATTATCAAGGCTTTCGAGCTCACTCCAACAAAGCCTCTTGTTGACTTTGGTGCCCTGGAAATGGAAGAAAGCGCTATTACCTTGAACGATGTACTCATTAAGGGCGAGCTATTGCCTATGATCATTAAAAAAGATACTATAGAGTTTACTGCCGATGCTTTTAAAACCCAGGCTGATGCTAACGTAGAAGATGTGCTGAAAGTAATGCCAGGTATGGAAGTAGACAAGGATGGTAATATTACTTTTAATGGCAAGAAGATCGACCGGGTATTGGTTGATGGAAAGGAATTCTTTGGTAAAGATCCCAAAACCGCCACGCAGAACCTGCCCAAAGAAATCGTTAATAAAATTCAGGTCATCGAAAAGAAAACCGATGATGCCATATTTAAAGGCATCGACGATGGCAAGCGCGAAAATGTGCTAAATATTACCCTGAAAGAAGACAAAAAGAAAGGCTATTTCGGGAATATTGCTGCCGGCAAGGGAAACAGCAGCTTATATGATGCCTCCACGAGTATCAATCGCTTTAATGGCAAGCAGCAGCTCTCCATTATCGGTTTGGCCAACAACATCAATAAAACGGGTTTCTCTTATTCAGACCTGAGCGACTTTTTAGGAGGCGATGTGTTTGGTTCGGGCATGGTAAGCTCAGTTATGGTTGATGGAAGTGGAAATATTTCGGTGGGCTTAAATGGCGATGATGGATTTGGCGGCGGCGGCGGCGGCATTAACGACAACAAAGGCGTTGGCATCAATTATAACGATGAATGGGGCAAAGACCAAAAGTTCCCCAACAAGATCTCCTTTAGCTATATGTTCAACAAAAATTATGGCATCCGCCAGAGCTTGTCGAGCAGGTTAAACCTATTGGGTGAGGATAGCTATTTCAACGATAAAAGCAATGATGCTACCACAACGAGTAACCGCCATCGTTTTACGATGCGTTTAGACTTGGCTCTGGATTCGACCGCTAAAATTCAGTTTACCCCAAACTTTGGCTTTAGTGGCTCGGATTCCGAAAACAGCTCTATTTTTAGTTCCTACACCCAAGCTACACAGGCAAATATCAATAAGGGTAATTCTTTAAACACCAATAACAACAAAACTCCGGGTTTTGGAGGGAGGCTTTCCTTTAATAAAAAGCTGAGCAAAAAAGGAAGGACCTTCACCTTATCGGCCAATGGCAACAAAAGCAATTCTTCATTAGATGGGCTCAACCTTTCCAACATTACCATTAACAATAATGGTACACCAACCACTACAGTACTCAATCAGTTGATAGACCAGGCTGGAGATGTAAATGGTTATGGCTTGGGTGCCGATTATTCCGAACCCCTAAGCAAAAAGCTAAGTTTGAGTGCCGGCTACAGCTATAGCAAAAGAGAAGATGTAATTGAGCGCATGGTATATGATTACAATACGGCTAGTACCCGTTACGACCTGAGGAACGATGACCTTTCTCGCAATCTGGAAAACTTTAACGAAACACATAGTATCGGACTCAGGCTAAATTATAATTCTGGCGAGAAGCTGACGATGGGCTTAAATGTAGATCAGAAATTTACGGCCTTGAAAGGCAGCAACCTCATGAGCAATACGAGCATTGCCAACGATTACACCTGGCTGCAGCCAAATCTATACCTTTCGTATAAGCTCAATAAAACGTCTAGCCTTTCGGTTTATGCCAATCGGTACGTAAGTACGCCGAGCATTTCTCAGTTGCAACCCATTACAGACAACTCAAATCCATTACAGAAAATCACAGGTAACCCTAACCTAAAGCCCTCTAAACAAAATAGCATAAGCCTTTCTTATAACAGGTTTAACCCAACTGCCGGCAGCAGCATTAACTTTAACGCCAGCTTTAACCATAATCAAGATCAAGTTATGAACAACACGGTGTTTGATGCAAATACTGGTGTGCAAACTACTGTTTACGATAACATTAGCGGAAACTATAGCTTTAGCGGCCGTTTGGGCGGAAGTTTCAAGGTAAAAAGCCTGAACCTTACCTTTAACCCCAATGTAAGTTTAGGCTATAACAAGAACCTGTCTTTCTTAGATAATAAAATTGTAGGCTCCCATTCGGTAAATTATTCTTTTGGTACAGGTATCAATTATGCAATTGGCTCAGACCTGCAATTGTTTAATAGAATTGGCGGAAGTACCAGGGTGGTTAGCTATGATTACAATAACCTAAAAAGCAATACATTTACCAATATTTATAATAGTTTGAGCCTGAATGCGGCCCTGCCTTACGATTTTCGCTTTATCCTGCAGAGCAACCTTACCTATAATGCCAACGTAGCTTTGGGAACAGATAATAATACCATACATATGGCCAATGTGAGTTTCGAAAAAATGTTCCTGAAAAAATCATTAAGCTTAAAGGCAACCGTGTCTGATGTGTTCAATAACAGTCGCAATACTTCGAGGTATGCCAGCGACATTTACATCACAGAAAGTGTAAACCTGGGGATGAGAAGGTACTTTTTATTGGGCTTAACCTATCGTTTGAGGAAGTTTGGCTCAGCAGGAGGTCCGCCTCCACCAAGTGTCATCAGATTTTGACGGGAGCTTATTTGGAATTATTACAAATAAAGGCTAAATTGCGCCTATAATTTCAAATATGAAGCTTTCGCAGTTAAACCCAGGAGAACGAGGAACCATCGTTGCATTTACAGACCTAGAAATGTCTGTGAAGTTAATGGAGATGGGGTGTTTGCCAGGAGAGGTAGTAGAAGTAGAGCGCTTTGCGCCGCTTGGCGACCCGATGGCCATTCGTGTTGCGGGATATCAACTTTGTTTGCGCAAAAGCGAAGCATCAGTTATCCTAATACAATAATATCTTGGCCGATCTAAAAGTTGCACTAGTTGGGAATCCCAATACGGGAAAGTCTACCCTTTTTAATCTCCTTACGGGATTAAATCAGAAAATTGGAAATTTTCCAGGTATCACCGTAGACAAGAAGACTGGACTGAGCAAACTTAATTCGGAAAAAACTGCAGCCATTATCGATTTGCCGGGTACTTACAGCCTGTACCCAAAAAGCAAAGACGAAAGCATCGTTTTTCAGGTGTTGGCCGATAAGAATAATCCCAGTCATCCAGATATGGTGGTACTGGTGGCAGATGCAACCAACCTGCGCAGAAACCTGTTGCTTTGTTCTCAGGTAGCAGATTTGGGACTGCCTATGCTATTGGTGCTGAATATGACAGATATGGCCAAAAAAGAAGGCATCCATATCGATGTAGATAAACTGGCCGAACGTTTAGGCATTCAGGTTATCGCCATGTCGGCTAGAAAGAACGAAGGCCTAGATAAACTTAAAACAGCCATTGCCAATACCACTGCCATTAGTACGCAATTGGCCAGTATCGATTCGCATCAGTTTGCGCCAGAAGCCATCAATGCCATCAAAGCCAAAATCAATACAGCTAACGATTACTATGCTTTGCAGGTGCTCCATCAGCACGAGCATTTGGAGTTTTTTAATGAGCTAGAGCAAGAAGAGATAGAAAAGATTGAGCAATCGCATGGCTTCGAATCTTCAAAAATACAAGGTGCAGAAACAGTGGCCAGGTATCGCTACCTGAGTACGATATTAACCGACGTAGTTTCGGATACTGGCGCAGCCAAAAAGTTCAAGGTAACCGATAAGCTCGATTCGATATTAACGCACAAGTTTTGGGGCTTTATTATCTTTTTGCTGATTCTGTTCTTTATTTTCAATGCCATTTTTTCTTGGTCTACCTATCCAATGGATCTTATCGAAGGCAGCTTTGCCTGGCTAACCGCCTTTGGACATGAACATTTGCCTGATGGGGTTTTAACCAATCTGTTTTTAGATGGTATTGTAGCCGGCTTGGGAGGGATTGTAATTTTCATTCCGCAGATCGCCATTTTGTTTGCGCTAATTTCCATTTTAGAAGATACCGGCTATATGGCTAGGGTAACCTTTATGATGGATAAAATCATGCGTAAGTTTGGGCTCAGTGGCAAATCGGTCGTGCCTATGATTGGAGGTATCGCCTGTGCGGTTCCGTCTATCATGAGTGCCCGTAACATTGAAAACTGGAAAGACAGGATCATTACCATCATGGTTACGCCATTGGTAAGCTGTTCGGCCAGGTTACCGGTTTATACCCTGTTGATCTCGTTGGTAGTTCCAAATGAAAAGATATTGGGCGTCTTCAACAAACAGGGGCTTGCCCTCATGTTAATGTATGTGATCAGTATCGTAGCGGCTGTTTTGGTGGCTTTGGTCATGAAATTCATTATCAAGGCCAAAGAAAAGTCTTATTTCATCATGGAGTTGCCGGTATATCGAATGCCACGTTGGAAAAACGTGCTGTATACCATGTACGAAAAATCCAAAACCTTTGTATTTGAAGCTGGTAAGGTGATTATTGCCATTTCTATTGTATTATGGGTAATGGCCACCTATGGACCATCAAAGCGTTTTGAGGCCATCGAAAAGAAATACGCCGCGATAGAAGTACCCGCAACAGATAGCGTAAAACTGGCGGCATTCGAGAGAGATAAAGCAGCCGAAAAGCTGGAAAATTCTTATGCCGGCATTTTAGGACAAGCTATAGAACCCGTAATCAAACCTCTGGGTTTCGATTGGAAAATAGGCATTGCCCTCATTACTTCTTTTGCTGCGCGTGAAGCCTTTGTGGGCACTATGTCTACCATTTATAGTGTTGATAGTGCCGAGGAGGAAACCACAACCATCCGTAATAAGATGCGTGGCGCCGTTAATCCAGATACGGGAGAACCCATTTTTACTTTTGCCACAGGGTTGTCGCTCATGTTGTTTTATGCCTTCGCTATGCAATGTATGAGTACGGTTGCCATTGTATATCGCGAAACCAAATCGTGGAAATGGCCGGTTATCCAGCTGGTTTATATGACGGCTATGGCTTATGTGGCCAGTCTCATTGCCTTTCAGCTGCTCAAACAATAGCTTTGCGTTTATTGGCTAAGCTTAATTAAGCATGACAATATTTTTGATGGAATTTAATAAATTGCATTAAAAATCTCCTTGAAGAGAAGAACGGTAGAGAATGGACAAAACAGAGGTTCTAGCACAATATATGCCTATTTCGGCAGCACCAATTATATCAAAGTGGATTGATTATTTTCAGTGCGAGTTTAAGATTTCGAAAGACAGAAGTACGAAACTTGGCGATTATAGACATCCTTTCAAGGGAAAAGGACATAAAATTTCGGTTAACAATAGCCTTAATCCTTATGCTTTTTTGGTAACCACGGTGCATGAATTTGCACATCTTTTAACGTGGAACGATCATAAGGGTAAGGTAAAGCCACATGGTGCCGAGTGGAAGTACAATTTTAAAAGGATGATGAAGCCCTTCTTCGAGCTGCAGGTATTTCCTTCAGATATCCATCATACCATTATCAATTACCTCGATAATCCGGCAGCCTCGAGCTGTACCGATCTCAGCCTGGCTAGGGCATTAAAAAAATACGATACCCATCTTTCTACCACCAGGGTCGAAGAATTGCCTATACATACGGTCTTTGTGCTTAAGGATGGCCGTAAATTTAAAAAGGGAGAGCGCATCCGTAAGCGCTACAGGTGTGTTTGTTTAGATAATGGCAATACCTATCTTTTTAATCCGTTGGCAGAAGTTTGGCTAGCTACAGGTACATAAACCGCTTCCTGATCTTTCACGTTCCATTTAAGGTTGAGCTTTTGATCTTTAAAATCGATGGGATTGTTTAGTAAACTATCAATCAATGCATCTTTTTCCTTTACCAGGATACTGGCGCTATAGCTGTTCTGCAGTTTGCTTTTGAGCATGATATACCTCGAATCGGGAAAAGTGGTAATATTTTCGAACACCATTTCGAATTTATCTGTGCCGTTTAAAATATGATTGAGCGTATTTACTTTTTCTAGATAGCTGTGGTCAGAAACTTCAGCCTTGCTTAAGGGAAGATCAATATAAGGCAAATCGGCAATAGATGCTTCGGCCGATGCCGTACGCTCCTCTACTTTAAAAATGGTATTGCTTCGCAAATAAGTACGGCTGTCTTTAAATATAACTCCCGTCTCATTCGTTAGCTGATTCCTGACGGTTTCCAAGATCAGGCTATCGTTCCTAAAGTAGTATTTCTTGGTGTTGTTGCTCAATCCGTTGTAGCCATGTTCAACCAAAAGTATGTTTTGGGCATTGGCACTGTATCGCTCTACAAAAAAAGATAAATCGCCAAGCATGTAAACCAAACTGGTGCTTTTAGTTAAACCAGAAACAGTTTTATCAATGGAATCGGCATAGTGCAAAATGGATTGCGCGTTCAGGTTAGTCGCGTGCTCATCAGCCATCTCTGCCTGCGGATGGTCAGATTTAAACTTAGTACAGCTTAGCATTGTACTAAAAACGCAAAGTAGGACAAAATAAGGTACAGTTTTCATAAGGCTTCCATCGCTAACGAGTTTGGTTTTTAGTATGGCTATTATCGTGCCAATGCCGAAACACTTATGTACAATAAAACAATGCAGAACTTTTGAGAATTAAAATAATAAGCTAAATGGCTGAATGTAAAAAAGATGAACATAAAATGTAAGTTATAACAGGTATTTTTAAGTGTGGCCAGAAATTGATTTAATCAAGTTAATAAAAGCATTTATAGGCAAAGAGTGTTGGCTTAACCGGCACCGCTAAAGTAGCCCGAGCGAAACAGGGATACATAACTATAAACAACCAAAAAATAAATCATGAAAAAAACAAACCTGCTCAGCAAGGCTGAACTAAAAAAAATTAAAGGTGGCGGTGGTACTGACTGCGCTGCTTTTCAGGCTAGATGCGGAATTACGGATCACACAGATTTAGTTGTAGTTGATGATGTATGCTGCACTACGTTGGCAGATGCTGAGCATATCTGCAGAAGCCGTGGCTATCAAGGTACTTATGCCTGTATCATCCCTATTATTGAAGACTAGACTTGAATTACCGAATATTAACTAATCCTAAATTAAATTCATTCAACTAAAAACTAAACATGAAAAAAACAAATTTACTCAGCAAAGCTGAACTGAAAAAAGTAATGGGTGGCGGCTTGCCTCCTGAAACTCCGGGAGGTGATCCGAGTTATTGTGCCGCCAGAGGAAAAGGTTATGTAATTTGCATTTCTGAAGGAGGCTCGGGTTCAGGAAGCTCTTATTTTTACGCATGTTGTTCGTCTATGGAAGACGCAGGACATTTTTGCCCATCAGGTTCGGCATATGGTTGCCAATTGCCTTATAATGAATCTTAACTGATGAGCTGAAGATGAAAAAAATGAATTTGCTCCTTAAGGCTGGTCTTTATGGCAGTATATATGCCTTATAGCGCATTGAGTTGTTTCATCTTAATCTTGAAAGTCTCAGTCTTCTGAGGCTTTCAAATATTAATAAATGGCTTAAGTGAGAAAATCATATCTGATTTTCATTTTTAAATTAAGATATTTAGATAAAGGACTAACCAAATAAAAAACTATAACCTATGCTATTTTCTTCTGGCCGCAAAGTCAATGCGGTGGCCGTTACGGCCCTGCTACTTAAAAAATTAAATGTAAAATTCAGCAATATAGGTCTGCAGCAGATCTTGGAAGATCATCCTGAATATCCAAGCCTTTTGGCCATCAGCGATTGTTTAACCGAATGGCAGGTACCTAACCAAGCCTATAAGATTGCCAAAGAAGATTATGCGGTAGAGGAACTGGAATTTCCGTTTATTGCACATTCGGCAGCGAACAATGGATATTTTATGTTGATCCATTCCATCAAAAATGGTGAGGTAAATTACAGTAGTGAAAAGCATAAAAACGCGGTTATGCCAGAGGCTGATTTTCTTAAGCAATGGAGTGGTGTTGTGTTGCATGCAGAAGCTAGCGAGAAGAGCAGAGAACCTAATTATAAGGAAAACAGCTTGAAGGAAAATTTTAACGACATTAAAATTCCTGCATTGTTACTTGTGGCACTTGGCGCAGTTTTGCTTACCCTTAATTTTCAATCGATAACCTTAGGTTTTGGCTTGCTCCTGTTTTTTAAATTGGCAGGCCTTGCTGTTGGTGTATTGCTCTTGATGCATAGCATTGATGCCAATAACCCATTGATCCAAAACCTATGCAGTTTAGGTGATAAAAATAATTGTAACGCCATATTAAGATCCGATGCAGCTAAGCTCACTCCTTGGCTGAGCTGGAGCGAAGTAGGGTTCTTCTATTTTGCAGGTTCTTTTCTTGCTTTATTGGCTAGTCCGGCAAGCTTTTCTATCATAGCATGGCTCAACGTACTTTCGTTGCCTTATACCATTTATTCTATTGCCTATCAATACAAAAACAAAAACTGGTGCGTATTGTGCTGCAGCATACAGGCATTGTTGTGGCTCGAGTTTTTAACTATTTTTTTCCTTAACTCTTCCCCATACACCCTATACCTTACGCCTCAAACCATTTTGGTGGTAGCGGTTTGCTTTTTGTTGCCGGTACTAGCTTGGGCATTCGTAAAGCCATTTCTGGCTCAGTCGGCCCAATTCAATCCACTAAAACAACAATTAAAAAAATTCAAATATAATAGCGAGTTGTTTGAGCAGGTATTGAAGAACCAGCCTCGCTATGCCGTTCCTAACGAATTGATGCCGGTGATACTGGGAAATCCAGAAGCCGAAATCGTAATCACCATGGTAAGCAACCCATTTTGCGGTCCATGTGCCAAAGCCCATCAAACTATTGATGAATGGTTGAGCTATCGCGATGACCTGCAGCTTAAGATTATTTTTACTACGGCAAATCACGATGATGATGCAAGAACCAAAGTTTCAAGACACGTAAGCGCTTTAACTACATTAAATGATCCTAAATTGGTAGAAAGAGCTTTGAACGATTGGTACGCGCAAAACCCTAAAAAATATGAAACCTGGGCCGAGAAATTTCCAATCAGCTTTAACGGCGAAATGGATAAAGTTACCGAAAAGCAAAAAGCCTGGTGCGATATGGCCGAAATTGCTTTTACGCCAACTATTTTGATCAACGGTTACAAGTTGCCGGAACCTTATCGTTTAGAAGATATAAAGTATTTATTGACCTAAGAGAATATCATCCTGTTTGAAGGATATTTCCCAAGAACCTTAAAAAGGATATAAAGCTTTGTACAAAAAGGTCAGTCGGTTGCAACGACATAATCCGCCAGTTTAACTGATGGATACATGGATTTGGCATTCTGTCTTATTTATTTTTATTTGACATTTATAGATTAGAAAATATTAAATTGTGGCTTAATAAGCATTTATCACTTGAAAAAATTCCCTTTCTACAAGCAACCTGACCAAATGGACTGTGGCCCTACCTGCCTGCGCATGGTGGCCAAACATTATGGCAAAAATTTTAGTCTGCAACGGTTAAGGGATATCAGTGGAATCAACAGAGAAGGCGTTTCATTATTGGGAATTAGCGAAGCCGCCGAAAAAATTGGGTTCAGAACTATGGGAAGCAGGCTTGCCGTAGAACAGTTGGCAGAAGCAGAACTTCCTGTAATTCTCCATTGGAACCAAAACCACTTTGTTGTACTTTATAAAATCAAAAGGGGCAAATATTACATCGCAGATCCGGGCAAAGGCCTCATCGAATATACCCAAGTCGAATTTTTACAACGCTGGCTAAGCACACAGAATAATGGCCATAGCCAGGGTATCGCCTTGATGCTATCGCCAAGCCCGACTTTTTACGAACAGGAGGGCGATAAAAACGAAGGACTGAACTTCTCTTTCCTGTTGCGCTACCTTTATCGCTACAAGCAATTGGTCGCCCAGCTTTTTGTAGGCCTCGGTGTAGGAAGTTTGCTGCAACTCATCGTGCCGTTCCTTACCCAATCGGTAGTGGATATTGGGATCAATACACGAAACCTTAACTTCATCTACATTATCCTTATCGCGCAAACCATGTTATTTTTGGGGCGGATGAGTGTAGATTTTATTCGTTCGTGGATCTTGCTGCACATCAGTACAAGGATCAATATCTCCATCCTGACTGATTTCCTCATCAAATTGATGAAGCTGCCGATGAGCTTTTTCGATACCAAAATGACGGGAGATATCATGCAAAGGATGAACGACCAGAAAAGGATTGAGAGCTTCCTGACAGGTTCTACGCTAAATACGATCTTTTCTATGTTTAACCTGGTCGTGTTTACCGGGGTTCTGGCCTATTACAACATTAATATCTTCATTATTTTCTTAGTCAGCAGTATTCTCTACTCGGCATGGGTAATTGCTTTTTTAAAGCGGAGAAGAGAGCTTGATTTTAAGCGTTTCGATATTTCTTCCAAAAACCAGAGCAGCATCGTCCAGCTTATTGGAGGCATGCAGGAAATCAAGCTCAACAATTGCGAACAGCAGAAGCGTTGGGAGTGGGAGCGTTTGCAGGCAGGCCTGTTCAAGTTCAGCATCAAAAGCCTTTCGTTGGGTCAAATCCAGCAGGCAGGCGCATTTTTTATCAATGAAGGCAAAAACATCCTGATTACTTTTTTGGTGGCTAAATCTGTAATAGACGGACAGCTTACCTTGGGGGGGATGATGGCTATTCAATATATTGTTGGACAGGTGAACAGTCCGATAGAACAATTGCTTGGCTTTATCCAGCAATTGCAGGATGCCAAAATCAGTTTGGAGCGTCTAAATGAAATCCACCAAATGGAGGATGAAGAACCTGTAGACAAAAGTTTCCTCAAAGAGTTGCCGTTAGATCAGAGCATCGGCATTAACAACTTGACTTTTACTTACCCAGGAGCCGGAAACGATCCAGTCCTCAAAGGAATAGATTTGGCCATCCCCCATGGCAAAACGACTGCAATAGTGGGGATGAGCGGGAGCGGAAAGACAACTATCCTTAAATTGTTGCTGCGCTTTTATGTGCCTCAAAAAGGAGATATCAAAGTAGGGGCAACCCATTTAGACCAGATCGGATATGGCTATTGGAGGAGACAGTGCGGTACAGTAATGCAGGATGGATTCATCTTTTCTGATAGCATTGCCAAAAATATTGCCGTCGCCGATGAATATCCAGATATGGACAAACTAAAGCATGCCATCAAAATTGCCAACATTGGCGACCTGATCGAAAGCCTGCCATTAGGCTTGAATACGAAGATAGGTGCAGAAGGCAATGGCATTAGCCAAGGCCAGAAGCAAAGAATCTTAATTGCAAGGGCAGTGTATAAAGATCCGGCCTATATCTTTTTTGATGAGGCGACCAATGCGCTCGATGCCAATAACGAGAGCGTAATTATGCAAAACCTGGAAGACTTTTTTAAAGGTCGAACAGTGGTGGTGGTTGCTCATCGTTTAAGCACCGTTAAAAATGCAGACAACATTGTAGTGCTCGATAAAGGTGTAATCATTGAACAGGGTACGCATGCCGAACTGACCAAGAAAAAAGGCGAATATTATAACTTGGTTAAAAACCAACTAGAACTAGGAAATTAAAAGGGTATGCCATTACAGGAAGAAAGCATTTATCAGCATAGCGAAGAAGTTAATGAAATCATTACTGCAGTTCCCTCATGGATATTGAGACGAGGAATTACACTGGTGCTATTGATTTTATTGGGTATTATTCTGCTCTCGGCATTTATTCGTTATCCAGATATCGTCAAAACTTCCCTAAAGGTAAATTCGTTGAATGCGCCTAAAGAGGTAATCGCGCATCAGCCAGGCAAATTGGTTAAGATTTTGGTAAAAGATAACGAATTGGTGAACGATAAGGATCCTTTAGCCTTTATAGAAAGTACAGCCAGCCATTATGATGTAATTACACTTGCCGATAAACTAAAAGCGCTCAGTAAAAAACTGAATGAAGGCAAGGTGATTATTCCAGATGATTTAACCACCAAGGGCCTTAATTTGGGTGAACTTCAGGGCAATTACCAATCTTTTTACCAAGAATACCTACAATTTATCAGTACCCAAAATGGAGGTTTTTATTTAACGCAACGGGTTTATCTACAAAAGGATTTAGAAGAAATACGCAAGCTGCAGCAACAGATCCTAAAGCAAAAGCAAATTCAGGAGAAAGAATATGCCAATGCCGAAGAAGAATACGAAAACTACAAGAAACTGAAAAGCAAAAACGTAATTTCTAATAGTGAATTTAAGCAGCAGGAAAACAAATACCTGTCTAGCAAATATCCCCTAGAACAAACGGCAACGGCGCTGATCAACAACAACAGCAGCTATTTGGCCAAGCAAAAAGAGTTGGCTACTCTAGAAAATACCATTAAAGAGCAACAGGCCAAGTTTGTGCAGGCGCTCAACAGCATGATCAATGAAACGGATAGTTGGCTGTTAAAATATGTGGTTTCTGCTACCATGTCGGGCAGGATTGGTTACGTAGGCATTTTACAGGAAAACCAAAACGTAGCCGCCAGTCAGGAGCTGTTTATCATTAACCCGGGTAATACCAATTTTTTTGGCGAGGTACAAATCCCGCAGTATAACATGGGCAAGGTAAGCGTTGGACAGCGGGCATTGGTTAAACTGAAGAGTTATCCCTTTGAGGAATACGGCGCGATCAACGGCAAAGTGAGTTACATTACAGACGTAGCCTTAAAAGACAGCGTATTTATTGCCAAAATAGATTTTCAAAAATTCGAGCAGAAAGACCCCGAGCATCCCATCGTACTTAAACAGGGAATGATGGCAGATGCCGAGATCATTACCCGAGAAAGCTCCCTTTTACAGCGTTTCCTAAGAAACATGACTAAGATGTTTAATAGCCAAGGCTAAATCATTCTTTTGTTTGCACCCTCGCCACAAAAAACTTCAATACTCATTTTAACCGTTAGCGAGGACGCCAACAGGAGATTTTTGTCTACCTCAATTAAATTTATTAACTTATAATTAATTAACCAGCATGTAGTTATCAAATAAATGCCATGGTAAGTAGCCCTACGTGGAAAGGCTATAAGGTTTTAATCGTTTAATCAATTCCAAAACATGAAAAAATCGAATTTACGAAGCAAAGCTGAACTAAAAAAAATTAAAGGTGGTAACCCCGCCTGGAGTGCAACTTGTACAGATCCGATTTCGGGTTCTTCGGTTTGTTACGACAGAATCGGCACCTGTATCCAGTTTTGCTGGGCCGGTTGGTCATGCTCGGTAAATACCGGCGTGGTGGGCTGTAACTAGAGCCGAATGGCTATCCAACAAAATGACTTAGCATTTTTCCAATCTCGATTGGAATATACATATCTTACAAATCAGGTGTTCAACACATCAAACGCCTGATTTTTATTTGACGACAAGAACGTTTAATAACTTAAAAGCTTCTCAACTATTTCTCCAAGCCGTTTCTTAGCCAAGAAATCTTCTTCCAATACCTTGCTCATCGGAATAGCCGTATCCAAACTTGCACAGCGCATAACCGGCGCATCCAAGTGCTCAAAGCAATGTTCTCCGATCCAAGCAGCCAGTTCGGCACCGAAGCCATTGGTTAAGGTGTCTTCATGAAGAATAATAACCCTGCCGGTAGCTTTTACAGCATTGGCCACGGCTTCTTGGTCCCAAGGTTGCAAGCTCACTAAATCAACTAAGGTGGCTGAAATTTCGGGATGTTTTTCTAAATAGTCCAGTGCCCAATGTACGCCCAAACCATAAGTAATAATGCTGACCTGGTTGCCATGTTTTAAGGTATTTGCCTTGCCGATTTCCGTGGTGTAATACCCTTCGGGAACCAATCCGCTTAAGCTGCGGTACAAATATTTATGTTCGAAATAAATTACTGGATTAGGATCGGCAATAGCGCTGATCAATAAGCCTTTTGCAGCTGCCGGAAAAGCCGGATACACCACTTTCAAACCTGGAGTTTTGGTAAACCAGGCCTCATTGCTCTGCGAGTGGAATGGTCCGGCGCCTGTACCCGCACCCGTAGGCATGCGCACTACTACATCGGCTTTTTCGCCCCAACGGTAATGGGTTTTGGCCAAGTTGTTTACAATCTGGTTAAAGCCACAGCTCACAAAATCGGCGAACTGCATTTCTACCACTGCCTTATAGCCATTAATAGAAAGACCCAAACCAGCCCCTACAATGGCCGATTCGCAAATTGGAGTATTTCGTACCCTTTCTTTGCCAAAAGCTGCCACAAAACCATCGGTAATCTTAAAGGCACCGCCATATTCGGCAATATCCTGTCCCATTATGACTAGGTTAGGGTGCTTTTGCATGCCTTCCCTTAAGCCATCGCTAATGGCATCCAAATAGCGCTTTTCGCTTTGTGCGCTATTTGGTACTGTCGTTTCTGCTGTATAAGGCACATACATATCAACAGTTTCAGCCACTTCATTGGCTGTAGGTTCTTCTTCATTAAATGCAGCTTCAACCTCGGCCTCAATGCTTGCCTTAAATCCGCTTTTGATAGAGGCTATAAGTTCTTCGTTCAAAACCTCTTGCGCAACAAGGTAGTTTTCGAAATTTTTAACAGGATCTTTTACAGCCCACTCGTCAAACAATTGTTGAGGTACGTATTTAGTGCCCGATGCCTCTTCATGCCCACGCATCCTAAACGTAAGACATTCGATCAGCACCGGCCTCGGATTCGACCTGATGTCTTTCGCTACGCGATCTATTGTATCATAAACTTCTAGCAGGTTGTTGCCGTCTAGCTGGATGCCTTCTATGCCATAGCCAATCGCCCGATCAACCAAATGCTTACAGTTAAATTGTTCGTTGATAGGGGTGGAGAGGCCGTAGCCATTATTCTCGATCAAAAAGATAACTGGTAAATTCCATACCGAAGCAACGTTAATGGCTTCATGGAAATCGCCTTCGCTGGTTGCACCCTCACCGGTAAATACCAAGGTTGCCTTTTGTTGCTTGGCAATTACATCAGCCAATGCTATTCCATCGGCTAAGGCCATTTGAGGCCCCAGGTGCGAAATCATGCCAATGATCTTATAATCTTGTGTGCCGAAGTGAAAAGAGCGATCCCGGCCTTTGGTAAAGCCCGAAATCTTGCCTTGCCATTGCGCCATCAGTTTTTTTAATGGAATATTCCGACTGGTAAAAACGCCCAAATTACGATGCATCGGCAAAATGTATTCGTCGCTTTGCATAGCCAAAGTACTGCCTACCGCAATGGCTTCTTGGCCAATACCCGAAAACCACTTGCCTATCCGGCCCTGTCTGAGCAGGATCAGCATTTTTTCTTCAACCATTCGGGGATAAAGTATGGCCTTGTAAAAAGCCAATAACTGTTCATTGTCTTTATCTTTTCTGTCGAACTGCATATCTAGTATTAAGTATCAAGTATAGCGTATCAAGTATCAAGATTTGTGAAAACAAATCTATGGTTCAGGTACTTAAGACTCTGGATTTTTCTGTTTTTCTTCCCACTGCTTAGCAAAAGATTTACTTGCGATTTCTGGCATCGAACGATATTTTCCCCAGCTTTTTTTGAAGAACCTTTTCAAAAAGAAGTTTTTGGTTTTTCCGCTCACCATATCCATCAGCGAGCGCTTCTGCATGCCCTTCTTCCAAATCTTCCAGCCAATTTCTTCTGTTTTGCTATTCTCGTGAGTGCTGGCTGCATCTCGTCTGTTTAACAAAAGCATTTTATGGATATCTATCTTAACCGGACAAACCTCAGAACATTTGCCACAAAGACTGGAAGCATAACTAAGGTGTTTAAATTCGCCCATGCCTTTAAAGTGCGGGGTGATGATAGAACCAATCGGACCGCTGTAAGTGGTATCGTAAGTGTGGCCACCAATATTTTTATAAACCGGACAGGCATTTAAACAAGCCCCGCAACGAATGCAATAAAGCGCCTGTCGCTGTTCTTTTTGGGCCAATAAATTGGTACGGCCATTATCTAGCAACACTACATACATTTCTTCTGGACCATCGGTTTCGTTAGGCTGGCGCGGACCACTTAAAATAGTGTTATAAACCGTTAGGTTCTGCCCAGTGCCATGGCTGGCCAATAGAGGCCAAAATAAGTCTAAATCGGCAATAGAAGGAATTAATTTCTCGATGCCTACAATGGCAATATGGATTTTTGGAAAAGTGGTGGATAAGCGTGCATTTCCTTCATTTTCGGTTAGTGCGATGCTTCCTGTATCGGCAATCAAGAAATTGCCCCCAGAAATTCCGATATCGGCAGTCAGGTATTTTTCACGTAACAGTTCCCTTGCTTTTTGAGTGAGTTGCTGCGGCGTGGCGTCTATTGGTGTGCCAAATTTTTCATGAAACAGCTCGGCAATCTGCTCCTTGCTCAGGTGCATGGCCGGTGTTACAATGTGATAAGGCGCTTGGCCCAACAGCTGTACAATATATTCACCTAAGTCGCTTTCTAAGGATTCGATCTGGTGTTCTTCGAGAAATTCGTTGAGATGGATTTCTTCTGTCGTCATCGATTTTGATTTGATGACTGTTTTTCCACCTGCTTTCTGAATGATGTTGAGGATTTCATTTTGTGCTTCGGCAGCATCATTGGCCCAAATTACCTTGCCGCCACGCTTTTGGAAATTGGATTCGAACTCTGGCAAAAGCTTGTCCAGGTTTTCCATCACGCGCCACTTGATGACATGTGCTTTTTTCTTCGAATTTTCTAAATTTTCGAACTTGGAGAGGCCACGTTCTACGGCTGTATTATATCTCCCAATGTTAAAATTAATCGTTTTACGGTGCGCTACATCAAATGCCTTTTCATCAGCTTTTACCAAAAAATCTTCTGCCGTTTTACTCATGCTCAAATATACTAATGTAAAAGGGATAACGGAAAATATCCCGATCGCGATACGAAGTTTTCAAGATATTGTAAAGAGCAGAAGTACGAAAGCTGTTTAATGGCAAAACAAAGACAGTATTGCCTTGATCTTACAAAGCAAAAAAAATCCCGATAGCTTTCACTACCGGGATTTTTAAATTTTATAATGCCTTATTTGGTTTTAGGCGTACCGTCTGCATTTTTATCTACTACTGGTCTGTTGGCTCTGTTAGCTAACTCCCAAGCGGTGTAAAAAGTAAGGTGCGCACGTTTGGCCAATAAGTCGAAGTTGATTTTGCTTACTTCATCACCTGGTTTGTGGTAATCTTGCTCTAGCATACCATCATAATAGAAAATTACAGGAATGCCTAATTTGGCGAAGTTGTAGTGATCTGAACGATAGTAGATTTGTTGAGGGTCTTTAGGGTCATCAAATTTATAATCTATCTTCATTTTGGTATAGGTATCGTTCATTTGTTCGGCGATTTTGCCCAATTCGGTACTCAATTTAAACGAACCAACAGAATATACATAGTTTGCGCTGTCTGGTTTGCCCAAATAAGGTTCGCCTACGCGGCCAATCATATCTGTATTTAAATCGGCAATGGTATTTTCTACAGGGAAAACCGGATGCTCAGAATACCACTCAGAACCCAAAAGGCCTTTTTCTTCACCTACAACAGTCATGAACAAAATACTTCTTTTCGGACCTTTACCTGCCTTTTTAGCTTTAGTGAAAGCCTCAGCCATTAACAATACACCTGTAGTACCCGAACCATCGTCGTCGGCACCATTGTTTACTTTGTCTTTTGCATTTGGATCTGCTACTAAGCCAATGTGATCGTAGTGGCCAGTGATCACCAAAACTTCATGTTTCAATTTAGGATCAGAACCTTCTAAATAACCCAATACGTTTTCAGCTCTTACATCGGTTTCTTTGCTTTGCGCAGCAAATTGAACTGGAATATTGATTACAGTAGTTGCTGGTTTAACTGTTTCTGTGATTTTTTTTCTGATATCGTCAAGGTTAGTGCTTGCTGCAGCCAAAATCTGGTTGGCAACGGCGGTGCCGATGGTTACAGTTGGCAAGGCAGCGGCAGTAGCCATACCTTTAATCCTATCTTCAGTTTTTAAATATGGATTGCCGTTTTGCAATACATTTCTCATTTGAGGCGAAAGATTATCTACGTTTTGGTTGATGACCATTACGCCCGCCGCTTTATGCTCTAATAAATATTTAAGTTTTACCTGCAAGCTTCCGGCACCTGCAGGTGCTCTTCTGCCTTGTGGAGCAGGAGTGCCTGTTGATGTTGGATCGCCAGTTGCAAAGATCATTACGATTTTGCCAGCCACATCTTGACCTTCGTATTCGTTAAAGCTTTCTTTGCTGATACCATAACCAGCAAAAATTACAGAGGTTCCTTTGATATCGTAACCTGTAGCGCTTACTGAGTTTGGTGTGATGTAGTAATCTTTAAGGCTTTCTTTGGTTTGTCCGTTTACTGTTAGCACAGATTTAGACAAGCTGATAGAGGCATAGCCTAGTTTTTGGAAATAAGGATCGCTGCCATCTTTAACAGGCCCTTTTAGACCAAAGCTTTGGAATTGTTTTTTAATGTACTCGGCAGCCATCCAAGCGCCTTTTTTACCAGTTTCTCTTCCTTCATACTCATCTGAAGCCAAGATAGACAAGTGGCTTCTTCCACGTTCAGGCGAAATGGTTTGCCCGAACTTGATAGCGTCTGGGTTTTGCTGCGCTACCGCACTCAAACTAAGCATTACTGCAAAGCCGGTGTATAGAAATTGTTTTTTCATCAAATTTTGGTTAAGTCTAATCGGCCGATAGTCAGTCGACCCACAGTTTTTTATAAATTAATTGTTAGCAAGCTATTTTACCTACCCTTTTTTCATGTCTGCCACCTTCAAAAGGGGTCTCCAAAAAAGTAGTCGTCATTTCTTTAGCCAAATCAATAGATACAAACCTTGCCGGAATGCAGATGATATTGGCATTGTTGTGCTGACGGGCCAAGGCAGCGATTTCTTTTTCCCAACAAATGGCGGCCCTGATCTGTTGGTGTTTGTTGGCCGTAATGGCTACTCCATTTGCACTGCCGCAAACCAGAATTCCGAAATCAAAATCTTTGCTTTCTACTGCAGCAGCCACTGGATGCGCAAAATCCGGATAGTCAACCGAATCGGTAGCATAAGTGCCAAAGTCTTTCACTTCATAGTCTGACAGGTAGTTCTTTAGCATTTCTTTATACTCGAACCCGGCGTGATCTGCGCCAATTGCAATCTTTATTTTTTGGTCTGTAGCCATTCTCAAATTTATATAGAATTACGCAGCTCATGCGTAAATTTTTTGTTGCGACATAAATGCTTCTTTTAATGAGGAAGCAGGTACTAATTTAACAGATTATTGCCTTGTTTAAAAATTACGATGAAGCCTGCTACAGATTGCACAGGCAATTTTGTTCAATCGTTAACGAAATAAGCATGATAGCTGTTAATCTGTAGCCAACGTATTTGCGTAGCGGATTAGTTTTTATAAAATTCTTTCTGTGCTTTTAGTTTTTTCTTTTCGATGTTGGCCGAAATCATAATGCTCAATTCATAAAGCAGGAATAATGGCAGGGCTACAATCATCATCGTATACGGATCGGCAGTAGGGGTTACCACAGCGGCAACTACCAAAATCAACACGGCAGCATATCTTCTGCTCTTTCTCATAAACTTAGGAGTCATCACACCTAGTTTTGAAAGAATATAGATGATCACAGGTAACTGGAAGATAATCCCTGTACCTAAGGTTAAAGTAAGTACCGTTGAGAGGTATGAATCAATCGTAAAGGTATTTTGTATGCTTGGGTCAACCGTAAAATTGATCAAGAAGTTGATTGAGAGTGGGCAGATGATGTAATATCCAAAAAACACACCCAAAAAGAACAAAACAGAAGCAAAAAAAACAAAGCCACTGGCCGATTTCCTTTCGGCTTCTAATAAGGCTGGTTTGATGAACAGCCAGATTTCGAACAGTAGGTATGGAATGCCCATGATAATGCCTGCGGTAATGCAGGAATTCATTTGCAAAGTAAACTGGCCCGACATTTCGGTGTTTATGATTTTTGCATCGATCTTTTGGATACAAAATTCCTTGCCTATAACAGAAGGGAACATCTCATATAACTTGCACATCATACGATAGGTCCAAAAGCTAGGGTCTTTTGGCGCCATAATGATGCTATGCCAAATAAAATCAGTAAAGTAGAATGCAAAAATGGTAAATATAGTTACCGCCAATAATGCCCTTAGCAGATGCTTTCTAAGTACGTCGAGGTGATCGAAAAAAGACATTTCTGCCTCTAGGGTTTTTCCTTTGTTTTTGATCGAATCGATCAGGTCCTTTGCTTTATTGTCGCTCATTGAAAAATGTTGTAAACAAAAATACCATTCTGTTTGATATAGAATGGTATTTACGATTTAAATCTATCAAAAGATTGAATTATTCTGAAAATTCAAATGTCTCCATGAACTTGGTGGTAAAGTTGCCCGCTCTAAAGTTAGGGTCTTTCATCAGTTTCAGGTGGAAAGGAATAGTTGTTTTAACACCTTCGATTACGAATTCGCTCAAGGCACGTTCCATGGTGCAGATCGCTTCTTCGCGTGTTTGCGCCACGCAAATCAGTTTGGCAATCATCGAATCGTAATTAGAAGGAATTTGATAGCCTGCATATACGTGGGTATCTACGCGGACACCATGGCCACCTGGCGAGTGGAAATTGGTAATCCTGCCTGGTGATGGCCTAAAGTTATTGAAAGGATCTTCGGCGTTGATACGACACTCGATGGCATGCATATCTGGGGTATAGTTTTTGCCAGAAATTGGAATACCAGCAGCTACTTTAATCTGTTCTTTGATCAGGTCGAAGTTGATTACTTCTTCCGTTACCGGATGCTCTACCTGGATACGGGTATTCATCTCCATAAAATAGAAGTTGCGGTGCTTGTCGACCAAAAACTCTACCGTGCCCGCACCTTCGTAGTTAACCGCTAGCGCGCCTTTGATAGCCGCTTCACCCATTTTCTGGCGCAGTTCTGGTGTCATGAATGGAGAAGGCGCTTCTTCTACTAATTTTTGGTGACGGCGCTGAATAGAACAATCTCTTTCAGACAAGTGGCAGGCTTTGCCGTATTGATCACCGATAACTTGGATCTCAATGTGACGTGGATCTTCGATATATTTCTCTAAATAAAGGCCATCGTTGCCAAAGGCTGCACCCGATTCCTGACGGGCACTATCCCACGCACCTTCAAACTCTTCATCTTTCCAAACAATGCGCATTCCTCGGCCACCACCACCGGCAGTAGCTTTTAGAATGACCGGATAGCCCATTTCATTGGCAATTTTGATTCCGTCTTTAATGTTTTCCAATAAGCCTTCAGAGCCTGGAATAGTAGGAACACCGGCAATCTTCATGGTTTCTTTGGCCGATGATTTATCGCCCATGCCATTGATCTGCTCTGGTGTAGCCCCAATAAACTTAATTCCGTAATCACGGCAAACCGACGAAAATTTTGCATTCTCAGACAAGAAGCCATAACCAGGATGGATGGCATCTGCATTGGTCAGTTCGGCAGCAGAAATAATATTGGGAATACTTAGGTAAGAGTCTTTACTAGGGGGTGGACCTATACAAACAGCCTCATCGGCAAAACGTACGTGTAGGCTTTCCCTATCAGCTGTAGAGTAAACCGCAACGGTTTTTATGCCCATTTCTTTACAGGTACGAATAATACGCAAAGCGATTTCGCCCCTGTTGGCAATCAATATTTTTTTAAACATAAGTTTTAAATTAGCTAATTGGCTAATTAGTTAATCAGCTAATTAGATAGGTTCTACTAAGAATAAAGGTTGGTCGTACTCAACTGGCGAAGCATTATCAACCAATACTTTAACGATACGGCCTGAAACTTCGCTTTCGATTTCGTTGAACAATTTCATGGCTTCGATGATACAAACCACCTTGCCAGCACTAATTTCATCGCCAACATTTACAAAAACAGGTTTGTCAGGACTAGACGAGCGGTAGAAGGTACCGATCATCGGTGATTTTACCGTAATGTATTTCGAGGTGTCCTCAGCTGCTGGTGCGCCAGGTGCTTTTGTTTCTGCTGCTGGTTGTGCAGGTGCTGCTACAGGCGCCGGTGCGGCTGCTACTGGTGCAGGTACCGCTGCATTTACATAAACAGGTGTCTGGTTAGTTTTTATGGTAATCTTGAAGTTTTCTTGCTCAATCGCAACTTCATTTACCCCCGACCGAGAAACAAATTTGATGAGTTCCTGAATTTGTTTAATATCCATTCTTTCGTTGTTATGTTAAAAAAATTGGTGTCTTATGAATTAACTAAGTTATAGTTTTTTTGTTTTATTTTTAATAAGAGTATAGATAATGGAAAATAGGCAATAGATAAGTGGATTTTGCCTGATCTGCTTATTTCCTATTCTCTGTAACTATTCAAATTATTCGCCGTAGGCCCACTTCAAGAAAACCGAGCCCCAGGTAAAGCCTCCGCCAAAAGCGGCCAAGATAATGTTATCGCCTTTTTTAAGCTTGCTTTCCCATTCCCATAAACAAAGCGGGATGGTTCCGTTGGTGGTATTCCCGTAGCGCTCAATGTTGATCATTACCTTTTCCGAACCAACGCCCATTCTCGAAGCAGTTGCATCGATAATGCGTTTGTTGGCTTGGTGTGGCACCAACCAGGCTACATCATCAGAAGTTAGGGTATTGCGCTCCATGATCTCTGCAGCTACATCGGCCATATTGGTAACGGCAAATTTAAATACCGTTTGTCCTTCTTGGTGTGCAAAGTGTTCTTTGGCATCTACTGTTTCATGAGAAGCAGGTTTTACAGAACCGCCAGCCTTCATGCCCAGGTATTTGCCACCGGCACCATCCGATCTTAAAATCGAATCTTGGATGCCTAAGCCTTCTTCATTTGGTTCTAAAAGCACACAGCCACAGCCATCTCCAAAAATGATGCAGGTTGCGCGGTCTTCGTAATTGATGATCGACGACATTTTATCGCCACCAATAACCAGTACTTTTTTGTGTTTGCCGGCCTCGATAAATTGAGAACCAGTGGTTAGGCCAAAAATAAAGCCAGAGCAGGCGGCCTGTAGGTCGTAGCCCCAAGCATTTTTGGCGCCTATTTTATCGGCCAGCACATTGGCTGTTGCCGGAAATGTAAAATCTGGAGTGGTGGTACAGAAAATGATCAGGTCTATTTCTTCGGCAGTGATCCCTCTCTTTTTAAGCAAGCCGTTTACAGCTTCAACAGCCATATCGGAAGTGCCCAAACCTTCGCCTTTTAATATTCTTCGCTCCTTAATACCCGTTCGCGTGGTAATCCATTCGTCGTTTGTGTCAACCATGGTTTCCAGCTCCTGATTGGTAAGGATGTAATCTGGAACATAACCGTGAACCGCAGTAATAGCAGCGTGAATTTTATTCATTTTCATCTGTTTAAGTATCTCTTCAGTAATGAAGCTACCATGATTTTATATGCTCTGTGTAAAATCGTGGTGGTTTGTTAGTTTAAATTATTGGAATGCAGCTTGTATTTTGCCTACCAGCCCGGTAGTAATCATATCTCTAGATTGAAAAATCATGTTTTTTACCGCCTCTGGACTTGAAATTCCATGACCAATCAATACAGGCGCGTTTACGCCTAAAACTGGGCTTCCGCCATAGTTTTCATAATTGAAACGGTCAAAAAATTCGTCCTTTAATCCCTTTTTGATGGTGAGCACATAAAATGATTCTGCCAATTTCAGCATCACGTTGCCTGTAAAACCATCGCAAACAATTACATCAGCCTTGTCGTTGAACAAATCCCTGCCTTCAACATTGCCAACAAAATTGAAAAGTTCGGTTTCTTTCATCAAAGGAAAGGTAGCCAACGAAAGCATATTGCCTTTTTCGTCTTCCTCGCCAATATTCATCAGCGCCACTTTTGGATTGCTAATGTGCATTACATTTTCGGCATATAAGCTGCCAAGAATCCCAAACTGCAAAAGCGTATCGGGTTTGCAATCGGCATTGGCACCAACATCCAATAAGAGGCCAGTACCGCCTTTTAGCTTAGGTACAATGGTACATAAACAAGGTCGGATAATGCCTGGTATGGTTTTAACGCTAAAAACGGCACCAACCAACATGGCGCCAGAGTTGCCTGCGCTTGCAAATGAGTCGATTTTGCCTTCTTTTAAGAGTTGAAAGCCTACAGCAATGCTTGAATTTGGTTTTTGAAGGATAGCCTTCGTCGGATGCTCGCCCATTCCAATCACTTCGTCGGTATGTACGTATTCGAAGAGATCAGGATTGAATCCTTGATCGGCGAGTAGAGGTTTAATCTGCTGGGTATCTCCGATAAGCACCAATTGCTGATCGGGAGTAAGGGATTGATGGGCAGCTATTGCTCCTAAAACGATTGCTTTAGGAGCATAGTCTCCGCCCATAATATCGAGACCTATTTTCATAGTAAAAAATCTTTTGTGCGGTTAAGCTAATGCTTTAAATTCTATTAGTCTAAGTTAAAACTTAAACCAATGGAAAACACAAAAATTTTTCAGAAAATTAACCTATCGAAGTGTTTTCTATAACTAATTTGCCGTTGTAGTACAAGTTGCCATCAACATTGTATGCATGGTGAGGAAGGTGTACAGCACCAGTGGTTTGGCATGTTGTCAAAGAAGGAGCTACAGCTTTGTAGTGAGTTCTTCTTTTGTCTCTTCTTTGTTTAGAAATCTTGCGTTTTGGATGTGCCATTGCTGATTTGTTTAATTATTTATTTCAATTTTTTTAAGGCGGCCCAACGTGGGTCGTCGCTCTGTTCTTCTTCTGTTGCTGTGTTTTCGCCCGACAATTTTTCTAAGGTGGCCAGCATCTGCTGATCACATTCTTGGCCGGCCTGCGCACAACTGTTAATGTATGGAACCGCTACGGTGATAAATTCGTACAATGATTCCGAAATATCGATCGCGCTTTCCTTTTTGTGAAGGATAATGATGTCTAAATCATCACTTTCTCCCTCTTCTTCGGTAAATTTTACAATTTGCCTTTCCTTTAGTTCAATTGGCTGGCCAAACTCAGATAAACACTTGTCGCAATTCAGCTGTATCGTTCCCCAAACATGGAAATCCAATAGCAGCATCGTTTCTTGTTTATCTAGCTCAACCGTAGCTTTAAGTGCTCCATCTTTAACCAGAGAATACTCAAATGCATCAAAAAAGCTTTTGTCAATCTCAAACTCGAACTGGTGCTTACCCAGTTTCAAGCCTGTAAACGGGATTGAAAATTGTTTTAACGCTTTCAATTGTAACTAAATTTTAGCCTGCAAAGGTAGGAAGAATTTTATTTAAAGAGAAATATTTTTGCAAAATAGAACGGAGTTCATTTGTTCAATAGTTCATTTGGCACTAGGGCATTGGCTGGTTAGCTAATTTGAGGATTAGGCATTTGCCGATTCGATGTTGTCAAGACCCATCGAAAATTAGTTATCCCTGTTTGGAAAACATGGGCAGTGCGCATCGGCAATGCTTATCCTTCTTTCCGCTTTACTCCATTGCATTCCGTGCTCGCTCCAATAAGGTTTAATAGGCAAAAGTAGTGGTTCTTTTGTTAGTCATTGGCCGGTTGCTTCATTCTAAAGATGATTCTTCACCTTGGCCATAACTTTCAATATCCATCTTCCATTGCACAACGCCTATATACATAATCCAACTATAGACTTCAGACTCAAGACTGGTTTGCAAGTATCATATCCTTATCATTCCTCGACCATTCGCTCCATGAACCTACATACAATTTGGGAATAGGCAGTCCGGCATAGGCTATGGCCAATAACGTATGGCAGGCCGTTACGCCAGAGCCACAATGTACTATAGTTTGTGTGGGGCCAAAATCGGCTATTGCTTTTTCGTATTTTGCTTTTAAGGCTGCCGGATCTAAAAATAAGCCAGAACTATCTAGGTTTTCTGTAAATGGAATATTAGTCGCGCCTGGAATGTGGCCTGCTATTAAATCAATTGGTTCTGTCAAGCCTGCAAAGCGGTTGGCATCTCTTACATCAATAATCAGTTGTTTGCCGTTTTTACTGGCCTCTTCAACTTCTTGCAGGTCGGCCTGTGTTAGGTTCCAATTGCCAATTGGATATTTTGTGGCCTCTTTCGGCGTTTCTACTTGATTGTTGGTTGCAAAACCTGCTTCAATGGCCGCATTAAATCCTCCGTTTAGCACTTGTACTTTCGGATGGCCAATGGCCTTCAGCATCCACCAGAAACGAGCAGCGGCATTTGAACCGTTTTTGTCGTCATAAATCACCACATGGCTCAATGGCGAAATACCAAACCTGCCCAAAACCGCTGCAAACTGATCGGTAGTGGGTAAAGGATGTCGGCCGCCATCGGCAAAATCGGCTTTGATATCGGCTAAGTCGGTATTCAAGTCAATATATAATGCACCATCGAGATGGTTTTCGTCATACCTTGATTTAGAGCCCGCACTGGCATCAATCAATACCAAGTTTGGGTCATTAGCCAATGCAACTAGTTCGGCAGGCTGTATAATTGGAGAAATTTCGTTCGACATGTCTTCTTTTTTAAGCCTTTTTATTAATTCGCATCATCTTTCACGTCTGCAGCCGTTTCAATAATCTTGCCACCCGTTTTTAATTGGTTGCTCAGCATGGCTTCCTGCTCTCTGCGGTGTTTTACAATATGAATGGCTGCAAAAAGGGCTTCCATAAACGAGGTCGGATCGGCCAGGTTTTTACCTGCAATATCGTATCCGGTGCCATGGTCTGGCGAGGTACGCACAAATTTTAGTCCGGCAGTATAATTTACGCCTGTGCTAAAAGCAATGGTTTTAAAAGGAATTAAGCCCTGGTCGTGGTACATGGCCAACACCGCATCAAACTGTTTGTAGGTGCCATTGCCAAAAAAGCCATCGGCAGGATAGGGACCAAAACAGATAATGCCTTTGTCAAAAGCCTGTTGAATGGCCGGACTAATAATTTCTTGTTCTTCCTTGCCCAATAAACCGTTGTCGCTGGCGTGTGGATTTAATCCCAATACCGCTATTTTCGGTTTTTCGATCCAGAAATCTTTTTTCAAACTCTCGTTAATGAGCTGAAGCTTTTTAACTATTTTTTCTTGGCTAATCGCCCCCGGAACATCCTTTACAGGAATATGAGCCGTCACTACGCCTACGCGCAGGCTATCGCTTACCAAGAACATCAGCACATCACTGCTGCCGCTGCGTTCTTGTAAGTATTCGGTATGGCCCGGAAAGCTGAAGTTTTCTGATTGGATGTTGTTTTTATTGATAGGGGCGGTTACCAATGCGTCAATGGCGCCACTTACTAAATCGTCGGTAGCCTTTTGTAGGGATAGCAATGCATATTTGCCACCAGTTTCATTGGCCTGGCCAAGGTCTATCTTTACGTCTTCTTCCCAACAGTTGATCATATTGGCTTTGCGGGGATTGGCCGTATCGGCACTGTTGATCACATTAAAGGCAAAATCGTTCATGTGCAAAGACTTCCGATGAAAAGAAGCTACTTTGGTATGTCCATAAACAATGGGTGTACAATAATCTAATATCTTGCTTTCAGACAGGGTTTTTAAGATTACTTCTAAACCTATGCCGTTTACGTCTCCTATACTGATGCCTATTTTAACTTTATCACTCATGCGCTATCAAAAGAATTTAGCGCAAATTAGCGATAATAATAATTAACCACAAAGATTGCCAAGTTTTGTGACGGTACGCTGTAATGGGTTTGCCACAGAGCGCATCAAGTAGGTGTTGAAGGGGGAAGAATAGTATACTTGCGTTTAACTTTCCCCGTTTTGCGGTAAAATGTATAGGTATTTAGCTAGAAACACATCAATTGTAGCAAGTTTAATTGCCTGTACAATGGAAAGCAAAAGCTAAATAACCTTACCTTTGTACATTAATATAATTAAAAGCCTTTAGGGGTTGGGGTATGAGTTTAGTAAAAGCGAAAAAACATTTAGGTCAGCATTTTTTAACCGATAAAAAGATAGCCGAAAAGATTGTAAATGGATTGATCCATACCGATCAGTACCGTCAGGTGTTGGAGGTAGGGCCAGGCATGGGGATTCTTTCCGATATCTTGTTGGAAAGAGAAAACCTAGAAACTTTTTTGATTGATATTGATGTAGAATCCTATCACTTTTTGCAACAAAAATACCCGCAGTTGGGAGACAGGCTTATTAATGGCGATTTTTTAAAACTCGACCTCGGTTCTGTTTTTCCTGGCAAATTTGCGGTCATCGGTAATTTCCCTTACAATATTTCCTCGCAGATCTTATTCAAGATATTGGAGCATCGCGATAATGTGGTAGAAATGGTGGGCATGTTCCAAAAGGAGGTAGCTGAACGTTGCGCCTCCAAATCGGGCACCAAAGAATATGGTATTTTAAGTGTATTGATCCAAGCCTATTACGATATCGATTACTTGTTTACCGTTAAGCCAGGCACCTTTAATCCGCCACCAAAGGTAAATTCAGGGGTAATCCGCTTAAGCAGAAATAAGGTAGAAGCCTTGCCTTGCGACGAGAAATTATTTTGGCGTACGGTTAAGGCCGGATTTAACCAGAGACGAAAAACTTTGCGCAATGCCTTATCGGGTACCATCCCTAAAGACCAAATGGACCAGCATCCGTTTTTCGATAAGCGCGCCGAACAATTGAGCGTAGCCGATTTTATTGAACTTACCCAGCATTTGAGCAAATTAATGCTCGCATCATAACCATGAGCCAGAAAATTTTAATTGTAGACGATCTCCACCCCATATTTGCCGAACAGGCCCGTGCCTTGGGCTTCGAAGTTGACGACCAGCCTTTAATTAGCAGGGCAGAAACCATGGCCATCATTAAAGACTATGTGGGGATTGCCGTTCGTACCAAGTTTAGGATTGATCAGGAATTGCTTGATGCGGCGCCCCAACTCAGGTTTGTGGCTCGTGCAGGTGCCGGATTGGACAATATTGACGAAGCGGTAGCTAAAGAAAGAAATATCCAGCTGATGAATGCACCAGAAGGCAATAGCGATGCCGTTGGCGAACATGCCATTGGTTTGCTGTTGGCGTTGATGAACAATTTTCGCAAGGCCGATCAAGAAGTGCGCAAGCAAGTTTGGGACAGGGAAGGCAACCGGGGCTATGAACTGAAAGGCAAAACCGTTGGCCTGATCGGCTATGGCTTTATGGGCCAGAAAATGGCCCGGAAATTGGCAGGCTTTGAGGTAAATGTAATTGCCTACGATAAATACAAAACAGGTTTTGGCGATAACTATGTACGCGAAGTGAGCATGGAGGAAATTGTAAAACACAGTGATGTGCTCAGCCTGCATGTGCCTTTAACCCAAGAAACCCGACAAATGGTTAATGATGAATATTTTTTCCATTTTAAAAAGTCTATATTTTTTATCAATACCGCCCGTGGCGAAATTGTAAATACGCAGTCGGTTTTGAATAATATCAAGTCTGGCAAAATTATCGGTGCAGGCTTAGATGTGCTTGAAACAGAGAAGTTTCCTGCGCTTGCTGCACAGTCTTGGTACGCCGAGTTAAGCGGTTCTGACCAGGTGATTTTAACGCCTCATGTGGCTGGATGGACTTTCGATTCGTACCGAAAAATTTCTGAAGTTCTCGTCGAAAAACTCAAGGAAATCAAATTATAATTCCTTAAATTGCCGTAGATAGTTATCAGTTCGCAGTTTTCGGTTCACAATTTTTAATTTGCAAACTAGGTCTCAATACTCAAATCTCAAAATATGGCAAAGGAACATCAATATAAAACCAATTTGGTTTGGACAGGAAACAAAGGTTCTGGAACAATGGATTACCGTTCTTACGACCGCGATTTTGTAGTGTCGATTGCAGGCAAAACACCGATTTCAGGTTCTTCTGATTCTGCGTTTTTGGGAGATAAAACAAAATACAATCCAGAAGACCTGCTGTTGTCATCTATTTCTTCCTGCCACATGTTATGGTATTTGCATTTGTGTTCTAAAAACGAAATCGTGGTGCTGGAGTATAAAGACAATGCTACGGGTTTGATGATCGAGAATGCCGATGGCAGCGGACAGTTTAAAGAAGTATTGTTACAACCCGAGGTGATCATTTCTGATGGCGCCCAAAAAGACCTGGCCAATTCCTTGCATGAGGAAGCCAACAAGATGTGCTTTATTGCCAATTCCTTGAATTTTCCGGTAAAGCATCAGGCCAGCTGTTCGGCTATTAGCGAGTAATTTTCAGGTTGGTCGGGATATGCCATCTCAACCCTCATAGCTCTGGATTTTCAATCCAATTTCATCTTCGCTTAAGTTTTTGTTTTGAAGCGCAATGTGCCTGCCACGGTTTAAGGGCAGTCCAGCTTTCCGCTATATCTTTTTTGCCTTTAGAGGCAAAAAAGGATGTCGCTTCAATTTGGGCTATTACTTTAGGCAATACAAGTAGCATAGTTGCAAAAACCGTTGTGGCCTAAACCTGATTGAACAGAAAGCCCGGAGCTGAGGCACGAGGCGAGGACTTGAAGTGAAAGCAGGATAAACGATCAACTGGAATGCTGCCTTTGCTTTTCCAAACAAATGAAGTTTAAAAAAAAATGTCATTCTGAGCATGGCGAGGAATCTGCTGGTTAATAGATTCATCACTTCGTTCAGAATGACAAATTTTTAAGAATGACAAACGCAATTTATATTATTTCGATGCCCATACGTTATCGGCTGGTGTAGCATCTACAAAAATGCCGTTATCCAATTTAATCGATTTTACGGCTTTTCCTGTAGGATTTTTGATCTTAAGCGTAGGCATTTTGCCGTTTTTCCAGATTGCCGGAGTAAAATGCTCTTTTTGGGTAGAACCATCCTCAAAAGTAAGTACGGCATCAAATGGAATGGCAAAACCACCCACATTTTCTATGCGTACCTGCAATGGGCCTGGGCCTTTTTTAATTTCGACCACTCTTAAATCGAGGTAATTGTTGGTAAAGAACCAGTTTTGGAAAAACCAATTGAGGTTTTGGCCCGAACCACTGTTCATCGAATTGAAATAATCCCACGGAATAGGGTGCTTGCCGTTCCAGTTGTCCATATAGTGGTGTAGCGCTTTTTTAAACAGGTCATCGCCCAATAGGTCTTTCAATGCCAAATAAGACAAAGAAGCCTTGCCATAAGAGTTGTTGCCATAGCCTGCACCAGATACTTGGGTAGACATGGTAATGATCGGCTGATCTTCTTCAGTAGATCTGTCTTTGATATAGCCGTTTACCCTAAAGCTCTTGTAAAAATTATCTGCGGATTCCTTTCCATGTTCGGCAATGCCAATCAGATATTCCAAAGTTGTCGCCCAGCCTTCGTCCATAAAGGCATAGCGTGTTTCGTTAATGCCCATATAGAACGGAAAATAGGTATGGGCAATTTCATGGTCTTGCACCAACTGGGCAAATTTGATATCGCCCGTTTGCGAATCATTAACCATCATTGGATATTCCATATCTGCAAAACCCTGGAAAGCGGTCATTTTGGAAAATGGATAGGGAACACCAGGCCAGTTGTTAGAGAACCAGGCCAAGGCATAATTGTTAAACTTAACCGAGTTTACAAAATCGGTACCTTTTGTGCTGTAAGCCGCCTGAGTGCTTACCCTGCGGTTGGTTTTATTGTCAACCACAACGCTGCCGGCATCCCATAGGTAGCTGCTGCTCAATCCAAAACAAACATCAACTATATTGTTGGCTACAAACTTCCAGGTATTCAGCTCATTTTGCAAGGTAACCTTGCCATCTTTTACTTCCTGTTCGTTGGCAATGTGGATCACCTCATCAGAAGTGTACGATTTTTTTAAGCGGGCCGCAAATTCAGGTTGCAATACTTCGTCGGGGTTCAACAAATCGCCTGTGGCATAAACAATATAGTTTTTAGGTGCCTTGATAGAAAAAGTATAATCGTTAAAATCGTTGTAAAACTCTTGACGATCGGTATGTGGTACCCTGTCCCAGCCGTTGTAGTCATCGTATACCGAAACACGGGGGTAGCTATAAGCCACAAACATCGTAGTCGGGTCAATCTGTCCCTCGCGGCCACTTTCTTTAGAGAGCGGATAGTTCCAATCAATGTTCAGTGTTGCCTTTTGGCCAGGGAGCAATGGCGCTTTTAACCTTACATCGCCGGTGGTGCCCCAGTTTTTGGCATTTACATCATACACCTCTCCATTAATTTTAAAAGCGGTAATGCTTAATCCCGCGCTCAAAAAATCTGGGGATACATTACCTCCCCTAGATGAAGTAGGCTTGTGCAGGTTGTTGACAAAGCGGATGGTAATGGTTTTTAAGGTATCTCTGCTGTTGTTGGCATATTCGATGCTTTCGGTGCCACTTACTACCTTGGTATCGGGGTTAACACTGATTTCCATGTTGTACTTGCCATGGTTTTGCCAGTAGTTTTTTCCGGGTTTGCCGTCCATGGCGCGGGTGCCTTTTTCGTAAGCCAGCTTAATGTTGCGTGGCATGTATAATTCTTGGGCAAAGACGGCCGATGAACTGGTCAATAATAAAGCGCTTAGAATAAATTTTCTCATTTGCTGTTTTTGGTTTTGAATTTTAGATCGTGCCTCTGGGGCTAAAAAAGCTTATTAAAGCACATAAAAGGCCTATAGTTTTATATTTTACACTAAGGTAGCGAAAAATAGGAGCATCAATTGTTGACCGATTGTTTTTTCAGCTAAAATATTTGCTTTTATAAAAATTGCCTTATATCTTCGTTTTAATCACAGCAAGACTATGGAGGCCGAGGCCAATATAGTCTTGTTTGTTTTTTATAGAGACTAAAGAAAAAGAAATAGTGTTATGGCAGAGATTACTTATTATACCAAAGAAGGATTAGAAAAGTTAAAAGAAGAACTTCACCAATTAAAAACTGAAGGAAGATCGTCTATCGCAAAAGCGATTGCCGAAGCCCGCGATAAGGGCGATTTGTCTGAAAACGCCGAATACGATGCGGCCAAAGAGGCGCAAGGCCTACATGAGGCCAAAATAGCCAAATTGGAGAATACTTTAGCCAACTCGAGGCTGCTAGACGAGTCGAAATTAGATACCTCGAAGGTATTGGCGCTGTCTATTGTGAAAATTAAAAACGTTAAGAATGGTGCAACCATGACTTACCAATTGGTTGCCGAAAGCGAAGCTGATCTGAAAACAGGAAAGATTTCTGTTAAATCGCCAATTGCTCAAGGCCTATTGGGCAAATCTGTGGGCGATACCACCGAAATACAGGTTCCTGCGGGTAAAATTGAATTCGAAATCCTAGAGATATCGAGGTAAAATCAATGTAAAACAGAAAATGTATCGACAAGACGATCACAATCTTATACTAAATACTTGATACGATGAGTGTATTTTCTAAAATTGTAAGTGGCGACATCCCTGCACATATTGTAGCGGAAGATGCTGATTTTTTAGCCTTTTTGGATGTAAGTCCCTTGGTAATGGGCCATGTATTGGTGATCCCCAAAGCAGAGATCGATTATATTTTCGATATAGAAGACGAAACTTATGCCAAGTTTACCCTATTTGCCAAAAAAGTAGCAGTAGGCGTAAAGAAAGCATTTCCATGTAAGAAAGTGGGCGTAGCTGTAATTGGCTTGGAAGTACCTCATGCGCACATTCACCTCATCCCTATGAACAATGTGAGCGACATGAACTTTAGCAAAGAAAAACTGAAGCCCTCTCAGGAAGACCTGGCAGAGGCGGCCGCTAAAATCAAAGCGGTGCTCTAAAGAAATCATATCCAAACGAAAAGCCCCCAAAGCTAAGTGCTTATTGGGGGCTTTTTCATATCAGGCTTCACAAATGATAATTTTTACAGCCTTATTTACTTATGCCAAGAAGGCTGTAATTAAGGCTTGCACAAATGGATTATTGGGGGGCTACCGTTCTATCAAGTTGCAATACCGGCCATAAAGTACCGATGCCGCCTATGGCAAAGCCCTTATTATCCCCACGTTTAGTGTCTTGTGCCCAATAGTACAGTGGCCAGCCTTTATAGGTTAACTGTTTTTTATTAATGGTGGCCACCGTAATTACACCCACATCGGCTTTCACTACTGCCGAAGGCACATTCAATACCTCAGATTCGTATACAGGCCAAATTCCGTTTTTAGCCAAATCGGTAGTAAAGGTATTTTTGTTGTTTTTGTCTGGTGCAAAGGCATAAAGCGTACGGCCTTGTGCATCGGTGAGGTAAATGGTTTTCCCTGCACCTTCTATATAGGCTTTAGTATATTGTTTGCCGTTTGCATCAGCCAATTGGGCATTCGCCAGCATTAGAGAGTAATCGGGCTTGGCTACAAACCAGATGCCGCCTACGCCATCGCCTTTGATTTCGCCATTGGCTAAATCTTGTGCGTAATAATACAAAGGATAACCTTTATAGGTACTTTGTTTGCGGCCATCGGCACGGGTGGTTACGCCTACATCGCTGGCTTTTACATTGAGGTCTGTACTGGCATTGGCCGAATAATAAACAGGCCAAACGGTTTCGCATGCACCCGTACAAGTTGGTGTCCCGGCTGCATCACTGGCAAAAAAATAGAGGGTTCTGCCCACACTATCGGTTAATACGGCGCCAAACTTGACATCGGTTGCCAATTGAATGCCTTTTTTTACTTTTGGAGGTTCTATTGGACCGTCTTTCTTTTTGCAGGCTAGGGTAAAGACCAAGGCCAAGCACAGCAACGCCATTGAATTTTTTCTCAGATAAATTAACATGATTGTAATCGTTTTAAGTGTTTTAAGTTGTGTTATTTACTATCGATTACGGAGAAGGCAAGACAAAGGTTGCCAACTGGCGATTAGTTTTCGGTTCGCAGCTTTCGGCTGACAGTTCTTGGATGGAAAAAGTAAAGTGAGAGGTAAAAGGGAAGATGGAAGATGTGAGAGGTAAGATGGAAGAGGGGAAATGACATGTAAGCTTATTGGTGAAGGCACTAACAAGGGATTGGACAAAGAACCACTGCTTTTGACTGCTAAACCTTATTGGAGCGGACACGAAATGCAATGGCGTAAAGCGGAAAGAAGGACTGCAATTGCCGATGTGCATTGCCACTGGTTTTTCCAATGAAAGATAACCATAGGAATTGCTCGTTATTACGAAAGACAAGTGTGACCTACTTCAGCTTTTCATTGTTTTTGTGCCTGTCGGCATCGCGGATGGTTTTCTTTTCGAGGTTTTTAACCAGCGCTTGATTAAGGTCTATGCCGGTTTGGTTGGCTAAACAGATGAGCACAAACAGCACGTCGGCCATTTCATCGGCCAGGTTTACTTCTTCATCGCTCTTTTTAAACGATTGTTCTCCATATTTCCGGGCCATGATGCGGGCCACTTCGCCCACTTCTTCCATTAAAATAGCCGTATTGGTGAGTTCGTTAAAATAGCGGATGCCCATAGTTTTGATCCATTGGTCTACCGTTTCCTGTGCTTCGTTAATTGTCATTGCTTTTCTTCTTCTATTTCTTTTTTGATGATCGGAGTAACTTCCTTGGTTGCGCCTTCTAACAGAAAAACGCCTGCGCCGCGTTCGCGGGCATAAGGATTAGTGATTTCGCCAATTTTGATGATCTTTGCAAAATAAGGTTTTTCTCTCGTTCTTAGCGGATCTTCGTCGTTATACTCGGTAATCATGATCATGTGCTTAATTGGTTTATCGAGCTTAAACCAATACAGGTAATCGGCATTGTAGGCAACGGCGTTGATGTTTTTATATTTCGAGTAGTAGTTAATGGCACCTGCCTGACCGTAATTATCGGCACGTACCAAAAGTGCATCCTTGTCTTTTACTTTTTCATAGGCGATATCGGCCAGTTGGGCCAATTCTTTCCAGCCCTGCATGTCGGCATAATCTTGCGGCAGTTTATGGTTTTTGCCGTCTTCCCAACGCAAAGCACCCACTTTTTCAAAACGACGCTGATGGGCAATGATCTGCTGTGGCGAATAGAATGGCATAACTAAGGGCAGAATATAAATAAAAGAGCCCACAGTAAAAACCAGCAAGGCTCCGCTAAGCGCATAACGCTTTTCCAATAGCTTGGCTAGGTAAACCGCGCCAAAGGCGAGCAATATTGGATAAAGGCCCAAGGCATAATAATCTTTGGCCTTGAAATAGGTGAAAACAGCCATTGTAAAAATATAAGTGAGCAGCACCCAAACGTATGGCCTAAAAGGCCGATAAAACAAAAGACTTCCTATTCCGGCAAGCAGGATAAAAATAGAACTGGCAAAAAATAGGGGCTGACTGATTAGAAAATCGAGGCGATTTACATTTACCAATTGGGTTTCCTGCAGTTCCTTCATGTGTTTGAGCACAGGAAAATGATGGCTGATCTGCCAAATGAGGTTGGGGGAGATGAGCAACAGCCCCAGAAGAATGGCGAAGTAAAAATGTTTATCGGTAAGGATTTTCCTCGTTGGCGTGAGGAGGATAGCTGGCAATAAACCAATGATCAGGAACAGAATATTGTATTTGTTTAAAAAACCAAGGGCAACTGCAATGGCAAAAAAGTAGAGGTATTTTGGTTTGCCCTGGCCGAAATAGCAGAGCAGGTAATAAAAAACAGCCGTCCAGCTGAGCACGTCGAAAGAGTTGGGTTGGTAAAGTGTGTTGAGCCTTAAAAATATCGAACAGATACAGGCAATGGCCACCAAACATTTGGCAAACAAGCTGCCCTTTAAAAGTTCTACAATTTTCCAGCAATAAATAATGGTGAATACTCCAAGCAGTGCTGGAACCAAGCGAACGATAAAAAATCCATTGCCCAAAGCTTGGATCAGCCAAGAAAAAAGCGAAGTTAAGGGTGGAATGGAAGTGAAGCCTGCCGCAAGGTGCTTGCCTTGGTCCAGATGCAGAAATTCATCGCGATGAAGTTCGTAAGCGCCATTGACCAAAACGAACGACAAAACCAATTTTAGCACAATGAAAAAGCCCAGCAGCAAACCTGCGGTTCGCTTTGATTGTTGTTCGGTCATAACAATTGGTTTGGTGATATGCTTTGACAATTTTAATACCTCAAGGTTACAGTCAGCCAATTCAATTGAACTGGCATATGTTTAATCAATAATACGGTTTTAACTCAAAAAATCGAATTTATGCTGTCGTAATGCAAAAAAGGTTTGTCATTAGGTTTGTTAATCATATCTTAGAAAGAAATCTTCTGTTGCTTGTTAAAATTTGGCTTAGTCGATTTAATATCTACCCTTAACTAAAAGAAATTAGCTGATGAAATTGTTTTTTAGCGAAACGCAGCAGAAAGCCATCAATTCAATCTGGATAGTAGGAATCATTATTGCATTCCTTTATTGTAGCAATTATTTTGTTGATAACTACGGCCCAGACAATACCTTCTACAACTATTTGTGGGAAGCAATCAACTGGTTTCTGCACAGCTTGATTTTTGCCTGGTACTTTTATAGGAACAAGCAGGTTGGCAAAGGCATTGTACTGCAGCTGCTGTTTGTCCCTTACTATATTTTTAAAACAGATTGGGCGGCTTATCTTGACTATCATCTTGATTTTGATAACAGCGAGCTGATTTATCAAAGCATACGACTGATCTCCTTTTTGTTGCCTTTGCTGTTTTTTACGGTTTCTTATTTTAAAAACGAGCAGGCCTTGGAAATCAAGTCTAAGGTGAAGAGGTTTTTGGCGCAGTTTTTTCTGGTACTGGTGCTGATGTATGCCATAGATTCGGATCCCGATTCGCTGTATAAATACGTAAGCAGCGATTCGCTTTATACCAAAGATGCCATTGTTTCATTTATTTTTCTGCTCATTTCCTACAAAACGGTTTGTGCATTGGTTGGCTTTTTGTACTTCTCGAACAGGATCTATTCGTTCAAAAAAGTAATCAATCCTATTGATGAACAGGCTATACCCAGCAGCTTCTTTAAATGGGGCTTTATTGTTTGCTATCCCATCTTAATGTTTACCGTTATTGATTTGGGGGCCTCGGTATTCTCTATTTCTTTCTCCTTTTCGAAATTAGAAATAGCAACAGTGGTTTACCTGTTATTTAGCCTGATTGTGCTATTGCTGGGCGGGCGGTTTTTTGGCAGCCTGATCCAATACCGCAATTATAGCCTCAAAAAATATTTTGGCGTCATCAACTCGCTTTCCTTACTGCCGATATTCAATTTAATTCCTTTCTTAGTCCTGTTGCTATCGGCTAAAAGCGGCAATGCAATTGGTACCTATATTGGCGGATTAAAAAAGAAAAGAAATATCCATTTGCTGATTTACTGTGTTCTTTTGCTGTTTTTTACGTTGTATGTGTATTTCAAAAGAGATGCAGAGATCAGGGATGTATCGGTTTTTTACAAACTGATTGTTTATGTAGTGGCCATTATTTTGGTGAGCAGGTTTAAAATAGCAACCAAGATTGTTCCTTTTCTGATGTTGTTGATCTTAAATTTCAGCGACCTTAAGGAGTTTTTCGATTTTGCAAAGGGCCTGCTGTTCTTTTTGAAAGAGAAAATCGTCACCTTCTTATGGCTGGGCAGCGTAGCGGTGTTCTTGTTGTACTACGTGCTGTATTATGTGCTTCACAAATCTTTTTACACTTCTTACTTTGAGCGCAGAAACGAAGAAGAATTTGAAGCTTACATCGAAAAGTTTCAGCAGGATTAGTGTTTTGATGGAAGAGATGAGAGGTAAAATGGAAGATGGAATTGAAAGCTCTGTTACGAGTGGGATGCCCGATCAGCATACAACATGACGATTCGAGAAGAAACTAAATAAACCACATCTTAGCTAAACGTTGTAAAAGCTAACCCTTCTTTCTCAGGATAACTGAAACCTCATCCCTTAAAAATCCTTCGCCAGCATATTTAAGTTTAAAGTCGAAGTTGTATTTGCCATCACGTGGTGCGGTAAAGCTGGCGTTTTCTGCTTCGTACTCCCATTTGGTGTAATAAACCGTCGAATCTTTTTCGGTGCTGCTGTTGGTTTGATAAGACTCTTCGCTTTTATGAGAGTTGATGATGTGCTTGCCATCGATCACCCTAATACTGTCGTTTCTTAGCGATTCGCCTCTATTTTCGATGTTGTACCTCAGGCTAACGCTAGGGCTCATCATATCGTTATTGGTTGATACCTTAGACCAAATGGTAACCACATCGCCTTTTTTAAGGTCAACGTCTTCGGCCGAGGTAATTTGGTTGGCCTTTAATCCTATCTCTCCAATATCTTCTCCCACTGGATTGCAAGAAGCAAAGCCTAGCAGGAGCAGCATAGCGATTGCATTATTTTTGAACATTGGTTTCGGTTTTGAACTGTGCATATTAGTTGATCGCTAAAGTGTACTTCTTGCTGAAGTAGTTAAACATTTTAACAAATAAATTGACATCGTCTGCCGACCAAGAAGACTCGGTAGTGATGAAAAAATCCTTGCCTTTGTAGTTGATCGGACAAACTACAGTATATGCGGTACGTATCTGTCCACCATAATCTTCTGCCGAGGCTTCTATGATATAAGCGCTGTTGTCTTGCCTTATTTTATAGTGGTTGCTGCTGCTGAAGTCGAAAATCTGGGTGTTGCTAGTCAATTGCAAGCTGCCCAGCTGGTTTGCCTTAACGGCATCAACAAATCTATAGAAGTCTAACTGCGTTGGGCCAGATGGCCTGTAGAGCTTAATAAGCCCATTTGAATTATCAGTGCCAATGGCTGTTTCTTCGTTTTCCTCCATAAAGAATTTCAGCTCTTTTGACGCTTTCTTAAAGACGTTTTGAAGGATATTGCTTTCAATCACCGGGCTGTTTTGCACGTATTCTTCCCAGCTGTTAAAAGTTGCAGGTGCAGGTTTTTGCTTCATCATGCTTTTGGCATTCTTAATCAAGTGCAAAAACAGGTCTATCTTATCTTTTTTCTCAAATTTTTGGCTCCAGCTCATTTCTGCCTGGTAAACTATATAGCTTTTGTGCGCTGTATCGTAATCGAAATGAACGCCCGCAAAACTATCGTCGTGTTCAAATATAAGGCTGTTTTCGTCGCTATAATATTCAAAGCCTTCTGCCATATTAGCCTTAATGTCTTTTATCGTTAGCAAAGACGCATCGTTTTCTGGAATGATGGATATTCCCTGGGTGTACAGTTGGCTTCCCTTGGTAAATATATTGTTCAGCACAATATACAGGTAGCCGTCGCCAAGCTTGGTAAGGTCTATTTTGCCAAGTTTGTCATCGCCCGCAGTTAAGTCCTTGGTAGATACCTGCATGGTATCATATGTGGTATTTTCTGGGATGTTCAGTTGGTATTGTTTAATCGAAATGGTTTTTAGAGGCAATTTTGCATGCATCACCTTTTGAAATTCGGCATTAGAAACCGCTTCTTTTTCGATGTACGGGATGCTGTTTTTGTCTTCTTGCACTATTCTTTTGCAGCTTTGCAAAGCAAGGAACAATAAAATCAGGTACATGAACTGATTCCTTTTCAAAGGGGGGAGTATTTTTCTAAAATCGGTAGCCATATCTTGAAATGTTCGATAAGATAGTCAAAAAATATAATTTGACCAGTTCTTACTCTTTGTTTTTGGTATCCATTAAAATGGTAACGGGCCCATCGTTTAACAAACTAATCTTCATATCGGCTCCAAAAATGCCGCATTGTATCGTTTTGCCGATCAGCTTGCCTAACTGGCTGATCATTTCTTCGTAAAGCAGAATGGCTTTTTCTGGACGTGCAGCGCGTGTAAAGCCCGGCCTGTTGCCTTTTTTGGTTGCTGCGAATAAGGTAAATTGGCTAATGAGCAAAATATTGCCATCAATATCGGCCAGTGCTTTGTTCATCAATCCGTTTTCGTCACCAAAAACCCGCATATTGGCTATTTTTTGTGCCAGCCAATCTAGGTCTTCCTGAGTATCGGTTTCCTCAACGCCCAACAATACCAGAAAACCATTGCCTATTGCGCCGGTAACTTCATTAGCTACTGTGCAACTTGCTTGCGTTACGCGCTGAATAACTGCTCTCATATTAGATTAAAATGCTAATTTTAGCTGACGGAGCCTAAGTTCCATCCAACCGCTGAAAATAAATAAAAATAGACAGATGAGGTACAAGTATATCCTGTTTTTTATACTGCTGCTTGCTGCCTGCCAACAAAAAAGGGAGGTGCACAGTACATTTTATTATTGGAAAACGGTATATAAGCAAAATGCCAACGAGAATACCTACCTGCAGCAACTGCACAGCAAAAGATTGTTCGTACGCATTATGGATGTAGATACGGAGCAATGGAATGAACCTGCGCCAATTGCGCCCATCAGCTTTGCCGACCCCTTGCCAGATAGTCTAGGCATAGTACCTGTTGTGTTTATCGTGAATGAAGTATTTACAGCTAAAACCGATGCCCAGGTAAGGCAATTGGCCGCCAATGTAATGCGCTTTGTAAAGGGCAAGGTAGCGCAGGCAGGCAAAAAGGGCTGGCTCGAACTGCAAATGGATTGCGATTGGACGGCAAGCACTAAAAAGCAGTATTTTCTGTTTCTAACCGAAGTGGCCAAACTCAATAATGGCAGACAGCTATCGGCTACCTTGAGGTTGCATCAATTAAAGAACCAAACCAGTACCGGTATTCCGCCAGTTAACAAGGTATTGCTCATGTGCTACAATATGGGTAATCTGAGGAAGCCGGGCAAGCAGAATTCTATCCTCGAAATAGAAGAACTTAAAAAATATGCCGGCAAAAACCTGGGCCTTTACCCTCTAGAAATGGATGTGGCTCTGCCTTTGTTCAGCTGGGCAGTTGCCTTTAGAAACAACCGCTACATCGGCATTACCAAAAGACTGAATTTAGCCGACCTTAAAAACCAGACAATGTTTGTCCAAAATACTGAAGGTTTGTACGAAGCAAAAACCGATTTGCCACAATTTGGCTTAAAGAAACGCGACGAGGTAAGGTTTGAAGAAAGCAAGCTTGAAAAAGTACAGGAAGTGGCGCAATATTTGTCGCGTTATTTATCAGATAAACCTGTTAATTTAGTGTTCTATCATTTAGACACCGAACTCCTCAAAAACTACTCCCCTCATGAACTGGAAAAGATCAGCGATTTGCTGCGTTAGTTTTCTTGCCATTTTTTTTGGCGAAATTGCCATAAATATTGCCTGCGGACCTGAACAAGACCCTTACGATTATTATGTGTCTTATTTTCACAACAACGTGCAGGGCGATGACTATGTGCCGTTTTCGTTCAACAGTATGGTGGCGCTATACAGCGAAGAGGAGGTGGTGAGCGAAGCCGAAATCAACAGTGACGAGTGGGCCGGTTATTTAAAGGTTAAAAAGGAAGATGTGCTCAAGGCCATGTACCAAACAGATAGTGCAACGAGCGTGAAACTGGCCTCCTTTGTCGGTAATACCATAGATGAATTGCCAGACAGCCTGCAAAACAATTCCTTTTTGGCAGCGCTGACCAAAAATACAAAGGCCATGGGCTACTATGCCTACGCCAAAAGTTGCGAGCCCTTTGCTACGGTTAACTTTGACCCTTGGAACCCCGTAGTTCGCGATAGCTCGATGATGGTTAAAAAGGCACAAGAAGGCTTAGCGTTGTTGCGCAAGGCAGGCAAAGACGATTTCCTGAAACTGAGGTATGCCTACCAGGCCGAGCGCTTGTTCCACTTTGCCGGCAATTGCCAAGAAAGCAAAAATACCTATGAGCAGTTTATTGCACCCATTAAAACCAATAGCGCGGCCAAGGGTTGGGCAATGGCGATTTATGCGGGCTCAGTACGCTATACGGGCAATCCTGCCGAAGGCGCGTTCCTCTATTCGAAAGTTTTTGCAAGCAACCCCGAAAGGCGCGTGCAGGCCTATAAGAATTTCTTTTATACCAGCGCTCCAGTTAACGAGGTTTTAAAATATGCCAAAACCAATCAAGAAAAGGCAAGCGTATTGGCCATTAAAGGCTTTGGCAATCCAGAGCCCCAGCTAGAAACCCTGCAACAGGTTTATCAATATGTGCCATCGAGTCTGCTTAACGGCGCTTTACTGGTACGGGAAGTGAACAAGTTGGAACAAGACCTGATTAAGGATAATGCTAGTGCATACAGTTTTAATGAAACTTATTTTGCCCGCTACAATAGGGCAGATGCCGATAGCACGGTAGCTTCCAATAAGCAACGACTGGCGAAAGTAAGAGATTTTGCCTTGCAATTGGCCCGCGACAAAAAGTATCCGCAACCCGAGCTGGGTACCGTTACCGCCGCTTATCTTTCGTGGATGGAAGACAAGCCGTTTCAGGCACTGTTGTACCTACAGGAAATTAAATCGACGGCCAAGCTGTCCGAAAAACTGAAGGACCAGATACGCATTATACAGCTTTTGTGCGAAGCTACCAAAATTAAAAAAGGTGTGGCTTTTAACGAGAACGAGTTGTTGCCCGCACTTAAATGGTTAGATGGCAAGCGCTACGCAGAAAACCCGGAACAAGCAAAAGACGATCGTTACAATTGGTCGGAACAAAATGATCGCTTTACTACAACCACCAGAAATTTTTACCAGCAAATATTGGCACCCGCCTATCTTAAAATGGGCGATACTGCTAAAGCTGCCTTGGCCATGCTCAAAGGCGATTTAAAATATAGAAAGACTGAAGAAAGCCTGGGATTTCCAGACATGAGCTATCAGACGCTTTCTTTTTGGCAAAATTATTTGGGTCCAAAAGCCGTGCAGGCTTTGGCTAAAACGAAAACAGCGCCCCAAACCGATAACCTGAATGGCTTGCTGGCCAATGGCTTTGCAAAGCTAAACAACGACGGATTTTACGAGCTCTGTGGCACCGTTTACCTTCGTGCGCACCAATATGCCAAAGCCTTAACCTGGTTTAACAAGGTTAAAAATGCTTCGGCTTTTTTCGAAGCTTCTAACTGGTATGCCGATGAGAAAATGTATTCGAATCCTTTTGCTGTGACCATTAACGATTATCCAAAACAATACGTTTCGTTAGGAAAGCAGATCAACAAAAAAGATTTCGCCAAAGAAATGGCCCGTCTGCAGCAACTGCTGATAAGCGATAAGAAGAACGCAGCGGCGTACTACTATAAAATGGCCAACGCCGTTTACCAAACGGGCTACTATGGTAATGCATGGTTTCTGATCAGCTATGATTGGAGCACTTACTCCAATTACAGCAAACCGGTATATAATTATGATGCCGATTTTAAATTGGCCAAAACCGCTAAAACCTGGTATGCCAAGGCAAGGAGCTTAAGTACTGATGCCAATTTTAAGGCCAGGTGCACCTTTATGCTGGCAAAGTGCGAACAGAAGCGGATCATCATTGCAAGCAACTACGATGATATGAATTGGTATAGTGGCGATTATAAGGCTAAGCAAAAAAGCTTTATGGCCAAAAACTTTAACAATCCATACTTTAAGGAGCTTAAAGCCAGTTATGCCAAAACGCCTTTCTATAAAATTGCGGTGAGCGACTGTAGTTATTTAAGAGAGTTTTTGAGTAGTTCGACAGTTCGAAAATAACTGGAGAGCTCTTCATTTTTTCTTAGGAGGATCCTGAAAGATAGGGTGGTTTGCGAATCTTTTTTGAAAATAATGTTGCTGCACATCGGCAATTGTAGTCCTTCTTTCCGCTTTACTCCATTGCATTCCGTGCTCGCTCCAATAAGGTTTATGGAACGAAGGTAGTGGTTCTGTTCTCGAATTTTTGTGCTGTCCTTATTGGTCTCTTACTCAACAAATGCTTTTACTCCGACTACAGACTAACCTCAAGCCCTCGTATCATTGCCATGGTAAATACTTAGATAGCTTTCGTAGCGGCTTACTTCTATTTCGCCTTCTTCTACAGCCTTGATTACGGCACAGCCCGGTTCGTTAATGTGCCTGCAGTTGTTAAAGCGACATTGATTTAAACGATCGCGCATCTCTACAAAATAATGGCTCAGTTCTGCAGGTTCGATGTCGAAAACGCCTAATTCGCGTATGCCTGGCGTATCGATCAGGTAGCCACCAAAAGGCAGGGCATGCATTTCGGCAAAGGTAGTGGTATGCTGTCCTTTGTCGCTCCACTCAGAAACCTCGCCGGTTTTAATTTCAAAACCCGGCAACAGCGCATTGATCAGGCTAGATTTGCCTACGCCCGAATGGCCCGAAAATAAAGTGGTTTTATCTTTTAACAAATCTTTGATCTGTTCAATATTTGTGCCTTTAAGGGCCGAAACTGCATAGCAAGGATAGCCGATGTTTTCGTAAATGGCTTTGTACTCGTCTAAAATTTCCAATCCTCTCGGACTAAACAGATCTAGTTTGTTAAAGATGAGCGAAGTTGGAATATCATAAGCCTCGGAGGTTACCAAAAAACGATCGATAAAGCCTAGCGAGGTGCGTGGCGATGCTAAGGTCACGATCAAAAAAGCCTGATCTAAATTGGCTGCAATGATCTGTGCCTGCTTAGAAAGGTTAATGGATTTGCGAATGATATAGTTTTTGCGGTCCTGCAGCTTGTCTATCACGCCGGTATCGGCATTGGGTTCCAGCTCAAATTCAACCTTGTCGCCCACGGCAATAGGATTGGTGGTTTGGATGCCCTTGATCCTGAACTTGCCTTTGATGCGGCAATCGTACGTTCGGTCATCTTCGGCATAAACCTGGTACCAGCTTCCGGTTGATTTAATAACTAATCCCTGCATATTGAAGCGTAAAGGTAAGAAAATTGTTCAACTCATGGTCTGTGGCTCACAGACCGTTTTGTCATGATGTATGAAGTAGTGTCCTGTGCGCCACAGGACACGGATGCTAGAAATTTTGCAGGCCAATAACTAAAAGCCCTATTTTTGCAGAATTGATTATATCGAAACCAATGAAACCAACATATGTTATCCAGCCCGCTATTAAGCACGATTATCCCGAATTGATCTCTATTTGGGAAGCAGCTGTAAGGGCAACCCATCATTTTTTAAGGGAAGAAGACCTGCAATTGTTTAAGCAGCTGATTTTTGACCAGTACTTTGATGCGGTTGATTTATATGTTGCTAAAAACAATCAAGGCCAGCTGTTGGGCTTTATGGGTATAGTGGAGCATCACCTCGAAATGCTCTTTGTGCACCCCGATGCGCACGGAAAAGGCTTGGGTAGATTCTTGATGAATGAAGCTTTGCATCAATTTAACATCACCCATGTCGATGTAAACGAAGCCAATGAAAAGGCCCTACAGTTTTACCTGCATTTTGGCTTTGAAGTGATCAAGAGAAGCGATACCGATGGCTTGGGCAAGCCTTATCCAATTTTGCACTTGGCTTTGAAAACGACGGTTTAATCTAATCCAACTCCATGGTCTGTGGCTCACAGACCGTTTTGTCATGATGTATGAAGTAGTGTTCTGTGCGCCACAGGCCATGGAGAGGTGGTGAATCCCAATTCCAAATTCCAACTTCAACTCCACGATATGTGGCTCACAGGCCGTTTTCAACTATAAAGGCCACGAAATAATTAGTGTAATTGTCGTATCTTAAAGGTAAACCATCTAACCTAAGAATGTTAACGCCATACACAAACCCGATAAGAAATTCGAGAATGGACCTGACCGAGGTTTATTTTTGGACATCAACCATTAAAGATTGGAAGCATTTGTTGAAAAGAGACGAATATAAAGAACTGATCATAGCCTGCCTTCGAGAACTTGTTGAAAAAAAGCTAATTGTAGTTTATGCGTTTGTAATTATGCCAAACCATATCCATCTAGTTTGGGAAATGATCAAGAAAAACGGTAAAGAAATGCCCCACGCATCTTTTAACAAAAAAACAGGTCATGAATTAATCAAAGACCTAAAATTAAACCATCAGCAATTATTGCCACTTTTTAAGGTAGAAGAAGGAGAAAGACAATATCGGATATGGCAGAGAGATGCACTTGCTATTTTGATGGATAGTAGAGTAAAAGTTGAGCAAAAAATAGAATACATCCATCTAAATCCTTTACAGGAAAAATGGAGCTTGGTCGATACACCTGAAAACTACCAATGGTCGTCGGCTGGTTTTTATGAAACTGAGACAGATCATTTTGGGTTTATTACTCATTATTTGGAAAGGTTTTAGGCTAAGTTTAAACTCCAAACTCTAGGGTCTGTGGCTAAGACCGTTTTAAACAATGGTTCTTTTGTAGGTGTCCTGTGGCGCAGAGGCCACGGAAAAAATAAATTTATTCTCCATGGTCTGTGACGCACAGACCATTTCCATTTCAATAGTAATCTTGGCTCGGTATCCTATTCGCCAGGCCACGGATAAAAAAGGGTAAAAGCTTACAAATCAATTTTTTGAAAATAAATTTCACAAAAGCCTTGACATTGCAAAAAATAATCTTCTACTTTACGGTGTACAAAATACACCAACTAATTACAATGATTTTTAACTCTTCGATTATTACCATTATTACCTCAACAACCGGCAAACACCGGATGGGGAGATGCTAGTGGTATAACTGAAGCAAAATATACTAGAAGCGCCCCGGAAAACCCGGGGCGCTTTTTTTTTAACCCGTTTATGATGAAGATTTTAAAATTTGGAGGTACTTCCGTAGGTTCGGTAGCAAGCATTAAAGCTTTGCTAGGCATTGTTGAGCAAGAGTGTCAAAGCCCTGAAAAGCCCATTGTGGTGCTATCGGCAATGAGTGGCGTAACCAACCTGCTAACGGCAATGGCCGAAAAGGCAGCGTTATCTCAAGATTATGGCGAAGAGCTCAAAGCCATAGAACAGCGCCACTTTGATGTGGTAAGGGCATTGTTGCCTGCTGCGGCGCAAAATCCGGTGCTGACCAAGCTTAAAATCTATTTCAACGAACTGGAAGAGCTGTTGCAAGCCGTTTACAACCTGCAAGAGCTGAGCCTGCAGGCCAAAGACCTGGTGCTGAGCTATGGCGAACGTTGCAGTACGCTGATGGTGAGCCACATTGCCAAACAAAAATTTCCTGAAGCGCTTTTTGCAGATGCATCGCAATTTATTAAAACAGACAGCAATTTTGGACAGGCAAGGGTAAACAACCAGCTGACCGACTTTTTGGTAAGGGATTTTTGCCAAACCAATGCCGATAAACTGCTTTTCGTAACCGGATTTATTGCCAGCAACGAAGCCAATCGGGTAACCACTTTGGGCAGGGGAGGCAGCGATTATACAGCCGCTATTTTGGCGTCCGCACTAGATGCCAGCGAAATCCAGATCTGGACCGACGTAAACGGAATGATGACTGCCGATCCGCGCATGGTGAAAAAGGCTTTCTCTTTAAACGAGCTCAGCTATATCGAAGCCATGGAGCTTTCTTATTTCGGTGCCAAAGTCATCTATCCACCAACCATGACACCGGCCTTCCTCAAAAAAATCCCGATTGCCATCCGCAATACTTTTGAGCCCGAGTTTGCAGGTACTTACATCCGTCATGGCGCAAAGCCATCGGCATTGCCCATCAAGGGCATTTCATCGATAGACGAAATTAGTATCATCAATTTGGCGGGTAGTGGCATGGTAGGCAAAGCGGGTTTTAGTGGGCGTCTGTTTTCTTTGCTGTCGCGAGAGCAGATCAATGTGGTATTGATTACACAATCATCTTCAGAGCATAGCATTACCTTCGCGGTTAAGCCTGCCGATGCGGTAAAAGCCGTACAATTGATCAATAAAGAGTTCGACTTAGAACTTCAGGCCAAAAAACTGGATGCGCCAGAAGTAGAAAACGGCTTGGCGGTATTAGCCATCGTAGGCGAAAACATGAAACGTACCCCAGGCATCTCTGGCAAGCTGTTTCATGCCCTGGGCCGTAATGGGGTGAACGTACATGCCATTGCCCAAGGCTCGTCAGAATACAATATTTCGGTAATTATTGCCAAAGCCGATCTATCAAAAGCGGTCAATGCCGTGCACGATGCCTTTTATACTTCGCTCAATAAAACCCTGCATATTTTCTGTTTGGGAACCGGGAACATTGGAAAAACCTTGTTTAAGCAATTGCAGGTACAGATGCCTTTTCTGGCCGAAAACAACGACCTGCAGGTGAAGGTAATGGGCATCAGCAATACCCGAAAAATGTTGCTGAGCATTCAGGGCATTGCACTCGAAAATTGGGAGCAAAGCTTAAACGAACAGGGCGAACAGGCCAATTTGGAAGATTTTGTAGCCCAAATGAAAGCCCTAAACCTGCCCAATTGCGTATTTGTAGATAACACCGCCAGTCCTTTGCCGGTTCCACATTACCAAGGAATCTTCGAATCAAGTATTTCGGTAGTTACCTGTAATAAAATTGGCAACTCGGCAAGCTTGGCCCAATACGAAACCTTTAAAAATACGGCCCGTAAATATGGAGTCGATTTTTATTATGAAACCAATGTCGGTGCCGGCTTACCCATCATCAGAACACTTAGAGACCTAATGACCAGTGGAGATAAAGTAGCACGAATCGAGGCAATTTTATCGGGCACTATTTCTTATATCTTCAACCACTTTAAAGGCGATGTGGCTTTCCATGAAGTGGTAAAGGAAGCGCAAGATAAAGGCTATACCGAACCCGATCCGCGCGACGATTTGAATGGCCGTGATTTTATGCGCAAAATGCTGATCTTGGCCCGCGATGCCGGCTATGCCTTCGAAGAGCAAGATGTAAGCATTGAAAGTATGTTGCCTGATGCCTGTCTGCAAGCGCCAACCGTGGCCGATTTTTATGAACAGCTAGCAGCCAATGCCACTTACTTTAACCAATTGAAAACCGAAGCCGAGCAACAGAAAAAAGTGTTGCGCTACATTGGCAAGCTCGAAAACGGCAAGGCCGAAATCACCCTTCAAATGGTTGATGAAAACCATCCGTTCTACATGCTTTCGGGGAGCGACAACATCATCTCCTTTACTACAGACCGTTACAAGGAAAGGCCATTGGTAGTAAAAGGACCAGGTGCCGGGGCTGAAGTAACTGCTGCGGGCGTATTTGCTGATATCATTAACGTAGGAACCTCAAATTAAAATGACACATTTAGAAACCGCACAAAAAATACGGACTGCCGTTGACCGTGCCTTTGACAATTTTGATGACATAAGCGACGAGGCATGGAATGCAAAGCCGAACCCTGAGAAATGGTCGAAAAAAGAACTGTTGGGCCATTTGGCAGATAGCGCCATGAATAACCTGCGTCGTTTGGTAGTGGGCCAATATGAGCAGGAAACCAAAATTGTTTACCATCAAGATGAGTGGGTAGCTTATCAGGATTACCAATCGGCTAGCCTTGATGAAGTTAAAGCACTTTGGAAGCTGCTCAACCATCAATATTGCAGGGTTATCGAAAACATACCGACAAACAAGCTGCAAAATGTATGCGATACCGGAAAAGGAAAGGTAGAACTGCATACGCTGGCTTATTTCATAGAGGATTACTTAGTGCACCTCGATTACCATTTAAAGCAACTTTTCCGCTAACAGTTCTCAACCTTAAAACATGAAAGAAATAAAAGTATTTGCCCCTGCTACCGTTGCCAATGTGGTTTGTGGTTTTGATGTGCTCGGCTTTGCCGTTAATGAGCCTGGCGACGAGGTCATCATGCGTTTGGTTGATGAGCCTGGCGTTCGTCTGCTTAAAATTACTGGCGATGAAGGTCGCTTGCCCCTCGATTCGAACAAGAATACGGTGAGCGCCAGCGTGCAACATTACCTCAAACACCTCAACCGGTTGGACATAGGTGTAGAAATCGAATTGCATAAAAAAATGCCGATTGGCAGCGGCTTGGGCTCGAGCTCGGCCAGTACGGTAGCGGGTTTGTTTGCCATTAACCAGTTGATGGGTAATTTGTTAACAGCAAAAGAATTGGTTCCCTTTGCCATGAAGGGCGAAGAATTGGCATGTGGCTATGGCCATGCCGATAACGTGGCGCCTGCTTTAATGGGTGGTTTTGTACTTGTGCGGAGCTATGATCCGTTGGATTTGGTGGCTTTGCCAACACCCAGCAATTTATTCGCTGCCATTGTTTACCCTGAAGTAGATGTGCCCACCAAAGATGCACGTCAAATGATCCGCAGCAAAGTGTTGCTTAAAGATGCCGTAACCCAATGGGGTAATGTAGCCGGTTTAGTGGCCGGTCTTTGCCTAAACGATACCGAATTGGTAGGTCGGAGCATGAAAGACGTATTGGTAGAGCCGGTTCGGTCAATCCTGATCCCGGGTTTTGAGCACCTGCGTGAGCTGGCCATGGAAAATGGCGCTTTAGGCTTCGGGATTTCTGGTTCAGGCCCTTCGGTTTTTGCCTTAACCAAAGACGAGCAATCAGCAAAAGCGATTACCAAGGCCCAGCAACAGCACCTCAATAAACTGAACATTAACAGCAAGGCATTTGTATCGGCGGTAAATGCCGAAGGACCGCGCGTATTATAATACTAAGTGGATGGTTAAAGGTTTAGAGGCAGAAGGTGATGTACTCTTAAACCCTCAACCTTCCTGCCTTCAACCTTTTTAAACAAGGCAGATGGTTAAAGATAGAAGTAGGTATGTTCTTTACCCTTCAACCTTCAACCTTCATACCTTCAACCTTTTTCAAAATGAGACTATATTCAACCAACAATAGAGATTTACGTGTTTCTTTTCAGGAAGCGGTGTTTAACAGCATGCCCCAAGATAAAGGACTATACATGCCAGTAGAGATTCCCAAACTAGAGCAAGAATTTATCGATCATATTGAGGATTATACTTTTCAGGAAATTGCCTACAGGGTAGCTTCGGCCTTGTTGGGCGATGAAATTCCCTATGCCGATTTGCGCACCTTGATCAATGAAGCCATCAATTTTGATGCGCCAGTGGTGAAGCTCGATGAGCAGACCTTTGTGCTCGAATTGTTCCATGGGCCTTCGTTGGCTTTTAAGGATTTTGGAGCAAGGTTCATGAGCCGGATCATGGCTTATTTTCTAAAAGACGGCGAACAGCTACTCGATGTGCTGGTAGCTACCTCTGGCGATACTGGTGGAGCTGTTGCTTTGGGTTTCTTGGGCGTACCCAATACCCGCGTAACCATTCTTTATCCAAAAGGGAAGGTAAGCGACGTGCAGGAATTGCAACTGACTACCAATGGACAAAACATCAGGGCAATTAGCGTGGATGGTACTTTTGACGATTGTCAGGCTTTGGTTAAACAAGCCTTTGCAGATGAAGAACTGAACAGCAAGTTTAGGCTAACCTCAGCAAATTCTATCAACATCGCTCGATTGGTTCCACAGGCTTTCTATTATTTCAATGCCTACGCCCAATTAAAAAGACAAGGCTTTAATGAGGTCGTATTTGCCGTGCCGAGCGGAAATTTTGGAAATATTGGTGCCGGGATGCTGGCCTACAAAATGGGCTTGCCGGTAAAACAGTTTATTGCGGCCACCAACGCTAACGATACCGTACCCCGTTTTTTAGAATTGGGGATTTACGAAACCAAGCCTTCGGTACAAACCTATGCCAATGCCATGGATGTTGGTGCGCCGAGTAATTGGGTTCGCATTATGGATTTGTTTGATGGCGATGTAGCAAAACTCAAGGCTTTGCTTAAAGGCTATCGTTTTACAGATGAAGAAACACTGGAAGGAATGCAAGCTATTTTTGAAAAATACGCTTATATCGCCTGTCCGCATACTGCTATTGCCTGGCTGGCTGTGCAGGCTTATGCACAAGAAAACCCAGATGATGACGCTGCTAAAGTCTTTCTTTCTACCGCACATGTATGTAAGTTCCCTGAAGTTTTTTCTGCCGAGATGCAACAGAAATTAGTCTTACCAGAACAGATCCGCTCAATTAAAGATAAAGAGAAGCAATACGAAGCGCTAGGCAAGGATTTTGAAGGGTTTAAAGGGTATTTGATGAGTAAGGGTTCTTCTTAAAACCTGACTATACTAGCTAAGGATTTATAATTAAAGTAGCTGGATTACAAATCCAGAGCTATTGGGGTCGAGATGACACATCCCGACCAACGCAAGATGCTGGTGGGGAAATGCTTTCCCGATCTTACTAACTGCGGATTTGCAATCCGCTTTCAAATAATTGATTATATTTAGTAATGGCCTTTAAGTACCAGGTAGCAGATCAGAATGGAATTTACTTCATGACTACAACTGTTGTAGGTTGGATTGATGCGTTTACCAGAAAGGAATTGGCCGAAGTCGTTATCGATAGTCTCATCTATTGCCAAAAACATAAAGGTCTTATTATTTATGCCTGGTGCCTTATGCCTAGCCATCTTCATTTTATTGGAAGTGTCGAAGAGGGCAAAAATCTATCAGATGTAGTAAGGGACTTTAAGAAATTTACTTCAAAACGAATAGTAAGTACTATTAAAGAAATTAACGAAAGCAGAGATTGGATGTTGAATAAGTTCCAGTTTGCAGCCAAGACTCATCCTAAAAACGAAGAGTTTAAATTTTGGCAAGATGGATTTCATCCGATCGAACTCTTTAGTCCCGATTTTGTAGATCAAAAACTAGCTTATATCCATCAAAATCCGGTAGCAAGTGGATTGGTGTCGCTGCCTGAACATTACTTATATAGTTCGGCAAGCAGTTATGCTGGAGAGTTGGGACTGATTGATGTGGTTTATTTGACGTAATTCATGTTACTGGATTACAAATCCAGCGTTATTGGGGTCGAGATGACACATCCCGACCAACTCGCTAACTGAATCCCAACGCTATCATTTCCACTTATCCAACCCATCCCAATATTCGGTCAGGTAATTCTTCATGCTTTCTGGAAGCTGCTGAAAATTGGTGCTATAGATGGTTATTTTATCCTTGGTTTCTGAAATGGTATAGCTTTCGTTCTTGTAAAACAGCAACAGGTTTACCGCTAGCTGTTTTTGCATCGCAGCATCATGGAGGCTATAAATAAACAGTGCGTCTACCTGTTTATCCTGGTCGGCATCAAAAAAGGCTTTTCTGTTTTGCCAAATGCTAATGGCTCCGGGGGCGGCGATGGTCTTTTCGTGCACCAGTTTCCATTGCTCGTTTGCTTTGCTGAATTTCTGAAAGAAAAGCGTATCGGGATTGCTGCCCGACTTTACCTTAGAAAAAAGAAAGATGTTTTTGCTGCTCGGATCGTCAACACGGTCAGCCATCATCGCCCTGCTGCCTTTAAATTTAAAAGGGGCGTCCTTTAGGCTCTCAACCGAAATTGAGCTAACCGAAATTTGAGCCTGTGCAAAATTGAAAAGAAAAAGCGCAAATAGAGAAAAGAGGGATGTTTTCATGAAATGAATAGCTTAAACACGTAAAGACATAAACGCTAAAACAGGTGGTTTTGTGTTTGATTTCTAAATAAAAAAGAGGAAGTTTTAAATGTTGCTAGAAATAACATTTAGGCCTAGAAGACTTGCTGGTGATAAAATAATATCCAACAGATATTTCATGCGAGCCGTAATCATACCTTTGCAGCTTGGTTAAGCTGAAATCATAGCCATAACCCAGCCTGAAGTTTTTACTTACAAAGAATTCTGCAATTAGGCCAACCGCTGCCGGATTGGGCAAATCTGATTGCCTCGGGTCTTTATTGTTCGTTTGTATCGAAGTACGGTAAACGCCACCTAGCCAAAGACGTTCGTTGAACAAGAAAAAAGCATTCAGATCTAAGGAAGCGGGCGCCTTAAAATCGTTTTTTAGCAAAAAAGTTGGTCTAAATATCACATTTTCATTGATCGGCACAGCCATGCCTGAAGTTAAATAGAAATGTGGCTGCGGTTTCAGGCTTACAATTTGGTTATTAAGAGATAATGAAAGCCTTCCGCCCAACAGATTGGTGGCAGAAGCCCCTATAAAAAAGCTGGGACTGGAATAGAATATGCCTGCCCTAAACTCTGGAACGAACTTGCTTTCGTTGCCTACGGGTATGTGCGTGTCGCCTTGCTCTGCAGGATCTAGCAGGTTTCCATTTATTCCCATCTGGCTCATACCAGCACCCAAACCAAAGGCCAGCACCTTAGTCTCCCTATGGTCGAGCGTAATGCGATAAGAAAAATTACCGACAGCACTTAATGAATTTTGGGCGCCGATATTGTCTTTATTGATGATGAGGCCAAGGCCTATTTGCTGAAAATAAACGGCTTCATCTGCCGAAATCGAATAAGTTTGTGGCGCACCCTTGATACCGGTCCACTGCATCCGGCTAAAAGCTTGCAAATACAATTCTTCCTTATAGCCAGTGTAGGCCGGATTGACATGCATCTGATTGAAAATATATTGTCCAAATTGGGCATCCTGTTGTGCAAAGACGCTTATTTGGCTAAACAATAGCAATACGTAAAGTAATAGGTTCCATCTCATATCCTCTGCATTTTGGGCTTATCTCAATAGGGTAACATAACCTTTTTGCTCAATCCACGGCTGCTGGCCATTACGTACTTTAATGATATAAAAGTAGGTGCCGTCGCTGAGCTCGCTGCCGTTCCAGTCGTTTTTGTAATTTTTGGTTTGATAAACAGTGCTTTGCCAACGGTTGATGATGGTAAGCTGATTTTCTTCAAAAGAGTTGAGATTGTCAATTGTAAAAGTGTCGTTTTTCCCGTCGCCGTTTGGAGTAAAGACATTGTGTACGTGTAGGGCGCCAATTTGCTTGTGGTCTGTGGCAGTATTGTTGCTTAATTTAGGATCTTGTTCTGTAGCGCTAACTTGGGCTGTATTGCTTACCTTGCCGGGCGCTGTAGCTTTTACCTTTAGCTCCAGCTGCACAGTATTATTAACTGCCAGCGCTGGAATTAACCAGTTTACCGTTCGCGTATCGGACTTGTAGTTGGCATCGCCAGTTATTGTCCACAAACTTTCGAAGATCAGGTTTTCAGGCAGGACATCGGCAACATTTACGTTGGTCGCATCTTTTGGACCGTTATTGCGGGCAGTAAGGTAATAGCTGAAGCTTTGGTTGCTTAATACATCCCTCGCCTCTGATCTTTTGGTAATGGCCACATCTGCGCTTGGAGGTTCTTCTATAATGATTTCGATTTCTGTTGCATCCGATTGGCAATTTGTTGCGTTCTGGGCTAAAACCTTATAGATGCCGCCTTCGCCTACGCTTAGTGTAGCGATGGTTTCTCCTTTGATCAGCACATTGTCTTTATACCAAACATAAGATGTGGCATCGGTCGCGTTGGCACGCAATACGGCCATGCCCCCTTTTTTAAGGAGGTATTTTTGCCGTGGGGTTACATTTTGACCGTACGCTTCCGGAGACAAAAACACTAAAGCAAAAAACATTAAGACATAAAATCTCAAGTTCATGTAATGCTATAGTGGCAGCTTATAAACCTACTGGGGTAGCTCCGGTTACGGTAACATTTGGTGCCGTTGGCTTAGGATTGATGGTAATTGTTTTATCTGCCAAGGCCATACAGAAGTATTTGTCTGTACCGGCAATATTTACTTTGTAGGCAGTCTTTAATCTATAGGTATAGGTGCCCGCCGATAAATTGGCAGCTGGTGTGTAGTTTTGGCTTGTTGCGCCGCTAATGGCCTGTTCGGTGCCTCCGTTTACAGTGTACCATTGGTAGGCCAGCGTTGTGGCATCAGTGGTAGTGGCTGTTCCGGCTTGTTGTACAGGCGATACGGTACAGAAATCCTTTGCCACAAAATCAACAGATAGTGGCTTGAATTTATAAACCGCAATTTCTTGGTAAGGAGTTTCGCACAGTGTAGGATTGGTGGCATTGGGTACACCTTTGAGGTAATAATATCCTGTTTTTGTTGCGGCTTCGGCCAGTGTGTTTGGAGAGCCAAGGGTTATCGATGCGGTAATGTCGGTAATGCCTGGTGCAGCTGCCGGATCGTCTGTTGGGACATTTACTTTGGTGGCACTGTAATACAATTTAATGTCGTGAGTGCTGGGAATGTTGGTGTTATCAAATTTGAGGTCTCCACCATCGCAAACCAATATGGCATTTGCGGTTGCAGAAGTGACCTGGGCCTTGACACCAATAGCAAAGAATAGAACAACGAAAGCTAAGATCGTTTTCAGAGGTAAATAGGTTTTCATAATAGGGAAGGGGGTTTTTTTGTCAACTAATATAGTATTTATTTCTTCTGGGGCTGAAAAAAATGTACAGCAATTGGCGATATTTTGCAATATTTGAAAATGCTTAACAAGAAACTAGCAACACAAACATCTCAAAGTATATTTGCCGGGGCCATAGTTATAAATAGTCATAAATTCTGTAGATGAAGACAGTCGTTTTTGTTTTTTTGTTGATGCTGTTTGGAACGCAATACAGTTCGGCTGGGAAGCATTTTTCTCGTGTTGCAACAGTAGGTAATATCACTAATGCCAAAACATTGATCAACACCGAAGGCATGCAGCGGATAGATCCTTTAACTGCAACTTCGGTTAACGGCACCTTGAGGTTTAAGATTACCAGTTTGCCCGCCTCAACCGAGGGGGAATTGTATTACAATGATGGCATGACGTTAGTTGCTTTAAACGATATGCTGACTACCACCCAAGCCGCCGGCTTAAAATTTAGGCCTAATTTTAACTCGCCCAATTTGCCCTTTGTGGGTAAGGCAACATTCAAGTTTGCCGCAGTTGACAATAATGGCACTTCTGCCGCTGCAACCTACAGCATTAACGTGGTGGCTTCTGCTTTCGTCGATTCGGATAATGATGGGGTAAGCGATGATATAGATTTAGATGACGATAATGATGGCATTTATGATGAAGTAGAGTGGCCGCAGATAAACAGCAATGCATCTAGTGGTTCCTTTGGTACAATAAACAGCACAGAAAAGACCCGCGATTTGCCCACCCCTCCGGGCAATCCCTATAGTTATGGTGGTTCGGCGGTAAACTCATTAATGCCAGAAGCAGTGTATGTAGTAACGAGCCGTGCATGGTGTAATTCTATTCATACAGGCATTTGGAAAAACTTATCTGGGCATACTACTGGCGACGAGACTGATGCCTACTTGGCGGTAAACGGTTCTACATCATCGGGGGTGTTTTATAAAGAAGACTTAGCCCTAACGCCTAATACCTACAAATTGGCGGTGTGGGCAATCAGCGCATTTACTGGTGCAAGTACCAGCGAAGCCGGCAATATCGAGATTAGGCTTTACAGTGGCAATACCGTTATCGCTAGCTTTCAAACGGGTAAGCTATACCCTACAATGAAATCTACAGGAGCCGAAATTACAAGATCGGATTGGCAACAAGCAACAGGTTTGGTAACCATTAGCACTGCGGGTACTTACCGATTGGAAGTGAGCAACCTGTCATTGGCTGCCGATGGGAACGACTTTGCTATTGATGATGTTTCGGTTAGGCCCTTAATTAGTCCTGATACAGATGGCGACGGTATTCCTGATTATTTAGATACGGATAGCGACAATGATGGCTGTGCTGATGCAAACGAATATTATGGAAGTGCAACAGCAGCAGGCAGCGATGGCAGGTATGGCCCTATGCCAAGAACGGTTGACAGCGATGGAATGGTTGTGGGAGCTAGCTATAGTGGCAACTATGCCAATGTAGGCTCATCGGGAGCGTTTTCCTTTTTAAGCCTGCCAGCTAACCAGTTAGTTGATGTAGGGAGCAACACCAGTTTTTCGGTAAGCCTCAATAATACGGCCGCAACTGATGTTTATCAATGGCAGCAAAGTAGCGATAATGGAACTACCTGGACAAATTTAACTAATAACGGAACATACAGTGGAGCAACAGGCGCTCAGTTAACCATTACGGGTGTAAGCTTGGCCATTAACAATAATCGATACCGCGTGCTGGTAACAAAAACGAACAACATTTGTGGCAATTATAGCTCCTCAGCGCTGCTGGATATTAAGCCCTTGGCCACAAATGATGTGTTATGCTATACGCCAAGCAAAGCTCAAACCGTAAATATTTTAGCAAACGACAATACAGGCGATAGCCCAATTGCTTCAACAGTAGTGATTACTACTGCGGGTACAACAAATGCAGGCAAAACACTCGTAGTGGCCAATCAGGGAACTTGGCAAGTAGACAATACCACAGGAACGATATCTTTTACACCCAATAGCGGATATGCCGGCAATCCAACAGCAATTAGCTACACCGTTAAGGATAAAGAAAACAATGTGTCAAACGTAGCCACCATAACGCTAACGGCAACAGCCACGCCGCATGTAGCAACGCAAGGCAGTGCTGCCAAAAGCTTTTAAAATACTGCCCTTGCTATTTTTTGAGTCTGTTCTGGTCTGCCCATGGTGTAGAAATGGAGCACGGGAGCGCCAAATTCAATCAGCTCTTTGCATTGCTTGATCATAAATTCTGTTCCAATCTCTTTTACCTCGGCGGTTGATTTGGCATGTGATACCGCATCGCTCAAATCTTCAGGCAAATCAATGTGGAAGATCTTGGGCAAGGCCACCAATTGTTTGGCACTGCTGATGGGTTTCAGTCCTGGGATAATCGGTACGTTGATGCCATTCTCTCTGCACTTGTTTACAAAGTCGAAGTATTTTTGGTTATCGAAAAACATCTGGGTTACGATAAATTCGGCTCCCATATCTACCTTTTTCTTCAGGTATTTGAAATCGGCGTTCAAGTTCGGTGCTTCAAAATGCTTTTCGGGATAGCCCGCTACACCAATGCAGAAGTCGCTTTTAAAAGATTCCACATCTTCGTGCAGGAACTTGCCTTCGTTGTGGTTTTTAATATGCTGGATAAGGTCTGTTGCATAGCAATGGCCTCCAGGAGTAGGCGTAAAGGTAGAATCGGCCTGTCTGGCATCACCGCGAAGGGCCAATACGTTATCTATTCCCAAAAACTGAAGGTCGATCAATGCATTTTCGGTTTCTTCCTTGGTAAAACCGCCACAAATTAAATGAGGCACCGCATCAATCTTGTATTTGTTGATGATGGCCGCACAAATGGCAATGGTGCCTGGGCGCTTGCGGTACGAAACCTTTTGCAACAATCCGTTGTCGAGCTCCTTGTAAATGTAATCCTCCCTTAATGAAGTAACATCAATAAATGGCGGATTAAACTCCAATAAGGGATCAATGGCATCATAAACCCACTGGATGCTCTGTCCTTTGGTTGGAGGCAGCAATTCGAAAGAAAAAAGGGCTTTGCCTTTTGCGTTTTTAATATGTTCGGTGATCTTCATTCTTGTTGATAATCAGTTTTCGTTGGTTCGTCATTAGTTTTTAGTTGATGGTGTTGTAGTATCTAATAAAACCGTTGATTAATTTTCCTAAGTCTTCAATTTCTTCAAGACAGCTATTTAGCTGTTCATCAGTGATAAGAGATAAATCTTTAGAAATATAAATTTGAGTTTCTATTTCAAATAATGAACCTCTGGCAATCGATAAAAATTGTATCGTTTCTTTTTTATGTTGTCTGCCACATCCTTCTGCAATATTAGAGGGGATTGAAACTGCACATCTCCTTAGTTGGCTCGTTAATCCATACAACTCTTCTTTAGGAAATTTAGAAGTGAGCAAATAGACCTGCGAAGCAAATCCTCTTGCCTTTTTCCAAACGTCCAACTCTGTATACTTCTGATAACTCATGTATGAACAACTAACAACTAACAACTAACCAACTAACAACTATCCAACTAACAACTATCCAACTAACAACCCGTAACTAATAGGCCAAATTAGGCGCCAGCCACCTTTCCACCTCTTCTATCGGCATGTTTTTTCTTAGGGCGTATTCTTCCACTTGGTCTTTGGTAATTTTGCCCAATCCGAAATAGCGCGATTGCGGATGCGAGAAATAAAAACCACTTACCGCTGCAGCTGGATACATGGCGAAGCTCTCGGTTAGCCTTAATCCGATTTTGTTTTCGGCATCTAAAAGGTTAAATAAGGTTTCTTTTTCGGTATGGTCTGGACAAGCAGGGTAGCCTGGTGCCGGACGGATACCCGCATAAGCCTCTTTAATCAGTTCTTGGTTATCGAGATTTTCCTCTTTGGCATAGCCCCAATAATCTTTTCTTACCAGTTCGTGCATGCGCTCTGCAAAAGCTTCGGCCAAACGATCGGCCAAGGCCTTGGCCATAATGCTGTTGTAGTCATCATGGTTTTTCTCAAACTCTGCCACCAGTTCATCACAGCCGATGCCTGCTGTTACTGCAAAGCCACCAAAATAATCCTGCACGCCGCTGTCTTTTGGCGCAATAAAATCAGACAGGGCATAATACGGCTCGCCTGCAACTTTCTCTGTTTGCTGGCGCAACGTGTGAATAGTTATCAGTTTTGAGTTATCAGTTTTCAGGTGTGGGTCAGCTGCCAACTCTGAGCTGTCAACTGTCAACTGGATATCGTCTCCTACCGAATTGGCAGGCCAGAAACCAATTACGCCTTTGGCAGTGAGCAATTTTTCATCTAAAATGCGTTTGAGCAATACTTGGGCATCATCGAATAATTTTTGTGCCTCAACGCCAATTGTTTTATCATTGAATATTTTCGGGTAGCTTCCCCTTAATTCCCAGGTATGGAAAAACGGAGTCCAATCGATATAAGGCACCAGGTCGTCTAAAGGATAATCTTCAAAAACGCGGGTGCCCGTAAAAGTTGGGGCAGGAGCAACGGTATCCAAATCAATTTTGAATTGATCGGTACGTGCCTCTTCAATGTTTTTATAGCGTTTATCAGAACGTTTGTTCAAATGTGCCTCACGCGCTTTGTCGTATTCGGCCTTGATGCCGGCAATATAGTCGCCACGTGTTTCCTGGTTCATCAGGGTACTGCATACGGTTACGCTACGCGAAGCATCGAGTACGTGGATGGCGGGACCAGAATAATTAGGTGCAATTTTTACGGCAGCATGGATACGTGAAGTGGTAGCGCCACCCACAATTAACGGAATGGTAAAACCTTCGCGCTCCATTTCTTTGGCAAAGTGAACCATCTCATCCAACGAAGGGGTGATCAAGCCACTTAAGCCAATGATATCCGCATTGATTTCTCTGGCTTTTTTAATGATTTCCTGTGCAGGAACCATTACACCCATATCTACAATCTCAAAGTTATTACAAGCCAATACTACGCCTACAATATTTTTGCCGATATCGTGTACATCGCCTTTTACGGTAGCCATCAGTACTCTGCCGGCCGATGAGCTTTGGTTGCCATCAGGATTGGCCAATTTCTCGGCCTCGATATAAGGCAATAAAATGGCTACGGCTTTTTTCATTACCCTGGCCGATTTAACCACCTGAGGCAGGAACATTTTGCCTGCACCAAAAAGATCGCCTACGATGTTCATGCCATCCATTAGGGGGCCTTCGATTACGTGTAGGGGACGAGGGTATTTCAGCCTTGCCTCCTCCACATCTTCGTCAAGGTATTCGATAATGCCTTTTACCAAGGCATGCGATAATCTTTCTTCAACCGGAGCTTTGCGCCAGGTTTCATCTTTAACTATGGCCTTGCCTTTGTTTTTTACGGTTTCGGCAAAATCTACCAAACGTTCTGTGGCATCTGGTCTGCGGTTAAGCAATACATCTTCCACGCGCTCCAGCAATTCAGGCTCAATTTCTTGGTAAACTTCCAGCATTCCGGCGTTTACAATGCCCATGTCAAGTCCAGCTTTGATGGCATGGAACAGAAAGGCAGAGTGCATGGCTTCGCGAACCACGTTGTTGCCTCTAAAAGAGAAGGAAATGTTAGAAACCCCGCCGCTTACCTTGGCATAAGGCAGGTTTTCTTTGATCCAGCGGGTGGCGTTGATAAAATCGACGGCATAATTGTTATGCTCTTCCAAACCGGTGGCAACCGTTAAAATATTAGGGTCGAAAATGATATCCTGTGGTGGAAAACCTAATTCGTTGACTAGGATATCATAACTTCTTTTACAGATTTCAATTCTCCGCTCATAGTTGTCGGCCTGGCCCTGTTCATCAAAAGCCATTACCACGATAGCCGCACCATAGCGCATAATTTTGCGGGCACTTTCCTTAAACTTCTCTTCGCCTTCTTTTAGCGAAATAGAGTTAACGATGCCTTTGCCCTGCAAACATTTCAAGCCATTTTCAATTACCGACCACTTAGATGAATCGACCATGATGGGCAGTTTGGAAATATCGGGTTCAGAGGCAATCAGGTTGAGGAATTTGGTCATGGCTGCTTCCGAATCGAGCATGCCCTCGTCCATATTGATGTCGATCACCTGTGCGCCTCCATCTACCTGTTGGCGTGCCACGGTTAAGGCAGCTTCGTAATCGCCACCCAAAATGAGTTTAGAAAATTTGGGAGAACCCGTAATGTTGGTTCGCTCTCCTACGTTTACGAAAATGCTTTCGGGGGTGATGGTTACGGGTTCCAAACCGCTCAAACGCAGGTAAGGCTCAACCGTAGGAATTTGTCTCGGCTGAGATTTTCTTGCCTTTTCGGCAATGCAGCCAATGTGTTCTGGCGTAGTGCCACAACAGCCACCCACAATGTTTACGAAACCCGAGGTGATAAAATCATCAACCAGGTGCGCCGTTTCATGTGGCATTTCATCATAGGCTCCAAATTCGTTTGGCAAACCGGCATTAGGGTAGGCCGAAACATAACAAGTTGCCTTGGCAGCCAGTTCTTCAATGTGCGGACGCATTTCTTTGGCGCCCAAGGCACAGTTAAAGCCAACACTTAAAGGCTGGGCATGGCTGATGGAATTTAGAAAAGCCTCTGCCGTTTGGCCAGAAAGCGTTCTTCCAGAAGCATCGGTAATGGTTCCCGAAATCATGATTTCGAGCTTGCGGCCCACTACTTCTTCATATTGCTTAATAGCTGCAATAGCTACTTTGGCATTTAAGGTGTCGAATATGGTTTCGATGAGCAATAGGTCTGAACCACCGTCAACCAATCCTCTGATCTGCTCGTAGTAGGCATCATACAACTGGTCGAAGGTAATGGCCCTATAACCCGGATCGTTTACATCTGGAGAAAGGGAAAGCGTACGGTTGGTTGGACCAATGGCACCGGCTACAAAACATTGTCTGCCTGGGTTTTTGGCCATAAATTCCAGCACGGCTTCTTTGGCTACCCGGGCACCTTCAAAACTCAATTCGTAAGAAAGGTCTTCCATCTGGTAGTCGGCCATAGAAATACGTTGGGTACTGAAGGTATTGGTTTCGATGATATCGGCACCAGCCTGCAAATACTCAAGGTGAATGGCTTTGATGATATCCGGGCGCGTGATATTGAGCAAATCGTTATTGCCTTTTACATCACAAGGATGATTTGCAAAACGTTCGCCCCTAAAATCTTCTTCGCTTAGGATATAACGTTGTATCATCGTGCCCATGGCACCATCTATAATTAAGATCCTTTTCTCTAACTCTTCTCTAATGTTCATTAAGTATGGCGTATTGAGATATGGGTATAGCGCTTACCTAGAGAAATATCGCTTTACGCAATACGCTATACTCTAATCTAATGTTGGCTTATCTCGAAAAGTCGGGCTATATTTTGACTTTAACTTATCTTTTTCTGATTAACAGAATAGAATTTAGCACCTTGTCAGCACAGGTTGCTAAGACTTCGCAGGGTCTAATCCCTCCATCTTTCTTAATAAGCAGTACAAAAATGCAACAATGCAACATCAATTCCAAAAATATCGTGTCGAAACCAAATAAAATTACAAAGGCCATGCAAATGTGCATGGCCTTCGATATAATGTTTTGATTGTGGCGCTTATCTTCTGCCGCCGAAAATGCGCAACAGGTAAAGGAAAATGTTGATGAAATCGAGGTAAAGCGACAAAGCAGCCATAATGGCTAATTTCTTTGTGTCTGTTGCTACCATCTGATCGCCGTTTTCTTCAATGCCCATACCAATTCTTTTGATCTTTTGTACATCATAAGCTGTTAAGGCTGTAAATATCGCAATGCCGATAAAAGCCATTACCAAGCTAAACTGTTCGCTTTTGATGAACATGTTTAATATCCCTGCAATAAACAAACCAACTACGCCAATCATTAAGATCGGGCCGAACTTGCTAAGGTCTACGTCAGTGGTATAACCTAAAAAGGCCATTATACCGAAAATACCGGCTGCTGCCGCGAAGCAACTGATTACCGAAGCACTGGTGTAGATCAGCAAAATAAAGCTCAAGCTAACACCTAGCAATACAGAGAATAATACAAATACGGTTAATAACGCGCCATAAGAAAGCTTGTTAAAGCCGGCCCCCATTAAAATTACGAGACCAAGTGGCGCAAACATAGCAATATAGCCAAAAATAGTTCTTTGGCCTGTTTCAAAATTGATCAGGTAAGAAAGCGCTTCTGCAGAATTAGAAATAAATAAAGCGGCAAAAGTAGAAATAGCCAGTGCCACAAACATCCAAAGGAATACATTGGCAAAGAATTTTTTAGAGATCGATCGCTCTTGTACAAAGACCGATTTATCTTGGTATTGATAATTTTCTTGTTCCATTTTTTTAGTTGAAAATAATGTAGGTTAAAAATACGGTTTTAATTTAATCTTTTTGTCAAGAGTTCTTCCACTTTTTTGTAAAACTGTAGCGGTTTGAGCTTTCTCCAGTGCATTTCGTCCAGTTCGCCCCCAAAGTTGATGTAGTAGTCGATGCTGTGGTCGCGAAACTCGCGGATCACGTGCTGGCTGAAGTTGATGCCCGCAATCCATCCGTCTTCTACATCCTGAAACCACTCTTCGTAATAGCTATCGTCTGAGGCGTGGAAGTTCAGCACGTTTTCGCCCACCAGGATAAACTTGTCAATGCCTTCCTGGATCATGAGTTCTATGATTTCCCTTTTCAGCATCATGATGTCGTTGTGGATAGTATCGTTCCATTCGCCCATCATTTCAATAATGGCATAGCCCCTTTCATAATCGGCATACAGCACCTTGAGGTACAAGGTAGGCGAGCCAAAAGTATCCCACTGGGGGTGGATGAGGTAATTGTAAAGCTGCTTGTCGAAATAGAATTCGGAGTATTCGGTATTAAAAAACGGCGAACGCTCATCTTCTGCAGCGATGTAATCATCGCGCCATAAATAAAAGGGTTCTATCTCGTGCATAAAAAGATTTTAGTAGTGCGTATTGGGATATGCGTATTGCGTAACTGCCAACTGAAAACTAGCGCTTGCTGGCTTCAACTGCCTTGCGTACGCTTCCGTACTTGCTCAACAGATCGGCAGCCTGCTCGTGGCCAATGTGCAGTTCGTCCATCACCATTTGCGTGCCCCTGTCAACCAGTTTATGGTTAGTTAACTGCATATCTACCATTTTATTGCCCTTTACACGTCCTAAACGGATCATTACCGTAGTGCTGAGCATGTTCAATACCAGTTTTTGGGCTGTGCCCGATTTCATGCGGGTTGAGCCGGTTAAAAACTCCGGACCTACCACTACCTCAACCGGGAAGTCGGATTCGGCAACAATGGGGCCACCTTCGTTGCAAACAATGCAGCCTGTTAAGATGCCTTGCTGGCGAGCCGTATTTAAACCGCCCACTACGTAAGGAGTAGTACCCGAAGCAGCGAGGCCTACCAATGAATCCTTTTCGTTGATGTTGTATTCCTGCAAATCAATCCAGGCCTGTTTATCATCGTCTTCTGCAAATTCTACAGCCTTGCGGATGGCCGAATCGCCACCTGCAATAATGCCCACCACCTGATCAAAAGGTACGCCGAAGGTTGGCGGGCATTCAGAAGCGTCAACTACGCCCAAGCGGCCACTGGTGCCGGCGCCTATGTAAAATAGTCTTCCGCCGTTTTGCATTCTTTCGGCTACGGCTGTAGCTAGTTTTTCAATTTGGGGCAGGGCTTTCTCAACGGCAAGGGGAACTAGCTTATCTTCGTTATTAATGCCTTTCAAAATCTCTAAAACCGACATTTGGTCAATGTCGTGGTATTTAGATTCTTGTTCGGTTACTCTCTTCATTGGGGTCATTTGATGTAAAGGTCGTTAATTTTCAAATTAACAGGAAATATTTGCGTAAATCCATGCAATTTTAGAGAGAAGATTACGCCCCTGCAAATATTTGCCCGAAAATATTCAAAAAACTAAATGAATTAGCCTTTGTTATTTCAATAAAGCGCTAATTTTCATAACTTTGTGCTACGCTATAGGATGAAAAAGAACACCCGTTTTAATGTACTTATTGCCCTTACCTATTCAGTTACCTTAATAGGCGGAATGTATTTGGGCTTTAAATTTTTAAAAGACCAAGGGTTTCAGGTGCAAAAAGACCAGCGTTATGCCGACAATAACGCCCAAAAAGTAGAAGATATCATCCATATCATCAACAAAAACTATGTTGATGAGGTAAATGCCGATAGCCTGCAGCACCTGCCGATAGACAGCTTGCTGCATCAGCTCGATCCGCACAGCAGCTATTTGCCACCCACCAAAGCCTATGAACTGGCCGAAACCCTAGAAGGAAATTTCGAGGGCATTGGCGTAGAATATTACATCCTCAACGATACGCTTTTGGTTACCAGCGTGCTCAATAACGGACCTGCTTTTATGGCCGGCATTAGGCAAGGCGATAAAATCCTGAAAGTAGACAGTACCAATGTGAGCGGCCATGCTTTGCCACGTTCAGAAATGATGGGCAGGATTAGGGGCAAAAAAGGTACGCCTGTTCAAATCACCTTGCTGCACCAGGGCAATCCGGTTCCGGCCATGCTCACCATTAAAAGGGGCAAGGTAGAAGTAAGCAGCATCGATGCCGCCTACATGCTGAACAACGATGCCGCCTATATCCGCATCAGTAAGTTTGGAGCCAATACCGACGAAGATTTTGTGAATGCCATCCGTGCGCTGAAAGCCAAAGGCATGAAAAAACTGGTACTCGATTTAAGAGATAATGGCGGAGGTTATTTAAATGCAGCAACAGGACTGGCCAATCAGTTTTTACAGGAAAACAAGCTGATCGTATATACAGAAGGCAAGCATGAGCCCCGTACTGATTATTTTGCCACAGGTGGCGGAGAGTTTGAGCAGGGTAAGTTGGCTGTATTGATCAATGAAAATTCGGCTTCGGCCAGCGAAATTTTCGCAGGAGCCATGCAAGACCTTGATCGTGGCGTAATTATTGGGCGCCGTTCGTTTGGCAAAGGATTGGTACAAGAGCAATTCGCTTTTGAAGACGGTTCGGCACTTAACCTGACCATTGCCCGATATTATACGCCATTGGGGCGCAGTATCCAAAAATCATACAAAAAAGGTTATGCCGCTTATCAGCATGAGCTTGAAGATCGATATAACGATGGCGAGCTGACTGCCAAAAGCACTAAGCTGAAAGACAGTGTGCAAAAAGTAAATGCCTATGTAACCCCAAGTGGCAAAAAGGTATTTGGTGGTGGCGGCATACAGCCAGATGTTTATGTAAAGCTAGATACCACCGGCTACAACAAATTTTATGGCACCTTGGTACAGAAAAAAGTACTGATCGATTTTGTGTTCGATGTACTGGCCGATCGTTATACGCCAAGTTATTTGTCGCAGAACCTGAATGTGTTTACCATTAACGATGCCGATTATAAAGACCTGCTCAAGTATATCCAATCTAAAAATATAACCATAGATCCCAAACAGTTGCTGATGGCTAAGCCTATTATCTATAACGATTTAAAGGTAATGCTTTGTAAGTACCACCTGGGCGATATCGGCTACTATAAGGCACATAACCTTACCGATAATGTGGTGAAACAAGCCTTGGTTAGTTTGCAATAGTTTATTGGGTTTTCACCACCTTAGAAACCTAAGAGCATTTTAGCTCAACACATAAAACATGAGAGCATGGGTCTGATTGCACTATTTACGAAGCGTGATAAGCAACTTGCATGTTCCGTTTTGGAATGGGTAAGACGAATGACGAAAGCTATTCTTTTCTTTGCCGTGCCAGACAATCGATCTGATAACTGTCTAAAGATAGATCCTTCACTGCGTTCTGGATGACAAATGAAAGCTGGTCGGGAAATGCATTCCCGACTTTCCTAACTGGGGATTTGCAATCCGCCTCTAGCTTAGTTTGGTCATTCCGAGCGCAACGAGATCTAGCCTAAGTATAGGTCTTTCACTGCGTTCTGGATCACAAATCAATTCCATTTTCCATCTTCCCTCTTCCATAAAAAATACTTCTTCCTCTTTTTGCGAAAATTCTATGTCCTTTGCGGTTCACCTGTTTCAAGCCAAATCATTCTATAGTCTGGCTTCAATTTGTTTGTTATTTTTGGAATATTGATTTGTATTGTTGTATTTATTGAAATAATATTCTGATTTTAATATTTTAATTGAAATTTAATTTCATTAAGACTAGTTTTGCTGTTCAAATCTGCACCGAATATGAACAACAAATCCCTATCTCCATCCGACAGCCAAACCCTAAGCGATTTATTGGCGAAGGTGAAATCGAATACCCAGAATTTTATGGGTTATCCGGTATCAAAGGATTTCAATTTTGAAGAACTGATGCCTTTCCTGAGCTATCCGATGAACAATTTGGGCGATCCTTTTGTAGCGTCTACCTATGCGGTCGATTCGAGGGAGATGGAAAGGGAAGTGATCCAGTTTTTTGCAACCTTGTTTAGGGCAAACGAAGACGATTGGTGGGGCTATGTAACCAATGGCGGCTCCGAAGGCAATTTGTACGGTTTGTACCTCGCCCGAGAGCTTCATCCTAAGGCGATGGTCTATTACTCTGAATCTACCCATTACAGCGTACAGAAGAATTTGCATTTGTTGAATATGCCCAATATAGTGATCAGTGCGCAAGAGAATGGAGAGATAGATTATAACGATTTGGAAAGTACCATCGGCATGAATCGCCAAACGCCGGTCATTATCATGGCCAACATTGGTACCACCATGACCGAAGCACGAGATGATATTGCCAAAATCAAGGCTATTTTAAAGAAACTGGCCATTAAGCATTATTACATTCATGCAGATGGCGCCTTATCGGGGAGCTATAGTGCCTTTATCGAGCCCCGTCCGGCTTTCGATTTTGCCGATGGCGCCGATAGCATTGCCATTAGTGGCCATAAGTTTTTCGGATCGCCTATGCCTTGTGGGGTAGTGGTGGTTAAAAAATCCAACCGTAACCGCATTGCCAGGGCTATAGATTATATCGGGAGCATCGATACCACCATTACCGGATCACGCAATGGCCACAGCCCGCTGTTTTTATGGTACACCCTAAAAAAATACGGAATTGAAGGTTTGCAAAAACGTGCGCAACATAGTTTGGATATAGCCGCCTATACACTGGAAAGATTAAAAGAAATCGGCATTCCTGCCTGGCGAAACCCAAATGCCATCACGGTCAACTTTCCAGAGCCTGATTTGGCCATTCGGCAAAAGTGGCAGCTGGCCTCAGAAAACGGCTGGTCGCACATTATCTGCATGCCGAACGTACAACGTGAACATATAGATGAACTCGTTAAAGAGCTGGCGCTGAGCTTGGTAGCTATTTAGTTCGGAGTTGAGGGTGAGGAGTTTTGAGTTTCATCGATTCAAGACTCTAAATTCCCTGCAGAATCACAATCCACACATCGCTATACTCCATACAGAGAACGCAATACGCATATCGCTTTACTCAATACGCTATTCGCAATACCAGCCTACTTCTGTCTAAAATAAATCTGGATCGGTACGCCAGAGAAATCGAAGTTTTCGCGGAGCTTGTTTTCGATAAAGCGTTTGTAAGGCTCTTTGATGTATTGGGGCAGGTTGCAGAAGAAAGCGAACATCGGCGATGTGGCATTGATCTGTGTAATGTATTTAACCTTGATGTACTTTCCTTTCAATGCCGGTGGCGGATAGCTTTCGATGATCGGCAGCATTACATCGTTCAGTTTTGAAGTAGGTATTTTCTTGCTGCGGTTTTGGTAAACTTCCAATGCAGTTTCGATCGATTTGAAGATACGCTGCTTGTTCAATACCGAGGTAAAAACAATCGGCACATCGGTAAAAGGCTGCAGTTTCTGGCGGATCTGGTCTTCGAAGGCCTTCATGGTTTTGTTGTTCTTCTCAATCAAATCCCATTTGTTAACCAATACTACGATGCCTTTCTTGTTCTTTTCGGCCAGGTGAAAAATATTCACGTCCTGCGACTCCAGGCCTTCCTGTGCATCGATCATCAAAATCACTACATCGGCCTCTTCCAGCGCCTTAATGGTACGCATTACCGAGTAAAATTCGATGTTCTCTTTTACCTTGGTCTTTTTGCGCAGTCCGGCGGTATCAATAAACATAAACTCGTGGCCAAACTGGTTGTAGTGGATATGGATCGAATCGCGGGTGGTGCCGGCAATAGGGGTAACGATATTTCTTTCGATGCCCATCAAAGCATTGACCAATGATGACTTGCCCACGTTCGGACGGCCAACCACGGTAATTTTTGGCAAGGTGTTCTCTTCTTCGGGCACATCCTCAAAATGCTTGATCACATCGTCCAGCAATTCGCCGGTTCCAGAACCCGTCATTGAAGAAATGGTATAGATTTCGCCCAGGCCAAAGCTGTAAAAAACAGCAGCTTCATGCTCTAAAGCGGTATTGTCAACCTTGTTGATCACGGTAAAAACCGGTTTCTTGCTGCGGCGCAGCAATTGTGCAATCTCATCGTCCAAATCGGTAATGCCGGTGGTTACATCCACCATAAACAACAACACGGTGGCTTCTTCAATGGCAATTACCACCTGCTCGCGGATGGCCGCTTCGAACACATCTTCAGAGTTGGCCACATAGCCGCCCGTATCAATTACGGTAAACTGTTTGTCGGTCCACTCGGCTACGCCATAGTGCCTATCGCGGGTTACGCCGCTAAAATCGTCAACAATGGCCTTGCGGCTTTCTGTTAAGCGGTTAAATAGGGTCGATTTGCCTACATTGGGTCTTCCTACTATGGCGATGATATTGCTCATTTGATTTACGATTGTAAGATTTACGATTGACGATTTTTGCGAAGCGCGGTTTGCCGTTTGATTGTTTCAAGGCAGGGTTATCCATGCTTCTTCGATAGTCGAGCCTGCAAAAGTACGCTTAATTTTTTGAAGATGAAGCCTAAATTAGTTTTTATACTTCTCCATCAGGTCGGTAAGCACCTTTTCGGTCAGCTCAAAATTGCCCAGCAAAGGGAAGCCTTCCCATCTTACTATGCCTTTCGGATCAATGATGATTACATGCGGAATGCCTTTTACTTCCAGCTGGCTCGATAGGTTCTTTTTGGTGTCGATGGCTTCGGCATATTCGATCTTCGGATCTTTAAAAGCCTTCACCTTGTCTTCCGTTTCGTCTGATAGGCCGATGATGGCCAATTTGTCGCCGTATTTTTGGTTAAAGGTATTCAGCATAGGGATGTACTTGCGGCAAGGACCGCACCAGGTGGCCCAAAAGTCGATCAACACAAACTTGCCCTTGGTATCGGGTTGCTTAGAAAGCCATTTTTCTACCACCAGTTCGGGGGCCTTTTCGTTCAGTACCGATTTGGCCCATAGTTTTTTGCCGTTGTTGCTTTCTTGGGCAAAAAGGGCGGTGCTGCAAAGTGCAAGCAAAAGGAAGAGCAGTTTTTTCATGATTTCAATAAATTAGCTTTCGTAACCAAAGTTTTTAAGGTAGTTCTTTTTGCTGCGCCAATCGGCCAGTACCTTCACAAAGGTTTGCAAAAATACTTTCTTCTCTACAAACTTCTCAATGTCTTTGCGGGCTTCCATGCCTACCTTTTTAAGCATGCTGCCACCTTTGCCAATCAAAATGTTTTTTTGCGAATCGCGTTCTACGATGATTTCGGCATTGATGCGGATAATGGCTTCCTCCTCCTTAAAAGAAGTAACAATCACCTCGGTGCTGTAGGGAATTTCTTTCTGGTAGTTGTTAAAGATCTTTTCGCGGATAATCTCCGATACAAAAAAGCGCTGGCTGCGGTCGGTCAGTTCGTCTTTGTCATAATAGGGCGGGTGCTCCGGCAAGTTATCTAAGATCAATGGCAAAAGATCGCCTATGTTATAGCCTTCCAAGGCCGAAATGGCGAAGATGTGTTTAGGGTTCAGTTCTTTTTGCCAAAAGGCTATCTTTTCTTCCACCTGCTCTTGGGTGGCTTTGTCTATCTTGTTTAAGAGTACCACCAAGGGGATGCTGGTATTGTTTATCTTTTCCAGCACGTCGTTCTCGTCGTGCTTCTCGTTAATATCGGTTACAAAAAAGATGAGGTCGGCATCAACCAGTGCGCCGTTTACGGCACTCATCATCGAATCCTGCAGGCCATATAAGGGCTTGATGATTCCTGGCGTATCTGAAAACACAATTTGGTAGTCTTCTTCGTTTACGATGCCCAAAATACGGTGGCGGGTAGTTTGCGCCTTTGGGGTAATAATAGAGAGCTTTTCGCCCACCAGAGCATTCATGAGGGTCGATTTACCTACATTGGGTTTGCCTATAATGCTTACGAAACCAGCTTTGTGCGACATATTTGAATTTTTTTTAAAATAAATTTGCACTACAAAGAAACGAATTATATCTTTGCATTCCAATTCGGAACAAGAGCGAATAAAAAACGCAAAAATTCTTAGAATTGTATAGTGTGCGGGGTGGAGCAGTTGGTAGCTCGTCGGGCTCATAACCCGAAGGTCATCAGTTCGAGTCTGGTCCCCGCTACCAAAAAAAGAAGTTGAAAGACACTTCCTTTAATGGCCCGTTCGTCTAGGGGTGAGGACGCCAGATTTTCATTCTGGAAACAGGGGTTCGATTCCCCTACGGGCTACGAAAAACCATCAATCAATGCGATTGATGGTTTTTTTATGCCAATTTTTTTGATCCTCTTATTCATCCCGCGGGATATAGTCTCGTAGTAGGGGATTAGCTCTTCGGGCTCATAGTCCCTCGAGAACGCACTATTTACAAAATTTACATTTTTATTTACAATCCAAATCGCGTAAGTTGAGCAATACCAAGGTAAATTCGGTAAATCAATTTTGAAAGGATAAAAGATATGAAAAAAGTTGTCTATGCGCTGGTCTTGCTGCTGGTTGTGGTAAGCGGACTGGTATTTGCCAATCGTGAAACTAAAAATGAAACTAAGCCATCCTCAAAGCCTTTGTCTGTTGCTGAAAGGAAAGCCCGTATGGAAGAGGACCGAAAAAAATGGGAGGCTTCTCCTGACGGAATCAAATACAAAGAATGGGAATTATCTCCCGAAGGCAAAAAAGTACATGCCAGTTATGATAAAATAAAGAAGTACATCAAAACTTTCGGCAATATGGAGGCCGTGGTTACCTCTGTTACTTTTCAGCGCGAAAACGCGAAATCATCAGGACCAAAATGGCTTATAGTGAGGATTAATGGCGAAGCATACATGATGCAGTTTACCCCCAAGGATTTTCAGCAGCTAAGCAGCCTCAAAGTTAACGACAAAATAATGGTAAGGAGCCACAGCGCAGGGTATTCGCCTAATCATCCCTATTTGATGGTATCGGGCGACTATATTGAGCATAATAACAAGGTGCTTTTTAAACGTGACTTTAGCAAAAACAACCGTTGCTGAAGTGTCGGCTCCCCGATTAACCGCAAGCTATTAAACCGGCGTTCACGCTTGTAGGGATGCTAGCAAGTGTTCAAAGAAGCTCACCTTTGGGCCACGAAAAACCATCAATCAATGCGATTGATGGTTTTTTATGTCATAAGTTCTGGAAACAAAGGTTCCAATAGCTATCTCGCTCTTATAGGCGACCACAAACAAATTAAATCAAAAGGCTGTAACCAAATATTTACAGCCTTTTTTATTGGCTTAAAATCTCAGGAGAATAACATTTTAGGCACCAGCTTGTACAGCAACAGTGAATAATGTCCTAAGTGGTTACTAAGGAAGAAGAAGTCGCTTCTGAAGAAGTTAATCTTTGGTGAACATTGCCTTAACATTTGCAGGCCACTTTTGCACGCAAACACCAAATGGCCAAATTTCTAAGGCCAAGCTTAAAAAAATGAAACTGAACCAAGAGATTTTTAAGAAGGGCTTTTGCCTTTTCTTAAGTGCGCAGCTATTGCTAAGCACCAGCGCTAGCCCCCTCGGCCCCCAAAAGGAAGAGGAAGCAGACGATACCGAATTTTCTATCGTGGTATTGCCAGATACGCAGTACTACACCAGCGAAAAGAACAAAGGCAAAAAAGAGATGTTTTTTGCACAAACCGATTGGATCGTAAAAAATGCGGCCAAAGAAAAAATTGCCTACGTGGTGCACCTGGGCGATATTTCTGACGATGGCGAAAAAATACCACAAGAATGGGTAAATGCGGCCGATGCCATGTACCGCTTAGAAAAGCCATTGCCCGGCTATCCGCAAGGCATCCCCTATGGCATGACAGTGGGCAACCACGATCAAACCAAAAGCCAGTATCCCCTAAGCGGAAAAACCGAGCAGTTTAACAAATATTTTGGAGTGGAGCACTTTAAGGGAAAAAGCTGGTACGGCGGCCACTACAGGAACGATAACGACAGCCATTTCGACCTGTTTACCGCTGGGGGCACCAAGTTTATCGCCCTCTTTTTCGAATACGATTCGTATGATGAGGATATTGAAAACCTCAACAACTGGGCCAGCCAGGTGCTAGAAAAATACAAAGACAGAAAAGCGATTCTCATTAGCCATTACATCCTTTCGAACAGTACAAAAGCCGGAACCAATGAAAAGGCCTTTGCCAGGTTTGGCAAACAGGCGCAGCGCATTTTCGACAGGCTAAAAAGATATCCAAATGTTTTCATGACCCTATCGGGCCATGTGGGTGCCAATGGCGAGGGCTTTCGCCAGGATGGCTATGCGGGCAACATCATTAAATCGTACTTGTCCGACTACCAAAGCAGGCCAGAAGGTGGCCATGGCTTAATGCGCTTGATGAAATTTTCGAAAAGCAAAGACCTGATCAGCGTGCGTACCTTTTCGCCTTATACCGGCGAAGAGGAAAAAGACGGCGACAGCGAGTTTACCATGCCTTGGATGCACCATACCAATGTAGCTAGGCACCTGGATTTTAACAACGACCAAGTAAGCCAGGTTGCTTTTTTTGCAAATGGCAAATGGCAGATTGAAGGCCAGGCACCTGTAGATTTTGGCCAGGAGGGCGATATTGCCGTACCTGCCGATTACAATGGCGACGGACAAGCCGATTTGGCCGTATTTAGGCCTGCCGAAGGCAAGTTCCTGCTGCAGGGAGGCAAAGAGGTAGCCTTGGGCAAGGCTGGCGATATTCCGGTTTGTGGCGACTATGATGGCGATGGCTTTGCCGAATTTGCGGTTTACCGTCCATCTAACCTTACCTGGTATTTTAATGGATTGGACAGCATTAAGTTTGGAGTAAAGGGCGCCATACCGGTACCGGCCGACTATGATGGCGATGGCATTAAAGACATTGGCGTTTTTAGAACGGACAATTCGTTTTGGCAAACCAGTTTGGGCAATATTCCATTGCAATTGCAGCATGTACCGGGCGATATTCCGGTGCCGGCCGATTATGATGGCGATGGCAGGGCCGAAATGGCTGTCTTCCGTCCCTCAACCGGCGAATGGATCATCGACCGCGCCCAAACCATTGTTAAACTTGGCCAAAAAGGCGATATCCCGGTACCGGGCAATTACTTTAAAGATGGAAAAACCTATCCGGCCGTTTATAGAGATGGCAAAATCATCTTGCAAAACAACAAAACCATTGATGCCAGCCAAGGAAAGGCCAGCGCATTGGTCAACGTTGCTCCAACCCTTAAAAACCTTTTTAAATAACTATTGAGTCGACACCCCTCCTTAAAAATGATGAAAAATACCTTCCTCTACCTCCTGCTGCTGTTGGGTTTTGCCCAGGCCACCCAGGCCCAGGCGCCAATAACTGCCAAAACAAATACGGCCGAGCAAAAACAGAAGCCTTATGTGATTCTGATTTCTGCCGATGGCTTTAGGCATGACTATGCCCAGAAATACCAGGCCAAAAACCTCTTGGCCTTGGCCAATAAGGGGGTGAAAGCCGAATCGATGATCCCTTCTTTTCCGGTTTCGACCCATGCCAACCATTATGCCTTGGTCAGCGGCTTGTACCCTTCGCATTCGGGCATTGTGGGCAACAGCTTTTACGACCCCGCAAGAAAACAGTTTTTTAAGGCCAGCGATGGCACCTGGTTCAAAAAAGACCCGCTTTGGGTTACGGCAGCCAAACAGGGCATGGTAACGGCAAGCTTGAGCTTTATCGATTCGAAGGCCGCCATTAACGGCTACAAGCCCACCTACTTTAGCGGCTATACAGACAAACTGAAGGCGGCCGATGAAAGGGTAGCTTTGATTAAGCAATGGCTGAGCCTGCCGGAAGACGAGCGCCCGCACTTTATTGCTTTTTACATACCCGAAGCCGATCATGCCGGGCATGAACATGGCCCCGAATCTGCAGAAGTAAATGAAGCGGTAAGCTTTATAGATGGCGTAATGGGCAAGCTGAACGACATGCTGAAGACCATCGACTTGCCGGTTAACGTTGTTTTTGTTTCAGACCATGGCATGACCCCGATTGCCAAAGAGAACTATTTGAAAGTGCCAACGGTCGACAGCAGCAAATACGTAATGGTAAACCAGTTTCAGCACATTAACCTGCACGCCAAAAACGAGGCCGATATTATGCCTTTGTACAATAGGTTTAAGAAAGAAGCCAAGGGCTATGAGGTATACCTTAAAAAAGAAGTGCCGGCCATCTTAAAATACGATGCCAAAAACGATGCCTATAGCCGCATTGGCGATGTGGTTTTAATTACCACCTGGCCAAAATCCTTTATTGCGGGCCCAACAATGGGTATCCACGGTTTTGATCCTTACCAGGTTAAAGACATGCATGCTACGTTTTTTGCCTGGGGACCTGCCTTTAAAGAACATTTGAGCATCAAGCCTTTCGAGAATGTAGAGGTTTATGGCATGGTGATGAAAATATTAGGACTAAAGCCAGAAGCTAACGATGGCAAAGGCATTTTGGCGAAAGAAATCTTAAAATAAGCGGATGAAAAATATTTTAGGCAGCTTATTGCTTTTGGCTTGTTTAAGCCATTCGGCATGGGCGCAAAAATTCGATAAGCAGGCGCATAGGGGCGGGGCAGGCTTAATGCCCGAAAACACGGTTTTATCGGCCAAATTGGCCATTGACTATGGAGCCACCATTGAAATGGACCTGTACATGAGCAAAGACGGCCAGCTGGTGGTTACCCACGATCCGAATATCGTTTCGCTTTATGCTTCTTATGCCAACGGCAAGCCTGTTTTAAAGGAAGACGAGCAAAAGCTGCTCATCAAGGAGATGGATTATGCAACAATCAAAGCCATTGAAATTGGCCTCAGGAACCATCCAAGGTATCCGCAGCAGCAAAAAATAGAGGCGCATATTCCTCGATTTGCCGATGACATCGATTCGGCCGAAGCCTATGCCAAGGCCAAACACCTGCCGGCGCCGCGTTACAATATCCAGGCCGGGCCGGCCTACACCATTAGCGACGAATTCAGGAAGGATTTTGTGAAAAAGATGATGCAAGTGATCCTGGCCAAGAAAATAAACAAACGCTCCATGTTTCAGGCTTTTGATGTTGGGATGCTGGAGGCGATGCACAGAGACTTTAAGGGAAAAATCAGGATTTCCTATCTGGTAGAAGCCAATAAAAATTTCGAAGAAACACTGAGCCTCCTAACGTTTACGCCCGATATCTACAGTCCGTATTTTGGCAATGTAACCCAGGAAATGGTAGATCAATGCCATGCCAAAAACATGAAGATCATTCCATGGACGGTGAATGAAAAGGCCACTATCGAAAAGCTCAAGTCCTTGGGCGTTGATGGGATCATTTCAGATTATCCGAACCTTTTATAGGCCTTAACTATTCCCCAAAAAAGCAGTCCTCCGGAACAATGTTTCGGGGGATTTTTTGTGTTCTCTTTTTTTACAAAGCTTTTCCCACAAACAAATTACACAAATAGTTTTCGTTTCATTTGTCTTCTCTATCAGTTAAATAGCCATTTAATTGATGCAAATGGCCCTGTTAACACCAGCTTAACTTTTAGGGTTTTTTAGGCGCTTCTGTTAATCATATCATATCTAACAGTTAATAATGGCCTAACACTTTATGGCTTGCTTTGCACCCGTTAAATCAAAGCAAAACAAACCACAAATGAGTCATTGTCAAACCCTTGATCGCTGCTTTTTTGCAGCCGGTCTGCATCACTATTTAAGCCAATAACATGAGGAAACAACTACAAAAAACAATAGCGCTTGCCGTATTGCTTTGCACTTGTTTGCTGCAGGGATTACAGGCGAAAAGCTTTACCGATAAAGTGCCGGCAAACGCACGGGTACTGGCTGCGAAATCGGTACGCAAGAATTTTAAGATCGAAGTACGCGGAACGGTAAAAGATTCGGTAGACATCTTGCCCGGCGCTTCGGTAAAAGTAAAGAACAGCAGCATTGGTACCACTACCGATTTAAACGGAAAGTTTATTTTGGATGTGCCCGACGAGAACGCCATCCTGGTTTTTTCTATGGTGGGCTACACCGCAGTAGAAGTGCCGGTTAAGGGCAGCGGCAACGTAATCAACGTTGTGCTCAAGGCATCGGGCAACAGCTTAGACGAGGTTGTAGTAACGGCCTTTAGCGGTACGCAAAAACGATCGGATATGGTAGGATCGGTTACTTCTGTAAAGCTGAGCGACCTGAGGGTGCCATCGAGTAACCTGACCACGGCCCTGGCCGGAAAAGTGGCAGGCGTAATTGCCTACCAGCGAAGTGGAGAACCCGGTGCAGATAATGCCGATTTCTTTGTAAGGGGCGTTACCACTTTCGGCTATAAAACTTCGCCATTGATTTTAATTGATGGAATGGAGCTGACCACCACCGATTTGGCGCGCTTGCTGCCCGATGACATCGCGAGCTTCTCTATTCTAAAAGATGCCACATCAACCGCTGTATATGGCGCCAGGGGGGCTAACGGCGTAATTTTGGTTACCACCAAACAAGGTACTGTTGGCAAGGCCAAACTTGCAGTAAGGCTTGAAAATTCGCTTTCAACGGCAACAAAAGACATTGAATTTGCCGACCCGGTTACCTATATGAAACTGGCTAACGAAGCCAACCTTACCAGAGATCCGCTATTGGGTACCTTGTACTCGGAAGAGAAGATAGCCAATACGCTAAAAGGCAAAAACAATATCGTTTATCCGGCCAACGATTGGCGCGACATGATCTTTAAGGATTACACCATGAACCAGCGTGCCAACCTGAACATCAGCGGCGGCGGGGGCGTGGCCAAGTATTTTGTTTCGGGCTCCTTAAACAGGGACAACGGGATGCTGAAAGTAGATCAGCGCAACAACTTTAACAACAACATCGATTTAAAGAGCTATACGCTCCGTTCTAACGTAACCATCGACGTGACAAAAACCACAGAGATGATTGTGCGCCTAAGCGGCAACTTCGATGATTATACGGGCCCGATAGATGGCGGTTCGGGCATGTACAGCAAGGTTATGCGGGCCAATCCAACCCTGTTTCCGGCATTTTACCCAACAGATAGCCAGCACCAGTTTGTAAGGCATATCATGTACGGCAATTACGGCGATGGTTCTTATTTAAATCCATACGCCGATTTAACCAGAGGCTATAAAGATTATTCGAGGTCGCTGATGCTAGCGCAGCTAGAGGTAAAGCAAGACCTGTCTAAACTGGTAAAAGGCCTGTCGTTTAGAACGATGCTCAATACCAACCGCAGCTCTTATTTTGACGTGAGCAGGTATTATAATCCATTTCTTTATACGCTGTCTGGCTATGACCAGTTAAGCAATACCTACGCCATTTCTAACCTTAACGAAGATACGGGTACCGAATACTTGGGCTATAGCGAAGGCGATAAACTGGTAAGTTCTACCTTTTACCTCGAATCGATGCTCAACTACAGCCGCGAATTTAAGAAGCACGGCTTTAGCGGCTTATTGGTTTACATGATGCGCAACAACGTGCAGGCCAATGCGGGTAGCTTGCAGTTATCATTGCCGGTACGGAATTTAGGCGTATCGGGTAGGACAACCTATTCTTATGACAGTAAGTACTATGCCGAATTCAACTTTGGCTATAATGGTTCGGAACGTTTTGCCGAAGACAAACGTTTCGGTTTTTTTCCGGCATTTGGTTTGGCCTGGTCGGTTTCGAATGAAGATTTCTTCAAAAACATTAAACCTGTCATCAGCAATTTAAGGCTGCGTGCCACCTATGGCGAAATCGGAAACGAGGCCATTGCAGATCCTACAGACCGTTTCCTGTACCTTTCTGATGTAAACATGAACGATGCGGCAAAGGCAGCTTCATTTGGCAACGGTTTGGGTGCCATGCAAACCATTAATGGGGTAACCATTAACCGTTACGCCAACCCGGCCATTACCTGGGAACGCGCCAAAAAGAAAAACCTGGCCTTAGAGCTTGGTTTGTTCAACAAAGTAAACATCCAGGCGGAGTATTTCTCCGAAATCCGCGATGGCATTTTTATGAACCGTGCCTCTATTCCGGTAACCATGGGTCTTTCATCAACTGTGAGCGCCAACATCGGCAAGGCATCGAGCAAGGGTACCGATATTTCGGTCGATTACCAGCAGATGCTCGGCAGGGAGGTGAGGCTATCGGCCAGAGGAAACTTTACCTATGCCACCAACAAGTATCTGGCTTATGAAGAGCCCCAGTACAAAGAGGCATACAGGAGCAGGATTGGCCAATCGCTCTCGCAAAGGTATGGCTACATTGCCGAACGTTTGTTTATTGACGATGCCGATGCGGCCAACTCGCCCACCCAGAACTTTGGAGGCAGCTATGCCGTTGGCGGGGGAGACATCAAATATACCGATGTAAACCGCGACGGGCAGATTACCCAGGCAGATATGGTGCCGATCGGCAATCCGCAAACCCCAGAAATCGTGTATGGCTTTGGTTTTACCATGGGCGTGAAAAACCTCGACTTTAGTGCTTTCTTTCAAGGTTTGGCCAATGAATCTTTCTGGATTGATGCCGCTGCGACTGCTCCTTTTGCTTCCTACAGAAGCCAGGCAGAAATCGACAATGGCGCCCTTGCCGGCAAAATATTGAACAACCAGTTGCTGCAGGCCTATGCCGATAGCCATTGGTCTGAAGATTCGAGAGACATTTATGCGCTTTGGCCAAGGCTAAGTCCGCAGGTAAATGCCAACAACAGCCAGGTAAGCACCTGGTTTATGCGCAACGGTTCTTTCTTAAGGCTAAAATCGGTCGAGATTGGTTATACTCTTCCCAAAAACTTCCAAAAACGCATCGGCACCTCAACTTTTAGGGTTTATGCCAATGCCACCAACCTGTTAAACTTTAGCAGCTTTAAGCTTTGGGACGTAGAAATGGGCGGCAATGGCCTGGCCTATCCTTTACAGAAAGTATTCAATATAGGCATTAACGTAACGATCAATTAATTCTCGAAAATGAAGACATTTATTAAAAACATAAGCGTAGCACTGCTATTGATTGCCGCATTGGGTTCTTGCAAAAAGTATCTGGATGTAGTGCCCGATAACGTAGCTACCATCGAGAACGCATTCACCATGCGCTCGCAAGCACAGAAGTACCTGTTTACCTGTTACTCTTACATGCCTACCGATGGCGATTTGGCCGATGATCCGGCTTTATACGGCGGCGATGAAATGTGGGCGCCCACAGCCAGAGGAGGCTATTTTAACTTGGCCCTTGGCCTGCAAAACAAAATAGGGCCGTTTGGCGATAGGTGGGCCCCAATGTACCAAGGCCTGCGCGATTGCAACATCTTTTTAGAAAACGTTGGCAAAGTGCCCGATTTAGACCAAGCCGAAAGAAACCGCTGGATTGCGGAAGTGAAATTCCTAAAAGCCTATTATCATTTTTATTTGGTAAGGATGTACGGCCCCATTCCGCTAATCAAGAAAAACTTGCCGATTGATGCAGATGCCAATGCGGTTAAGGTATACAGAGATCCGGTTGATAGCTGTTTCAGTTACATCAAACAGCTCCTTAACGAAGCCACGCCAGACCTGCCTTTGATTGTAACCGATCCGGCAAGCGAAGCGGGGCGCATTACCCAGCCGGTGGCACTATCCTTAAAAGCCAAGGTACTGGTTACGGCGGCAAGCCCTTTGTTTAATGGCAATAAGGAACAGGCCGCTTTAAAAAGCCCGAACGGTGTACAGTTGTTTAACCAGGTCTTTTCTAAAGTAAAATGGGATTCGGCTGCGGTGGCCTGCAAAAGAGCCATAGAGGTTTGCCAGCAGGCGGGCATCAAACTGTACGAGTACAATCCGAGCTTTTCCCAATTTCAGCTTACCCAAACCATTAAAACACAACTGAGCATCAGGAACAGCTTTGCAGAGAAATGGAACAGTGAAATTATCTGGGCCAATACCCAAAGCATTGCAGCTACCACCGACGTCCAAAAAAGGGCTGCCACTTGGTGGGACCCGGCATTACAGGATGGCGTAGTAGTAAGGGGCGAGTTTTCTCCACCCTTAAAAATCGCAGAGATGTTCTATTCAAAAAACGGGGTTCCGATTAACGAGGACAAAACCTTTAACTATAATGGAAGATACGGCACCAGAAAATCAACCGACGACGATAAGCTTTTGGTGAAAAAGGATTATGAAACCGCGGTGTTGAACTATGATAGGGAACCCAGGTTTTATGCCGACTTAGGCTTTGATGGCGGTATTTACTACGGCCAGGGCAAGTATGACGATTCGCAGGACCTGTTTTTTTTACAGGCCAAATACAAGGAGCGTAATGGTTTTGGCAAGATCAACTTCGGAACGGTAACCGGCTACTACGTTAAAAAATACGTGCACTATCAAAATGTGATCGGTGCCGGCAGTGCCTATTCGATTACCAATTATCCGTGGCCGATCATCAGGCTGGCCGATCTTTATCTTTTGTATGCAGAGGCGCAAAACGAATCTGCCGGACCAGGTGCCGAGGTTTTCAACTACATCAACCTGGTGCGCAAACGCGCCGGATTGAACTCGGTAGAAGATTCTTGGAGTAATTTCTCTACAAACCCTACCAAATACAATAACCAGGATGGATTAAGGGACATTATCCAACGCGAAAGGCTCATCGAGCTGGCTTTTGAATCGCAAAGGTTCTGGGATCTGAAACGCTGGAAAAGAGCTTCGGCCGAGCTGAACAATCCAATTACCAGCTGGGATATGATGCAGGCTACAACGGCAGACTATTACAGGCCGGTAACCATATTCAATCAGGTATTTGGTCTAAAGGATTATTTCTGGCCGATAAAAGATTCGAACATAGAGGCCAATAGAAATCTAGTACAAAACTTAGGATGGTAGAATTTAAACATACAGCAATGAAAAATCTTTATTTAATGCTCATAATGGTATCGCTGCTTGCTTTTGGCTGTGCCAAACAAGACAGGTTAGACCATATCGATCCGAATGCGCCAGCGCCTGCAAAAGTAAGCAATGTGGTAGTGAGCCCAACAGCTGGCGGCGGTATTGTAAAATACAAATTGCCTGCCGATCAGAACCTGGCCTATGTAAAAGCCGTTTACGAAATCCAGCCGGGCGTAAACCGTGAAGCCAAATCGTCTATGTATTCGGATACCTTGGCCTTGATCGGTTTTGGCGATACCTTGAAACACGAAATTAAAATCTACAGTGTAGGCAAAAACGAAAAGGCCTCAGAACCGGTGGTGGTTTATGTTAACCCGAAAACGCCGCCTGTAAAGTCAATTTTCGAAACGGTTGACATGACGGCTACCTTTGGGGGCATCAATGTAACTTTTAACAACAGCACAAAAGCAAACGTTTCTATCGAGTTAATGGTTGATAGTACCGGAAAAAATACCTGGGCACCTTTAAATGTGTATTATACGGCGGCCGCAACGGGTAAGTTTTCATCAAGAGGCCTAAAATCGGAACAGAAGAAATTTGCGGTTTTTGTTCGCGACAGGTGGAACAACAAGTCAGACACGCTGTTTAAAACGCTAACCCCAAAGTTTGAGGTGCAAATTCCAAAAACAGGCTGGATTTCTATGCGTTTGCCTACAGATAGCTGGCAACCGGTAAATAGCGGCTACAGCGTAGAAAAGCTATGGGATGGCAAAGTAGCTACCCTGCAAGATGGCTTGGCCACGCCAAATGGTTCGCCGCTGCCGGCATGGTTTAGCATTGATATGGGCCGTAAAGTATTGCTGAGCCGTTTTAAAGAACATCAGGCACCAAGTTCGCACTTGTACCAGGCTTCGGCGGTGAAGCGCTTTGAGCTTTGGGGTTCGAACAATCCTGATCCGGATGGTGGCTGGAAAAACTGGCAGCTGCTGGGCACTTTCGAATCTTATAAACCATCGGGCTTGCCGTTGGGACAAATTACCGATGAGGATAAAAACTATGCAAACTTTTTGGGCGAGGATTTTGAGTTTGAAAACCAGCTGCCACCAGTAAGGTACCTGCGTTGGAAAACATTGGAAACCTATAGCAGTACCGGCCAAGTTGTAATTAGCGAGCTCACCATGTTTGGTGAAATCCAACCTTAATTGATCGAAAAATGAAAAAGATACTCACTTATATTTTGGGGCTGTTTTTGGTGGCAGCAGTTTGCTTTGCCTGCAAAAAAATGGACAGTACCTATAAAGATTTTATTGTGCCGGGCGGGATTGTATACGCTGGCAAAATCACATCGCCCTTAGTGTATTCGGGCAAAAACAGGATCAAGATTGCTTGGTTAAGAGGCGCAGATCCAAACGTAACCAAGGCGAAAGTGTTTTGGGACAATTATGCCGATTCGCTGAGCGTAAATATTCCCACCACAGGCGATACCATCAGCGTAATTATTGATAACTTGGAAGAAAGACGCTACTCCTTTATCGTAAAAACCTATGACAGCAAAGGCAATTCTTCGATTCCAGTAGAGCTGCTTGGCGAAAGCTTTGGCGAAAAATATCAAACTTATTTGGTAGAACGCGCCGTATTGGGAAGCGAGATCGATGCCACTGGAAAATTGACCATTAAATGGGGCAATGCCAATGTATCTGGAGGCGCCTATGCCACAGATGTAAAGTATACAGACCTGAACAATACTGTAAAAGTGAAACGGGTTTTGGTAGGTGAAACAGTGTCGGAGATTACCGATTATAAACCGGGAACCAGTTACCAATATCAAACCGTTTACATTCCGGGCACCCGAAGCATTGATAACTTTGTTACGCCGTTTATTAAAGAATATGTAACGGCCAAAATTCCTAAAGCAGGCTTGGTAGTAACCACCGATTCTTTTGCAGCCACGTCTCAATTGGCCAATGGTGGCGGTCCGCCACAGTTTGCTTTTGACGATGATGTGAAAACCTTTTGGCATACGCACCATACGCCGGCACCGGTTCCGGGTTTCCCGCATTGGTTAGCTGTCGACCTTAAAAAAACCTATAAAGTTACCCGTGCCGAATTAACCTGTAGACCGGGCGTAACCAATACCTTTACCGCTTTTACGCTACAAGGCAGCATGGATGGCAGCAATTGGACAAACTATGGCTCTTTTACCTTGGTACAACAAGATCCAACCCAAAGCTTCAACTTAACCAGCGTAGCCGCCATGCGCTATTTTAGAATTTATGCCACGGCAGGGCCGAATGCCTACGCCAACTTGGCCGAATTCACGGTTTACGGCTACGAAGAAAATTAATCAGTCTAAAATACCCTATTGCCAACGGCCTCGATCTACCAATCGGGGCCGTTTTTTGCTTCATTAAAGTCTTGTGGAGCTTGAGTGTTGTTTTTGTTAGGATTTTGAAATGATCTCTCCACGTTTGTCGTTCCAGATGAGCTTGTCTAATTGCCATTTTACCAGTTTTCCAAAGCGGGTTGTTTCTTGTTCGAGCTTTTGGGCAATAATGGTATTCCGTCCGTCAGACCTCAGTGCAATCATTCCATAGGTAGAGACTAGGCGCTGTTTTTCTTCAGGTGTTTTAACTTTGATCATTTTCAGGGTCAGGTATTCTGGCGAAGAGCGCGAGAGTTCGGTACTATAGATCAGCGGACGGTCTCCTCTGCTGTACTTGCCGATGGCGCCCAATGTTTCGGGCCTTGGATGGCAAAACGATTCTTCGTCGCCACTAGAAATTACCGTGGCTATGGGATTAAATGCCTTTAATAGTTCATTTGTAATGTCGTGGCTGCCATGGTGGCATGATTTGGCTACATCGCATCCCATTGTTTTGTTGCAAGTTTCAATCAGCTTGTCAATCTTTTGCTGGATGGTGTTTCTTTCCTTGTCGGTTTTTGCTGCTGCCAATTGGATCTTAAGCTGCCTAAGATCTTCATTGCCATATTGCGACATAATGAAATCGGCCGAATGGGTATTGAGGTCGCCCCCAAGCAATATTTTTAGCTTTCCGATGTGCGCCATAATCACTACCGAATGGCCATTTTTCGTTTTTCCCACATCGCCATCTGCGAACCACCTCAGCGCATAGCCTTCCTTGCCGCCAATTTTCACCTTTTCTGCAATTGGGGCAATTACCTCCAATTTGAGCTGTCCATCATCATAAATGATGTTTTCTTCCCCTAGCACCTTGTAAAGGCCATCAACTTTAATTCCATCGTATGTTTTAATCGCGGCCGAAAGCAGTTTTTGATAATTGCTCTGCGTTACGCCCTCACCCAAAACCGGTTTCAGCTTTTCCTTTGTATCTATAAAATCGCTAACATAATCGATACCCTGATAAGTAGTAGTGGCGCCAATAGAAGAGCCTGGCCGCTGCACAATGGTGTTATGATAAATCTGTTTAAAAGGGATTTTCCTTTTAAAAGCACCGGCAGGATTGGCCAGGACTTTTGCAAAGCCCTTGTAGTGGTCTTCATCGCTATGGCTAATCATGGCATTAAATGCGGGCAGGGGTTTGGTGCTTCCTTTTAGGTTAAACCTCCAGCCCAAAAAATGGTACATGTTGTCCTTTTCGCCGGCATCTATAATAAAGTGCTCGTCACTTGGGCTAACCAGGTGGCAGCCATCGCCTTGGCCAATGTCTATAAAATTAACTTCCAGTACCCTGTTCAGCTGTATGTCGGCCAGCCTCATCCAACCATCATCCTGTCTTGAGCGTACCATTACCCATGTTTCGCCTTTGTATTGCTGCACGTGTGTAGCAGTCCATTTTCTGTCGGGTGCAGTTCTTGGAGGGGTAATGTAATCGCCGAAAATGAGGTGTTGAATGTTTTTGCCACCAGGTTTTGCATAGATTCTGGCTTCAGGGAAAACGGCAAAGCCATAACCCTGGTCTTGGAGAGCGTTAAATTCCATATCTGCTAAATTAGTTAATCTAACTTACTGATATATAGTGGCTTTTGCAAGTTAAGTTTTTGGTCGCTTCATCAACAGGGCATTTGAGCACAGCGAAAAGGTATTGAACAGATTTTGACTAGCAAAAAATAAACTAGGCATATTGTGCCATCCAAATGGTGGCATAGCCACAGCTTGGATCTTTAACTATATGCTTCAGGATCTTAAAATGGTGCTTGGCCAATAGCGTTTCGTATTCGCTAGTATCAAGAGAGGCATGGAAAAGATTTTCGCCACCGTTCATGCCCCATGCTTCTCCGCGTTCGGTGCCTGTGGTAAAAAGCAGGATGCCCTTGGGGTTGAGGTGCTTTTCGAAAAGACCGAACATGGCAGGCTGATCGGCAGCAGGCAGGTGAAAAAAGCTGTGCCAGGCAATAATGGCATCGAATGTGCTGCTGAGATTGAGCTGCCTCATGTCTTGCAGGATAAATTCTTCCTGTGGAAAGTTTGCCTTGGCCAAATCGAGTATGCTGCTGCTTGCATCAACCCCTATGGCCTGCACACCCTTGCCGATGAGGTATTCGAACATCGGCTTTCCGGTACCGCAACCCAGGTCTAAAACAGTGCCGTTTGCAGGCAACAGGGCTATCAGCTCGTTTAGATAGTTTTGCTCCATCAATGCCGGCCTGTTGTCTGAAAACCAATGTGCAATTTTATTGTACACCTTGTACACGTCTTTTCTTTCGCCGTTTTCCATGTACGAAGTAAAAGAAAAACCATAAGCTCGGCAAGCTGCGTTTAAGAATTTTTCATTGTTAATGGGGATTTGATGAAATAAACTCGGGTGTTCTTAGGGGCTATTTAAAAAAATACTAATTTAAGGAGATGAAAAGAACCCTATTGATTTTAGGCTGCATCCTATACAGCCAGCTTTCTTTTGCCCAAAAAAAAGCAGTTGCCTTAACAAATACATCCATTATAGGAACATGGAAGCTGGTTTCCAGCAAAAAGATCGTAAAGAATGATACCACCGTCACTTATCCCGTAAAAGGCGAAAACCAAGAAACGCTGAAGCTGTTTAACGGAACCCATTTTTCGTTTTTTACGCACGACCTGCACAAAGGGAAAGTTAAAACCCCGGCCTTTAGCGCAGGTGCCGGCACCTATGTGCTTTCGGGAAATAACTACAGCGAGCACCTGATCTACTGCAGCCACAGAGATTGGGAAAATACCAGGTTTAAATTTACCCTGAGCTTAAACAACAATACGTTGATCCAAAAGGGAATTGAACGAATAGACAGTTTAAACGTCAATCAGGAAATTATAGAAGTTTACGTCAAGGTAAAATAGGCTAGCCGTTGGGATGCAGCAGCGCACCTGGCGATACGCCAAATTCCTTTTTAAAGGCGAAAGAAAAATGTGATAGGTCTTCGAAGCCCAGGTCCAAATAAATGTCTGATGGTTTTTGCTTCTTTTCCTCGATCAGGAAACGTGCTTCCTGTAGCCGCCTCTTCACCAGCCAGCGGTTGGGCGTTTCCTTGAACAGTTGCTTAAAATCGCGCTTAAAAGCCGAGAGGCTGCGCCCATTAAGAAATGCAAAACGCTCCATGCTTACATTGAACTTGTAGTTTTTTTGCATAAATGCTTCGAGATCCAGTCGGCCGGGCACGCCAAAATCGAAAAGGATATCCGACAGTTCGGGGTGCAGCTCCAAGAGAATGAGCAGGAGCTCTTCTCTTTTCAGATCGGCAAATGTTTGGCTTATCTCTCCCGAAGCCTTGTAATAAGGTTCAAGCGAAAGCAGAAAGCTGCTGATGAGCTTGTCTTTTTTAAGTCTGATAAAGGCGTCTTTTGAGCTATGGTTCTGGAAGGTGATGGGATGCTTTTTTTGAAAGCTCTTTAGAAAAACTTCGTCAAAAAAGATAATCACTTTTTCGAATTCTCCATTTTCCCTTACCTTGTTATAGCGGGCCAGCCTGTTTTTGCGCACAATGCAGCTTTCGCCAGGCTTGAGCACCTGGTGCTTGTTGCCATCGTAGCCATTCATGGTCCCCTTGGCCACAAACACAAAGAAATGCTCGGCAATAAATTGTTCGGGCGAAAGCGCCGGGCCAACCACACAGGATTTGATTTCAGAGAATTTCATTCTTAACTATTTTACATCTTTCCACCATTGTTTAAATACCTGAGCGCTGTTCTCCAGCATCACTTTCTCCCCAATCATTGGGGTAGCCAGCCTGTAAGGTTTCAATTGCGACAGGGCCGAAATCTTTTCCAAAGGCTCATACCATGGGTGCCTGGCCAAGGTAAACTTGGAGTGGTGCACCGGCAACAGGTGCCTTGCCTTGAGTTCGGTAGTTGCCAAAGCCACTTCTTCGGGCAGCTCGTGTACCGATTGCCATGCCTTGTTGTACTGTCCGCATTCCATGATGGCCCAATCTATAGGCGGATATTTTGCCGCTATGGCCTTAAAGCGGTCGCTATAGCCACCATCGCCGCTGTAGTAGATGTTCATGGCAGGAGTTTGGATGTAAAACGATAGCCACAATGCCCTATCGGCAGCAAAGCCACGTCCGCCGGCATGGTGCGTATTTTCGGCAATGATGTTAAAGCCCGGCTTAACGGCTACGCTTTCGCCCCAGTCTTTTTCTATGATTTGCTTAGGCGTGTAGCCCCATCTTTCATAATGTGCACCGGCACCCAATCCGCAAACCACCTGTTTTGTTTTGGGCTGCAGGGCTTTTGCCGTTTCATAATCCAGGTGGTCGTAATGGTCGTGCGAGAGTAGCATGTAATCGATTTCGGGCAGATCGGCCACGCTATAAATATCGCTGCCTTTATAGGCCTTTACGCCCCAGGGCAGGGGCGATGCCGTGCCGCTGAAAATCGGGTCGACCAAGATCTTTACGCCATCAACCTGCAAAAAGAAGGAAGAATGACCAAACCAAACCAGTACATTGCTGTCAGCAGGAAGCGATTTGAGATCGATTTTTATAGAAGGCAAAGTGCCCTTTGGTTCGGTATTGGGGTAGGTTTTGCTGAGCGAATTCCATATTTCGCCCCAAAAACTGTATCCCTCGCTAATGGTTGGCTTTTCTATAAGGTTGTGGAATTTGCCGTCTTTGAAATGTTTGGATCGCTGCACCAGCTCTAATCTCTTGCCCTCGGGCAATGCACCAAACTGCGGCTTTTTCATATAGAAATAAGTCACTATAGCCAGTATCGCCACTATACAGAACAGCACGATAAGCGTACGGACAAATATTTTCAACAATCGCTTTTTCATTTGGCCTGCTTTTTAATGTCGGCCACCTCTAAAATAGTTGTACTGTAGCCCCGTTGCACACAGTGGATCATTGCCAAGCCCACTTCTTCCATTTTGCAGATCCAGTTGGGAAGGATTAAATACCACAAAGGCGACAGTGCGTCGAATACGCGGTAAATAAAGCGCACCTGTTGCTGTCCTTTTACCGGCCTCATCAATCCCGGCCTGAAATTATAAACCGCTTTGAAAGGCAACTTGGCCAGCGCATTTTCGGTTCTGCCTTTTACCCTTGCCCACATTGTTTTTCCCTGTTCGGTGCTATCGGTACGATTTCCAGAAACATAGGTGAAAATCATTTGCGGATTGATCTCGGAGAGTGTTTGGGCAAAGGGAACAACAAAGTCGTAAGTTTTTTTGGTAAACGATGCCTCGTCTTCGCCAACAGAACTTGCACCGGCACAAAAAAAGCAGGCATCGTAGGCCTTGAGCAATTCGCCATGGTTTTTGATTTCCGAAAAGTCTTTTAAGAGCAGCTCTTTCAGTTTTTCGTGTTTGTGGGCGAGCGGTTTTCGGCTAATGCTCAAAACTTCTGTTACTGCAGGGTTTGCTAAACAAACCAGCATCACGCCTTCTCCAACCAACCCGGTTGCACCTGTTATGATGATCTTCATTTGATGATGTTTAAATCTATTAAACTATTGGCAGTGGCCAAAATGGCTTCTTCGGTAGATCTCGGTTTCCAGCCCAACATTTTGATGGCCTTTTCGCTGCTGGCCCTTTTGATCATGCCCAAATAAGGCGTTGCCCCTTTTAGTTTAGGATTAAATATAGCCAACAATTTAATAAACCAGCTAGGCAATTCTCTACTTGGAACTTTTGCGGCCTTTTCTCCCATATTCTTTTTGAGCACGTTTGCCGTATCTAAAAGTGAAAAGCCTTCTCCAGCAACGGCAATAAAACGCTGTCCGTTTGCCTCCGGCATGGTCATGGCCTTCAAATGCAGGTCGGCAACATCGCGAACATCTACATAGCCCGAAACAATTTTAGGGCAGGCTTTCATCTCTCCATTCAGCATTTGCCTGATGTTTTGAATAGAATGCGAAAAATCATCGCCCAGTACCGGCCCCAAAACTCCGGTAGGATTTACCACAGCCAGTTCCATGCCGTCACCTTCGGTTGCTATAAAATCCCAGGCTGCTTTTTCAGAAATGGTTTTTGATCGCTGATAAGGAAAAACAGTGTCATTTAATACCGTCCAATCTTCTTCGGTATAAGGAGTTGTTTTTACGGTGCCAAAGCCCACTGCGCCAAATGCCGAGGTGAGCACCACTCTTTTTACGCCTGCTTTTTTGGCCGCACGCATTACAAAGAGCACGCCGTTTTTAGCGGGAACTACAAAATCGTCTTCGGTAACGGCATCGGTATGGGGCGTAGGCGAGGCTACGTGGATCACATACGAGCATCCCTGAACCGCTTCTTGCCAACTGGCTTCGTTTTGCAGATCGGCAAGGACAAAAGACAAGTCGTCGAATGACCAAATGCCACCTGCTTTGAGCAGCTGCTTTACCAAATCTGCCTTATTGAGCGAACGAAGAGTGGCTTTTACTTTATATCCATTGTTGAGTAAGGCAATAATGCAATAGGAGGCAATAAACCCGGAACCACCTGTTACCAATACTGTTTCTTTTGTTTCCATGATTGAAATTTTGATAAAGCAAATTTCGATAATGGATATAAGGATAGTTTTGTTGAAAAGGCCAAACTTGTTTGTTGAGCAGTCCAACTGATCCTTGTTGCGAAAGCCTATGCTTTTGGCGGTCAGTTTTTAAGGTTAAATAGGAGGAAATTGCAGTAGCCGCCCAGCTCCAACCTTTCAACAAAATACTTGGTTTCAGTGATATCGACAGGTCTATGTTCTCCTAATTTTGTATGGTATTCGATGATCGATCCGGATATGTAAATGGTCTTGGGCTTATCAATGCGCAGGCTTTTACTAACAGATTTTATGAACAATAAAAAAACAATTATGAAAAAGTTACAAGTCGAAGGCTTTCATGAGCTTACAAACGCAGAAAGCCAGCAAATCATGGGTGGAAGAGAAGTTAGATCGAGTATAGTAGGCAGCGATGGCCGAAACTATTTGGTTATCAAAACCTACAACAGTGCAGGCCACTTAACGAGCATGTCTGTTTATGTGAATCCTTTTGCCTACTAGGTTAATCAGGAAACAATAGTTCCGGTACCTGCGCGTAGGTACCGGTTTTTTATCCCCATAGCGCCTGTTGCTGCTCTTAGAGCAAATCGGCGCGTTCACCCAAAGTAGTTGAGTCCTATAGAACTAGGCTTAAATGAATGTTATGCATAAAATATATCCTGTCGGTAGCATGGAATGCCTGGCCCGAGCTCATCATCTGACCATTTCCTTTCGAAGCCAGGCGATATATGTCCTCATTATTGCCATGGTTGTTGCAGCTATAGTAGCTACGCCCTTTATTGAAATAGACGTCAGTGTTAAAAGTTATGGCATTTTACAGGGAAACATTGATAGGCTTCCCGTACAAAGTCCCATTAGCGGACGGATCGTTTCCTACAATCTGGTGGAAAATAAAACTGTTGCTAATGGAGAAATAATCGTCACTATTGAAAATGATGGAATCAGAGCAAGAGAAACTTTTGAGGTCAATAGGCAGGCAGACCTCCGGATCTGGATTAACGACTTGAATGAGCTGTTAGCCGGCAAAGAAGCAAGAAGTGCCCAATATGCTGCGGCAAATAGCCATTACAAGGTACGCCTAGCAGAAGCCAGTAGCCAATTGCAGAAAGCCACCTCAGACAAAAACCGTTATACTACCCTTTTTAAGGGAAAAGTAATTGCGGCCAGCGAGTACGAGCAATTTGAATTAGCCTATAACACGGCCCTTTCTAAGCTAGATCTTATTCGAAAAGAGCAGGCTGCCAAATGGCAGGCTGAAGCCGCGGCTTTTCGTAACGAACTGCAGGAGCTGACTAACAAACACAAGCAAACGCAAGAAGAAAATAAAAACTATACGCTCACAGCCCCTGTAAAAGGCGCATTGGTAAACGTAGTGCCTTTGCAGCCTGGAAGTTTGGTATTCGGTAACCAGAAACTGGCGGATTTGGTGCCGGAAACAGCCCTTGTTGCTTGTATCAATGTAGCTCCAAAAGATATAGGTCTGGTAAAAATTGGACAGTCTGTAAAAATGAAAGTCGATGCCTTTAATTACAATGATTGGGGTACGCTTACTGGTAAAGTCATCAGTATAGCACCCGATATAACGCTCACAGAGTCTGGAAAAAACAATCATTTCAAGGTTAAATGTGCACTAGGGCAAAAAGAACTCCGCCTCAAAAACGGATACCGCGGCAAATTGGGCAATGGCATGACCTTGATGGCCAGCATGATCATTACCAAAAGAAGCCTTTACCAGCTTCTATACGACCGTACAGACAATTGGCTGAACCCTGGAGGAAATTTATAGGAACATGCCAATCAAAATAAAACAACACGATATTACAGATTGTGGAGTAGCCTGTCTAGCCTCCGTTGCGGCGCACTATAAACTGCACCTACCCCTGGCCCGTATCAGGCAACAGGCAAGTACCAACTCAAAAGGTACCAATATAACCGGTATGCTAGAGGCAGCTACCCTATTGGGATTTGACGCAAGAGCGGTAAAAGGCACCATGGAACACCTTTCCAACGCACCATTTCCGGCAGTAGCCCATGTAACCTTAAAAGAGGCTTTGCAACATTTTGTTGTCATTTATAAAGTAACAACTCGATTTGTGAAGGTAATGGATCCCGGAGATGGCAAAATGCATAAATACAGCCATGCCGAGTTTGAAAAAAGCTGGTCTGGCGTATTGGTGCTATTGTTGCCCTCGGCAAGCTTTGAAAAAGGAAACAGGATCACCTCCCGTAGCGCCAGATTCTGGGAGCTGCTGCGACCCAATAGGTGGATCATTTTACAGGTTTTTATAGGAGCAGTAATTTATACGCTCATGGGGCTCTCGAGCGCCATCTATATGCAAAAGATTACAGATAATGTGCTGGCAGATGGCAACATGAACCTGATGAATCTCCTCAGCATCGGAATGATCGTTATCCTATTGCTTCAGATCGTATTGGGGGTTTTAAGAAATATATTTACCCTGCGCACTGGCCAGCAGATAGACATGAAGCTCATACTCGGGTACTACAAGCACCTGTTGCGCCTTCCCCAACAGTTTTTTGACAGCATGCGGACCGGCGAGGTGATCTCCAGGATAAATGACGCAGTTAAAATCCGTGATTTTATCAATGATGTAGTCGTCAGCCTGCTTGTCAATACCATGATCGTTGTATTTTCCTTTGCACTCATGTTCTCCTACTATTGGAAGCTCGCCTTGATCATGCTCACTGTAATACCCTTATACGGACTGATTTATTTGGTTACCAACAAAATCAATGCAAGACAACAACGAAAACTGATGGAAGAATCGGCAACGTTAGAATCGCACTTGGTAGAATCGCTGAATGCGGCGGGCACCATCAAGCGGTTTGGATTGGAATATCATGCCAATATTAAAACAGAGCAACATTTTGTCGATCTGTTGGGAACCGTATATAAATCTAGCTTGAACGGTATTTTCTCGTCCACTTCCGTAGATTTCATCTCCAGGTTATTTTCCATTTTTCTGCTATGGGCGGGTACAGCTTATGTAATGGGCAATCAGCTCAGTCCAGGCGAACTGTTGTCGTTCTATGCCTTGGCAGCCTATTTTATGGGGCCAGTTGCTTCGCTGATTGGCAGTAACAAAGCCTGGCAGGAAGCACGGATCGCCTCAGACAGACTTTTCGAAATCATGGACCTTGAGCCTGAACAAGACGGCCAGAAAATGTTGCTCGAGCGCCAGATGACAGGCGATATCCGCTTCGAAAATGTAAGCTTCAGGTATGGGGCACAGTCCTTGTTGTTTGAGGGGCTTCATTTACATATTGCAAAAGGAAAGGTAACGGCAATAGTAGGGGAAAGCGGTTCTGGAAAATCGACATTGGCAGGGCTATTGCAATGCCTTTACCCCATCCAAGAGGGAACCATCTATATCGGCGACTATGATATCCGCTACCTCGAACATTATTCACTGCGCCAGCTTGTGGGGGTAGTTCCACAGAAAATAGACCTCTTTGCCGGTAATTTGATTGATAATATTGCCGTTGGCGATCCCGAACCAGATCTCAAAAAGATCATAGACTGTTGCCGTCAGTTGGGAATTCTTCCTTTTATCGAAAGCCTGCCAGCTGGTTTCCATACTTCGCTGGGTGAAAACGGAGCCGTACTGAGTGGTGGGCAAAAACAAAGAATCGCCATTGCCAGAGCGCTTTACCGCGATCCAGAAGTACTGATACTGGATGAAGCTACTTCTTCCCTTGACAATAAAGCGGAAAGCTATGTGCAACAAACCATTCAGTATATGCAAAAGGCTGGCAAAACAATCATCATTATTGCTCATCGGCTCACTACTATTATGGACGCAGACCAAATATTGGTACTTGATAACGGAAAATTGGCCGAAAATGGTAGCCACTTAGAGCTCATTGGCAAAAAAGGCAAATACCATGAGCTATGGAACAGCATTGCGCCTGTAACCGAATAACGAAGGCTTGTCGCGGTTAAAGCAAACAACTTGATGTGCAAAGCCTTGAGTTCGTAATAGCCTTGCAAACTCTACGGCTAATCCATATATTTAATGCATCTAAATTAGCGATTATGTTTTCGGTATATAAATTCAGCAGTGCCTGTTTTTTGCTCTTGTTTGCCAGTGTGGGATTATATGCCCAGCACACCGAGCAATTTGAAATAGCTCCAGCAACAAATAAAATAGACAATAGCCTGTACAACAACATTAAATTTCTTGATGCCCGATTGGATACCTCAAATTTAGGGATTATACAGACCGGGGCTTTTAACCGAAAAGCCAAGGTGATTCCTACGGTTCCGTTGTCTAAGCAGTTTACCGGCCTGATGAATTCGTTAACCGACCAAACCGCACAACAAGGAGAGCTTCTTTTGCAATTAAGACAGTGCAGCTTTGCTGAAACAACAGGTGCCATGAGCGAAAAAGGATACTTTTATTTTCGGGCCATGCTCTATGCAAAAGCGGGAGAGCAGTACCAGAAAATAGGCATGCTGGATACCGTGGTTCTGATGAAATCGTCTATTGACGTAACCCGTGGACTGCTAAAAAACGGAAGCAGTATTATGAGCGGTTTTCTTGGCCAACATTTGTTGAGCAAACCAGCAGGCCCAGACCTTTATACTTACCAAGACATTCTTCGTATAGACAGCATAGAAAAGAGCAAAATAAAGGCCTATAATGCCGAAGTGCTGACCGATGGCTTGTATAGCAACTATGGAGCCTTTATGGATCAAAAGCCAACCGGAAAAGTACAGGTTGAAGGTAATGTCGTTTTCAAGGGCAGGGTAAAGGAACTTGGAGAAGATGGCAAATTGCGAAAGCTCGAGACCGATTCTATTTATTCGATCGTGCACAAAGGACGGGCCTATGTAGTGACCAAACACGGCTATTATCCGGTAGAAAAGAAAAACAACGATTTCTTGTTTACGGGCAAAGCGCAGGTAACCGCCAGTGCGGGATCTGTAATTACAGCCAGCGTATTTTTTGGCATCATCGGGGGATTGATCGCTTCGAACGAGAACGCTATGTTCGAAATGAAGATAGACCACCTCAATGGTGGCTTTATCAGGCTAAGGGAAGTGAAAGACGCAGTGGTCGACTAATTGCCTTTGCTATACAGCCTCTTCCAGTTCCTGTAGTTTTTCTTTAACCAATGCCGAGTGTTCAGTTCCCCATTTATCAATCTGTGTTAAAATAGGGAGGATGCTTTTGCCAAGCGCGGTAAGCTGGTATTCGGTTTTCTTTGGGTATACAGCTGTTGCACATTTGTCAACCACGCCAAAAAGCAGCAGTTCTGCCAGTTGCGTTTCGATTACTCTTAAGGTAGCGCCCGGCGTATTCCTATAGATGGCTGCTGGACGGGTAATGCCCCTGTTAATGGCATCGAGAATGCACATTTTCCATTTGCCACCAAATACTTTAAAGCCCACGCGCAGGCCACAATCTAAATCTTCCTCTATTTTTTTACTGTACATGTTTGCCGCTTTTGATGCATAAAGTTAATCAATTCGGCAACTAGGTTAAGGCTGTTGGATACCGATTCTTTTATCGGTTATTGTTTGCGTGCTTGGCCTGCCCCAATTTTGTAAGGAAAAAAACAAGCACATGGAAACGACAAAAATGAAAACCAGCATAAAAAAAGAAACCGGTTTCAGGCTCGGTGTTAAAGATATTATCCCTTTGCTGCTATGGGCACTTGTGGTATTTCTCACCTGGCTGTTTATGCAAGGGGCAGACCATTTTTTGGAGTTCACGCCAGAGGCATTGGGCAAGTATTTTAAGTTCAGGTGGGTATTGATCGCCCATATTACTGCCGGGGGAGGCTCGCTGATTTTGGGTGCCTTGCAATTCTGGCCCAATTTGCGGAATTACAGCTGGAAACTGCACCGGATAATTGGAGTGCTTTACCTGTTGGCCGTTTTGCTAAGCAGCAGCTGCGCGGTAATACTGGCCGCCACTACAGCCTACAAGATAAATTGGGCCTATGCCTTCTCACTACAGGAATGGGTAAGTGTTTGGATCAGTGCTACTGCGATAGCCTATTATTTTGCGATTGTGAGAAAAATCAAGCTTCATCAAGAATGGATGGTCAGAAGCTATATCGTAACCTTGGCATTTGTTATTTCGGGTCTTGCGCTAAAACTGCCAATAGTAAAGCAATTAGGCAGTTTCGAAGAAATTTCTCCCTCCCTGTTTTGGATGGGTTGGGCAGTGCCCTTGTACATCTACGAGATCATAAAAAGCAATAAGGGAAAAGCATCATAAATACACAGGTTGAAACCAATTACGGGCAAGTTTCTTATATTGAGCTTTTGTTGCAAACCCCAAACCCATACCATGGAAAACAGACCTCAGCTCATCAAAAAGACGGCAACTCGAAACGGGATTTTATTTTTCTTGGCCCTGTTCTTATTTGCCTGCGAAAGCGATGAAGAAAAAATAGCCAAAGTAACTAAGGAATGCGAAGCCAAAACCAGCATTGATGCTTTGAACGTTAGCTTTTTTGGCTACTTTCCCAAAGATGCCGATTCGGTAAACATCAGCATCAAAAGAAAAGATAAATTCATCTACAATGCAAAAGATAAAATCCCCGACCTTATTTCAGACTCATTGAGGCATGTGCGCTATTATTTGCTGAGGCACGACATCTTCCTTACAGATACAGTATTCTTTAAAATCAAAAACGAGCCAGTTAAAAAAGTTTTTGGATTTAAGTATTTGGTCAGGCCACATTTTACCATGATGAACAGGCAATGGGGTTGCGATTTTTATGAATTGCAGGTGGATGGGAAAACAAATGAAGGTGCCATGGTTAGTTTTACCAAAGACAATTGGAAGATTATAGAACGGAAGGATTTTAAAAGCTATTACCAAAAAAAGAAATAAAGCCCATGAAAAGATAGGGTATACAGCAACAGAAAAAGCACCAATCTATTTTGATAGTGCTTTTTAGGATAGGTAGCAGGTTGTTTAATCCTTATTTTGCTGTTCTTCCTTTTGCCATTTCTTTCTTCTTTCAAGTTCGGCATCACTTGGGCCAACTGCCTTAAAAGAACCCAGTTTTACCTCGCCGTTAGGCTGGTAAGTAGCCACTATAATTCCGTTTTTCGAAATGGCTGATTCGCTCAGTTTCCATTCTTGGGCAGGTACACTTTCGCCAAACAATTTTTTTCCCTTGCCCAAGGTTATCGGGTAGATCCAGGTATGCAAAACATCTACCAAGTGGTTGGCAAACAAAGTCTGCACCAATATGCTGCTCCCGTGTACCAATAGATCTGGTCCATCTTGTGCCTTTAGGGTTTTCAGTTCTTCTACCACGTTTTTATTAATCAAGATGGAGTTTTTCCAAGAAGTGTCAATAGGCGTGGTCGCCACCACATATTTGTTAATGTGGTTAAACTTTTCGGCAATCTCATCGTTCTGGTACGGCCAATGTGCTGCAAATATTTCGTAGGTACGGCGACCCAGCAACAGATCGAAAGGGGTCGACATGATCTTTTCCAGTGCATTGTTCGTCAGTTCATCGGGATACCCAAATTGCCAACCTCCCCATTTGAATCCGTTTGTTGGGTCTTCTTGAGGGCCACCCGGTGCCTGCAATATGCCGTCCATTGTTAGAAATGTGGTTACAATAATCTTTCTCATGGTCTTGTATTTAAGTTTATCCAAAGCTAAATGCCTTTGGCAAGCATTAAGGGGTGGTTGCGCGACAATAACAAGGTAACTTGCGACAAGCGTTCCCTAATTGATAAACATTACAAAAGGCCAATAGGTTTCGTTTACGATTAATGCAGGCAGTTAAGCCAATATATTTAAGAATTAAGTAATTTAGGCTGCTTTTTCTGGCTTGCCAGAAGAACAAAGGATGAAGTGCGGTGCATTAGCCTATAAAGTATATATGAACTGGAAACAACTACTATCGGCCAAGCGCTGGGGAAATGAAGCAAGCTACCTTGAAGATCAGATTGATGCACGTTCTGAATTTCAGAGAGATTATGATCGGATCATTTTCTCTTCTTCTTTCAGGAGGCTGCAAAACAAAACGCAGGTATTCCCTTTGCCGGGCAGCATATTTGTGCACAATAGGCTTACCCATAGCCTTGAGGTGGCGAGTGTTGGAAGATCGATGGGCAGGATTTTTTACAACAAACTGAAAAGCCAAGACCCTACGATAGACACTACATTGCCTATGCTGGGCGAAATCGGAAATATCGTAGCAGCGGCTTGTTTGGCGCACGATTTGGGCAACCCGGCATTCGGTCATTCGGGCGAATCGGCCATTTCGGCTTATTTTACAGATGGTGAAGGCGCGAAATACCACGATTTGGTGAGCAAGGAACAATGGAATGACCTGACGAATTTCGAAGGCAACGCCAATGCCCTGCGCATCCTTACGCATCCCTATGCCGGCAAAGGCTACGGAAGTTATGCCTTAACCTACAGTACAATTGCGGCCATAGCCAAATATCCTTGCGAATCGTCGGCCGGAGGCATCAAGACTGAGCTGCACCGAAAAAAATATGGCTTTTTCCAGTCTGAAAAAGATGATTTTAAAAAAATAGCCAATGAGTTGGGGATGGTGCATGTGTTGGAAACCCCATTGATTTATAAACGCCACCCTTTGGTATATTTGGTAGAGGCAGCCGATGATATCTGTTATAACATTATCGATTTGGAGGACGCTCATCGCCTGAAGATTTTATCTTACCAAGAAGTAGAAGACCTCTTGCTGCCATTGGCCAACGACGAAAAAATGGCAAAGCGACTTGCTGAAATAGAAGACCACGATGCCAAGGTTGCCTTTTTAAGGGCCAAAGCCATCAATACGCTAATATGGCAATGCTCAGCCGTGTTTTATCGGGAGCAGGAGTCGATTTTGGCCGGTACATTTAACCATTCGCTGGTCGATCAAATTGATGAACCGTTTCTTGGCATCATGAAAAACATTGAGAGCCTTTCGATAAAACGGATCTATAATTATGGTTCGGTAGTGCAGATCGAAGTAGCGGGCTACAAGGTAATGGCCGGATTGCTGGAAGAGTTTGTACCAGCCTACCTCAACAACAACTCAAAATACTACAAGAAACTGGTAGAACTGATCCCAAAACAGTTTTTAACAAAAGAAACCGATGCCTATTCGAAAATACAGACCGTGCTCGATTTTGTTTCGGGCATGACTGATATCTATGCGGTTGAACTGTTTAGAAAAATCAAGGGGATTTCGTTTCCTTCGATCAGCTAAAGAAATATGGATAATAAAAACCCGCCAGCAATTTAATTGTTGGCGGGTTTGTTTTTTGGTATAGGTTTAATCTATAGGCTCCCACAATTCAACTTTATTGCCTTCGGCATCGAGAATGTGTACGAACTTGCCATAATCGTAAGTCTCAACTTTGTCTACAATGGTTACGCCTTCTTTTTTGAGCTCTTCTACAAGGGCTTCCAAATTTTCTACCCTGTAATTGATCATGAAATCCTTTGTAGATGGTTCAAAGTATTTGGTGTTTTCGGCAAAGGGCGACCATTGCGTTTGCGCTTTTTTGGTGCTATCGGCGCCTTCGTACCACTCAAAGGTTGCTCCATAAGGGTTGGTGTCTAAGCCAAGGTGCTTTTGGTACCACTCGGTCATTTTTTTTGGATCTTTGCATTTGAAGAAAATGCCGCCTATGCCTGTTACTTTTTTCATTTTTGCTTGATTTTGTTTTGAAACTATTGTCTTGAATGCGAAACCTGAAAGAAAGGATGCCGTAATCACTAAAACGATGAATAATGTCCTTTTCATTTTGCTAGCGTGTTTGGGGCTGATGCACTTGTTGCATCAACAGTTAAATATACAGCGCTCGCCAAACAAATAAAATATTTTTGCAAGGCAATTTGAGATTAATTTCAATTGCCAAGCCCATTTTTAATGCTCAGCAATATCTCATAAAAGCCCAGCATAAGCTAAAAACCGGTATTTTAAATTTATCTTTAAGCGCTTATTTTGATCAGCTGAATGTTCGATATTTTTAAAAGCTATTTAACCGCCCAAATTACGCTTACAGAGGAGGAAACCGCACTGATCAAAAGCGTATGCATCCTTAAAAGCCTGCGCAAACATCAATACCTGTTGCAGGAAGGCGATGTGTGGAAATACAATGCTTTTATCTGCAAGGGCTTGGTCAAAACATTTTCGATAGATGATAAAGGCCATGAGCACATCATGAACTTTTCGCCCGAAAACCATTGGGCCGGCGATAGGGAGAGTTTGGCCACAGGAAATCCATCCCAGTTCAACATCACGGCCTTAGAAAATTCAGAGGTTCTCCTCATTAAAAAAGATGATTTCGATCATATCTGTGAGCAAATACCCCAACTGCAACAATTGGTAAACAGGATTTTGCACAAGAGCTTTATCGCTTCGCAAAAGCGGATCCATGCCAATATCAGCATGACAATAGAAGAGAAATACGAAAGCTTTCTCCGCCGCTATCCTTTGCTGGCCAACCGTGTTCCGCAACATATGATTGCCGCCTATCTGGGTGTCTCACCCGAAACCCTGAGCCGCATCAGAAGCCAGGCCGCCAAGAAGTAAATCCATTGATAATTGTCAATGCTTTTTTCGTTTAAATGTCAATGGTGGCAGGCTCCTGCTGTCCGTAATTTTGGTTCATTATTTAAAGATAAAGAAATGAGCAAAATAGTTTTCATAACAGGAACAAGTACTGGCTTTGGTAAATTAATGACCATTACCCTAGCCAAAGCGGGTCATACCGTAATTGCAGGCATGCGTGGCACTGCCGGTAAAAACGAAGCGGTAGCCAAAGAACTTTCGGCATTGCCAAACGTAGAAGTAGCAGAAATTGACATCACCAACGATGCATCGGTAAATCAGGCATTTGAAACGGCATTGGCCAAACACGGCAAAATAGATGTATTGGTTAACAATGCAGGCGTGGCGGGTTTTGGTTTGGTAGAAGCTTATGGCATAGACCAGATCAAACAACTTTTTGAAGTTAATTTTTATGGCGTGATCCGCACCTATCAAGCGGTGTTGCCAAGTATGCGCAAGGCGAAATCGGGACTGATCATTAACTTGACTTCGGGTGCCAGTGGGCACGCTCTGCCGTTTATGGGTCCATATTTAGCCTCTAAATTTAGCGTAGAAGCCATTACCGAAGCCATTCAGGATGAATTGGCGCAGTTTAATATCGAAAACGTAACCATCCAGCCTGGGGTATATCCAACAGAAATGAATACAGGAAGCAAAGCAGGTTTGCCAGCAGATAAACCAGAAGTGGCCAAGGCTTATGATCCTGTGGCTACCGAAATGTTCAATGCCATTGGAGCCGGTTTGTTTGGTAAAATGGCCGAATTTAAGATGGATCCGCAGGTGATTGCAGATGGCGTGTTGAACCTGATCAACATGGAAAACGGCACTCGTCCATTGCGTTACCCCTTGGATGCGATTGCACAGGGAACGGATATCGAATTTATCAACGCCCGAGCCGAGCTCAAAGCAAAATGGGTAGCTAAATATACCAGTTAATCCTCTGAAAGCGCTGGTGCCATAATGGTATCGGCGCTTTTTTATCTACAACAGAATCAAAATGGACATTATAAAAGCATTGGAATGGCGTTATGCCACCAAAAGAATGACTGGTGAACGCGTACCGCAAGAAAAAATAGCAGCTATCATCAAAGCTGCCCATTTGGCACCTTCGGGCATTGGCCTACAACCGTATGAAATTTTTGTGATTGATAATCAGGAGCTCAAAGAGCAGTTGTTGCCAATCGCAATGAACCAGCCACAGGTAGTCGAATCGTCGCATTTATTGGTGTTTGCTGCTTGGGACAACTATTCGCATGATAGAATTGATAAGGTTTTTGATCATTTAAATTTGGTTCGAAATACAAGTAGCGCGATAGTTGAGCGGCAACGAAATTTTGCAAAGCAGTTTTTTGGAAAAATGACCCAAGAAGAAAATTTTCATCATGCTGCCAAACAAGCTAACATTGCCTTGGGCCTTGCTTTGGCAACTGCGGCTTTGCACCAAGTTGACGCAACACCCATGGAAGGATTTGATCCTGAAGCTTTAGATAGGTTTTTAGGCTTGGCCGAAAAGGGATTGCGTAGTTCGATGTTGCTTGCCCTAGGCTACAGGGATGAAGCAGTTGATTGGAACTTTAAACTACAGAAAGTAAGAAAACCTCTAGCTGAATTTATAACAGCCTTGCCCTAATTGGCAAATGATGATTTGAAAACGATGTATTTGCTCTCTCAATGACCGGAGGCAGTACTTTGCATTTGATGTAAATATGCTTAGTTCTTGCTTTTTTCTTTTGGCTTTTCTTGAACTTCCCTCGCCCGTTTGAGCCCGGTGGCGATGGCAAGACCTTCATCGCCGGTTTCTTCCAGAATGGCATTGGCAATCTCTACTGCCTTGTTGCGCAGTTTTACAGGCAGGTTTTTGTAAGATGGCGGATATTCTCCTTTTGGCCAAGGCATAAGCTTCTTTTTTATGGCTTAACAAGTCCAAAATGGATTTGGTTTTATTTATTGCATCACAGACTTTGGTGGTAGCTAAAAGGATTTTAATTAGCTTTGGTTATGCAGGCCGAAGAAATCCTAAAAAACCACATTGCCAAAACCGCATCCCTAAGCGATGAAGAGCATGCCTATGTGTTTTCGCATTTTAAATACCAGGCCTACAAAAAGGGCCAAGCCATCATTTCGGCTGGCGATATGGTAAACTGCGAATATTTTGTGCTTTCAGGCTGCCTCAAAAGTTTTTACATCAACGACGATCTGAAGATGTATATCCTGCAGTTTGCCATGCCAACTTGGTGGGCATCTGATTTCAATGCGCTTTACAGCGAAACCAAAGCGACCATTAACCTCGATTGCATTACCGATGCCGAAGTACTTTGCCTCAGCAACAGCGACCGCGAAAAAATATGCCGCAAGCTGCATCAGGTAGAACATTTTTTTCGCTGGCGAACCAACAAAGGCTATGTGGCAGCGCAGAAAAGGCTATTGTCTTTTATGAACAACGATGCCAAGCACCGCTACGAAGAACTCCTCAAGCTCTATCCAGAATTGTATAATATTGTTCCCAAGCAACTCATCGCCGCTTATTTAGGCGTTTCGAGAGAAACCTTGAGCCGCTTGTACCAACGCGAAAAGTGACCTATGTCACATAAGTTTTCAGTTGTGCTGAATGTGATCTAGGTCACATAGCTAATCCGTTTTTCCTGCTGAATTTTGTGTTGTAATCAAAACATAAAAATAATGGAAACTCAACAATTCGAAATCGATCAGGCACAGAGCACTATCGATTGGGTGGGCAAAAAAGTAACCGGCGCCCACAATGGCACCATCGCCATTAAAAACGGTTCGCTGCTCTTGAATAATGGCAAATTAACTGGTGGCAAAATCACCATCGACACCACTGCCATCCAAATATTAGATGTAAGCGATCCGGCTACCAATGCACAGTTTGCAGGCCACTTGGCTTCGGCCGACTTCTTTTCTAGCGAAAAATTCCCAGAGGCTACACTCAACATCACTTCCGTAACTGACCAGCATGTAACTGGCGATTTAACGATTAAAGGCATTACCCATCCCATCAGCTTTGATGGAGCTGTTGTGGCCAACGGCAATACCTTGACTGCCTCGGCCAAACTGGTTGTCGACCGTACCAAATACGACATGAAATTTCGTTCGGGCAACTTCTTTACCAACTTGGGCGATACCCTCATCTACAACGATTTTGACCTTAATGTAAGTTTAACTGCAAAAGCAATTGCCTAAATTTTATAGCCATGCCTTATATTAAAATAGAACTCACCCGCGAAGGGGTGACCCGCGAACAAAAACAACAGCTCATTAAAGGCGTAACCGATTTAATGGGTAGCATACTGAACAAAGACCCACATTTAACGCATGTCGTGATTCAAGAAATTGAACTCGACGATTGGGGCTATGCAGGCGAACAGGTTTCGTTACTAAGAGAAAGAGGCATTACCGCTGATAAGAAATAAAGAAAGGCTAAAGGTAAAATGGAAGAGGTGAGATGGAAGATGGGATTGTCGACTATGCTCCGAGCTTCCAGACCAGAGGCAGAAGATAAATCCATTATCCTCTGGAGGAGTGCCCAAAGGGAGAGGTGGTTAGCAAAAGAACCACAACCCTTTGTTAATTAAACCTTATCGGAGCGGACACAGAATGCAATGGAGTAAAGTGCAGAGAAGGGCAAAAATTGGCGAGAGCACTTACATTGTTTTCTTAAACATAACTAAGCTAAAGGCTGAGGGATAAGGTCCGAGCCTAAAGATCAAAATAGAAAAACATCATCATTTAAAAAATATTCAAATGAAAAAGCAAACCATCATCATAACCGGCGCATCGTCTGGCATAGGTAAAGAAATAGCCCATTACTTTTTAGCCAAGGGCGATAACGTAGTAATCAATTCTGCCTCGCAGGATAAATTGGAACTGGCCTATCAGGAATTGGGCGCAGGAGCCAACTTGGCTCTGGTAGTCGGCAATGTAAGCAATAAGGCAACTGGCGAAAAATTAGTAGCAACAGCCATCGAAAGATTTGGCTCGGCCGATGTATTGATCAACAATGCAGGCATTTTCGAAACCAAACCGTTTTTGGAAGTAAACGAGGCCTACCTCGACCGCTTTTTAGACACCAATTTGAAAGGCACTTTCTTTACTACACAGGCAGTAATTCCGCAAATGCTGAAACAACAAAATGGTGTAGTGATCAACATCGGTACGCCATTGGTTAACCATGCCTTGGGTGGCGCGCCAACAACGGCGCCAATCAGCTCGAAAGGTGCCATCCATTCGTTAACCGTACAGTTGGCTGCAGAGTTTGGCAAACATAACATCAGGGTTAATACGGTTGCCCCGGGCGTTATCCGCACACCAATGCATGGTGAGGATGCCGATCAAAGTGCCGGCTTGCATTTGCTAAACCGGGTGGGCGAAGTAGAAGACATTGCACAAATGGTTTATACCGTGGCCAAAAGCAATTTTATAAGTGGCGCCATTATCAATGTAGATGGAGGTTTTGCTGCCGGACACAACCTGAATTAAGATGAAAACACTTTTTTTAGGTGCTTTCTTCGCTTGCAATCTGCTGGTGGCGAAAGCACAAAGCAAGATCAAAATGGAAACTCAAAATAATGATCAAATAGCCATTTCACAATTGTTGGAGCGCTATTTTAAAGGCATCTACGAAGGAAATGTACCAGCCTTAGCCAAGCTGTACAATCGGCGAACCTTGTTGTTTGGCGATGTAAAGGGACAACCCTATGCCAAAACCTTGGCCGAATACCTAGACGGCGTAGCGCATCGCCAAAGCCCAAAAGATTCGGGCAAGCCATTTAAGGGAGCTATTATTTCTATAAATTTGATTAACTCAATAGCGGTGGCCAAGGTACATGTAAAAATGTACGAGTTTAATTATGATGAATTTCTTTCCTTCCACAAAATAGAGGGCCAATGGTTCATCGTTAATAAAATGATTTCAGACGTTAATCCATAAAATTAAAGCCATGTGGTACAATACTAAAGCAGCTCAATTGTTGGGCATCCAATATCCGATTTTGCAGGGGCCTTTTGGAGGGAATTTATCTTCGGTAGAGTTGGTAGCTACGGTTTCTAATGCTGGCGGACTGGGTGGATACGGTGCCTATACGTTAAGTCCGCAAGAAATTATCGAGGTAGACCGCCAGATCAAGTTGGCAACCAACAAGCCCTATAACCTCAATTTATGGGTTTCGGATAGCGATGCTAACGGCACTGCAACTGATGCAAAGTTTGAACTGGTGAAAAAACAATTCAAGCCCTACTTTGACGAGTTGGGAATAGCTTTTCCAGCAAAGCCGGCTCCTTTCCAAACCCGTTTTGAAAACCAGGTAGAAGTAGTATTGGATCTTAAGCCCAAAGTGTTCAGCTTTATGTTTGGCGTGCCATCGGAGACTATTTTGGAGCAATGCCGCAGGTTGGGCATGGTAACCGTGGGTGCCGCAACTACTTTAGATGAAGCACTCTTTTTAGAAAATGCTGGCGTAGACTTGATTATTGCTTCGGGTTTTGAAGCCGGGGGCCACAGGCCTTCGTTTTTGGCATCGGCTGAATCGTCTACCACCGGAACATTTGTGCTGTTGCAATTGATCAAAGAGAAAGTTAAAACACCTGTTATTGCTGCGGGTGGCATTGCTACCGGCAAAGGAATTGCGGCTGCGCTCACTTTGGGTGCCGATGCGGCTCAGGTGGGTACGGCTTTTCTGGCAACCGATGAATCCAATGCTTTGCCGATACACCGCCAAATGCTGTTTTCAGATGCGGCGAAATACACTACCTTATCTCGGGCATTTACAGGCCGGCTGGGTAGGGGGATTACCAGTCGGGTGGCGCAAGAAATGATCCATCAAGAGGCCAGTATATTGCCTTTTCCTTTGCAAACCACCATGATGTCTTCGTTGCGTAAGGCCGCATTGGAGCAAGAAAAATGGGACATGATCTTATTCTGGGGCGGACAGATTGCACCTATTTTAAAGCACACCAAAGCAAAGGAGCTGATGCAATCGCTGATTGAAGAAACTTCTTTACATTTTGGTTCGTAGGTTTAGCCACAGATTAACAGATTTATACAAACATGCATAGGCATCTCATTTAAGTAATTGAGAAAAACAACTAGACATCGCCGGCTAGACGAAGAACGGATCTTCTTTATCTATATTTTTGAAAAAGTAAAAGCTAACTTTAATGTCTCATTTAAATAGATAAAAATAAATGCCTATAGTTCGTTGTTCCGATCAAAAAAGTCAATCGCTAGAAGAGTTCTATAAAGACCTTATTCCAAACAAGAGTGGTACCGCTATTGATCTCGGTACACCCATGCTCAATGTGCTTCAGCTCATTAATGATACTTTTAAGGAAACGGTAATTTATGGACTGACCTCACTCTCACACCTAGTACTCCTCAACATCGATAGTTATTTGGGCTCGTGGTTTGTTACCCTTAAAGGACTTGGAACAATATCGGATGAAGAAAATATCGAATATTATATCGAGTATTCAGTAGCGCCTGCTAAGCAACCCTGGCCTTTTGCGAAAATTACCGGGACAACAACCTCTTTGGCAAAATTGAGGAAGTATCTTATCATTGCCATGACAGAAAGTGGAGGCTGGGAAACTAGCGACGAACTTAAAAAACTTTATCAGGAAATGAATCTTATAGTAACACAAGAACATATAGACACTTTGGATCCGTTTTTAAAAGCAATTTTGGATTCCGAAATCAAACTTGGAAATCAAATTGTCGAAACCTCAAAAGGTTGGCCAAAAGACGAAACCATTATGGTTTTTCTAGAGAAACCGTTTATTGGTACTTATAAGAATGAAAATATTGGCTACCGGAATGTTGACGATAGGCATTTTTGGAGTGCAGAATACTTTGACAAATCAGAAGCTCACGTTTTAGCTTGCAGATTTTGAGTGTTTTTCAACGGTATTTATGAGCTCGCAAGCTCGGTTTGGTCACTTTTGTTTCAAGACAAACGGACTAGCCAACGCCACTAAAAGACGGAAGACGAACCCTTCCTATTGCTTTTATATAAAGCTTGCTTAGCTTAAGATTCGAAACTACCAATTTTAAAGAGAAGCTGTACTTTTTTCGTATCTTTTCATAAATGAAACATTGTTTAAAAGGAAATACTTTAAACTTTGTATTTAACCCGCATAAAAAATCTTTTGATTTGGATCATATAGAATGGAGAACAAGAGATTAGGCTATGTTATAAAATCGGATTTCCTTTACACAATGATGTGCTTGTACAACTATTAAGGATAATTAGTAGTTTTATTGAAACATCAAAACCATGAAATACAACAGACGAAATTTTATTACCGATAGCGCATTAGTCACAAGCGCTTTATTCTTAAGCTCGATGGAGGGCTTCGCTATGCCTAGCCCTTCGCTAGTGAAACCGGCAGCGGGGTTTTCGCTCAAAATCATGGCGCCTTACTGGGGCTTTGATGGTTCGGTGAGCGATTTTTGCAAAAAAGCAAAGAAGGATGGCTACGATGGTATAGAGATTTTGTGGATGCCTACGGTGGCCAAAGAACTTTTTGCTGCTTTAAAAGAACATCAATTGGAGGTAGGCTTTCTTTGTCGTGGCGACGAACCTTCATTCGCACCTCATATGGCTACTTTTAAGAAGGTATTGAACGAGGCGATAAACAATCCCTACCAAAAGCCTTTGTATATCAATGTCCATTCTGGGAAGGATTTCTTTACCTATGAGGAGAACAAACAATTTATAGATTTTACCATCCAATATGCCAAAGAAACGGGCGTACCGATCTATCACGAAACACATCGGTCGCGTATGCTCTATTCGGCTCCGGCCTCCTTGCACTACCTGAAGGAAAATTCGGGCTTGAGGCTAACCTTAGACATTTCGCATTGGTGTAATGTGAGCGAGAGCCTGCTCGAAGACCAACCAGCTACGGTAGATTTGGCCATTTCGCGTACTGATCATGTACACTCGCGAGTGGGGCACGAAGAAGGGCCTCAGGTGAGCGATCCAAGGGCACCCGAATGGAAACGTGCCGTCGATGTGCATTTTGCCTGGTGGGACAAGATTGTGGCCATGAAGAAACAGCAAGGCCAACCACTGACTATGCTAACCGAGTTCGGTCCACCGAGCTATATGCCGACCATTCCATTCACCAACCAACCAGTAGCCAACCAATGGGATATTAATGTGTACATGATGCAGGTTTGGAGGAAAAGGTATTTGTAGCACAAAACGTTTAGATATAGCCAAAGATTAACAGGTTATGATTTCCTCTATGTAGAGGATTTTGTCATCCAGAGCAAAGCGAAGGATCTAACAAGGAGAATTACTCAAATAGATTCCTCGTGCCTCGGAATGACAAATGTCTTTTTGACTAGCTCGAAATAGATCCGAGATCAAGTCTGGGACGACATTTAAATGGAACGTGAAATTGCACAAACGGCAGTTTATTAAACCTGATGGAAGCGGACACGAAGTAAAGCAGACAGCAGGGCTGAATTTGCCATGAGCAGTGGCCTTTGTTTTTCAAAAATATAATAAGCCGAGAGCAATGGGGATAGCCACGGATTAACAGGTTTTGATTCTTCTAGCCATGCCCAAAAACGTCAAAGATTTTGTCATCCAGAGCAAAGCGAAGGATCTAACAAGGAGAATTACTCAAAATAGATTCCTCGTGCCTCGGAATGACTAATGTCTTTTTGACTAGCTAGAGGTAGATCCCGGATCAAGTCCGGGATGATGTAATCTTCCTCAATCCTTATCTCCGCCCAACTGGTAATTCTTGGCATTGATGCCATATTGTTTTTTAAACTCGCGGCTAAAGTATTTCGGATCGTTAAAGCCAACCAAATAAGCCACCTCGGCTACATTGTGAATGCCTTCCTTAAGCAGGGCTTCTGCCTTTTTGAGACGGATGGATTTGATAAAATCGTTGACGGTCAAATCCGTTACCGCCCGTATTTTTTTGTACAGCACTGGGCTCGTCATCCCGATATCCTTGGCCAGTTCGGGCACCCCAAAAGTCTGATCGGAAAGGCGCGCTTCGATACGCAGAATCACCTTTTCTATAAACTGCTGATCAACCGAATTCATGACCTCCTGAGGCAGCTCATCTACATTGCCACTAAATTTTCTGCGCATGATCTTTCGCGACTGTAACAAGTTGCGTACGTTGAGGCTGAGCAACTCCATGCTAAAAGGTTTGGTAATGTAACTATCAGCTCCGGTGGCCAAGCCATCAACCTGTTGGGCGTGCGAATCCATAGCCGTTAAAATGATGACTGGGATGTGTGAAGTCCGCTCGTCGGTTTTAAGTAAATGACACATTTCGGTACCATTCATTACCGGCATCATTACATCGCAAATAATCAAATCGGGGATCGTAGCAACGGCTGTTTCCCAACCTTCCTGTCCGTTTTCGCATTCTACAATATGGTAACGGCTTTCCAGAAAATCGCGGAGCAATTGCCTGATTTCCCAATTATCCTCCACAATGAGTACGGTCTCGTTTTGGTTATCCTGCTTGGTACTTGTTTCGGCAAGGATCGGTAGGGGCAATGGAGTGACAGAATCCCAATTGTCGGCATTTGTTTCCTGATTGGTAGAAGTAGCTGTGTTTGGTCGCTCTTTTTTAAGCAAAACCGTAAAACAGGTATCGCCAGCAACAGATTCGGTTTCGGCCCTGCTTTCCAATAAAAGCTGTCCGCCATGGGCAGTTACAATGCTTTTGGAGAACGCCAAGCCAATACCTGAGCCAATATGGGTTGAACTTTCTCTTTCTACCTGGAAAAATTCGCTGAAAAGCTTGTCGCGACTTTCCTCTGGTATACCCAAGCCATTATCTCTTACGGCAATAGCCACCTGTTGATCGCTGCTGCTAATGTTTACACTAATGGTGCCATAATCATTGGTGAACTTAAAGGCATTGGAAAGCAGGTTAAAGAAAACCTTTTCCAGTTGGAACTTGTCGAACCAAATGGTAATGTCTGCCTGTTCATAATTCAAGGTATAGGTAATATTTCTGCTTTCGGCCAAGTGCTCAAAGGCCTGAAAAACCTGCTGGATAAACGGAACCACTTCCTGTAGTGCAAATTTGAGCTTTAAGTGGCCCGTTTCTGTTTTTCTAAAATCGAGCAGTTCGGTAACCAAAAGGTGCAGGCGATCGGCATTGTTCTTAATGCTCTGTACCTGCCTGTTCACTTCGGGCAGTTTTTTGGTGTTTTTAAACAGGGCTTCGAGCGGTGCCAAAATCAAGGTAAGCGGGGTTCTGATCTCATGCGAAACCTGAGTGAAAAACTGAAGCTTCATCTGTTGTATATCTTCGGTACGCTTCAATAAGGCGCGCACAAAGAAATAACGAACCGTAACCAACAAAATAGTAGCAAATACGATCAGGTAAATCAAATAGGCCCACCAACTTGCCCATGGCGCCGGACTTACATGGATCTGGATGCTGCGGATAGGCTTGCCGGGAATGCCGTCGTTGTTTACGGCCTTGAGCATAAAATGGTAATTGCCGGCGGGTAGATTGGTATAGCTGGCACTAGGCGTTACCGTGGCAATCCAGTCTTTATCATAGCCATCCAATTTGTAGAAATATTTGTTCTTGTCGGATTTGAGGTAGTTGAGCAGCGAAAACTCAAGCGTAAACTGGTTCTGGTCATGGTTAAAATCAAGCTTGTCTATTAAATTGATTTGCTGGGCAAGTATTTCATCGGCCCCATCAACTTTTAAGGATTGGTTAAACAGTTTAAGATCGGTAAAAACCAAGGGCGATACAAAATTATTCAGTTCAATTTCTTGCGGATAGAAAGCGGTAAGCCCATTAAATCCACCAAAAAACAACTGCCCTTTGCGGTCTTTAAAATAAGACCTTACGTTAAACTCGTTGCCGGCCAAGCCATCGCTCTTGTTATAGTTTCTGAAACGATTGGTGGCAGTGTTCAGCTCAGAAATGCCATTTGAAGTACTGAGCCATAAATTGTGTGCACTGTCTTCAATAATCCCTACCACATTGTTGTTCACTAAACCATTGGCTTCGGTATAGGTTTTAAAAGCACCTTTCGCCGGATCGTAAAGGCTCAAACCCGCCATGTTGCCCACAAGAATATGCCCATCGTGGCTTTCGCTAATGCAGTTGATAAAATTTGAAGGCAACTTTAGCTTATCGCTTTCATCTTTGGTAAAGCTATGCAGCTTTTTTTGGCTATAGTCGTAACGGTAAAGTCCGATATTGGTGCCAATCCACAGGTTATGTTTACTGTCTTCGAAAAGGCAGTTAATGGTCTTGCCTTTGAGTTGCTTTTCTAAGGGACTTCTGCTGGTTTGATTGGGATACTCGTTGTGCTGCTTTTCCAAAATGGTCAAACCTTCTACCGAACCCGCCCAAAGCACACCCCGACTGTCCATCTCCAAAGCGATGATTTCGGCCGTTCCTACAGTGCCAGCAGTATCTCTTACATTGGCAATGTGCCGAAACTGACCAGTGGCTGGATCGAAAAGATTGAGGCCGCCCCGATGTGTGCCAATAAATAGCTTGTTGCTGTGATCGCTTTCCTTTTCTATAATTTTTACCAAGTTCGAGCTGATGGTGTTCGCATCTGCAGGATTATTCTTGTAGCTCTTAAAAGTATTGCTTGCCGGATTAAAATAATTCAATCCACCACCCTCTGTACCTATCCAAAATCCATCGTTGGCTTCTACAACAGAACTCACCACATTATTGCTCAAGCTATTCTGCTGTTTGCTGTTGCGGTAAACCTTAAAATTAGTGAGGGTAGGATAGGAGATGTTTACCCCGCCAAAATAGGTGCCTACCCAAATGTTGCCGTCCCTGTCGTTAAATAGGTTGTGGATGGAGTTTTGACTTATGCTGTAGGGCTTTTCGGGATCGTGCTGGTAATTGGTGAATAAGCCTTTGGCGGGATCGAGGATACTTAATCCATTTTGTGTGCCTATCCAAATTAAGCCTTTCCTATCTGTCATTATTTCCCTGATATCGTTGTGGACGATCGAATTCGGATTGTTGTCGCTATGCACAAAGAATTTGAGGACTTTTCCGTTTGGAGCAAGCTGGTAAAGGCCATTAGAAGAACCTACCCAAATGTGCTGTTTGTCGCCGGTAACTGCGGTAATGTAGCCATCGGCCATGTTATTGGGCAACGCTACTTTCTGATAGGTAATTTTATGCTTGCTGTAACGCATGGTGATTAATCCGCCACCCGTTCCGATCCAATACAAGCCCGTTTCGTCTTGGTAAATGCAATAAATGCTATTAACAGCATCTTTATGTTTTTTGCTGAAGTAAAAGGATTCAAAAAGCCTGTGGTTTTTGTCTGCCAAGAGATTAAGCCCGCCTAAAGTGCCTACCCATACCCGTTTTTGCCGGTCGAGGTACATGCTTTCTACCTTGTTGCTGCTTAATCCGTTAATAGGTTCGAAAATATCTTTTTGGCCATTATAGGCTGCAAAACCTTTGGAGGTACCTGCCCACAGTGTGCCATCGGCATCGGTAAGCAAAGCAGTGGTTTCGCCTGCCGGCAGTTCGGCATTGTTTTTTTCTTCGTTTTTATAAATTTTAAAACGGTAGCCATCGTAACGGTTAACCCCTTGTCTGGTACCCAGCCAAATGAGGCCCGTGCTGTCTTGCGCAATAGCCATTACCGAATTTTGCGAGAGCCCATTTTCTACCGTAAGGTTGGTAAAAGACAAACGGCGTTGCGCAACAGCAGCATTCGAAGCAATTAAAAACGTAAGTAATAAAACCCGTATGAATTTGAGGGATGGATACATTCAACAAGCAAAATCGGTTAGCAAGCTAAATATAGGAAAATATCCAAGGCTTTGGCCTGCCTAATGTTGTGTACAGGTAGTGTTTTAGGCTTGTTTGCCGATTTTTCTACCTTTTCTGATCGAATCTTCGTCTTTTTTAAGTTCTCAATCCATCAGCTTTGTGTTAGCGCGAAAAGTGATTATCCGCCACTTTTCGAAACCAAAACTAACCAAGCAGTAGAAGAGAGTGCCAGCTCGTCTCCTATTGAAACCATCAACTAACCAAATAAATTATGAAAAAAAAATTACGCATTTGTAATCCCCGACAGTGGAACTTGAAGTTGCTCTTTTGGTGTGGCTTGCTATCGTTGGTTTTTTTCTCCTGTAAAAAGGAAATGAAGACTTCCGATGTGTACACCCTTAGGCAGTGGAAGGTAAACCTAAGCCCCAACGACGTTGTTCCGGCAATAAGTGGCCGAACCGACCATGCCGTTGCCGTGTTCTATCTGATGACCGACAACAAACTGTACTACTACCTTTTCTTTGATCAGCCCCTAAACAACAGCGATGCGCCAACAAAAGCTATTGTTTATACGGGTGCCAATGGCAGCAATGGTACGGTGTTGATCGACCTGAACAATGCTTCATTTGGAAGCACCAGAGAAGTAAAAGGATCGATAGCGCTTTCGAGCACAATGATTAACGATTTGAACACCAAGGCAAATTATTTGCAAATCGCCTCTACGCAGCAACCTAACGGATTGGTGAGGGGTATTATGCAATCATACTAACCAAACAAACCTAAACATGATGACCAAAAAATATAAACTCTTTGGGGTGGTGGGCTTGTTGGGCATGCTTCCTGCAATGGTGTTGGCACAAACCAAGCCAGAGCAAGTGGCAGACAGCACACTGATCAAGAAATTTGACCCAAAAAATTACCTGCAAAAAAACATAGACCGATGGAATGGTCTCGTTAAAAAAGCCGATCAGGTGGCAGGTTCGTCGACTATTTATGCGGAGGATGTAAACACCACGCCGGTAGCCGATATTACCAACGTAGTAGCCGGCAGGTTGCCTGGATTATATACCTTACAATCATCGGCCCGTACCGGATTTGATGGTACGGCACTGACCTTAAGGGGGCAATCGCCTATTATCGTAATTGATGGCGTAGTGCGTACGTTCACCGGTTTTAATCCTGATGATATTGAAAGCATTACCGTATTAAAGGATGCATTGTCTACTTCGATGTATGGTATGCGCTCGTCGGGTGGGGTGGTGTATATTACTACCAAGCAACAATCGGCCTACAAGCCTTTCGAGATTAAGTTTGGCGCGGAATATGGCCATCTCGAAAACCTCTTTACGCCTAATTTTATAACCGGAGCCAATTATGCGAAAATCTATAATGAGGCACAACAAAATACATCGCCAGGCAGTACGCCATTGTACAGCGATGCCTTGATTTCGGCTTACCAGAACGGAACCAATAATCCGTTTTCGCAACCCAACAATAACTGGTACGACCTGATTTACAAAAAGAACAGTGCCCAACAGCGCTATAATTTGGGCGTTTCGGGCAATTCGAGCAATTACAGGTATTATGCCAGTTTAGAGCATTTCAGTTCAGATGGCAATTTTGTAACCGACAGCAAAAACGCCTACAATACCAACAACTTCTACAAAAGGTACAATATGCGTACCAATGCCGAAATCAATTTTAACGAAGATATTTCTTTGCAGCTGAACGTTTTTGGCTCTATCGAAAACAATAATCAGCCGGGTGGCAATGCCACCGATATTATGGGCTTGGTGTACAGCACATCGCCATTGGCCTATGCCGTGAAAAATCCGGATGGTACTTATGGAGGCACCGCTGCCTTGACCAATAACATTTTGGCCAATACGATTAATTCGGGCTACATTAGGGATAACAGCAGGTCGATTAATGCCGACGTGGCCTTGAAATACAAATTGGACGACATTACCAAAGGCCTATGGGCAAAAGCAGGCTTGTCTATCAATAATTTTTATAATCAAACCGTAAACCGAAGCAAGGCTTTTGCCATTTGGTATCCAACGGTATCGGGCGGTACCACCACCTATGTCAAATCTGGTGCCGATGGTAATGTGTCGGCAGGAACTGGCGCAGCATCTATCTCTTCGCAGCTGAAACAAACCTATTATAATTTTATGGTAGGCTATAATAAGGAGGTGGGCAAACATCATTTGGATGTATTGGCTACCTACAATGGCGATAACCGCATGGCCACCTACAATCAGCTGAACCAGATTTTCCGTACGGCAGGTTTGTCCATCAACTACAATTACGGAGAAAAATATTTTGCAGAACTGGGTAGTTCTTATGGCAGCTATAACCGCTATATCGATGCCAACAAGTGGATTTACCTGCCTTCGTTAGGCTTGGGTTGGGTAGTGAGCAAGGAAAGCTGGTTCAACTCCGATGTCATTAATTTCCTAAAACTGAGAGGTACAATCGGGTTAACGGCCAATGCCGATGTAACCGATTACTATTCGTATATCCAACGCTTTAGCAACAGCACCACAGGCTACGTTTTTGGTACGGCTTTAACCAGTGTAAGCGGTGCAGCCGAAAGCGGGATCGCCACTACCGATGTTGGTCCGGAAAAAGCCTTGAAGTTTGAAGCGGGTGCTGATATCGCATTGCTGAACCAAAAACTAAATGTTGGACTTACTTATTACCATAACCGTTATTATGACTTGTTGCAGGCACCTGCCTATGCCAGCAGCATCATCGGACAAACTTATCCTAACCAGAACATCGGCAAAAACAGGTATTCGGGTTTGGAACTAACAGCCGATTATACAGGCAAGGCAGGCGATTTTGGCTATAAATTTGGCATCAATGCGAGTTTCCAAAAAAGCAGCGTAATCAATGCTGGCGAACCAACTTTGCCTTATAGCTGGATGTATAACGCAGGTAATCCGGTAGGTGCCATTAGAGGCTACGAAGCCATTGGCTTTTACAAAACCGGAGAAAATGCAGGCAATACGCCTACTATTTTGGGTTATACGCCCGCACCAGGCGACATCAAATACAAAGATTTGAATGGCGATGGCATCATTAGCACCTTAGACCAAAAACGCATTACTGCCGATAGGCCTTTTATTTTCGGTGGTTTAAACTTTGCTTTCAACTATAAGGGTTTTGATTTAAGCGGTTTGTTTCAAGGTGTTTTGAATCGTGAAATCCACTTGAGCCAATCATCAATGCTGGCGCTAAATAACAATACAGGCTATGTTTTGGATTATACCACCGAAAACAGATGGACACCTCAAAACCAGGAAAATGCAACCTTGCCACGCCTTACCTTGGGTACGAACATCAACAATAATGCGGCTTCTAGCTTTTGGTTAAGAAATGCCAATTATTTGCGTTTGAAGAACCTCGAATTGGGCTATAGCCTGCCAGGAAGCCTGGTGCGCAAAATGCGTGTGGCCAAGCTCAGGGTATTTGTAAACAGTTATAACCTCTTTACCACGAGCAAGCTCGATTTCGATCCAGAATCGTATGTGAGCGGCTTCCCTAACCAAAGGGTAATTAACGGAGGCCTATCCTTAACCTTATAGCAACAACCTTATGAAAAAATATGTAATAGCAGCCATTGTTGCCATTTGTTTAGCTGGAACGTTGGGCTGTAAAAAGATGACCGAAAACGAACCGCTTGAACTGATAGAAAAAGATTTGATTTTCGATTCGAAAGACTCTTTAGGCGTAAATGCCGAACGCTTTCTGAACAATATTTACTCGGGCCTGCCTAATGGCTTTAACCGCATTAGCAACAACATGCTCGATGCTGGTACCGACGATGCCATTCCAAATGCCACTGGAGATGCCGTGCAATTCTTTAGCAACGGCGGAATTAGTCCAACCAATGTAGTGGATAACGTTTGGGCCAAAAATTATACAAACATCAGAAAGGTAAACATCTTTTTGGCCAACATTAACGTGGTACCCTTAAATATTGCCGGACTTAAAGACCGCTGGAAGGCGGAAGCCAGGTGTTTGCGGGCGATGAGTTATTTCGAACTGATTAAGCGCTGGGGTGGCGTGCCTTTAATTGGCGACAAGGTTTTTGAAACCAACGAAACCATAGCCGTGCCACGCAACACTTACCAACAATGTGTGGATTACATCATAGCCGAGCTCAATGCGGCTATGCCTTACCTGCTGACTGCCAATGCATCGGTAAACGGTACTTTTGCAGCCAATTATTATGGCCGTTTTGGTAGAGGCGCAGCCATGGCCTTAAAATCGAGGCTGTTGCTGTATGCCGCAAGTCCGTTGAATAACCCAAGTAACAATTTAACCAAATGGGCCGATGCCGCTGCGGCAGCAAAAGCTGTAATGGATAGCGTAACCGCTAATAAATTTATCTATAAGTTGAATGATGCGGCCACTACGGCACATTATACCACTACCACTTTGGCAGGTGTAGGGCCGGCAGGAACAATTTCGGCTTACGTAACCAACGTGAACAAGTTCTTGAGTACGTTTACCACCAACAGCAACAACGAGATCATTCTGCCTTACATGGCTACCACCAATAGTACGGTGGAGGCAGCGAACGACCCGGTTGGTTATACGCGTGTAGCATCAACTGCCGGCAAAACAAACCCAACACAAGAATTGGTTAATGAATACGAGATGACCAATGGCAAGATGATTGGAGAAAACGGTTCGGGCTACAGCATCACTAATCCTTACTATAACCGCGATCCCCGTTTTCCGGCTACGATTATGTTCGATGGCTTGTATTGGCTAACTAGAAAAGTGCAAACTACCGATGGTGGCTTAGACAGGCCATTTGGCTATGGCAGGGTAACCAAGGGCGAAACCCGTACCGGTTATTATTTGCGCAAGTTCATGACCAGCAACAGCAGTGCTACCTCTTATTCCAACTATCCGCACGTATTTCCGATTATTCGTTATGCCGAGATTTTATTGAACTATGCCGAAGCACAAAACGAGGCGGTAGGACCAGATAACTCGGTGTACAATGCGGTAAATGCCATTAGGGCTAGGGTAGGCATGCCCAATTTGCCAACAGGCCTCAGCCAAGACGAGATGCGTTTGCGCATTAGGCACGAGCGCAGGGTAGAGTTCGCCTTTGAAGAACACAGGTTCTGGGACATTAGGAGATGGAAAATTGCCGAGACCGTATTAAACGGAAAACTCCATGGCGTACAGGGCATTGCAGGCACCACCACTACCTATAACCAGGTTGATGTAGCCGATGTAAAATTCGATGCCAGCAAAATGTACCTGTTTCCAATTCCATTCAACGAACTGGTATCAAACAAATCGATGGTTCAAAATCCCAATTGGTAGATATGAAGACATATATAAAATTTAGCATAGCCTGTATTTGTTTGATGCTGTCGTTTCTTATAACAGAAAGCACATTTGCACAAACAGGAAAAGTAATCAATGGAACCGTGTCTGATGGGCAGGGCCCAATTCCGGCAGCTTCCATTTTCGAAAAGGAATTCAATACAAACGGTACCCAGACCGATGAAACGGGAAAGTTTACGCTCAAATTAAAGGGTAAGCTAGGGATTGTTATCGTGAAATCGATCGGTTTTCTTTCTCAGGAAATTGATGTGAGCACCAAATCCGATATCCAGATCAAACTGCAGGGCGATACCAAAGGCCTCGAAGAAGTAGTGGTATTGGGTGTGGGCCAAACCACTAAAAAGGTAACACTCACTGGTTCTGTAAGTTCAATTTCTGGAAAGGAAATCAGGCAAAGTCCTTCGGCCAGTTTGCAAAATACCTTGGCTGGTCGTTTGCCAGGTTTTTTCTCGCAGCAAAGGGGCGGGCAGCCGGGCAAAGACGGCGCAGCTTTTCAAATCAGGGGGATTAACACCTATGCCGGGGGTACCACGCCACTCATTATTGTAGATGATGTGGAGTTTACATCCGATCAGGTGAGCCAAATTGATCCGAACGAAGTAGAAAACGTAACCATTTTAAAAGATGCTTCAACCACGGCAGTATACGGGGTAAGAGGAGCAAACGGCGTTATCATCATCACTACCCGCCGAGGCAGTGCAGGCAAACCCGCTTTAACCTTTAAAAATGAAACCGGTTTGCAGGTGCCAACGCAACGTCCCGATGTAAACGATGGCTATACCACTTTGAGCCTTTTTAGAGAGCGTTTGGCTGGCCAATATACCAATCCGTTAAATTCTTATTCGAACTTTTTTGCCGGAAACAACTTGGAGCATTACCGTTTGAACAACGATCCTTACAATTTTCCGAATGTAAACTGGTGGGATGAGGTAATGAAAAAAGTGAGTATCCAAAACCGGATCAACTTTGATATTTCTGGTGGTACCAATACCGTAAAGTACTTTGTCAACCTGGGTTATTTATACCAAGGAGGCTTATTCAAGGATTTTTCTGATGGTCAGGGCTATCAGTCTAACTACATGTACAACCGTTACAACTTCAGGTCTAACGTAGACATTACCCCCAACAAAACCTTAAAAATCAAGTTGGATCTATCGGGCAGGTTTGGGGTAACCAACGAGCCTAACGATAAGCCTTGGAATAATGGCGGTTCTACCTTCCAATATTTGTGGAACGGAGAGCTGTCGGGCTTTTTATATCCTATTTATTGGCAGAACGGATTAATTGCGAGTTCGGCTTCTTCATTAACCAAACCCAATCCGGTAGCTAATTTAATGTACTCTGGCTATAACCGTTCGTACACTAACAACATTGCGGCGGTAGCCAGCGCCAACCAGCTGCTTGATTTCATTACCGAAGGACTTTCGGCAAATGGCTTGTTGTCTTTTGCCAGCGATTATGGCTTTAGCAGAAACCTGACCAGAAGCTCGTCGGAGATTTTGGCCTATACCTATAACGCCAGCACCGGTAAGTACGATCCGGTAACGGCTAATCTGTATCGCATGGGTGCGTTAACACGAAGCTCTTCTAACTCGGGCACCAACCGTACGCTTAACTTAAGGGCAAGCTTAAATTACAACCGTACTTTTGGCATGCATAACATTGGTGCATTGGCTTTGTATAACCAAACTACCTACAATGCCGATCCATCAGGTACCATTGCTTCCGATCCTTACAACATTAAAGGCTTTACCGGAAAGCTGACTTATGCCTTTAACCAAAAATACTTGTTCGATTTTACGGCGGCTTACAATGGCTCCGATCGTTTCGAATCGAGCAAGCGCTTTCAATGGTTTCCGGCGGCAAGTATTGGCTGGAATGTAAGCGAAGAAAAATTCATTAAAGACAATTTCAAATTCATCGATTTCTTAAAGCTGAGGGCATCGTACGGCTTAACCGGTAACGACAACATCGGTACCAGCACCTATGTTTACCAAAAAACCTATGGTACTGGAGCCAGCGGCATTATCTTTGGCGAAACGCCACAAAGCTATGGTGGCATTGTTGAGCCTACCTTGGGCAATGCCAACATTACCTGGATGACCACCCAAGATTTTGATGCCGGTATAGACCTGAAGCTTTTCGGCTCTAGGCTATCCATCACGGCTGATTATTTTAAAAAGATTACCAAGGATATCTTAACCACACCGGGTCTTATTGCCAGTACTTTCGGGGCCTCGCTGCCACCTTACAACTTGGGCAAGGTAGCTAATAAAGGCTATGAGCTAGACGTTACTTATCGCGACAAAATTGGCAAAGACTTTACGTTTTTTGTAAACAGCAACGTAACCTATGCCAAAAACATAGTACAGTACAGAGATGAGCCAAACTACTTGTATCCGTGGCTGGCTTCTACTGGCAAACCGGTTGGCGCAACTTTCCAATATACTTTTGATGGTTTTTACGAGAGCCTAAAAGATTTATACACTTCGCCAAGGCTGGTTTCGTCAACGCCTTTAAGTTCCATCAACTTGGGCTCGGTAAAGTTTAAAGACCTGAATGGAGATGGTATTATCGATGCCAACGATAAAGGCTACATTGGCGATAACAACCCGAACTTTACCGGAGGCTTGAGCATCGGTTTCTCTTACAAAGGCTTTGATGTTTCTACTTTGTTTCAGGGCTCGTTCAAATACATCATCAGCATGTACCGTGGTGCCTTGGGCTATGGCAGGCCAGACCGCGTATCAGTACCTTGGAATGCCACCAGATGGACTCCGATTACAGCCGATTATGCCTCTTTCCCCGATTTGGCTGGCGCACAAAATGGTTTCGATGGGGCCAACCTTTCTACCTTCTGGTATGTTCCCGGCGATTACATCCGTTGGAAGCAGTTTGAGGTGGGCTACCGTTTCTCAACCGCTTTTAGCAAGAAATTACATGTAAACAATATCAGGATATATGCCAATGGCTACAACATGGGCTTGGTGTATAGCAAAGTTCCATCGTTTGTCGATCCAGAATCGGCCTTGTCTTCTTCGGTTGGCGAGTACCCGCAACAAAGGGTATTCAATTTCGGGATCCAGTTTGGGCTATAACCTTAAAAATAAAAAAAATGAAAAGTAAAATATTAGCAATAGCACTGGCCGTTTCGGTTACCCTATTGGTTTTTTCTTGCAAAAAAGGGGGCTCGTTAGATCCTAAGGTAGAGCCACTAACCGAAGAAAAAGTATTTGCCGATAGCGCAATGACTTTTAACTTCCTCAACAATATTTATTGGAATACCGGATTGGATATCCACCCTTACCGAAACACCATAGGCGGTGCAACAGGTACCGGGCCGGGCAGCAGCGATTGGAACGACGCTTTCGAAACCTTGACGACAAATGCGGCCAGTGGCTACTCCGGACAAGATGCTTTTTTAAGGGGCACGTCTAACTCAAGTTCGCATCCTTTGTTGGCCATGTGGACCTTATTGTACAAAAAAGTAAGGGCCGCCAATAAGTTCATGGGCAATGTGCCTAAGTCGCCAATTTCGGCCAATCGCAAAAAAACACTGATGGCCGAGGCTCGTTTTTTAAGGGCCTTCTATTACCAAATGCTGATCCGTTTTTATGGGGGTGTGCAATTGGTGGGCGATGATGTAAGCGACGAGTTTCCGACCTATGAGTATAAACGCAACAGCTACAAGGAATGTGTAGATTATGTGGCTAGCGAATACGATAAAGCAGCTGCCGATCTGCCTTCGGCCTCAGCTTTAGAAGCCATCAACTATGGCAGGGCAACTTCTGGTGCCTGCAAAGCCTTTAAAGCCCGTTTGTTGCTCACGGCTGCAAGCCCGCTGTTTAACGGCAGTCCAGCCACTACCGATGGCAATTTGTTGCCTTTAATTAGCTACGCTGCTAATTATGACGCCACTTTATGGCAAAAAGCGGCCGATGCCTGCAAAGCAGTAATAGACTTGCCAGATTATGCTTTAGTGGTGGATAATGCTACCCAGCCGGGCTATGGCTTCTGGAAACTGTTTACCAGTGGCCGTAAAAATTCGGAATTCATTTATGCCTATAACATTGCTTTAGGTGCAGCTACAAGTGGAAGTTTTCTCGAAAACAATGGCAACCTGGAGAGGGCTTGGTTCCCGAGATCGATCAGCAACAATGGTGGCCAAACTTATATGAACCCGAGTCAGAATTTGACCGAGGCTTTTGGTATGGCCAACGGTAAGTTGATCGGCGAAAACGGTTCGGGCTTTAACGCCTTAGACCCTTACAAAAACCGAGAACCACGTTTTTATTATTCGATTATCTACAACCAAGCTACCATGACCAGCAAGACCACTACAGCGCAGGTCGCCATCAATATTTACTCAGATGCTGCAGGTACACGCGTTGGCGATGGCATACAGGCCTACTACACCAAAACTGGCTACTATACCCGTAAAATGTGCAACGACAGGATTCCCTATAACAGTTTAACGGTTGATCGTTCGTTGCCAGTGATGCGCTTGGCCGAAATGATTTTGGGCTATGCGGAAGCCTTAAATGAACTGGGGCAAACCGAAGCTGCGGTAACGGAGTTAAACAAAATCAGGAGCCGTGGCGGAATAACAGCCGGAGCAGATAGCCGTTATGGCATCCCGGCAGGGATCAGCAAAGAAAGCCTGCGCACCTTGATCAGAAATGAATACCGTGTAGAGTTTTATGGAGAAGGCCATTGGTATTACGATACCCGCAGGTGGAAAACAGCCGAGCAAACCGAAAATAACGGACTGCAGCTGATCCGTGCCACCCAAAATCCTGCAGGCAGTACCTATCCGTTTAAATATCAGATCGAAAATCATTTGTCTACAAGATTTATCGCCCCTGCAATGTATTTCGTTCCTATTCCATTAACCGAAATATTAAAGTCGAAAGACAAGTTGCTTCAAAATCCAGGATGGTAGAATAACGCTATATAAACGGCGCGCGAGTGAATATTCACTTGTGCGCTTTAACCAATCTTAACCTAAAAAAAAACTAAAAACCATGAAAAAAATCATCCTCGCCACTGTTGCGGCTTTATTGCTGCTCATTGGTACAAACAGCAAAGTACAGGCCCAAACCGTGTATTACAACCCGCACCCTACCTTTAACTTTTTTATCGATACCGGATTTCCGCCCTATGGCGATTATGCCTGGCTATTGGCCACCGACGATACCTACGAAGTAGCTGATGCCATCAATGGCGAATCGGTAATCGTAGTGTACCGCATCTACCATAAAGACTATCCAACCGTATCTTCAGACAACATTACCCGTGAGAGTGTAAGCGGCATTTTCTCGACGATGGATTCGAATAATCCGGCACCGGGCTCGCCACCTAACAAAGGTACTTTAGACCTGTTTAACATGGGCCAATATTATGTAGACAATGACCTGCTCCGCGTTGAAATCATCAGTGCCACAGGTTCCGTTTCGGGTCAGCCTTATACCGTTACCCAACGTTAAAACTAGCGTCTCTTATTCTGCCAGCTTTTCATCTAAACAGCAAGGAACAGTTTGTTGACTATTTATTCACCAAAACCATTTCTAAATTATGAAAACAAGAAAAACAAGTCAGCTATTTTTAGCCACGTTACTACTCGGCGCTGCACTTTGGAGCGCCTGCGAAAAGGCACCAGTAACAGCTGCCCAAGCAAATGATAAAGAATTAAAGGCAAAAGCAAAGCTTGGTACAAGCGGTACTACACCCACATTTGTAACCAACCCCAAGAACTTGAACATCGTAATGTTTGTGCCTACAGACAATCCGGCATTGAGTGATTACAAAACCCGTTTAACCGAACTGATGGTACATTTTCAAAATTGGCTGCATACCGAAATGACGCGTTATGGCTATGATAAGTATATGGGATTGGCATTGGATACCAGCGGACTGGTTAAATTTATCGAAATTCCAGCCCAAGGACCACAGGCCGATTATCCTTACAGTTCGAGCATCTCGGCCAATAAGATCATCAACGAGGTAAATGCCTACAAGGCTACGCATGCCAGCGAGTTTTCAAATTCGCAGCACATGCTGATTTTATTGCCTCAGCGTACCGATGCAAGTAGTGATGGACAGCCATTTTACGGCTATGGCAAATACTGTTTTGCATTAGATAACAGCAATATGGCCGTGAACAAAATTCCTAATCCGAGTTCGAATTACATTGGTGGTATGTTGCACGAATTGGGCCATGGACTTAATCTGCCACACGATCATGGCAAGTATACCACTGAACAGCCTAGTTTAGGCACCTCGTTAATGTCTGATGGCAATGTTACTTTTAGCAAGGGGCAACCCACGTTCTTGACACCGGTTGATGCTGCGATATTGAATAGGAACGAGGTATTTCAAGATCCAACCCCAAGCGAAACACCTTATGCCAGCGCAACCACAACCATCAACGCGAACATGAGCTACAACAGCACTACGCAAACTTTTAGCCTGCTGGGCAATTTTACCAGCGACAAAACCGTGAGCGACATCTTGGTTTATTTAGATCCGAAAACGAGCAGCAGCGATGCCGATTACAATGCGGTAACCTGGAGGTTTAATCCCGGATCGAGCAATACCTTAACGGGAACGATGGCACTCAACGACCTTTATTACAAAAACAACGAACCTTATGAACTCAGGGTGAAACTATTGCTTAATAATGGGGCTACCATCTCTAAAGCCTATTCCTTCTCGTTTTTGGCTGGCGTACCACAGATTGGAGCCAATGGATCGGCCAAGTTTTACCAAAATGCCAGTTATGGAGGTTATGGCGTATCGTTGCCGGTTGGCAATTATACCGCTGCCGATTTGATCAGTTTGGGGATCAGTAATAACGACGTATCCTCGGTTAATGTGGGCGTGGGCATAAAAGTGATTATGTATGATGGCGACAATTTTACGGGTAGCAGCCTTGAATTGACTTCGTCTAGCAGTTACACCTCTACTTTTAACGACAAGGCTTCATCTATCAAGGTGATTGCACTTTAACAACAAATATCCCGAGTGCCCAAATGGTACTCGGGATTGCAAATAGTATATTTAACCTTAGCTTAACTGATAAGGAATTGACCATGAACAATAAGAAAACGACACTATTATTTTGCCTGCTGGGTTTAGCCATCGCGCTAAAGGCCCAAACACCAATTGCAATTATTCCTTACCCCAAACAGGTGGAGGTGCAAACAGGTGCTTTTAGCTTCGGCCAAAAAACTACGGTTTATGCGGTAGATAGCGAGCTCGAAGCTCAACAAAACTATTTGAGGCAAAGTCTCTTTTCTTTGTATGGCATCAATTTTTATCAGGGCAAGGATAAAAAAGCTTCCATCATTTTAAAAATCGCAGGCAAAGCAACGGTGAAAGGCGCTTATCAGCTTACGGTAAATCCTTCACAGATTGTGATCGAAGCGCCTACGCCCAATGGCGTGTTTAACGGCATCCAATCTTTGCTGCAGCTGCTGCGAGGTGCGGGAGAGCTCAAAAGCAGTATCAAAATACCTGTGGTTAAAATCAAGGATGAACCCCTGTACCAATGGCGTGGGTTTATGCTCGATGAATCAAGACATTTTTTTGGCAAGAAGAAAGTAAAATCCCTGCTGGATTGGATGGCGCTGTACAAGCTCAACCGCTTTCACTGGCACCTTACCGATGAGCCGGCCTGGCGCTTGGCCATCAGAAAATATCCCTTGCTTACTTTGGTAGGAGGGATTGGCAATTATACCGATCCCAACGAACCTGCACAATATTATAGTCAAGAGGACATTAAAGAAATTATCGCTTATGCAGCCGAACGCTTTATCGAGGTGATTCCCGAAATCGATATGCCGGGGCATGCAACCGCGGCCAATAGGGCCTATCCGGCCTATACCGGTGGAGGCTCAAAAGACCATCCGGAATTTACCTTTAACCCTGGCCAGGAAAAAACCTATTGCTATTTGGCCAATATCCTTCAAGAAACGCAACTGTTGTTCCCCTCAAACCTGATCCATTTAGGTGGAGATGAGGTAAGCTTTGGCAACGAAAAGTGGAATGCCGATACCGGAATAACCGCTTTGAAGCAAAGACTTGGTTTGGCCAACAACCTTGCCGTAGAACGTTATTTTATGAAACGCATGGCGGATTCTGTGTTTGCCATGAATGGTAAGGTAGCTGTTTGGGACGAAATGGTGGAGGCCGGCCTGCCGATTGAAAATACGGTTATTTTTTGGTGGCGACACGATAAACCTGCACAATTGGAGCAGGCATTGAGCAAGGGCTATCCAACCGTGCTTTGTCCGAGGTTGCCTTTGTACTTTGATTTTGTGCAAGACAAAAGCCATCAATACGGGCGCAAGTGGGATGGCAAATTCAACGACTTGCTCTCGGTGTATCATTTTGATGTAGGTCTGCTTACCAGCAAAGCAACTACAGCTGTTTTAGGGCTACAGGCCAACCTCTGGACGGAAACCGTACAGAACGAGCAAAGATTCGATTATTTGGTGTTTCCTCGTATAGCCGCATTAGCGGCCGCAGCCTGGGCAGCCCCGACGGCAAGAAACGACGAGCAGTTCATTAACCAAGTGAAAATCCATCTGGATTGGTATAAACAGGCAGGCTTGAATTTTTACAATCCCTTTAACCCTGTACAAAGCCCAGAGCCAGCCAGTAAAAAGAGATTACCATTAAATTATAAAGACTAATGAGGAGCTGGCTGTTTTTGATCTGTTTATCGGCGAGTGGTGTTGTAGCGAAGGCGCAACGTCTTAACTGGTCTTCGTTTATGGAACAGCAGGCCATGCATTGGGATGCATTGGGCAAAAATTATTACAGCGGCGCGCTTTTGGGCAACGGCTTGTTGGGCCTTAACATTTATCAGCCCGAAAAAGAGGCTGTCCGTTTTGCCATTGGCCGTACCGATGTAACAGATAACCGTACAGCACTTTATCCAGAAGTGAGCAAATTGTACACGCAGGCCCGTTTACCCATTGGTTATTTTAAGCTGATAACCAAAGGCCGTATTTTGTCATCCTCCCTCATGCTCGATCTCTACCGGGCAAAAGCCAGCGGAAAATTGACCACCGATTCGGGCGAGATTAACTTTAGTGCCTACGTATCGGCGATAAAAGAAGTGATCCGTATTGAATTGCAGGGGAGCGGCAAAGAACAAGTGCCACAATTGGAATTTGTTCCAGACCAAAGCATCAGCCCCCGCATGCTCCAAAGCTACCCAAAAGACAAGCCTTCAGGTTTTGCATCAAATCCACCTATCGAAAAAACAACAACTGGCGATTTCACCATTTATCAGCAACGCTTGCTGAATGGTGGCGGCTATGCAACTGTTTATAAAACTATTTCCGATAACCAACATGCTCAAACAATGATCAGTATTAGCTATGATGAAGACAACAGCAGGGATGAGGTTGCCTTGGCTCAACAAAATATAAGTGCCTTCCAAAAAAGCAATGTTCATTTGGCCGAACACGAAAACTGGTGGCGTAATTATTACCCAAAAAGCTTTGTTTCTGTACCTGACAAGCGCATGGAAACCTTTTATTGGGCACAACTCTACAAATTGGCCTGTTTAACGCGTCCAGCCAAACCCATGATTGATTTGATGGGGCCTTGGACCAACCCAACGCCTTGGCCAGCCATTTGGTGGAACCTGAATACGCAGCTCACGTACTCGCCATTGTTCACCTCCAATCATGTAGAACTTACGGCGCCCTTGTTCGAGGCCTTGAACCATCATCAAGACAACCTCATTGCCAATGTACCCAAGTTTTGGCAAAAAGATGCGGCAGCCATCGGTCGATCGTCGTCATACAATTTGGTGAGCAAAATCAGCGAGGCAGAAATCCTGAAAGGCGATTTTGAATCGGCAAATCTCACCTGGACGCTCTTTTATTATTATCAATATTATTTGTACACCGGCGATAAAGCAACGCTCAAAAACAAGATTTTTCCGCTCTTAAAAAGATCGACAAATTTTCTGATCCACCTTTTGCAAAAAGACCGTTATGGTATCTATCATTTACGCTTATCGTATTCGCCCGAATATAAAAGCGCTGTAGATGCCAACTATGGCTTAGCTTCGCTGAAGTGGGCTTTAAATACATTGATGAGTATTAACAACGAGCTCGGTTTAAAAGACAAGGAAGCCAGTAAGTGGAAAGAAATCAGTACTAACTTAACTCCTTATCCGCAAAACGAAACTGGTTTTATGATTGGGAAAGATGTGGCGCTTGAAAGCTCGCATCGCCACTATTCGCACCTGCTGATGATCTATCCCTATCACCTGGTGAACTGGGATAGACCTCAAGACCGTGCAGTAATAGAAAAATCAATAGAGCATTGGCTTTCGCTAAAAGGAGCTTTGCAAGGTTATACTTTTACGGGTGCAGCCTCCATGTATGCTAGCATGGGCAAAGGCGATTTGGCTTACAGCATGCTCAACCAATTGTTTGATAAATATATTAAGCCAAATACACTTTATGAAGAATCGGGACCGGTAATAGAAACACCATTGTCAGCCTTGACTTCAATGCAAGAGATGTTATTGCAATCGTGGGGTGGAAAGATCCGTGTTTTTCCTGCCATTCCCTCGGTTTGGAAAAATGCCGTATTTGATCAATTGCTGGCCGTTGGGGCTTTTGAGGTATCGGCCAAATTAGAAAACGGAAACACCACCTACATCAAAATCAAGAGCAAAATTGGCGGGCCTTGTACCCTGCAAACCACTTTAATTCCCGCTATGGTAAAAGACAGCGAAGGTAAAGCGATTGCTTTTAAGCAAACGCAATTTGAAGGCAAACAACTGCTTTCTTTTCAAACGGAGCCTGGCCAAACAATTGAATTACTGGCTTCTAAAGACACCAATAAAAAGATGATGCCCGTAGTGTACGAAGTTTATAAAGATTGGAGCTGGGGTTTAACCAAGGGCAAGGGGAAATAAGCAAATAAAACAAGACATCATATCAATTATACATACAAATGAAAACAACAACACATCGAATTCGAAAACTGAAATTAACGTTTCTTTTGATCGCGGCAGTGGGAGGTGGCACAGCCATGGCACAGCAAACGGCCACGGTAAAAACCGATACCATTCCCCTTAAATATGGCGCCCATCGTACGGGCAACAGGAACGATGCCGCAATGGAGCGCTGGCGCGATTATGGCCTAGGCCAATTTATCCACTGGGGCGTATATGCTATTCCTGGCGGACATTGGGAAGGCAAAAGCTATAATGGTGCTGCCGAATGGATCAGGTCGTGGTCGGGCAATAGCGCCCCTGCTAATTGGAAAGAAACCTATGATAATTTGTATAAACAGTTTAATCCAACCGACTTCGATGCCAAGAAATGGGCCAGGCAAGCCAAAGACATGGGAGCAAAATACCTCATCTTTACCACCAAGCACCATGATGGTTTCTGTTTGTGGCCAAGCAAATACACCGAATACAACATTAAAAATACGCCTTACAAAAAAGACATCGTAAAGCAGGTGGTAGATGCCTACAATGCCGAAGGAATTGATGTTTACCTTTACTTTTCGATCATCGATTGGAACCATCCGGGCTACCGCAGCGCAGCGCCAAAAACCGAAAAAGACAGTTTGGCCTACGAAGACTTTAAAAAATTCACCAAAAACCAATTACTCGAATTGCTCGAGAGATATCCTACTACCAAAGGCTTTTGGTTTGATGGCACCTGGGATCAGGCCTGGATTAAACAAGCTGGTTTTACCGATGCCTTGGAAAAAGAACTGAGAAAACTCCATCCGGGATTGATCATTGGCAGCCGTTTTAGGGCCGATGAAAATGGCAAACGACACTTTGATAGCAACAACAAGCTGATGGGCGATTACGAACAGGGCTGGGAACGTAAATTACCGGCTAACTATGAGCAATTAGGAGGTAAGGATTGGGATTGTGTAATGACCATTCCGCCAAACCAATGGGGCTACAATTCAGACTGGAAATCATCTTATGTGAAAACCGCTTCCGATTTGAGTCAAATGCTGATGCAGGCCGTATCGCTGAACGGTAACCTGGTAATCAATTTTGGTCCCGATGGGAAAGGCAATATCAGGCCTGAAGAGGCAAACATCGCCCAACAATTGGGGCAATGGGTGAATAAAACTGGAGAAGCGATTTACGGTGTACGTTATGCCGGTTTGCCTAAGCCCGAATATGGATTTTATACCAAAAAAGGCCAGCAGCTCTTCTTAACTGTGTTTAACCAGCCTGTAAACAAGGTACTGCGGTTGGCTATTCCGCGCGATTATGCCGATGAACCTAAGCAAGTAACGCTAGGAGGCAAAAGCTTGCCGGTTAAGCGGATAGACATGGGTATGGATAGGGATAAGAATCTCTACTACGATGTTACCCTGCCCGATAGTTTCAATGCAACGCAGCCATTTGTCATCACCATCGATATTGAAAAAAGCAACAAAAAGCAAAGCACTTTCGGCGATGCAAAAACCTAGATTTTATACCCAATTTTAATATAGTACTACAAAAATGAACAAAAGAATATCGATAATGCTCCTGTTGCTTGCTGGTTTGGTGCCAAGTTTTGCACAGGAGAAGGACAAATCCATGGCGCAGCTGATAGACAGGCAATTTAAACTGGCACAACAACAATACCAGCTGTTAGCCAAAAACACACCTGCCACGCGCATGCCCAAAACTTATTATGCCGCTAAAAACAAATGGGAGAGCAGCGATACGCAATGGTGGTGCAGCGGTTTTTACCCGGGAAGCCTGCTCTATATTTACGAGTACACCAAAGACACCGCTACCTTTAGCGAGGCCAAAAAGAGATTGGCCATATTGGAAAAGGAAAAACACTACACAGGCAACCACGACTTGGGCTTTATGATGTACTGCAGCTTCGGCAATGCCTACCGGATTACCAAAAATCCAATTTACAAACCAACCATTGATACGGCTGCGGCTTCGCTGGTTACCAGGTACAGACCGGATGCCAAAATCATCCAATCGTGGAATGCCAGCAAAACCTGGAAAGGTCCTGTTATTATCGATAACATGATGAACCTGGAACTGTTGCTGTGGGTAGCCCAAAACGGAGGCGATAAAAAGTTTTGGCAAATTGCCCTTAATCATGCCGATGCGACACTCAAAAACCATTTTCGCAAAGACTACAGTTCTTACCACGTAGTAGATTATGATTTGACCAATGGCAATGTCGTAAAAAAAGCTACGGCTCAAGGCGCAGGTGATGAATCGGCTTGGGCACGCGGACAGGCTTGGGCTTTGTATGGCTATACCATGATGTATCGCTTTACCAAAGACAAGCGCTATTTGGAACAGGCGCAGCATATTGCGAAATTTATCCTTAAAAATCCAGCCTTGCCTAAAGACGGCATTCCTTATTGGGATTTTGATGCGCCGAATATCCCGAATACCTATCGCGATGCCTCAGCAGCCTCGGTAATTGCTTCGGCTTTGCTGGAATTGGGACAATACAGCAACAAAAAAGACAAGGATTATTACATCTCGGAAGCCAAAACCATGTTGGTGTCGCTTTCTGGCGAAGAATATACGGCCAAGGCTGGCACCAATGGTGGCTTTTTGTTGAAACATAGCGTGGGTGCATTGCCGTTAAAATCGGAAGTAGATGTACCTTTAACCTATGCAGATTACTATTATTTGGAAGCATTGTTAAGATATAAGAACTGGTATTTATAATATGGAAAGAAGAAATTTTATAGGAGCACTCTCGTTTTCGGGATTATTGGCAATGATTAGTCCGAAGTTAATGGCCACCGAAGCCCCGGTTAAGAAAAAGAACCTTAAACCTGCCGACGATCGGGCCTATTGGTATCAGCTGCTCTACAAAATGGCCTATCCGGTAGTAGCTAACCTAGCCGAGGGCAAACTGAAACAAAATATGGTGGTAGTCAAATCGCCTACTTTCGATTCGCGATCGGCAAGCGTGACCTATCTTGAAGCAGTGGGCCGTACCTATGCGGGCATTGCGCCTTGGTTGGCTTTGCCAGACGATGATACGGCAGAAGGCAAGCTCCGCAAAAAACTCCGCGACTTGGCAGTTCAGGGTTTGGATAGCTGCTTTGCGCCGAATAGCCCCGATCAGCTCAATTTTGAAAAAGACTATCAGCCCATCGTTGATTCGGCTTATTTGGCACAAACCTTTTTGCGCGCGCCCGAAGCCTTATGGAAACCTTTAAAACCGGCTACCAAACAAGCCATTGTGGCCGCTTTTAAATCGTTACGAAACAGAAAACCCTTTACCAATAACTGGCTCTTGTTTGGATCCATTACCGAAGCTTTTTTGTTGCACATTGGCGAACAGCATGACGATGCCCGTTTAAAGCAGGGCGTAACCAAGTTGAACGAATGGTACAAAGGCGATGGTTGGTATGGCGATGGTCCAAACCTGGCTTTCGATTATTACAATTCTTTTGTGATCCACCCGATGATGGTAGATACGGTTGCCGTGATGTTGCAACATGGACTAGCTACGCAGGCACAATACGATTTGGCACTGAAAAGAATGCAACGATATGGCGTAGGACAGGAAAGAATGATTTCGCCAGAGGGAACTTTTCCGCCAATTGGCCGTTCCATTACCTACAGAACCGGGAGTTTTCAGGCATTGGCTCAACTGGCACTGATGAAAAAACTGCCCGAAGGTGTCACCCCCGCACAGGTGCGATCGGCCCTTACCAAGGTAAAACAGAACATGTACGAAACCAAAGGTACTTTCGACAGCAAGGGTTGGCTACAGTTGGGCTTTTGCGGCAACGATCCGGCCATTGCCGATTATTATACCTCAACGGGTAGCTTGTACATGGCTACCTTATCGTTCCTGCCCCTAGGCTTGCCAGCTTCAGATTCATTCTGGGCAGATCCTGCAGCCGATTGGACTTCCAAAAAAGCCTGGAAAGGCGAACATTTTCCTAAAGATTACCATGTAGAATATTAATGTTTTTTAGCCACAGGTTAACAGATACTTAGTATTGTATATTTGTTGTTTGAACAAAACTGATGAAGGAAACGGTAACTGTTGATGAGGCTTTAGCCAAAGGAAGACGAATGGTAAACTATCCTGTGTTGCTTATTATTTTTGTAACATTTGGTCTCTGCATTTGTCTAGCATTTTTAGGAATTACATCTTTTTGGATTATAGCAACTTCTTTAATATTTGGATTTGCTCTTAGCTGGCTTTGTTGGAGCATTATGATTACCAAATGGAGAGTTTGGGCCTTTGAAAATGTAAGAAATGTTCACGAACTAAAGAAAAGAGCTATTGAAGAAAAACTCATTTGGCCAGATAATAGCCCCTTTGAAAACACCGAAATTCGTAACATAACGGCTAAGGTGAAATGGAGAGAATTACAGCTCAAATTTGATCAAGAAGATGTGTTCTTCGATGATTTCGCCATACCAAATGAAACAAAAGTTTTCTTTTCAAAAAAGAGAACGATTCTTGAGCTTTTGCTAGTGCTGATTTTTATACCTGGGATAGTTTATTTATTTATGGATAACCGCTATATTTTAGGTTTTTTTTTGCTAGCAGGCAATATATATTGGATTGTTAAAAAAATCAAAGAACTTAGAAATACCCAACCACAAATTGTCCTCAATGAAAAAGGTATACAAACAGTAAATACAGATTTTTTTGAATGGAAATACATAAAGAATGAAAAGGTTACAGGCCAAGGTTCGGGAGTTAGTGCTAGTTATACCTTGTCTTATTCGCATCCTAATGGTTCTGAAAGTATGTTGCTTGAGACATTAGATAAGGACTATATCACGCTCGGTAAATTACTAAAGATATATCGTATGCGTTACAATAAACAAGCTTTATAAAGTTTGTTTGTAGAAATCTGTTAATCTGTGGCTAATTATTTAACCCTTAACCTTCCACTTTCAACTTTTAACTTTCCACTTTCAACCTTCCACCCTTAGCTCATTTCGGCTACACTATTCTTGGGTTTGGCTAATTTGAAGATTTCATGATGCGCCACCTTTGTTTTGAAAAAATATTCAATACAAATGGAAACTCAGATCAAAGGAAAAGTAGTGGTCATTACCGGAGCTAGCAGTGGCATCGGATTGGCTACAGCCAAGCATTTGGCTTCGTTAGGCGCGCAGGTAAGTTTAGCGGCCAGACGCAAAGGAAAATTAGACCAGTTGGTGACCGAAATCACTGCCACCGGTGGTAAAGCCAAGGCGTTCGCCACAGATGTAAGCAAACGCCAAGAAGTGGAAGCCCTTATCAACAACACGATAGCCGAATTTGGCAAGATAGATGTTTTGATAAACAACGCCGGTGTAATGCCGATCTCAATGCTCGAAAACCTGCATTATGAAGAGTGGGAAAGCATGATCGATATCAATATTAAAGGCGTGCTCTATGGAATTGGCGCAGCTTTGCCACACTTCAAAGCACAAATGAGCGGCCATTTTATCAATATATCATCAGTAGCTGGACACATTGTGGCTCCATCAAGTGCGGTATATTCAGGTACCAAATTTGCCGTTAGAGCCATTAGCGAAGGTTTGCGCCAAGAAGTAAAGCCTTACAACATCCGCACCACCATCATCTCCCCAGGTATTACCCATAGCGAATTGACCAATGCCATTACCGATGAACAGGTTAAGGCTATGGTTCCTTCGTTTAAGCACTTGGCCATTCCTGCCGAAAGCATGGCCAGCGCAATAGCCTATGCAATTGGCCAGCCGGCCGAAGTAGATGTGAACGAAATGATCATCAGGCCTACAGCCCAGTTGCCTTAAACCAATTAAGGGAGGGGAGAATGTTTTAATTGAACATTCTCCTCTTCAATTTCGTAAATTGCATCACCACATTTTGTAGCATGAAAAAATCAGCACACCAGCCTTACGTTTTTCATTCCATTGCCCAAATGAACAAGGCCTTGGGTATGCCTCCGCCTTCCCACCCCTTAATTGCGCTCAACGATTATAAAAACATTAGTGGCGATATTTCTGATATTGCCAAAGGGATGCTGATGGATTTCTATAAAATCTCCTATAAAAAGTACCTCAGTGGCAAGATCAGGTACGGACAGCATTATTATGACTTTAATGAAGGTGGCCTATCGTTTATTTCGCCCAACCAATTGATTGCCAACGACGAGAACAGCGGGGAGTGTGAAGGCTTTACCTTGTTGATCCATCCCGATTTCTTTCTCGGTCACGCACTGGCAAAGAACATTAAAAATTATGGCTTTTTCTCTTATCATGCCAATGAGGCCTTGCAGCTCTCAGAAAACGAAAAGGAAATCATTTTTGGTGTTTTTAAAAACATACAAGATGAATTAGAGCAACGGATCGATCATTTTAGCCAAGATGTAACCCTTAGTTTGGTAGAATTGCTGCTGAATTACAGTAATCGCTTTTATAACAGGCAGTTCATTACCCATAAGGCCATTAACAATGATGTACTCAGTCAGATGGAGACATTGCTAGAACAATACTTTAACAATGAAAGTGCCCTGCAAAAAGGCCTGCCTACTGTGCAGTATTTGGCCAACGAGCTCAATGTGTCGGCAAGTTACCTCAGCGATCTCCTCCGTAACCTAACCGGGATGAACGCACAGCAACATATCCATCAAAAACTGATCGACAAGGCAAAAGATTACCTGACCAGAGGCAATTTGTCGGTAGCAGAAGTGGCCTATCAATTGGGCTTTGAACACCCGCAGTCATTCAATAAGATCTTTAAAAAGAAAACCAATCTTACGCCAGTGCAGTTTAAGCGGTCTTTTAACTAATGCCTATGGTTGAGGCAAGGATTTTGCTGTAGAATTTTAAACTAAAAAATGAAGCTTCAATATATCGCTCTAGCTGTATTCCTTGCTTTTATTGTGGCTTGTTCTGGTCACAAGAAAGAATTTGCTAATCAACCACCTAAAGACAGTACACAGGTTGCCGTTCTGCAAACGCCACAAACACTTCAAATCAATACTGATACCTTGCAGTTTATTCACTTTAATGGCAATATGGACTACTGGTATGCCGTATTTTTAGATGCCAAAAAAGATACAATTCAACTGGTTGCCGATGATATTGTAGCCGATAAACTGCTCAACAAGCTCTTCGTGGTGCGTTGGCGCTTAGATACGCTGACAGAAGCTGGCGACAATGATAGCAAGTACACCGCTAACCGAATGGTCGATTTTAAAACGATTGTCGGTAAACCCTTTGCGGCACCAGTAAGCGATAAGAAAGTGCTGCATGACGTTGGAAACCTGATAGAAGTGAAAGAAAATGCAGACAATGTGGTCATAGTTTCAAAACCAAGTAGCGATAAACCCTATTACCAGGTAGAAACTTCAACAAGAGGGGAAGATATTGTATCAAGGCTTTTTTCTTTAAGGGTATATACCTATCCGATCTATGAGATTAGGTTTTATGATCCTGTAAGCGACAAGGAGCTTAGCCTAGAACAGTGGAGAAGCCAACCGTGATCTGAATGGTAATGAATAATTTACGAAAGTGCAGAAAACACCTTTTTTTGTTTAAATGGCTGTAAATATGTGCTGTTACGATAGTTATTTGCACTAAAACGTTTTTGTCTTTTGGGCCTAGTTCCTTTAAATGGCTTGGTGGCTTTTTTTTTTGCACAAGGTTTGCCATCTTCGTGCATCCGTTAACTCTCTATATGATGTCCTGTAAAGTGGTTCCCCTAATGCTTTTGTTGCTAACGGGCTTCTATGCTTGTTCGCCAGACCCAAAATCGGGAGCTAGGGATTCTAATGCAGCCACTTCATCCTCAACTACCTCAGCTAAGGGCCAGTCTTTTGTAATAGTAGACAGTTTGAAAAAGCTTTTCGCCGTTGCAGATACCCTACAGCCCATGTACGAAAACGATACCGTAGACAGGGTCGCCAACCTTAACGCCACCATTGCATCCACATTAGAAACTGTCCTCCAAGACCCTGAAATTACCAGACAAAACCTCAAGGCTTTACTGCAGGCTCCTGGATTAAATATCATCCATTCTGACGATGAAAAACTTTGGCTGTTTAACTGGTACGAGAATACAGGTGGCAGTTTCAAGAGCAACATCAGCATGGTGCATTATAAAACACAATCGGGGCAGGCAAAAGCAGCCTACGATGATATCATCGGAACAGAACAAGGAAATCTTTTTCCTTCTGCAGGCGCTTGGTTCGATAAAATTTATAAGCTGAGGTCTAAAAAGAACCTGTACTTGTGCTTAGGTTCAGGTATAGGCTGCAATACTTGCATTTTTCAAACGGCGGTAGTGGTTGAGCTGGAACAAGACAAGGCAAACTTTAACTACGATGCATTTGATGCCCCTAGTGATGATGCGATCTCTTATGGCGAAAACAACAGCTCCTGCCTTACATTGGGAGCAAGGCTTGAAGACATTGAAACTTTTGCCTTCGATCCGAAAACCCAAACCCTTACCCTTATTTACCTGACTGATGACTTGACGCCTATCCAGCGTGCAGAAGGAGAAAAACAAAAACGAGTAGTTAGAAAGCTGGTTTTTAACGGCACCCGCTTTGTAGGTAATGCCTTCGGATAGCCCTTATTGTCAAGTGGTCTTTGTGACATGGCCGATTTTTTCTTACTTTTGTATCCTCCAACAAAAGCAAACATCAATGTAGGATTTAATTTCTTTCACGAAAAATAAACAAGGCTGCTATCAAGCCTGTATTTGTTCACGTTTAAAAGAAAGGAATTTATGCTTACGCTTCAAGATGTAGTCTATGCACATCCCAATAAAGATATATTATTCGATGAGTTAAACCTCGTCGTTAACAAACACGATAAAATTGCCCTGTTGGGGAACAATGGCAGCGGAAAATCTACTCTGCTGCAAATTTTGGCAGGCCGCTTAATGCCGCTTGGTGGAAGGGTACAAACAGAGGCCGAACCTTATCTCGTACCTCAGGTTTTCGGACAGTTTAACCATTACACTGTAGCATCAGCCTTAGGAGTTGCGCCCAAACTTGATGCGCTTAACCAAATACTGGCAGGCGAGGCAAGCGACGAAAACATGAACCTGCTCGATAACGACTGGGCCATTGAAGAACGTTGCCAAATGGCTTTTGAACACTGGAAACTGGATGGGATTTCATTGTCGCAAACGATGGAAAGCCTAAGCGGGGGACAAAAAACAAAGATTTTCTTGGCGGGTATTTGGGTGCATCGGCCAGAAATTGTATTGCTCGATGAGCCCAGCAATCATTTAGATGCCCAAGGCAGAAAGCTGCTTTATGATTATATACAAACCACTAAAAATACCTTGGTGGTGGTAAGCCACGATCGGACATTGTTAAATAAGCTCGATACCGTGTACGAATTGAGCCCGCAAGGCATTGCCGTATATGGTGGCAATTACGATTTTTATACCGAACAAAAGGCAATTGCCAGCGAGGCTTTGAACAATGATCTTAAAAGTAAGGAAAAAGCTTTGCGCAAGGCGAAGGAAATAGAAAAAGAAGCCTTGGAACGCCAACAAAAGCTCGATGCCCGGGGCAAGAAAAAACAAGAAAAGGCCGGGATGCCCACCATTGTAATGAACAGCTTGCGCAACAGTGCCGAAAGAAGTACGGCCCAAATGAAAGGTGTACATGCCGAAAAGGTTGGCGCGATTGCACAAGAACTGCAACAGTTGCGCCAGCATAGGTCTCAAACCGACCAAATGAAGCTCGATTTGGTCCATGCTTCCCTGCATAAAGGAAAAATGTTAATTGAGGCGAATGCAATTAATTTTGCTTTTAGCGATCATTTGTTGTGGAAGAATCCCGTCAGCTTTAAGCTAAGTAGCGGTGAACGTTGGGCGATTAAAGGCGCAAATGGCTCAGGCAAAACTACTTTGCTTAAAATGATGCTGGGCCAATTGGATCCTTCGCAAGGAACAATGGAAAGGGCAATGGTACAAGCCATTTACATCGATCAGGATTATACCCTCATCAACAACAAGCTCAGCGTGTACGAACAGGCACAATTTTTCAATACCGGCGCCCTGCAAGAACATGAGGTGAAGATCCGGCTCAACAGGTTTTTGTTTGGCAAAGCAGATTGGGATAAACCTTGTAGCGCATTAAGCGGAGGCGAGAAAATGCGGCTCATGCTTTGTTCTTTAACCATTGCCAACCAGGCACCCGATTTAATCGTATTAGACGAGCCTACGAATAACCTCGATTTGCAGCACATCGCCATCCTAACTACGGCCATCAACGAATATCAGGGTACGCTATTGGTCGTGTCTCACGATGAATATTTCTTGGAGCAGATAGGCGTAAGCGATACCCTTATGCTGGAAGGATAATGAGCATTGTTTGAATTTTGCAATCATCTGTTTGAAACAAGCTAACGCTGCCATCCATGAACTCGGCAACTTTGTATCATAAAAAAACAAAAAGATGAGTACTAAAAAAACATGGTTAATCACTGGAGCCTCTAAAGGTTTAGGCTTGGCTTTGGTAAATAGGCTTTTGCAGGAAGGCTATCAAGTGGCAGCGACTTCAAGAACCGTTGAAGGATTAAAAGCAGCCGTAAACACAACAAGTGAAAATTTCTTGCCTTTGGCAATGGATCTTTTGGATGAAAAAGATGTACAACAAAAAATAGCAGAAGCAGCTACACATTTCGGGAGTATCGATGTGGTGGTGAACAATGCAGGCTATGGCCAGATTGGTGGCTTGGAAGAATTGAGCGACGCCGAATCGAGAGCCAATTTTGACGTGAACGTTTTTGGATCACTGAATGTCATCCGTCAGGCTTTGCCGTATTTGAGAGCACAAAAAAGCGGACATATTTTCAATATTTCTTCAATCGGAGGTTTTTCTGGCGGTTTTCCGGCATTTGGTATCTACTGCGCATCGAAGTTTGCCGTTCATGGATTTACTGAATCGCTTTACCATGAAGCCAAGCCTTTTGGAATTGATGTAACCTTGGTGATGCCGGGCTATTTCAGGACCAATTTCTTGGGAGAAGGTTCTATTGCAGCGCCAAAACAAGAGATCGAGGCCTATAAAAATGTGCGCGAAGTACAATTGGCCCATCAAAACCAGATCAATGCCAATCAGCCTGGCGATCCAGATAAAGCTGCTGCGGCCATGATCAATGTGGCTAATCAAGAAAATGCGCCTTTGCATTTGTTCCTTGGCGAAGATGCTTATAAAGCGGCCGAACAGAAAATAGAACTTGTGCAAAAAGACATGGAGTTTTACCGCCAATTGGCTACTTCAACTTCATTTAGCGATTAAAAGACTTGAGCAATTTGTCATTCTGAGCACAGCGAAGAATCCATTATAAAGAGATTCCTCGTTGCACTCGGAATGACAGATTCTGTTTAAAATGTTTTAAATTTACAATATGGGTACTGTAGAAACACTGGAAGATTTTTACCAACGCAAGTTCAATTTAAAGGACGAAAATGTGAATGCGGATCTGGGCCATTTTAACGTATTTAGGCTGGAAGATTGCGCTGGACCAGGCAAGCCACCAGTTGAATACAGCAGGCGTGATTTTTACAAGATCGCGCTTATGCGTGGCAGGCACCTTTACCATTATGGCGATAAAACCCTAGAGGTTAATGGCAGTACGCTGATGTTCTTTAATCCGCAAACACCTTATACCTTTGAGGCACTGACTGAAGATGCCAGCGGTTTTTTCTGCATTTTTAAGGATGCCTTCTTTACTGAGCATATCCGCGGAAGCCTAAAAGAACTGCCCATGTATTCTCCGACGGGCAAACCCGCCTATTTGCTCAATGCCAAGCAAGATGAGCTGATGGCCAGTATCTTCGAGAAAATGCTTGAGGAAATCAAATCTGATTACGCATTTAAGTTCGATTTGATCCGCAATTATATCATGGAGATGATCCACGGGGCGCTAAAGTTAGAACCTTCTGAAAAACTGTATCAGCATGCCGATGCCAACGCACGCATTGCCAGTGTTTTTACCGAATTGCTGGAACGCCAGTTTCCTATCGAATCGCCTTCACAGCAGTTTGCCTTAAGATCGGCCAAAGATTTTGCCAGCAAGCTCAATGTGCACACCAATCATCTCAACAGGGCCATTAAATTGGTTACCGGAAAAACCACTACGGCACACATTGCCGAACGATTGGTGGCCGAAGCCATCGCCTTGTTAAAGCATACGAGCTGGAACGTGGCCGAAATAAGTTATTGTCTGGGCTTTGAAGCACCTGCGCATTTCAATAATTTTTTCAGGAAACATACCCAGCAAACCCCAAGGGCATTTAGGGTATAAATAAGGTCGAAAGAGAGCGCATCATTTAATACGCCAGATCAAAAACTAAAGCCAAAACATAGACTTGATTAAATCCCATTGGGCAATAGCCTTGTGGGATTTTACGTAAAAACTATCCTTGTCTCTCCTTGATCAGCACCAACGCCCTTTGTAAAAAGCTTTTCATTTTGAGTTGTTCTTCCACCTCTAAAATGGCTTGCATCAGGTTATTTTGGGTGTTGATCAGGTCGGCGGTGGCTTCGGTAATCACTTCCCAGGCAGGACCCATTTGGTCAATCAGTTGTTGGCCCTTGCTGCTCAGTTGCAATAGGCGTTTGCGCTCATCGCTTTTGTCTTTTTTGGAGCGAATGATTTTTTCTTTCTCCAATTCTTTGAGCAAAGTAATGGTAGAGGGGTGGGTATAACCGATTTCGGCAGCAATTTCTACAACGCTCAGCACATTCTTTTTATGCAACACGTAAATCACCGGAAACCATTTGGGCTCGAAGCTGATGCCCATCTCCTTGTAAATTTCCAGACCGTCTTTACGGATACGGTCGCTCAGCCGCTGGAGCCTTGTTGAAAGGGCTAAAATACCCGCCTCGTCTATTACATTCATTGCTGTTTCTTTAAGTTCAGGTGATAAAAAAGATTATCTACCTGCATCCTCGGAAAATATGAAGGCAAATGATCGGCCTCGATTTTTTGAAAACCATTGCGCTCGTAAAAACGCTGGGCCGCATTCATTTGTGCTATCGTTCCGAGGTAAATATCTGTAATATTTTCGGCTTCGCAATAAGCGATCAAATTGTTGAGCAGTTGTTGGGCAATGCTTTTTTCCTTGCCCCTAAATTCCTCCTTCACAAACATTTTCCGAATGGCACCGGCCTGATGACCAATAGAGAGGAGGGCAATGGTACCTACCAGTTCATCGTTGCTAAAGGCGCCCCAAAAATTACCGCCGGGTTGCTGGTAATAGGTTTCGATGTCTAGCAGGTCGGGCTGATCGTTAACGGTTATCGATACGTTAAATTCCAGTTGCTGGATGGGTAAAATCAGTTCAACAACCTGATCCACAAAGCTGTTGTCTAAGGGTTTGATCTGTTCCTGTAATTTCATGAACCAAATATACGTAGTTAACTACGTATATTTAAATATAAATTGTCAATTTTTTCTGACTGATTTTAGCTCGGTTGACTTTTTATGGCTTTTCTGTTGCCTAGCAGGCTCTGAGGCAACATTTTCCATCTCGGCAGAGAAGATGACACTGGCAATTTTCCACTGTCCGTTTGCTCTAATCAGGCCCCAACTTTCTTCTCCCCAGTTCAGCTTTTTACCTTTTGACCAATAACTGTAATCGAAGGTAATGGTAGCCATGCGCTCATCGCCATCCATGCGTACATTGTAGAATTTTTCTTCCTCGCCTCCGCCTTCCGCTATAATGCTGCGGATAAAACTTTGCGGACTGCTTTTGAAATAGTTTTTGTTAACCTTGCTGTTCTTTTTTACAAACGATTGGTAGCTTTTTTCTTTGTCAACGCCAACCCACGTTACCGGACCATCGAAAAAAAGACCATAAAATTTTACGCTGTCTCTTTCTTTGATGCTGTCCATAAAATCCTGCACCACTTTTCCGAGTTCTTTGCGGGTTTGGATGTCTGTGTCTTGAACTAGATCAGGTGTATCAAATGGAACGCTTGTCCATAAAGAAAAAATCAGGGCGATTAAGGTCGTTTTCATCTGTTTGCTTTTTCTGTAAAACTAGCAGGTAATCGAATGCAAAATTTAGTAAACAGCCGAATAGCGACTTATCGTCGACAGAAAGTGACTTGTGGTCGACTAGTAGACAAGTGCCGTTTTGTTGGTAGTTCTAGCAAGAAACGGGTGGCAACAAATCTTGCTTTTCGGTATCTTTGTGTAATGGAACACTTGTTGGACAATCCGATCTACCATGCCCTGAAATCGGCGCATGGCGTTTTTGCAAAAGGAACCGAAAACGTAAAGTATTATCAAGAAGAGGTGGCTTCTTTTGCCGGCCTCAAGCAGAACAGCGGAGAAGAATTTAACGAACTTTATCAGATCAGTCCGGCTGCGAGCACTTTTGTGGTTTTTAGTCCAACGAGATTGGCCATTCCCGAAAACTGGAAACTGATTGCCCATATTGACATGTTTCAATTCGTTTATGAGCATCCAACTATCCCGGCAGGTGAGGATGCGGTGTTGACAGAATTGGATAAAGAACATGTAAGCGAAATGATTGCCTTGGTAGAACTGACCCAGCCCGGACCATTTAGGGAAAGGACCATAGAACTGAGCAATTATACCGGCATCATCGACGATAAGCAGCTGGTTGCCATGGCCGGGCATCGGTTTAATCCTACGCCCTACATAGAGGTAAGTGCCGTGTGCACCCATCCCGATCATTTGGGCAAAGGCTATGCCTATATGCTCATCCGCGAACAGATCAAAAGGATCTTGGCCAAAGGCGAAACACCTTTTCTGCATGTGCGCAACGACAATGTTGGTGCCATCAAACTATACGAAAAACTGGGTTTTACCAAGCGTGGCGATATGTTTGCCTATGTAATTCGGAAGGAAACCACAAGCCCAAACCAATAGTGGACTTTATTGTTTTCTAGAAAAGCAAGGTCTAATGTTCTTGGGCTGGTACAGTCCTGCTGTCCGCTTTACTTCGTGTCCGCTCCCATCAGGTTTAAGGAACTTGGAGCCCTGTCGCTATTTTGGTTTCATAGCCCCGCCGGCTAGGAGAGGGAAAAAGGCCAACAGGTAAGTAAGGTTTCTTACACTACCCCAAGTCAAATAGCCCAGATTGCAACGGCATCCTTTTTCGTTGTTAAAACGAAAAAGATACAACGAAAAGCTGGACTGCCCTTAATCTTTGGCAATGGCATTTCGCTCCCAAATAAACGATTAAGATTGCTGGACTAATCTATTATTTTATAACAAGTATGCAATTCACAAGAAAAACGCATCATAGTTTAGAACTACTTTTGTTAAGACCTGTTAAAATTTTGAAAGCCTCAATCCAAACCATTAATTTAATGCGATGAAAATTTTCTTTACGCTTTTACTGTTGCTATGCTTCAATATTTCCTTTTCACAAACCGTACTCATCAAGGGAACCGCACGCGATACCTCGGCTAGGTATAACGAATTTAATGCAGTGAGGGTGATCTTAAACGATACGCTTAGTAAATGGAACAAGGCAAACTCAGCTATGATTTCATCTTTGAGCAAAAAATATAAAAAAGACAGTGCAACCCAATTTATAAAACTGATAGATGGGAATATGAAAAAGTCTATGCAGCTAAGTCGGGATACCAATTTGGTGGTGAAAACAAAACCCGACCGGACATTCCAAATCAAGGCAGATTTGAAAGACAGTCTTTACTTTAGTGCGTATAGGTACATTACCCAAAAATATGCGGTGGCAGATTTGATCAAAATGGATAAAATAAATATCCTTTTAGAGCCAGAAGTTTGTATGGAGCGTGAAAAATGCGAGGATAAAAATCCGAAACACTACGTGGTCATTGCCGAAAAGATAGACATTAAACGGATTGATCCTTATTATTGCGATCAGTCTTTCCCTTTCGATGGACAGTATGTATCAAAATATAAATTGCTCAAAACCATGTATGGCAGCACTTTGCCAGATACCATTAATTTTACGGCATTTGACCATTATGGAACACCAAAGTTTGCCAGCTATAAGTACGTAATGCTCTTTTTGAGCGAGTATTGTGGCAAACTCTATCATGAAAAATATCAGTTCTTTGATGTTTACCCTACAAAAGATGGACGTTGGGCGAGGCCGGGCGATCCCTATCGCTTTGATAGGCATTGGCAACAGGACATCAAAACCGTTAAGCTGGCCTTCAAAAACAACCTGTCTTTTGACATTGAAGACGAGTATGACCATGTGGTTAAAGAAGAATATCCCACACCTTATTTCCGGATCGAAAAGAACAAGGCATATCCTTTAACTGGGGTTTATTCAGAAGATTTGCTGGAGATTAAAAAAAATGGCGTGTTAAAGGCGAGAGGGATTGAGCTGAAATAGATTCGGCTCGTTTACCCTCCTTATTTGTCTCTTTTGTACAGCTTTGTTTGTTAAACTTTTCGAGAACTTAGTTGTTCAATTTAAAACCATGAGAAAGCTAATTGTACAGGAGTTTGTAACCATTGACGGATTTGCGGCATCGCTTGATGGAGGCATCAGGTTTATGGAACTGCAGGGCGTAAACCAACCACTCGAACACGCGCAATGCAAATTAATGGAAAATGTAGACCTGATCATATTGGGCCGTAAAACCTATGAAATGTTTGCGCCTTATTGGCCAAAGGCCGATCCGAAAGAAGAGCCTATCGCAATGCCTATCCAAAAAACACCTTGGCTCATCTTCTCTAATACCTTAAGTGAGGCTCCACGTGGTCATTTAAGTCCTGCAAGCATCAGCAAAAACGATCCGGCAACTGAACTGGATAATCTAAAGCGACAAGCAGGCGGAGACATCATTTTATGGGGAAGCCTTTCCATCGTTCAACAATTGCTCGATGCACAATGTGTAGATGAATTGCATCTCATTGTATATCCTTCGGTTATAGGTACGGGCTTGCGCTTTTTCCCTGAAGCAGGCCTGCCTAAAGAGCTGAAACTAATCGATGCCCAGGTGTTCGACGGTAGGGCCACCTTGCTTCGCTATGTGTTAAATGCCTAATCTTATTTTCTGCCCAATATTTGGCTTGTATATGGCGCAACGTTGAAAATTGTATTATTTTAGCGTGCTAAGCAAGCAGCAGGCAAATGGACAAAGGCATTTTAGTAGGGATTATTAGTTTTGTTACGGTTTTCGTATCGTTCATCCTGTCCCTTTTTCTGCTTACGGTCAAGACAAAAAACAAATTGCCCAACATTCTATTTGCGGTTTTTATCATTCTTAGCGCAATAGATATCAGCGGGTTCTTTAGCTACTATTTTTTGCTGAACCACCTCAATTGGGAGATGCTGAGGAGCAACTCTTCCCTGCTGATCATGCCCTTTTTTTACCTTTATGTGCTGGCCGCCTGTTATGCTGATTTTAAACTAAAGCCTAAACACCTTCTGCACATCATTCCTTTCCTTATTGCAAACATGGTAGTGAGCAAAGGCTTGTATTTTGCAGATGTAGCTACGAAAACGCAGTTTTTCGAAAATTACATGAGCCAGCTAGAAAATATTGCCTTGCGGATTTTAAATGATCTGCAGTTTATTGGTTATATCGTGGCTATTTTCCTCACCTTAAAAAAATACAAGAAAATCTATCAGGAGAACTATACCGATCCTACCATTATCACCTACAAGTGGCTTTTTCAGTTGGCCATGATTTCGGTAATCGCCCATAGCATTGTAACTATTAAAAATGTGCTTATCTATACCAACACCGAGGTTTCTGTTTGGGCAAGTTTATTGGTTGGAGTGATTGCCCTTGGCGTATTATGCTGGTTTGTTTTAAAAGCATTGTATCATCCTGAGCTTTTTAGGGGCGTCGATTCTAAACTGGAATTGGTTAAAGATATCCTGCCGGGAACTCAAAACGGCACCGCTAATCGTGAAGTAAGTGAAGAACAACAGGAGATAGGCAGGAAAATTAGCGAGCTTAAAGCATTTATGGAGAGAGACGAGCCTTTTTTAGCGCCATCTTTAAGCATACAAGATTTGGCAGATCAAACGAAGATGCCGGTAAAAGAGCTTTCTGTTTTGATTAACCATTACCAAGACCAGCATTTTTTCGATTTTGTAAACGAATACCGTATCCAAAAAGCAATGCAACTCTTAAAAGATCCGGCCAAGCGCAATCTCAATGTGCAGGAAATCTTGTATGCAGTAGGTTTTAACTCCAAATCTTCTTTTAATACGGCATTTAAAAAATATACCAATCAAACACCAACACAATATAGAACTGGCTGATTGATAATGGCTTGAAAAAAGTCGTACGAGGTAAAAAAGAAAGTCGAACCCATTAAAAAGGTTCGACTTTTTTTGTCGGACGTTTTTGCGGTTTCGCTTGGACAACTTTGATCCAACAAATCACAACAACATCATGAACAGAATTCAAATCATTGCCTTTTTCATCCTGCTTCCATTCTGGGCAAAGGCACAAGTACAATTAAGGGGAAACGTTAAAAACAATGAAGCACCTATTGGCTGGGCTAATGTAGTTTTATCAGATCAGCAAGGCAAAATTGCTTCGGGCACCTTAACTAAAGAAGATGGTTCTTTCGAATTGCAATTGAAGCCGGGTCTTTATAAAATCAAGATCAGCTTTTTGGGTTTTGATACTTGGGAAAAAGAAATACAGCTAGAGAAAAATACCGATTTAGGCGTCGTTCAGCTCAAAGAACAACAAGGCAAATTGAATGAAGTAGTGATTGTTTCCAAAAGAAAAATGATAGAATATAAAGCAGATCGCTTGATCTTTAATGTAGAGGGAAACATAACTGCAACAGGTGGGAATGCCCTTAATGCTTTAAGTGTTGCGCCAGGCGTAATGGTACAAAATGGATCAATTAGCCTATTGGGTAAAGGCACTTCGAGGATAATGATCAACGGGCGTTTGTTGGAGCTTAGCGGTACAGAACTGATCAGTTACCTCAATTCGATCGCGGCTAGCGATATCAAAAGCATCGAGGTGATTGCTAATCCTCCCGCTAAATACGAAGCCGGTGGAGATGGCGGGCTGATCAATATTATTTTGAAGAAAGGAATGCAAAACTCATGGAAAAACACCAGCAACTTAGCCTACGATCAAAATGCCTATGGTTTTTTAAGCCTGCGCAATAGTTTCTTCTACAACAAAAACAAAGTTAAGTTTTCGGTTAATGCAGGCGGAAGGATTGGTTATCAAAAGTCAAAAGAAACGCTGGATACCTATTATCCAAAAGGTAATTGGGAGCTGCAGACTGCCGGAAAACAAAAGCAGGATAATGCTTCAACTGGTGTGGCTTTCGATTACGACCTTTCCAATCGTACCACAATTGGGGTTCAGTACCTCGGGAATTTTAACAGCCCAGATCGCAGCGACTTCACCAAAACCAATATTTATAATGCTGGCCATGGCATCGATTCACTACTGACCAATACCGCTCAAAATGATTTGTACAACAGAAGCAATACCTATAATGCCCACCTGCTTTCAAAGCTGGATACCTTAGGCAGAAAGCTGTCTGTAGATGTAGATCATTTTACCTACAAGTCAGGCGTAGATAACAACTTTGTGGCCAAAACCTATCTGCCTGATGGTCATTTCCTGAACGTGAATCAGGCGGCTAAAAATGCATCGATGCAACATATCGTAAATACCAGTATAAAGGTAGATGTGGAGCAACCTTTGAAATTTGCAAACCTGTCTTATGGGGCAAAAGCGAGCTTCATTAAAAGCAATGCCAATATCCAATACTTTAATACCGTTAGCGGCAATCCGGTACTCGATCCAAACCGTTCAAATGCTTTCGAATACCAAGAAAACAATCAGGCTATTTACTTGAGCGGCACTAAGCAATTGAATGAAAAATTGAGTCTACAATTGGGCTTAAGGCTAGAAAACACTCAAACCGAAGGCTATTCGAGCACCTTAGGTCAAAAGCATACCAATAACTACCCGAAACTGTTCCCAACTTTTTATATGGCTTACAAAGCGACGGCTAATCATAACTTTTTGTTTAATTATGGCCGAAGAATAAACAGACCGAGCTTTGCCAATTTAAATCCTTTCCGTTCTTATATCAACAGCAACAGCTATTCGGAAGGCAATCCTTTTTTAAGGCCATCGTTTAACGATAATTTTGATTGGAGCTATGTGTATAAAGGCAAGTTGAGAACCAATATTTTCTTTAATGTTACTACAGATGGCTTTGGTGTCATATTTAGCTCAGACCCTCAAACCAACACCCAAATTATCAGCAGACAGAACTATTTTAGAGAATATTATTATGGCATTGGCGAGAATTATTCGGCCGACATTGCCTCTTGGTGGCAGAGCGAAAACCTGATTTACCTTTTGGGCTCAAAAAGCAGGTTCGCCAACGGAATCAATGCAGTTCCTGTTAACAATGTACAGCTTTATTTAACTTCTGACCATACCTTTTCCTTAGGTAAAACGCTAAAACTCCAGGCCGATGCCTTTTACAGTTCTCGTGTAAAAAGAGGCTTGTATGAAGTAGGCAACATTTATGGATTGAATTTAGGACTCAGACAGGATTTGTTTAAAGGCAAACTGCAAGCAGCGGCTTTGGCCAATGATATTTTCAATACCGCTTACCTGAAAGACTATACCTCGGTAGTAAACGGCATTAAACAAGTGTACAGCGAAAACAACAGCAGTCGTTTCTTTAGGCTTTCTTTAACCTATAGTTTTGGCAACAACAAAATGGAAGGAAAAAACAGGGCTTTCGGTAATGAGGAAGAGCGTAAAAGGAGTAACTAGCCATTGGCTGATTAGTGAATTAAACTGCCCCCAATGGAATGTCCAAAGGGGACAGTTGATGCATTTCCTTTTAAAACCTCAAATTGTAGCCCAATTGTACCATAAAAGGCACGGTAGGTTTTGTCTTGAAATCTTGTTGGGTTGCCATTCCTGCTTTAAGGTAAATGTCGTGCTTGTTAAGCGAGTAGCCGCCTTGTAGTCCATAGTAAAAGTTGCCACCTGTTGCTGGCTCGTACCAGCCATCTTGAACCGATGGAAAATTTTGCTTGAATTGATCGGTATGTTTGAAATTGCTGACAATGGCCTTGTCAAAACCAACCTCGCCTGCAATAAACCAACGCTTTTTATAAAGTCCGAAATTTACGGCCATGTCGCTGCCAAAATTGGCAATGCGGACATAATTGTTTTGGTAACGCCTAAATATGCCGTAAACTTTGGCGCTGAACCTAAAGCTGTTCAGTTCTAATACGTTGATCTGTCCACCAAATTTGGTCTTAAAATCGTCGGTAAGGCTGCTACCCGAAGGGAAGGAATATTCTAAGTTTAACAAAATGGGCATTTTGGTTTTTAAATGGTAGCCATAGCCAATGCCATAGATAAGACCATATTCTACGCCTACATTCACGTTAAGCAAGTGACTGGTTTCTTTGTTTAAGGCGCCCCAATTTACTTGGGCCTTGGTATAAGAGCTATTTAAAAAAAGTGCAATAATGATTGCGATGATCGTATTTTTCATAGGGATTATTTGAGCGAATTGAAGTAATTGAGCATTGCGGGGAATGTGTTTTGCCATCCCGTTGGGAACGAAAGCATATCGTGTCCGGCGCCCATGGTTTTAAACAAGGCTACATTTGGAAAAGCCGACGAAACTTTTTGCGCATGCGCCAAGCCATAGCTTTTGTTTCTGTCACTATAAATAAAGAATATTTTGGTGGTGTACTGGCGCAGGTTTGTAGTCCAATTGGGTTGTTCCCTGTCGCCGATATCAAAGTAGGCCTCTTGTAAAATGGCGCCAGATCTCCAAAAAGGCAAATCAGCTTCGTTGCCCACATTTGATGCTTCGCCAGTGGTAAGCAATGCATATTTGTAATCGAGAATGGCATGTTCATCGCGTTTGCCCGTAATAAACTGATCCATATAGGTGGCATTGTTGAGTGCCTCGCTGGTGATTATCATCTTGCGTGATCTTTCTACATAGTCTTCCACATCTTTCCAAATCAAACCACCAGGCTCGCCTAGTACCGCTCCGCTAATCGTTGGATGTGATGGGTCTGTGGTGGGGTATTTGTTAAGGTAAGCTCCTGCCAACATCGCTCCCCATGAATGACCCAACAAGAAAACCTTTTGATTGGGCGAGGTTTTGTAATGGCTGATAATTGCATTAATATCATCATAGCTTTGATCTATGCGCTGGTAATGCGAATAAGGGAATCGCTGTGATAAACCAGTGCCTCGTTGATCGTAAAAAACAACGCGATAGCCATGGCTGGCAAATTCCTTGCAATTGAGCAGGTAACGGTAGTCGCCTGCCGGACCGCCATGTAAAACCAGAATAATGGGATCGTTAGGATTGCCAAATGCTTCAGAATGTAAACGGGCACCGTTCACTGTAATTGCTGGTAGGCTCAGGTCTTGGTCTACCGTTTTTGGCACCAGGTTGCCAGGTTCGTTAATTGATCTTTCTTTCATGCATGATGCGAGCAGAGAAAGAATAATGGCAGCGAAGGCCATTAGTTTAAGGTGTTTCATCTTTGTGCTGATTTAATTTTTTTTGACAAAGATGTGCCTGTAGTTATTGTACAGCGCCCCAATAGGTAGGTTGGCACCAATTTCTGTTCGTCATCCTAGACTTGATCCTTCGAAAAAGCCCTTTGCACAAGGCTTGTCTCGAGTAAGATTGCTTGGCGAGCTTGCAATGACGATTATTAAGCCTATTTGGTGAGTTGTAAACGTCAATTGAGCTAGGCAAAAGTCAACTGCTGCTGTTTGAGGTATTCGGTAGGAGAAAGTCCGGTTACTTTTTTAAAGTTGCGGTTAAACGAGGTCTTAGAATTGAAGCCGCAATCAAATGCCAGCGATAATAAGGTGAAGTTTTTATTTTGGGGCAAAGTGATTATCCGCCTCAGTTCTTCCACTCTTTTTTGATTGATGTAATCGTAGAAGTTTTTGTTTTCAATAGAATTGATAACCTGTGATAATACATTAGAATGTACATTAAGCAATGTAGAAAGCTCGCCCAAGGTTAGTTCTGGATCTTTAAACAGCTTTGCCGTTTCCATTTGTTCGGTTAATCTCGAATGGATTTCCTTAGCCGAAAGCTCGGTTAAGGTCGATTTCTCGTATTTTGTTTTGGGCACAAGTTCTTCGGTAGGCTCTACAGTGGCCAATGAATTTGGTACCGTTAACTTGTTGTTTTTGGGTGCATGGTTGAATATGCCTACCTGCCTGATGCCAAAATAGCCGATAAAGAAAGTGAACAAGGTTACAACGCTAAAAATCAGGTAATCTTCGGTGAAGATCACTACAATCCAAATCGCAATAATTCCCCAAATGAGGTAGCGTAACCAGTTCAGGTTGATCCGGTCTATATCTGAAAATTCGTTGGTGATTTTCTTTTTATGCTTGTTGAGCAACCAGAGGGATAACATTACGTAAACTATACCTGAAGCAATTACACAAAGGTTGATATAGAGAACCAGTTCTGTATAGCCTGCTCCATTGTGCTGGTAAACATCTATTTTATGGGCTGTTGGTGCTACAAGAAATTTGGAGATGGCGATATTGGCCAATACAAAAGGCAAAAAATGCCATAGCCAATTCAGTTTTTTGGAAACCTGATTGGTAAGCAACGCGGTATATAGAAACAAAAACGGACCATGAACAAGCGGTAAGGCAATTTCAAATCCCAAGAAATAAGGAGTGTTGAGGTAACGCCCAGTGATCACGATGTAAAAGAATGTCATGTGGATGCCTACCACAAATAGCCAAATGGCTAGGCAAATATCCGACGAAGCCTTCCCCTTTTTGGTGATGAGCAAAATAGAAAGGTAAAATGATATGATGATCCCGATCAGGTAAATCATAAGTGGTAGTTTTGGCGCCTTATCTTGGGTCAAAGATAGTATTTATTAATTCATTGGTTCATTTGTCATTGGTTTGCCTAGCCTTGTGAAAGAATGGTTTGTTATGCAGGGCAGTGCGAAGCATCTATTCTCGAAATAGATTCCTCGTTAAGCTCGGAATGACAAATTGAAAACCAAATCCTAAACAAAAAAGACCGGTCAAGCCGGCCTTTTTATAATAAACAAGCAATCAGCTAGCGTAGCTTTAGTTCTTTGCCAGCTATGTCTTCCCAACGGTAATAATGGAAAGTCTTGTCATCGCTCATGGCCACAAACAAACCATGTTTAAAGGTGTCGTTTAAAGACACATTCACCACATCAGAACCATCGCTTTGCGTGGCTTGTACATTGGCTATTTTCAACAGTTTATGCTCAAAAGGGTTTTTGCTGGTTCCTTCTCTGCTAAAGATCTGAAAACGATTGGCCCCTTGATCTGAGACCAAAATGTAACCTGTACTGTCGCTCAGCTTGTAGATAGAAATGCCTTCATGGTCTGCTTTAAAACCAGTAGTGCCGAAAATGGCCAACTGTTTGTCGCCCTTGCTTGGCTCGGCATAATACTGGCGAACACCAGTTTGCTCATCAGAATAATAGATGTAGCCCAGCTCATTATCAACTGCGATAGATTCAATTTCCTTTTTGCCGCTGTACTCGCCGAATTTGCGGACCAAAGTAGCTTTTACATTGCCCGTGCCATCATCTTCTAATAGGTACTGCCATAAGTAACCACCGGTTTTTGGGCCGTTTTTGCGTCCGGCAATGGCGTACATTTTGCCATCTTTGCTGGTGTAGATCGAAATACCCATCAAATCACGGTATTCTGGACCGGTTTCGCCAACAAAAATATCAATACCACCCTTGTCTACAGGTTTCATATCCGGCAACGAAAAAATGCGGAGCTTATGTGTCATGCGTTCGCTGGCAATGGCAATATCCGTAGGTTTGCCGTTTAGCATCAGGCCATAAGCCAAATCAACATTATTGGGTCTTTTTAAGCCCCTCACAACTTTGTCGGCCACAATTTTTCCGTTCAAGTCGAATACGTAAAGTGCGCCATCTGCATCTTTATCGGTTCCGATCACTAAACTCTGCGCCGGATTTTCCTTGTTGATCCATATCGCAGGATCATCGGTGTCGTATTTTACAGGTTCGGTAATAATTACCGGTTTAATGTTGCTTGTGCTGTTGGTGGTAGGGGTGCCCGAATTGCAAGCTGCCAAAAGCAACAAAGCAAATAGGGGTGTACAGTTCAGTTTGTTCAAATTCATTGGTTAGAGGTTAATGCCATAAGCGCCTACAAAGATAGAGGGCTCTGGTGATACATAAGTAATGCCATTGGCAGTGGTGATTCCTGCTTTATGGTGGCGGGTAAAATTGGTGGTTCCTTTGGTTAAGGCCGGAGAATTGCCTTGCAAGTGGAAATCCCAGGCGGTATTGAAATCAGGACTGGTCATTGCCGTGCCCAGCGGATAATTGACGAATTTCGGGTCATTGTCTCCCGCTTTGGTGCCAATTACATCATTGGTGCCACCTACAATATCGCCTCCTGGCTGAAACTGGTTTACCGTGCTTTGGTCATAGCCATAGTACCAGTTGTTGGTATAAACAGAACGGCTGTCTTCTGGCTTCTTCGGATCGCGTTTTACGCCAAAACGGGTATTGGCAAACAGGTTGTTGTACAAATTGGCGCGCACGGTGCTTTCTAGCCAAACCGAACCACCTTTGGCAGTTGGCCTGCGCCAGCCTGTATTTACGAAAGTATTATTATAGGCAATAATATGGGTTTGCGGAGTTTTATCACCGGCATTAGATAATTTTAAGGCATTGGTATTGGTGCTGTAAACCAAATTGTAGGCGATGTCTGCCAAACAACCTGATTTAAAGTTCATGGCTTCGCCACCGGTTACGCCAGTAGTATAAAAGGCATTGTTGGCGAAAATGATCTTGCCACCTTCAATATAGGTACAGTCTTCTTGCAGATTCCTGAAGATGCTGTTCATTACAATCAATTTGCCATTGGCGTTCGAGAACCAAAGCGCTGGCAGGTTTTCTCCGGCTACTTGTTTGTACAAGCCCATTTTTACCGAGGTTGAAGCATCTGATGTGGTAGCGCCTGCATATTCGATGATGGTATGGTCTAGCACCAGCTCGGCACAACTTGGCGCTGCCAAAATACCGCCCCAAAGCTTGCCAAATTTATTGGCTGGGGTCTTGTAAAAATCGCCAACGGTAAATTTGATCGGATTTTCTATGGTACCCAAGGCATAAAGGTTTCCTTTGACGATGATTTCGGGTTTGGCATCGACATCCATTAGTACGGTTACTCCTTCTTCAATGGTAAGGGTTTTCCCTTCGGGAATAATGATATCACCCTTAATTAATTGGGTGCTTCCTTTTGCCCATACGCCCGAAACTTCGCCCATGGCCGAACCGTTCCCCGGTGTAGTATCTACATCAACATTTGCTTTCTCGCAACCTGCAAAGGCTATTGCCAGCAGTAGGAAGATGTTAAAAATCTGTTTAAAGTTCATTGCTTTTAAATTTGATGTGGTTGATCAATTAGTTGAGTTTATAGCGAATGCCGATCAAATAGCTTTGTCCGTAATTATCGCTTCTGATTAAAGTATGTCCGTTTTCAACCAAGTCTTCCTTGATTTTGTTATTTTCAGGATTGGTACCTTTGATAAAGAGTTTGGTTGGCGTATTCAGCAGGTTGCCAGCTTTGATAAATGCACTGATGCCACCTTTAAATCGCTTCTCGGCCGAAAGGTCCATTTGGATGAAACCTTGTTGCCAAAGATCGTTGTTTAAGAACTGCGAAACGGTGTTGATGCGTGGACCGGTGTATGCGCCTGCTAGCTGTACATCCCAGCCCTTTTTGGTGTCTTTGTACAATAACGAAAGGTTGGCAATGTGTTCTGATTGTCCATATAATGGTCTAGATTGATCAACCGATATCGCTTTGATGTCGCCAGTAACGGCATCTCTTTGACGAGATGTTTTAGGTGTGGTAATTCTAGAGTGCGTGTAGGTATAGTTGGCTTTGATGCCGATTTTGTGGAAGAATTTGATGTAATCCAGTTCTGCTCCATAGTTTTTGGCATTGCCAAAATTACCCGGACTGTAATAAATATCTTGTCCACGGGTAGCATCTGGCTGAAAAGTGTATTCGATAGGATTTTTGATGCTTTTGTAAAAAACACCTACCAATAACTGTTCTGATGCTCCGGGAAACAACTCATAACGCAAATCGAAGTTATCTGCCAAGGCACGTTTCAGGTTCGGATTGCCACGCTCCTGGTACTCTTCGTTTACCACCTTGCTTGGCACAATTTCATAAAAACCGGGACGGTTTAACGCTTTGTAATAAGAGGCATGTAGTTGTTCCTTATCGTTAAGGTGATATTTTAAAGTTAAGCTTGGCAATACATCGGTATAAACTTGTTCGCCTGTTGGGTTGGTTTCTCCGGCAGGAAACAACAATTGGTAACCTTGGTTGGTATGCTCAATTCTGGCACCACCTGTTACCTGCAACTTATTGAGGCTAAAGTTTACCATGCCATAACCTGCACCAATTTTTTCGGTGGCATCGTAGGTTAGCGGATTGCTTACCGCGCCGGTAGGATTGCTCACCACCAAATTAAGATCGGTATAGTTTTGAAAGTCCTTGCCGTAAATTAGGCCTGCATTGGCTGCGGTAGGCGCCAAGGTATAGTTGTTAAAGAAGCTGCTTCTTTGTTTGTCGCGGTAGAGGCCACCAGCCATAAAATCGACCTTGGTACCAGCAATCGTTGCCGTGTAGGTTAAATCGAGATAACCTGCTTTGTCCTCATCGGTATTGCGTTCCCAACGGTGGTTAACCGGTGAAGTATTGACCAAAGCCAAACGGCTGTTTACAAAATTCTGTTGAATACCGTTCAGACTAATGGTGGTATTGTCTGGCACTTCGTTCCTGGCCGAAGAGTAAACAGCCGACCATTGTACCTTGAATTTATTGTCGAAGAATTTATGATCGCCATGCAAGGTGCTGTTATAGATTTCCTGCTCGGTTAGCCTGCTGCGGGTATTGTATACCAGTTCGGCATTGCCTTTGCTCGGATCGTAAACACCATTATAGGTAGTGCTCACCACATCGCGTAGCTGCTCGTTTTTTAGGTTAACGTAGAAATTGTAAAGACTGATTTTGTTGTTCTGGTCAAAGATATAATCAACCTTTCCATGGAGACCTAAACGCTTTTGTTGCTCCGAATACTGGCGCTCATCTCTACTGGTAATTACTGCATATTGATCAGTGCCTGTTACTGCCGAATTGTAGAAGGTGCTGTTGCTGCCACGATAGGTGTTCTGGTAACTGCCTGCTACAATTACACCTAACTTTCCGTCTAAAAAGCGTTGACCAATTGATAGGCTGCCAATTAGGTTTGGTGCAGGATTTTTTGAGGTATAAGCTAATGTTCCTTTGTTAAAATCGGCCTGGGTAGCATTGTAGGTTCTGCCATGCAATTCGTACGGCGACTTGCTGCTGATGTTCGATGAACTAAAGCTAGTAAATTTGCGGTCGAAGAACAATTGGTTATAACCCGTGGCCAGATTGGCATTGACCTGGAAGTGGTTTGGTGCGTTTTTCATCACCATGTTTACCGCACCGCCAATGGCATCGCCTTCTAGGTTAGGGGTAAGCGTTTTGTAAACTTCTAGGCGGTCTAGCAGGTCTGAAGGAAAAAGATCCAATGGTACGTAACGGTATTTGTTATCTGGACTAGGAATTTTAACACCGTTTACCAAAGTATAGTTGTAGCGTTTGTCCATGCCCCTTAAAATGGCATATTGCCCATCGCCATTGCTGTTGCGCTCTACCGATATGCCCGATACCCTTTGGATAACGTTGGCTACGGTCAAATCGGGCGAGATTTCGATGGCCTTGGCCGAAACGATATTCATCACCTGATTGGCATTTTGTTCCAATCGGCGGGCTTCGTTTTCATTGTTGCCATTCACTACGCCTTTAATGGTTACCTCTGTCAATATTTTGGAGGCGGGTTCCATGTAGATTTTCAAGGTTGGATTGTCCTCGTTTAAAATGGTAATGTTTTGCGTTACGGTTGCATAGGTGAGGTAAGAAACGCGAAGTACGGCCTTGCCTGCAGTTACGCTTTTTAATTCAAACGAACCATCAAGTCCAGTAGTAGTTGCCTTGCCGGTATTTTCTAATACCACGGTTGCGCCAACCACCGCTTCGCCTGTTTGTTTGTCGTAAACACGCCCCTTTAGTTTCGTTGCATTGGCTAGGCCAGCCACGAATAATAGGGGAAAAAGAAGTTTTAAAAATTTGCTCATTGTTTTGCGTTAAGTCAAGGATTTTAAATGACGCAGCAAAGATGTAAAGGCTATAGGCACCGAGTGAAATTTCGAGAGTTACAAAAAGGCAACAGCGTTACAAAGCACGTAGATGATAAAGCAACAGTTTTTTGTAATTATTTGTATTTCAGTAATTTACTGTTATTTAAAACCTCCGTTATCATTTCATTACCGTTACATTAACAAAATGTTAAGCGTTACAAGGCCAAAAAATAACCATCAAAAAAAGATCAAAGGGCTTGGATAAAAGCTGTCAGGTTATCACCCTGTTTAATGTTTAGTTTTTTCCTTAATCGGTAGCGCGAAACCCTTAAGCTATCTGTAGAAATGCCTAACAAAACAGCAATGTCTGCCGATTCGAGGTTGATCTTTAACAAGGATACCAGACGCAGGTCGGCTGCGGTCAATTCATTGCTGTAAACTTTCAGCTTGTCGAAAAAACTTTGATGAACCTTTTCAAAAGCGGTGGTGAATTCTTTCCAGTATTGTTCATGGCTAAAGCTATCGTTAATCTGGTTGATCAATTGCTGCATCTGTTTCTTTTGATCGCGCTTGTCGTCTTTTACCATGTCTTGGAGGGTATTGCGCAATTCTTCGAGAAACTTGTTGTTTTTGATCAGGTTGAGGGTATGGGTAGAAAGCTCCCGGCTTTTCACTTCAAGTTCCTGCTTCAGATTTCCATCTTCCAGTTGCTGGTTTTTCAGCTCCAGTTGTACCAGTTCGTGTTCTACCTCGCGTTGTCGGGCCAATACTTTTTGATCTTTGAGTTTGAGGCGTTGCCGGCTAAAAATAACAATACTCAATATGATCAGAAGTACTACCACAATAACCACAGCTACGGTAATGATGCGGTTTACTTTTCGGCTGTTGTTGAGGCGTGCAATTTCATCGCTTTTTTTGTTGATATCGTAAAGTACCTGTAAAAAAGAAGTTTGGCTAACCGCATCTTTGGAATAAACCTCCAACGAATATTTACGGCTCAATTCTGCATAGTAATACGCACTATCCATGCGTTTCATCAATTCGTAAGCCTTGCCCAAATCTTTGCTGCACGAAGCCAATTGATAAATGTTGTCGTTTTGCAATGCAAGGTTGTAAGCCTGTTTGGAGAAAGTAATACTCGCTTCGTATTGGCCTGTCTTTCTTAAAATATCGCCTAAATTGTTCAGCACCTCTATGCTCCCTACTTCATTATGATCTAGTTTGTAAAGCGCTAACGAATGTGTAAAACTGACTTGTGCCGAATCGTATTTAGCCAGGTCTTCATAAATGCTACCCAGATTCTCGTAAATTTTGGCTATTCCCTGCTTGTAATTGGTCAGTTTGTATTTCTCGAGTGCTAAACGCTGATAGTAAAAAGCGCTGTCGTACTGTTGGCGTTTTTCGTAGAGATGCCCAATATTGCCCAAAATTTGCGCCTGTCCCTTAAGATTGCCGTTTTGTTGATATAAAGCTAAGGCTTTGTTGTACTGCTGGCGCGACTTGTCGAGTTGCTTGTTGTAATAATAAAGCACGCCCATTTCACCCATGTTGGCCGCTAACAAGTCGCGTTCATTGTGTTCGTTAAATATTTTATCAGCATGTAGATAAAATTCCAAGGCCTGGGCATAATGTCCCTGATTATAGCAAACCTTCCCCATTTGTTGCAGGCAGAGGCCTTCGGCAAGGTAATCGTTTTGCGCTAATGCCTTCGCATGGAGTTTCTTGAGAATAATGAGCGCAGTATCAGGATGCTTTTGGCTGATCGCTTGAAGAGCAACCAGTCGTTCTGCTTGTGCCAGCGCAACAGTGTTTAGGCAAGTGATAAGGCCAATGACAAGCCAAAAAGATGAACGCAACTTTACCATACAAGCGCTGTGGACAAAAGGATTTATTTAATCATCAAATAAAGCAACTTAATGTTAATTTAATGTTACCTCAGCGTGTGCATTCACTTACCCATAATGCCTTGTTATGGCCTTGGATTGGTCATTTTTTCTGGCCGATAGAAATGTAAAAAAATAGAACAACTTGCAATGCTTCGTTTTTCTGGCCGATTTTGATCCGTATTTCTACCTGATTGGCAAAGGCCAATATAAGGTAGCTTTTACGATTTAACTATTTGTTAATAAGAGGGATTTATGTTTGTAGGGAGGTATCCAAACTAAATTTCCATGCAAAATACAAGTGCTATTTCCCGCAAATACCCTCTGGTTTGGGCATGCCTTGTGCTGTTGCTGTGCCTTGTTCAAAGTGCTTGCAGAAAAGATAAAAGCAAACCCGATTATCCCGCTGGTTCAAACGAATACATCAACAGCTGGATACTGGATAGCATGAAAGTTTATTATTACTGGAACAAAACCTTGCCTGCAAAACCTAATATCCATTTGGCGCCGGCCGATTTTTTTTCCGGTATTTTGAATCGGGACGATCGTTTTTCGCGACTCGTTAATCCGGCCGTACCCGAAAGCTATTACCCTTCTCTGGTGCATAATTTTGGTTTCGACATGGCAATATACCAAGAGAATGGTAGCCAAATTAAAACGGTGCTTAGCTTGGTAGTGCCCCAAAGCCAGGCGAACCTCAAAAGCCTGCAGCGGGGAGATGTGATCAAAAGGATCAATGGCGTAAATCCAAATGCATCAACAATGGCGAACTTAATCCTGACGGCCATTAAGCAAAGGAAGATCACACTCGAAGTTGAAGGCAAGGGAACCATTGAAGTAGGTGCTTCCATTGTAAATGAAAATCCAGTTTATCTTTATAAAACATTTACTGTTGGAGGCAAAACCATTGCCTATCTTTTTTATAACTCGTTTGAGGCAAGATCAAAATATGCTTTGCAAGCAGCTTTTAATTTTTTCAAGACGGAACAGGCCACAGAATTGATCGTCGATTTGAGGTACAATCCAGGTGGCGATATTGGGGTAAGCGCAGCAATGGCTACAGCAATTGCCAATGTAAGTGCCTCTAATGTTTTTGTAGAGTACCGAGGCAATTCCAATGCAGGCATCATTAAAGAGAATTTCGAAAATGCGATAGGCAAAATAACGGCTGGTTACAATTTCAGTTTTAATGAAATGAAGGCGATGCGCCTGCCTTTAAATCGCGTGTTTATTCTAACAGGTAGCCACACTGCTTCAGCGGCCGAATTTCTGGTTAAAGGTTTAAAGCCTTGGATCAATGTTACGCAAATTGGCACCACCACCCTGGGCAAAGACATGGCTTCTTTCAGTATTGAAGATAGCCATGCCGACAAAAACAACAAATGGCAAATCGAGCCCATGATTTTTAAGCTGTACAACAGCAGGAGCGAGGGTAATTATAGCACTGGATTAATTCCCGATCAGCAGGTTGATGAGTTTAGCGAAAGCCTGTTGCCATTGGGCGATGCCAATGATCCGCTGATCAAAAATGCAGTGGCAACGATTACAGGAACGGCTAAAAAAGCAGTTGCACAACGGCAAGAAACCAGGGTCTTGTTCGATTCGAGAGACATGGTTGATCGAAGTGCAAGACCAATACGCATCATGAGAAATAGGAATTAAATGCCGATTAACACAGAGATAATATTGAGTTAATCGGGCCATACTTTGAGTTAAATATCTTTACAAACACTACCGATAGCGTTTAATCAATGGAAAACTTGACAAAAGAAGTGATTAAGGCATTTATTGAAGGAGACGAAAAATCCTTTGGCCAGATCTTTAATGCCTACAGCAGAAATATCTGGCTGTACTTTTATCAAAATACCCGCTCTAGAGAAACCACCGAAGAATTGGTGAACAATACTTTTGTCCGCCTCTGGCAGTACCGAGAAAATATTGATGCTACACAAGGTGTAAAAAGCTACCTCAATAAAATTGCCCGAAGCATTTTCTATAACTGGCTTACGCAAGTGGCCAGGGATGCCAAGCTCAAGGAAGAGTATGCCAATTCCTATAAAGAAAACACGGTGGCCGGAGATCAATCTGCTCAGCTGAATGCCAACATCGATTTTAAGACATTATTAAACCAAGTAGAGATTTTGTTGCCTGAGAAAAGAAAGAAAGTGTTTTTAATGTCGCGCATTTCGGAGCTCTCGTATGCAGAAATTGCCAACCAGCTTTCTATTGGAAAGGAAACCGTTAAGGATCATATCAGCAAGGCTTCTCAAACTTTGGCTATTTTAAATAAATCTGAGGAATATATCTAGTTCACTGGTTCATTAGCTGATTGGTTCATTTTAATAGGTAGATCCTTCGCTTCGCTCTGGATGACAAGTTGGACTAGGTGGCAAGTTGAATAGTTGTTGCCAACTGAATATCGTCCAATGAGATTGCTTCGCGGGCTCGCAATGACGATGATGAGCCATAGACTATCGACTTCAAACTCCCGACTAAAAGACCATCGGCAACTTTCCTACTAGAAAAAATATTTTCCAAGACAGCCCCCCTTAGTACCAACTTCCATTGTATATGATGATAGTAATTGCCAAATACGGAACGGCGGCTACAGCTAACAATGGATCAGGAAAGAAAAAAAGAATTATTAAAGAAATTTGCTGACCGAAACCTCAGCCCTTCAGAACAGCAGGAGTTTTGGGAAATGGTAGGCGGTGGCGAACATTACGATTTGCTGGATGAAGATCAGGACCTGGACACAACAGCTCCTGTTGCCATCCCATTTGATATGGAGCAATCGTTGGCTTCTATTAAAGACAATGTAGTTGCGCAGATCCAACCACCAGCCAAAAAATCTTTTAAACTTTTTTATCAGTTGGTAGCGGGCATAGCCGCAGTGCTGGTTGTTGTAGTTGGCGTAAAAGCCTATCAGCACCATCGCTATATTCAAGACACCCAAACTTTCCTTACCGTTAATGTTCCGGTAGGTGCTACGCAACAGATAATTCTTGCAGATAGTTCGGTAGTTACCGCTTTTTCTGGTGCCGTTTTCCGTTATCCGAAGGCTTTTGCAACAAGCGAACGTCGGGTGTATCTTACTACAGGCAGGGCATTGTTTGAAGTGGTTAAAAATAGGGCCAAGCCCTTTAGCGTAGAAGCCGGCGAATTGCAGACTACAGTTTTGGGAACTTCTTTTACGGTACAGTACAATCCGGCTTACCGCTGGAGCAAGGTGAATCTTTACACGGGCAAGGTAATGATCCATCCTGTTAGCAAAAGTAGCGGGCCAACAGTTTACCTCAGCCCTGGAAAAGCCTATACGTACGTTGCCGGAAAGGGCAAGCTGAGCAATTTCGACCTGTTGAAGACCAATGCTGCCGATGGAATGCGCTTTGAACGCACGCCATTTAACGAGGCTATTTATCGCATTGCCTCTTATTACAAGATCAATATCGCATTTGACCAACAGGCCACCAAAAATTTTACGGTTAACGGCGATTTCAGCACACAGAGTTTAGGCGAAACGCTCAAAGTCCTCAGTTTTATCCATCAGATCCAATTCATAAAAACCGACAGCATAAATTATAAACTCATGAAGAAATAGCTACTCAACTAAAAATTAAAATAAATAGAAAGTGCCGTTCGGTAAAACGGCACTTTACAAATGCGGATAGCAACCCCGCTACTAAAAATTAAAATTTTGTACAAAAAAATCGTAAAAAATTTAACGAAAATATGCAATTAAATATTCATATCCTAACGGATATATGGGTAAAAAAATATCGTAACCCTCTCAGCTTCTATCTTTTCCTCTCGCTTCTTGTCTTCAGTACACCGCTCTATGCCCAAGCTTATGACAAAATTGCCGATCCAATAACCGTAAAGTACAATAAAGTAAATGCAAGCACCTTGCTCAAGGCATTGGGGCAACAGACTTCCTATCGTTTTTTTTACGATAACCTGCTGGATAAGGTAGAGCTGGAGAACATCAATTATAACAAAACTGCTCTTGGCAAAATATTAACAGAACTGACTAAAACCGGCCTTAGCTTTTCGTTGGTCAACAAATCTATTTCGGTAAACTATACCAAGCCTAAAGTGGTTGAAAGAAAGCCTGCTAATGGCCGTATTGCCGGGCTTATCATCGACGAGAAAGGCGAGACTTTGCCGGGAGCCGGAATAAAAGTGGTAGAATTGAACAAAGTCATCCAAAGTAGTGTTGATGGTTCCTATCAATTGAGTTTGGAGCCAGGTACCTATACCTTGGAAGTAAGCTATATTTCTTACCAAAGCAAACGCATTACGGGTGTGGTTGTCAAATCGGGCGAAACCACCAACCTTGATGTGGCACTTAAAGCGGCTTCGAGTTCGTTAAAGGAAGTGCTGGTTACTTCTTCCTTCAAAAAGGAATCGGTGGCAGGATTATACGCACAACAAAAAAACGCCGCTTCGGTAACCGATGGTATTTCGGCCGAGCAGATTGCGCGCACGCCTGATAACAATGTGGGTGCAGTACTGAAAAGAGTGAGCGGCATCACCACTTTGGACAATAAATATGTAGTGGTGCGTGGCTTAACCGAGCGTTACAATCAGGCATTGATTGATGGCATTACCATGCCCAATACCGATCTAAACCGTCGAAACTTCTCTTTTGATGTTGTGCCAACCGAATTGATCAGCAATGTAATAGTAAACAAAACCGCAACACCAGATGTGCCTGCCGAATTTGTAGGCGGACAGGTAATGGTAAATACATTGTCGATCCCTAATCACAACTTCCTGACCTTTAGTTTGGGTACAGGCTATAACGACCAAAGCACTGGCAAAGATTTTTTATCTGCTGGCGGAAGAGGAAAAAGTGATTATTTTGGCTTTGATGATGGCAGGCGCAAAATGCCACAAAACTTGGTGGCATGGAGTCTGGCTAATGGCCAAGATGACCCCCGGATTGAAGCCACCAATAGCCGAGGTTTTAAAACAGGTTATGCCGGAGCCATTGAGCAAAGCAAGCAGTTTAATCCAGAGGGTTTTAAGCGATACACTTATACGGCTGCGCCTAATCAAAACTATCGCCTCACTTTGGGCAGGTTATACAATCTAAATGAAGACAAAGGCCTTAAAGTGGGTTTTGTAGCAGGTTTAACTTATCGCAATACGCAACAAATCAATCCTTTTACTTCAGTTAGGGGTTTAGGTAGCAATGATAATATTTTGGCGCCAAGTCGCGTAATTACGGGTAACGACTATTTGTTTAATACCAATATAGGCGCGGTAGTGAATGGAGGTATACAAGGCAAAACATTTAAGATAAATGTAAAAAATGTATATACCCATATCTTAAATGAGGAATATTATCAAGGTAAGGGTATTACCTATGATTCGGAAAGAAAGCAAGAGCTTAATTTTGTTGATCCTGTATTTTCTACTATTCGGCAGCATAAGCTGGAAGGCGAACATACTTTTGGTACAAAAGGGCTTAAGCTCGATTGGAGTGCCGGTTATACCAATCTACATCAAGATCATAAAGATACACGTAGGTTCATTTATAGAGAGCTCGAAAATACCTTTGGCAGCTATTACCAAGAGCCAAATTTAACCACCACAGGAACTACAGTGGGTAATTATGTTTGGGATTATCGTTTCTGGACAGCCATTAAGGAAAGAGATTTGAACTGGGCCTTAAACGCAAGCTATCCATTCAATTTTTTGAAAGATAAAAGCTTGGTTAAAATAGGTTATGCCGGCTGGAACAAAAAAAGGACGCAAGACATCACTTTGGCTAAAATCTATGCCAAAAACGATACCCATACCACTACCGACCTTTATGAAACTCTACTTAGCCCAGAAAAAGTTGGCTATGGTGTAAATCAGGCCTATTATTTTATAGACCAAGAAAGCGCTGGTGGCGTATACAATGCCAATTCAAAATACCATGCGGCCTACGTGATGCTTGACCAACGATTTTTTCAAAAACTGCGCTTGGTTTATGGGGTAAGGGCAGAAAACTTTAACCTGGCTAATAGGTAAGAAGAAGAAATTAGAAGGAGACAATTGTTCGAACAACAAAATCCGGGTGTGGTGGTCAATACCGCCAAGCCTATATTGACCGGAGAGAAGAACTGGAATTTCTTGCCTTCGATCAATGCCATTTATAGCTTAACTGAGCGCATAAATATCAGGGCTTCTTATGCCAAAACCATGATCAGGCCAGATTTTCGCGAAACCTCAACTTTTGGGTTCCCCGATCCGATCTTACAGGCAACGATTAGAGGTGGCAACCTAAGTAGTACCAAGATCCATAACAGCGATTTGCGTTTCGAATTTTACCCAACTCCGAGTGAAATTTTATCGGTATCTGCTTTTTACAAATACCTCGACCGTCCGGTAGAGCTTGTTGATTTAAGCCCTGGCGCATCAACGGTTACCTTAACTTATCAAAACCAGCATGCTGCAAAAAATACAGGTGTAGAAATGGAGTTTCGCAAATCCCTTAATTTTATCAGTGATCGTTTGGCCAACTTCAATTTCTTCGGTAATGCGGCTTATATCTGGAGCGAAGTGAAAACGGTTTCCATCGTAAAAAACCCTGCTTATAATCCTGCCAATCCAACTGCGCAGCCAGAAAACATAGAAGTTGTACAGCCTTTAAAACGCCCTTTAATCGGCCAGTCTCCTTATATTATTAATGCAGGCTTGGGTTATCAATCTGCTTATGCGGGTGCTACTTTAAGCTTTAACCGTTCGGGCTACCGCTCTTACCTGATTTCGGCAGATCCTGCCCAAACCGAATTTCAACGTGCCCGCAACTTGCTAGACCTGCAGCTTAGCGGAAAATTGCTGAAGCAAAAAGCAGAAATTAAGCTTAACATTAGCAATGTGCTCAATACCTCCGACCAATTTTATAACAACAGAAATTCTTGGCAGCAAGAAGCCGGAGCTACAAACTTTGTAAGAACAAAAGGTACAGACAACTACGAAGCTGAAAACGGCGATAACCTGCGCTACAAAACCACTTATGGGCGTGCTTACAGTTTAATTTTTACCTATAATTTTTGACAAGTTAAAATAGTGTGATTTCTTATTTAAATAATTGATAATCAGATAATTATATCATTAAAATAACAATTTATTAACATAGCAATTTTATCTTAGCATTACTAAAAATTAAAACCAAAAAATCAAAAAAAATGGTAAAACAAATCAAAACGGGAGTGGTAGCTATGGTAGCTATCGCAGCCTTAATGACAAGCTGCAAGAAAGATTTCAGCAACGGTGGAAGCGGTAACTTCAATCGTTCAAAATCAGCAGGATTCACTAACCCAACTCAAAGTATTCCAGTTGACGCTGATGGCGTAATTCAGGATAACTTTGATGGAAACGCAACAGACAACATCATTAACCTAACCAGCAATAAAGTATGGTTAATTGATGGCGTAAGCTATGTGCCAAGTGGCAAAACCTTAAAAATTCCTGCAGGCACTATCCTTTCGGCAGGCGTTGACAAAACCTATACAGGTATTGAAGGTGGTGTTACGGTAACTAAAGACATTCATGGTGTATTGGTTGTAGTAAAAGGTGCTAAAATTGATGCACAAGGAACTGAAGCCAATCCAATCGTATTTACTTCTCCAAATGCTCCTGGCAGCAGGGCGCCTGGCGATTTTGCTGGTGTTATTTTATTAGGTTCTGCTCCAATCAATCAGCCAACTTCTACCGTAATCGAAGGCTTGCCAATTCCTCCAGCGGCTGTTGACATTACTTATGGTGGTTCGAACGCTAGCGATAACTCAGGTATCATGGAATATGTACGTATCGAGTACCCTGGTTTTGTGTTGTTCGCAAACAACGAAATCAACGGTTTAACTTGTGGTGGCGTAGGTTCAGGTACTACTTTGAACCATATCCAAGTAACTTATTCTAGAGATGATAGCTTCGAGTTCTTTGGTGGAACCGTAAATGCTTCTCACTTGGTTGCTGCTGGTGGCGATGACGATGATTTCGATTTCGACTTCGGTTATACTGGTACTATTCAGTATGCAGTAGGTGTAAAAGCTTTAAATTCTACACACAGTACTTCAGGTGGTTCATCTGATGCTAACGGTATCGAGTGCGATAACGATAAAACTGGTAGTGGCTTAACTCCATTAACCCACCCAGTATTAAGAAATCTTACGCTTTTGGGTACAAGCTCAAACAATGCAGCGCTTAAAATCGGTGCTCGTTTCAGAAGAAATGCAACCTTTGATATCCAATATTCGGTAATTGCTGGTTTCCCTGTAGGTGTAACTAACGAGAATGGTGCTTCTGGTACTTATGCAAATAATATCCTTCATGCTTTTGGCTTAACTGGTGGTGCGGTAACTCCATCAAGCAATGCTGATCCAGCTGAAAACTATTTATTGTTCGGCGATGGTATTGGTTCTCCATTTTATGTAAGTGATGTTGCAGGTTTGGATGTTGATCAATTGATCCCTGATGCAGCCTCTTCATCTCCAGCTGCAGGTAGCCCATACAAAGGTGCTATTGATCCATCTGTGAGTGCAGGTAATACTTGGTTAAAGAACTGGACATTGTTTGCTACTCAGAACAAGGTTTACTAATCTCTTTTTCAAATTTCAAAAGACAACTTCCCATTGGGAAGTTGTCTTTATTTAAATCTTTTAATTAACGTAATGATCAAATTCTTCAAATACAGCTTTCTGCTTGCAATATGCGGCATCTTGCTTTTTGCCTGTAAAAAACAAATCGTAGAAACCACCCAGTTTGGGTTTCTGAACTTGAGCAATCAAACTACTTATCCAAACGAGGAAATATCAATAACCTATAACAATGCTCCGTTAATTGTATCTACTGCGGCAGCGAAGTTCAGTAACATCAAGATCCCCGTAGGACAGGGGAAAATTGCTTTTAAAGACAAAACTGGACAAACTTTTTTAGACACTGTTTATAGTGCGAAGGCCAATAAGTCGAGCAACTGGATTTTGTTTCAGCCTGTAACGAGCATTAAGCCTATTATATTAGAAAACAATCAGGCAGACGAGCCCAAGCCAGTGGCCGGTTTTATTAAGGTAAAGGTGGCTAATTTTGCGCCACATATATTCGCAGATCAAGTTGATCTGGCCTTTTATTTCAATAACCCTGCTACCAATAAACTGGTGCCTGCCGATACTTTAGAAAAAGTAAGTGGGAAATTTGATGGATACATTAACGTAAACAGATTCACCGCAGCCAATAAAACAGGTTCTATTTTTATTTTAGATTCAAAAACAAAACAAAGGCTGATTTCAAGAGCCATGCCATTTTCTGCTTCTGGCGATTTTAGCGTATTTACCATTTATTTAGTAGAAGATGCGGTAAATGGAGTTGCAGTTAATAATTCTACCTATAAAATTGCTATAAAAACATTGTTTCAAAACTAGCTTATAGAAAACATAGATTTACTTCTTAAATTGGCCAAAAAATTTGAACATGATAGCACACCACGTTTTGTTTTGGCTAAAAGCTGATACGAGTACCGAGCAAAAAGCTGCCTTTCTAAAAGGCCTGCAAACCCTCGAGCATATTGACATTGTAAAATCTCACCATATTGGTACGCCTGCGCCTATCGAAAGGGCTGTGGTGGATACAACCTATACCTTTAGCTTGGTTCTTTTCTTCGAAGACCTCGCAGCACATGATGTTTACCAGGTGCACCCTATACACAAGGCATTCTTAGACGAGTTTCGTGTTTTCTTTGAGAAAGTAGTAATCTACGACGCTCAAGATTAAAAGAAAAAAGCCTCGAATTAATTCGGGGCTTTTTATTTGTATCGTTGTTAACTTACCTTTTTCGTCAGGTGGATTACCGGTGCGCCTTCGGTTAACTCAGGTGCCACTGCCGCAAACCCGGTCAAGTAGGGTTGCTGGTTATGTGCGGCTAAGCCTGCTTCACTTGCCCATTCTTCATGAAAAATAAAAATGTTTTCATCTTCGGCTGATTGATGCAAGTCATATTGGATGCAGGCTTCTTCTTGCCTTGAATGAACCACCATGTTTTTCAAAATGGCTTTTAATTCTTCAGCTTTTCCGGCTTTGCTTTTAACTAAGGCTGTGAGATAGATGCTCATGGGGAATGTTTTTAAGGTTGAATAAATCGATTAGGTGCTGCTCGTAATATTTTAAGTCGCGATGAATATCAGCATTCTTTTCTACATCATGAAAATGGATGCCTGGTATGGGTTTCATTCCAGTAAAGGCATTCATGCGGTGAAAGCCAAACAGCACGCCTTCGTCTACACTTTTCTCGTTAAAAAATTCTCCTGGCAGGGTAAAAGCCGTAGCAGGTGCATTCCAGCTGCTGGTTACCATATAGTGGCGGCCATGCAGCATGCCTCCGGTGCCATAGTTAATTTCCGGATTGGCCGATGAACGCCCATCACTATGGTAAATGCCTGTTTGATGTCCAGCTGTGAATACTTCATCGATGTATTTCTTCAGTCCATTAGGTACCTGAAACCACCAAATTGGGGTATGGTAGATGATCAGGTCGGCCCAAACAAAGTTTTCTACTTCTTTGTCTAAATCGTAAACATCGTTAATGTCTGTTGAACGGACAGTCACTCCAGGCAGTTTGCCCAAAAAATCTACGCTAAAATCGGTAAGGGTTTTATTGAAGCGGCCACCCGAATGTCCGAAGACCTGACCGCCATTAATGATAAATATTTTTTTGAATTCCATGATCTTTCTAATTGATGAAACAAAATTACCGCAGTTTTATTTACTATTAAAATAATATAAATTATATATTTGTATCATAATTATGATGACAAAACAATGGTAAATCTAGAATGGTTTCGCACTTTCAAGGCGATTTATGAAACAGGTTCGCTCACTGGCGCTGCAGAAGCACTTTATATTTCACAACCTGGAGTGAGTCTGCACCTGAGTTCCCTCGAATCTTATGTGGGTTATAAACTTTTTGATCGGAGTTCTCGGAAAATGGTGCCAACGGAGCGTGGGAAAATCCTGTATAATTTTGTGCTGGAGCCCATTGGGAAACTGCAGGAAGCCGAAGAACATTTTAAAAAGAGTACTGAAAAAGACATCCCTACGGTCAGCATCGGTATGTGCTTCGAAACTTTTCAATTTACTTTAGAGCCTTATCTGCCCACTTTGGATTTTAATGTGATTATCAAGTTTGGGGAATACCCAGAAATGCTGGCCGATTTGGACAATGGCATCCTAGATATGATCATTACGCCACAGCGGGGAGATTATAAGAACTTGGTGTACAAGCCATTTTTTAAAGAACGTTTGGTGCTGGTGGCAGGCAAAGAAACAGATACAACGGCATTCGAAAAATTGATCCAAGCAAAAGAACTACCTGAAGCCGAGCAATGGCTAAAAACGCAGACATGGTATGGCACTACTGGTGATATGGAGCACTTGAGGCGCTTCTGGTACCAGAATTTTGATAAACGCCCAGATTTCAGGCCTAACTTTATTGTACCTAATATCTGTTCCATCTTGCGTTGCCTAAGTGGCAGGAGTGGTTTTGCGGTCGTTCCAGACTTCCTCTCTAAAAAAGAATTGGATGCCGGTCAGGTAAAAATCATCTGGGAAGGAGAAAACATCATTGAAAATACCCTGTATTTTGGCACGAGGAGCAAAACTATGTATGCTGAACAACTTGCCCAGATCCAAGAAATCTTTGAAAAAGAGATGGTTTAAAATAGAGCCAATTGTTCGGCTTGGTCTTCTTTTCCGGTAAAGGGAAAATATTTGATCAGCCGATAGCTTTCTTTTGGCTGAAAGGTAACCGGATCGATTTCGCGTTTCATCAACAGCATGCCGTTGGCGGCAAAAGAAGCATTGTATCTTCTTTTTCCCCATTTTTCCCAAGCCAGTTCAAATTGTGGGGCAGCAATGTTTCTGGCAATGGTTAAGTGCAAATTGCTGGTAAATGAAGGCTTAAAAGTATCTAAGGCATTCAGCTTTTTGGCCAACCTGAGCTTCATCGCACTTACGCCACGGGCAATTGGCTTGTTTTTAAGCACATTTACATAAATGGTGCGGTAATTAAACTGTCCAAAGCCAGATAGTTTGATCGTAGTTGGTGGTATGGCCTTGGCCAATTTTTCAAAACCCTCAACAATGGGCCTTTCCATGCTCTCGAACTGTCCAAAATTAGCTAAGGTAATGTGCGGTTTTGACCTTATTGCGCTAGATAAGCCGTAATCATTGCTATAGGCTGTTTTAATTTCCATAATTTCGGCATTTACCCTCTGGTCGGGAGAAAGCAGGAGCAGATGCTCGTAAAATGCATACGCAGTTTTTGTTGCCATGATAAAAATCTTAGGATTATAAAAGCTAATATACTAATATTTTTAGCAAATACAAAATTAAATTGTAGCTATTTTGTTGCTCGATAATAGTTTACCTTTGTTTTGATCATGCAACTTTTAGCCTAATTTCGTCGTCTACCTCTAAAACCAAATCAAAAAACAATGAAGATCTATAGCTGTGCCCTTATCCTGATGGGTGGATTATTTGCCTTTAATGCAAATGCCCAACGAACTTATAAAAACAAACCTCTGATTGCTTCGGGTGTGGAGAGCATCGATATCCGCATTGGCAAAGACTGGTACGAGAAAAGATGGCGTATCTCTCCCCAGGAAGCAAATGATAGCCTTAAGATCAAGCTTTACGAAAAAAGTGAGGACGTAGCTTTTAGAACGGATAAGGACAGCATCGCCTTTAAGATAAATACAGGTGAAACCAAATCGTTTTATATCAAATGGGGTGATAAGGAGCCCGCACATACGCTGGTGTCGGCCTCGCCTTACCAATGGGAAAAGCTCACCTATGGCACTTCGGGCAAGAACAACAATATCAAGATTTTTTACGAAAAACCTGCCGGAACCTATTTCGATACCTTGCGTAACCAATATCCGTTGGCACAGGTAATCAAAAATGATAAAAGCGAGAAAGAAAAAGTATTGTCTATTTTAAACTGGACTCATCACCAATGGAAACACAATGGCAATAGTACTCCATCAAAAAGTGATGCCCTTACGATTTTGAAAGAAGCAAAAGCTGGTGGCGAATTCCCTTGTTTTGCCTATTCGATTGTATTGCGCGACCAACTTATTGCCAATGGCTTTAAAGCTAGGGTACTTTACCTTAAAACCAAAGACGCTTCTACCCGCCAAGGGTCGCCGGGCCATGTAGTGACGGAAGTTTACCTCAACGATTTAAAAAAATGGGCCTATGTAGATGGGCAGTTTAATGCCATGCCAACTTTAAACGGAGAACCCTTAAATGCCGTAGAGTTTCAGCGTGCTTTGAGCCATGATTATGATAAGGTAGTAATTGCCAGCAGAGATAAAATTGTTAAAAAAGACTATGTAGCATTTGCCAACGACTATCTCTACTACTTTGATACCGCTTTGGATAACCGCTCTTTGCCTGCCGGCCAAAGTTTTACCATTGACGGGAAGCGCTCGCTGATGCTGGTGCCAGAAGGTGCCCCAGAACTTAGCAAAATAGATTTCTGGCAGATGAAAGTAGATTACTGCATTTACACTCGTTCAATGCAGGATTTTTACGCCGTGCCTAATTAATTTAGCTATTGTTGGTGTTCTTCACCAGTGATTTAGAAAAACCACTATGGTCTGATCGCACAAGAATATTTCCTTTATTTGTTGGTGAAGAACACCAACAAATACACAGTTTTTGCTTTACAAAGAAGGGTACACCCAACTCATGTTAATTGATTAAAGTTCTTCCAGTCGCTTATTATTGAGCGTCTTGAAGCGACTTTGTTTGGCCTCGCCAATTACCTGGCCACGGTAAATGCCGTTATTGCCCGAAATAAGGTAGGCAGTTACACAGGCAATGGCCACATATAGGCCACAATCGGCACCGAATAGCTCTATGGCCATTACCGTACAGGCCAAAGGCGTATTGGTAGCGCCAGCAAATACCGCTACAAAACCCATGCCTGCCAATAAGCCGGTAGGCAAGGGCAACCAAAACGAAAGTGCACTGCCCAAGGCCGCACCGATAAAAAAGAGGGGAGTAACTTCTCCACCCTTAAAGCCGGTCGACAAGGTTAAGATGGTAAAGGCTATTTTCAGTATAAAAACTTCAGGTCCTAGTTGCGTATTAAAAGAGGTAATTAGCGTTGGGATGCCTAAGCCAATATATTGTGTAGTACCTAGTCCCCAAACTGCTGCAACAACAATAATTCCTCCAATAACTGGTCTCAAAGGTGGATACTTGATCAATTTCTTGAATGTGGAACTGGCCAAATGCATGAGTTTGCTAAAGCTGGCTGCGCATAGTCCAAAAGCCAAGCCGGCAACGAGCGCATAGAGCATGGGCAATAGCGAGATATCGGGAATGCTATTGATCTGGTAAGCCGTATGGTGGACATGCCAAAGCCTGGTTGTTAAATCGGCTAAGATAGCGGCCATAAATGCCGGAAAAATAGCGTCGTATTTCAATTTGCCAATCAAGAAAAGCTCTAATCCGAATACCGCTCCAGCCAGTGGCGTGCCGAAAACCGAACCAAAGCCAGCGGCCACAGCAGCGACCAATAAGGTTTGCCTATCGCTTTTGCTGAGCCTTAAAGGTTTGCTCAACTGATCGGCTATGGCGCCGGCCATTTGCAAAGCCGTACCTTCTCGACCGGCAGAACCTCCAAACAGATGTGTAGCCATAGTGCCCAGGTAAACAAAAGGCGCCATTTTAAAAGGAATGGTTTGTAGCGGTTCGTGATAGGTTTTAATGAGCAGGTTATTGCCCGCCTCAACATCTTTGCCATAATAATGATAAAGCAAACCGATGGCTAAACCCGCAAGAGGTAAAAGCGCAATGATCCAAAGATGGTTTTCTCGATAGGCCGTTACCCAATTTAGGCTTTCTAAAAAGCCAGCCGAGGCCGATCCAACCAATGCGCCAATCACTGCACAAATGCATAGCCATTTAAACAAATAAGGTAGGGTGGGGTACTTTCTGCAAAATAGGCGAAATTGCAGGCTTGCTTTTTTGCTGAGGTTTTTTTGTGTTTTTAAAGGCATAACGATCCTGATTAAATGTTTTAACATCCATAACCAGGCGTCATCAGCTTTTTTAGGGCGGTTCAATTAGGAAGACACCATTTCCTTCAAACAAATATAGGCACTGCTGCCCAAAAGCGCAAGAGCTACAGGGATATCGATATTGAAAATATTGGCGAAGTAAAAAACTTTGCTATTTTTGAGAATCGCTTTTGATTTACGCTTTTCAATGATCTACCAACCGGGATTACACATACTTTCTGAATTCGATTCGAAGAAAACCGAGTATTTATCAGCCCATGCCCCTTGCAGAATTTTTTTTGATGGTTTAGTGCAGCAGCATGGCTTGGCAAAGGTGGGCGAGGTTTACCATGATTTTGACGGCGGCGGCTTTACTGCAGTCATCTGTTTAACCGAGTCGCATTTATCTATTCACACCTGGCCTGAATTTGGCTTGGCTACGTTTGATATCTTCCTCTCTAACTACCAAAAAGACAATACCGAAAAAGTGAAGGCCATCTGTAAACAGGTGCTTGATTTTTTTGAAGCAATCGAACGTCAACACACGGAATTGATCAGATAATATGGCTAGTACCTCATTAACTTCGTTCCCAATACCCGAGACTGTTGATTGTCCGCATTGCAAATTAACAATCAAGTTGCTTGATCCGGCGGGAAGCGAATTTTGCACCTGCAACCATTGTCAATCTTTTATCCAGTTTATTGATGAAAAACCTGTCAAATTAAAAAATATTGGGGATTTTAGATTGGATACGGTTATCCCTTTGGGAACAGAAGGAACGCTCAAAGGTATCCCTTTTAAGGTGATTGCCATTCTTGAAAAAGATGAACATAATCCTGCCTATACCTGGCATGAGTACCTGCTCTACAACTATGAAAAGGGTTATGCTACCCTAAGCGAGTACCAAGGACATTGGAATATCATTTTTGGCAATAACTTTTTGCCTGGTCTTGATAAAATTGATGATGTAGTGATCAATTACGAGCGGGCAACTTACCGGCTGTTTAATAAGTATTCTCCATTTTTGGTGGCAGCTAAAGGCGAGTTTGATTGGAACATCTACGAGGAGAGGTTAAGAATTAGAGAATATATCGCTCCGCCATTTATCATTTCTCAAGAAATTGAAAAGGGCAGCAGTAAAGAATACCAATATTATAGAGGCGAATACCTAGAGCCGGCTGCTGTTGCACAAGCCTTTAATTTAGAAGTCAAGCTCTTTCCCGAGAGGCAAGGGGTTGGAGCTAATCAGCCATCAAAAGCCCAGCTGCTGTGGCCATGGGTAATTACAACCACTTTATTTTTGATGCTGGCCGTATTTGTGATCGAACTGGTGCGTTCTCAGATAAGGCCTGAGAAAAACATTATGGCTGAAACCTTCAATCTCACCTACGAACCCCAAAAAGGTGCCAATGAATTTAAGGCCTTTCGCTCGCCTACATTTGAGGTAGATGAGGTTTCTACTGCCTTGGATATGGAACTGAGTTCTAGTCAAGTAAACAATAACTGGCTAGAAGCTACCGTAGTTTTGGTAAATGAAGCAAGTAACAAGACCTGGGAGGTGACCAAGGGAATAGAATATTATGAAGGTGTTGAGGATGGAGAGCGTTGGAGCGAAGGCGAACGGACCACAAAGGTGCTGCTCTCAGAAATTCCCAAAGGGAAATACCATTTGAATATTTATCCTGCATCAGGAGATTCGGGATTAAGTTCGATGAGCGTAAATATTAAGGCCAATACCATCTTATGGAGAAACATTGTGGTTTGGCTGCTTATTTTATGTGCCTATCCCATTCTTGTTTTCTTGCGGATGCAATTTTTTGAACGTAGGCGCTGGCAGAACAGCGATTATTCACCTTTTGGAAGCAACTCATGAAAAATACGGCTAGATATATTTATTTGGTACTGGGCATTGCCTTCGTTGGCTATTATGCCTATTCCTCTTATTATGGCAGGGCCATTTTTGGAGACAAAGTAGAGAAAAATACCGAGTACACCGGCAATAGGATTTACCGAGGTTACGGAACTAGATTTCATCATAAATAAAAAGATATGACTTTTAACGATCTAATTAATTACAAATACGTTACGGCCTCCGTGCTGTATTCGGTGCTGGGCATTATTATCCTGGTCGCAGCCTTCTGGATTATCGAAAAAATTACGCCAGAAAATCTTTGGAAGGAAATTGTGGAGAAACAGAATATCGCTTTGGCCATTGTATGTGCCGCGTTTATTTTGGCCATTGCACTGATCATCAGTTCTTCTATTCATGGTTAAGGGTGACTAAGAGACTACCAGCTTTATTGTTGATTTCTGTGTTTGTAGTAGCCACTTGCGGGCTCATCTACGAATTGGTTGCGGGTACATTAGCCAGTTACCTGCTGGGTGATTCAGTGACACAGTTTTCGACCATCATCGGTCTTTACCTCTTTTCGATGGGGATTGGCTCATGGATTTCTAAATATTTTGACAAGCATATCTTATTCTGGTTTATCCAGATCGAAATCCTTGTAGGTATTGTAGGAGGCACCAGCTCAAGTATTTTGTACTTGGTTTTTGAAAGCGTAGCTTCTTTTCGCATTGTTCTTTACAGCTTGGTGGCGATGACGGGTATTTTGGTAGGGCTGGAAATTCCATTGCTCATGCGGATACTCAAAGACAGGTATGAATTTAAGGACCTGGTTTCAAAAGTTTTTACCTTCGATTACATTGGTGCTTTATTGGCTTCCATTGTATTTCCGCTGCTCCTCATTCCTTATTTGGGGCTAATCAGGACCTCTTTTCTTTTTGGTATCCTAAACATTATCATAGCCCTGATTGTATGTTTTGCCTTCGAAAAGGAAATCAGGAGGGCAGCTTACCTCAAAACTGCTTCTATGCTTTGCCTTTTTGCATTGCTGATTGGCTTTGTGCTGGCCAATAACATTACCAGCTATGCCGAGAGTTTGGGCTACAACGATACCATTATCTATTCTAAAAGTACTTCCTATCAGCGTATCGTGCTTACCAAAAGAGCCAAAGTGCTCAAGCTTTACCTCAATGGCAACCTGCAGTTCAGTTCAGATGATGAGTACCGTTACCACGAAGCTTTGGTGCATCCCGGCCTGGCCGCCTTGCCAAAGGCACAAAATGTATTGGTAATGGGTGGTGGCGATGGTTTGGCAGTAAGGGAAATTTTAAAATATCCAAACGTAAAAAAGATTACTTTGGTAGACCTGGATGCTGGCATGACCAATTTGTTCAAAACCAGTAATCTTTTGGTCGATCTCAATAAAAAGTCCTTGCTTTCGCCTAAAGTGGAGGTCATCAACGCTGATGCATTTACCTGGGCCCGATCGCAAAAAGGGCGCTACGATTTTATCATTGTCGATTTCCCCGATCCTTCCAACTATTCGGTGGGCAAGCTATACACCAATACCTTTTATAAATTGATACACGATTTGGTTGCGCCCGATGGAATGATCGTGGTACAATCTACTTCGCCTTATGTGGCGCCAAAATCTTTTTGGTGCGTTAACGAAACATTGCAGTCGGTTGGTTTTTTTACCATACCTTATCATAATTATGTGCCATCTTTTGGCGAGTGGGGCTACATATTGGCCAAACCACAACCCAATTATAAAATACCCCAAACTTTTCCGGCAGGTACCAGATTTATCTCGCCACAAAGCTTAAACCAAATGCTTTATTTTCCTAAAGACATGGCTAAGGTGAAAACCGAAATCAATAAGCTGAACAATCAGGCTTTGGTTAAGTATTTTGAAGAGGAGTGGGGCGCCGTAACCTATCAGTAACATGGCCTACAGTTTTAGCAGAAAAGGATTTTTATTACGAGCCGGCTTGGTCATGGGCACGACTTTGTTGCAAGGCTGTCTCAAAAAGATAAAATCGACTGGTAAATATAAACACATTGAAGGCAAGCTAATGGGGCCTAATGCCAAAGCGGGCCATATGCTAAGGGATAAAACGCCATTGCCTGCGCCTACAGCAACAAGAACGGTCGATACCCTGATTATTGGCTCTGGTATTTCGGGACTATCGGCCGGTAGATGGCTAAAACAGCAAGGCTTTGAGCACTTCGAAATTTTAGAATTGGAAAACCATGTTGGTGGCAATTCGCATACGATGAACAATCGTGTTTCGCCTTATCCCTTAGGTGCCCATTACATTACCATCGCCAATAACGAAAACCAGCATCTGATCGATTTTTTGAAAGAAATCGAAGTGATTTCGCATTTTGAAAACGATTTGCCGGTATACAATGAATATTATCTGTGTTTCGATCCCGAAGAGCGGTTGCTCCTTAATGGACAATGGCAGGAGGGGATCATTCCAAAGTTTGGCGCATCAGCAAAAGACACACAGGAGCTGGAAGCTTTTTTTAAAGAGATCGAGCAATTGAGGGAAGCAAGAGGAACCGATGGAAAATATGCCTTTAATATTCCGGTTGATCATTCTTCTGCCGATGAAAGCTATCGCAAGCTTGACCAGCTTTCTTTTAAGCAATACCTGCAGGATAAAGGCTATGGTTCTAAATATTTGTATTGGTATTTAGAATATTGTTGCAAAGACGATTATGGGCAAAAGCTGGAAAAGGTTTCGGCTTGGGCCGGACTGAATTATTTTGCTGGCCATAAGGGCAAGGCGGCTAATGCTGCACCTGGGGCAGTGTTAACCTGGCCCGAAGGTAATGGCTGGTTGGTACAGCGTATGGCAGAAAAGCTCAGTGAACATATCCGAAAATCGAGTATGGCTGTTGGCTTGGAAATGAGACCTGATGGGCGGGTTGATGTAAAAGTTCTCGACCTGTTAGCAAACACGGTGTCAGTTGTTGTGGCTGAACATGTGATCATGGCCTCGCCCCAATTTGTAAACCAGCGTATTTTAAGTACAATAGATAGAAGTTTTGCTGCCGATAGAATAACCTATGCGCCATGGATGGTGGCCAATGTTACCGTTAAAGGCTTTCCTTTTGAAGGCCTGGCATGGGATAATGTAGCCTATGGAACGGCTTCTGTGGGTTATGTATATGCCGGACAGCAACGTTTATTGGTCAGCCAAAAAGATAAGGTCATCAGCTTTTATTTGCCTCTTTGCGACTACGAGCCACGCTTATCGCGTTTGGCAGCTTATGCGCGCAGCTATGAACAATGGCTTGACCTGATTATTCCGGAGTTGGAGTTTATGCATCCTGGCATTACCGATTTTATCGAAAATGTAGATGTATGGCTCTGGGGGCACGGAATGGTTAGTCCGAGTGTTGGCTATATTTGGGGAAAGGATAGGCAGGCGGTTAAACGATCAATAAACAATCGGATTTTCTTCGCCCATACCGATTTAAGTGGCATTTCTTTATTTGAAGAAGGTTTTGAACAAGGCATAAGCGCCGCCAAAGAAAGATTAGCTCAACATGGATAAAACTGAACAAGTCGCTAAACAACCCTGGCTCAATTCGCCGGTTTCGGATCTGGTTTTTATCTTGTCTCCACCCTTTGTGTCGTTGTTGCTGGTGCTGTTGTTTCCCGCTCAATTTAAGGTAAGCAATGCCATGCCTTTGCAATACTGGCTCATCTTGGTGGTTTTTGTTGATGTTGCCCATGTCTATTCTACTTTGTATCGCACCTACTTTAACCCCGGCGCCCTATTGCAAAACAGGTACCTGCTTACACTTATTCCGATTGGCTGTTATGTAGTGGGCGTAGTACTTTATCAGTTGGATTCGCTTTGGTTTTGGCGGATACTAGCCTACCTCGCAGTATTTCATTTCATTAGACAACAGTATGGCTTTATGCGACTGTATTCAAGAAAGGAAAATGCAGGAAAAACCATCAAACTGATCGATAAAATAGCCATCTATGCCGCTACGATCTATCCAATTTTATATTGGCATTTAAAGGGCAACCGCAATTTCAACTGGTTTATTAATGGCGATTTTTATTATTTCAATTCACCCTTGCTGCTTCAGTTTTCAAATTGGATTTATGTACTGGTTATAGTAGTTTATATTTTAAAAGAGACAGTGGTTTTGTTAAGGGGAAATCAATTCAACCTGCCTCGAAACCTTTTGGTTATCGGCACTTTTTTGTCATGGTATTTCGGTATTGTTTATTTCAACGGCGATATGGCCTTTACCACTCTAAACGTAATTTCTCATGGTATTCCCTACATGGCGCTCATTTGGTTTTTTGAAAAAAAGCGATACCAAAAGCAAAGCGCTTCGGCCAATAAATTGTTACGGCTCAGCTTTGGCCATTACGGCATAGTGCTGTTTATACTGGTTATTATAGGGTTTGCGTATGTAGAGGAAGGTTTATGGGATGGTTTCGTTTGGCGCGAACATGAACAAGTGTTTGGCTTCTTTTCCCATCTGCCGGTAATTGAAAACGCAAGTTTGTTAGCCTTTTTGGTGCCGCTTTTATCGTTGCCCCAATCAACCCATTATGTATTGGATGGATTTATTTGGAGGCGATCAGCCCACAAAAAATAGCCTTGCCAACTATTTTCGTTTGCAAGGCTAAAAGAAGGGATGTTTCGGTTTGGCTTTGTTAATGTGCATCGATCCAGTTTAAAATATAATCGGCATTTTCTCTCCAGGTTGCTTGTCCCAATACAAAGTGGTTACGACCTTTAAATTCTTTGAAATCGGTAATAGAATCTGTGTTTTTGTATCTTTTGTAATTACTGTAGTTTAAGGAGGCAGGCATAATATTGTCTTTTTCTCCGGCCACGAACAACAATGGTGCATGTGCTTTTTTAAAGTCTATTTGAGCCGCACTACTGAGGCCATCTCTAGAAATGCGTTTAGATTCTGGAATAACATTAGCGTCATAAGCTTCTTGTTGCTCGGCCAGCGACATGCCATTGGTAAAGGCATATTGCCACTGCGGAAACGACATCAGAAAGGTGTTGTTGGCTGAAGTAAAGAAGCCTAATGGTCCCCAGGTAGCTTTATAGAAAGAGAACTTGGTGGCCAATACGCCTTGTGGAGGCACAGAGTGGATGGTAACGGCAGCGGCGGCCAAGCCACGGTTCAGCAACAATTGGGTAATCAATCCGCCCATAGAGTGGCCAATGATGATTGGTTTTTCAGGCAATGATTTAATGATATCGGCGAAATAATCCACCACTTGGGTTAATCTTAAAGAGGCAATGTCTTTGTCTGGATGTCTTTGCCTAAGTTCGGCTGCAGGGGCATCTTTAAAAGGCCAGGCAGGTGCCAAGGTGGTATAGCCTTGTTTTTCGAAATAGGTTTTCCAATCGTCCCAGCCATGGTGGCTTACAAAGTTTCCGGTAACAAATAATACGGTTTTAGAATTGATAGTTTTCATGATCTTGTTTCTTTTAATTTGATAGACCAAATTTCCGCACTATTCCTATCAATAATTTTAACCTAGGTTAAAATCGTCAGCGCCCTACCATTCTTTTTCTGATCCGGCTTAACGATGGACCTTGAATGCCCAAATAAGAAGCAATATGATACAAAGGCACCACATTCGTAATATCGGGATGGGCTGCCATCAGTTCCGTATAACGTTGTTCGGGCGTTTGAAAAATAAAATCTTCGGCCCTGCCCATGGCCAAATTAAATGCTTTTTCGGCAATGAGCCTGCCAAAACGCTCCCACTGGTGCGATTGTTTGTACAGCTGTTCCAATTGGGCATAAGTAATATACAAAATGTGGGCATTTGTCATCGATTCGGTATGGTAGTTACAAGGTGCCTGGTTTACGAAGCTTTTGTAAGAAACAATAATCTGATGCTGCGAAAAGAAAAAGATGTTCTTCTCTTCGCCGGTATCGGTATTTACATAGTACGTTCTGAAAACACCATCTATAATAAAGCCCAGGTGTTTGCATACGTTTTTGTATTCGTTATAAAATTCGCCCTTCGCATATTGTTTTTGTTGCCAAAAAGGGGCGGCGAGTGCGAAGGAATCTTCGTCTATGCCGGCAAAGGCATGAAGTGCATGTTTGAGCAAAATAAGGTCGGCCATAGGGATTAAGCGCTTAAAACATAAAGCTAAAAAATTTAAATGGAAGAGATAAGATGGAAATGGAGCACCTCACAATTTGCAGTTAACATTATACCATTGAGTTGGCTACAATATATTTTAAACAAAACTACCCCTTAAATTGTACTTAATCTTTAGTACCTTAACCACAAGGTGACAAGCAAACAACTAATGAAGAATAAATCGCAGGCAGAGCTGAGCACATTAGCCAAAGTTATAGAAGGTTTTGGCGATGCTATGTTTTCTCAGGACCTGAACAACAACATTAATAGCTGGAATAAAGGTGCAGAGAAGCTATTTGGCTATAGCGAAGAAGAAATCATAGGCAAAAGCATTAATGTGCTGGTACCCTTGAGACTTGAACACGAGCAGGACGAGATTTTAAATGATATTAAGCATAAAGACACTATAGTTAAGTTAGAAAGCTATAGGTCGCAAAAAAGTGACAAAGAGGTATTTGTTTCTTTGATTGCCTATCCTTTAAAAAATGATGTGGGGCAATTGATTGGGATTTCTTACGTGTTGCGTAATTTAGGCATAGAAAGATTTACCGATGAGAAGCATAATTTGTTGGCCTCCATTATCGAAGGCTCTGACGATGCCATTATCAGCAAAACGCTCGAAGGCTATATTACCAGCTGGAACGAAGGCGCATTTCGTATTTTTGGCTATACGGAAGAAGAGATGATTGGGCAGCATGTTACCAAGCTAATCCCTCCATACAGAATCCAGGAAGAAGATCGGATTATCACCAATATCAAGGAAGGCAACAGGATAGACCATTTTGAAACTACGCGCCTGCATAAACTGGGGCATGAGCTGGATATTTCCCTAACCGTTTCGCCCGTGAAGGATATTAATGGTTTTGTGGTAGGGGCTTCAAAAATTGCCAGGGACATTAGCCAGGAAAAACAAGCAAAAGAAATCATTAACCAGCAGGTTAAGAAACTACAAATACTCAATTCTATTGGTAAGCTCATTTCCGAAAAAATGGATGTAGAGTTTATCTTGCAAAAAGTAACCGATGCCACTACGCAATTGGTTGGGGCTGCTTTTGGTGCTTTCTTTTACAATACAATTGACGAAAATGGCGAGGCTTTTATGCTGTACACCTTATCTGGCGTTCCGCGTTCGGCTTTTGAAAAATTCGAGATGCCCCGTAATACAGCTGTTTTCGATCCAACATTTAAAGGAGAAGGAGTAGTAAGGGTTGATGACATCACGAAGGATCCGCGGTATGGAAAAAACAGCCCGTATTTTGGCATGCCAAAAGGACATTTGCCTGTAGTAAGTTATTTAGCTGTTCCGGTAGTTTCTACCAATGGCAATGTGCTGGGAGGACTGTTCTTTGGCCATCCAGAACCAGGCATATTTAAGGCTGAACATGAAGACCTCGTAGTGAGCTTGGCCTCGCAGACTTCGGTGGCATTGGATAATTCCAAATTATTTGAGGAAGTAAAGGAACTCAGCCGAAAGAAAGACGAATTTATTGCCCTTGCTACCCACGAACTCAAAACGCCGTTAACTTCCATGAACGGTTATATGCAATTGCTACAGAAAAAGATAAACGACGAGAGAAACTCGGTTTTTATCAACAAAGCCATCAATCAGTTGGCCAAACTTAATGTCCTGATCACCGATTTGTTCGATATTGCCAAGGTACAGGCAGGTAAGCTGCAACTTGATATAGAGGAAATCGAATTGACCAGTTTCTTAGACGAGGTAATCGAAGGCTTAAGAACCACCACCAATACCCATCAGCTCAGCTATCAGCATGGAGAACCGATTTGGATAGCGGGCGATAAAATAAGACTGGAACAGGTAATGACCAATTTAGTTGGCAATGCAGTCAAATATTCGCCAGAGGCCAACCAGGTTGATGTTGAGGTGAGGCTCGAAAATAATGAAGCAGTGGTTTCGGTAAGCGACAAAGGCTTTGGCATCAGCAAAGAAAACCTGAAGGGTATTTTTAGCCAGTTTTATAGGGTAGAGGGCATAAACAGCAATATCTCTGGCTTAGGTTTAGGCCTTTACATCAGCAAAGAAATTGTGGAAAGGCACCATGGGCAGATAGAAGTAGAGAGCGAATATAAAAAAGGTTCGGTTTTTAGCTTTAGGCTTCCGGTAATAGAAAAAAAATGAAACAGGCCGAGATAGATTTTGTTTATCAATAAGGCCCTACATTACACAACCCACATGAAGAAAAACATTTACATTGTTGAAGACAACGAAGACATTAGGGATTTGATTGGTTACATCCTGGTAGGCGACAATTATGATGTGACCATGTACCCTGATGCCACCTCTTTTACGAAGGCAATTGAAGAGGCTCATCCTGATGTGATTGTGCTAGATATCATGTTGCCGGATGGAAATGGCCTCGAAATTTGCAAACAGCTCAAGGCTGATCAGCAATTTGCCGATATTCCGATCATACTAATGTCAGCCAATGCCCAAAAGAAAGATATGTTCAAAGAGGCTTGTGCCGAAGATTTCATCAGCAAGCCCTTTAATATCGACGATTTCCAAAATCGGGTTGAACGCTACCTCGATTAATTACAACTCATCTCTTATTGTTTTAGCTTTATTGCCTGGTTTTGGGCCTTAAAACTATATCTATGTAGCCCATTCACTGGTGATGGCGTTATTTGCACCCTATATTTGTCACATTTGCCCATAATCAGTTTCCAAATGTTGCCCTAACTTTACCTTCATCAAAACGAACAAAAAAAATTAAAAATAAAACAATGGAAACTGCAACTAAAACCCCAATCACCGTTAGCGCCGTAATTAATGCGCCTGTAGAAAAAGTTTGGAAATCGTGGAACGAGCCCGAGCACATCACCAAATGGTGCCAAGCTTCGCCAGACTGGCATGCGCCCTATGCCGAAAATGATCTTCGTGTAGACGGAAAATTCAAAACTACCATGGCTGCGAAAGCCGGCAGCTTTAGCTTCGACTTCGGTGGCGTATATAGTGAGGTAGAACCACACAAACTGATTGCCTATGCCATGGAAGACGGAAGGAAAGTAAAAATCGTATTCGAAGACTTGGGCATCAGTACCAAGGTGACCGAAACTTTTGATCCAGAAGATACCAATCCGATTGAAATGCAACAAGGTGGCTGGCAAGCGATTTTAGATAGTTTCAAAAAATATACAGAAGAGGAAGCGTAAGTTTTATGCATCCAATATCCTCGCTGGCATAAATGGGGGATGGTGAATAATCCTCCCCCTGCACCCTCCAAAGGGGGACATGCATGATGGCTGGTGGTGAAATAATAGAATGCAAAATTTGAAATAATTTGCTTATTAGGTGAGCTAAGGACTATCTTTAAAACTAGAATCTACCCTTAGTTATTTACCCATGATCAACAATTTTTTAAAAGGAGCTTTGGTGCTCTTTCTCATTTGTTTATTTCAGCCATCAAAAGCCCAGCAACGCCCTAACATTGTCCTCATCTTAGCCGATGATTTGGGCTATGCAGATTTATCTTGTTATGGCAATCCAGTAATTGAAAGTCCATTTTTAGATCAGATGGCTGCCAAAGGCGTAAAAGCCACCAATTATGCGGTTACGTCGCCCTCGTGTTCGCCTTCGCGCGCCAGTTTGTTAACGGGCAGGTATCCAACCCGATTTGATATTCCATCGCCATTGGCTCCTGGCCAAAAACAGGGCTTGCCCGCTGCAGAAGTAACCTTGGCCGAAATGTTAAGGGCACATGGCTATAAAACGGCTATGGTAGGCAAGTGGCATTTGGGCGATCACCACGAAAACCTGCCCATGCAACAGGGCTTTGAGCAATATTATGGCATGCTGTACAGTCATGATTACCACCCGCCCTATGTAAAAACGGATTCTACCTTAAAAATCTACAGAGGCAACAAACCCGAAATTGTACAGCCTGCCGATAGCTCGCTCACCAATTTATACGGCAAGGAAGCCATCAGCTTTATCAAAAAGCAAAAAGCCAATCAGCCTTTCTTTTTATACCTGGCCTATAACATGCCCCATTTGCCGGTGTACTTTGCGGCACAAAAAAACAAGAACAACCTTGAAAAAGGAGGTGAGTTGGGTTTTGTGATCAACGAAATGGATAAAAGCATTGCTGCGGTTTGGAAAGCAATAGAACAGCAAGGCTTTGCCAAAAACACCATCTTTATCTTCTCCAGCGATAACGGTCCTTGGTCCAACTATCCCGACAGGATGAGTGATGATCAGGTAACTAAACGCAATCATGCCGGTTATGCCGGAATTTTTAGAGGCAGCAAAGGCACGAGCTACGAAGGTGGCGATCGGGTTCCTTTTATCTTTTACTGGCAAGGACAAACCCAGCCCACCGTATTGAAAAAGCCCTTAACCTGCTTGGATCTCTTGCCAACCTTGGCCAGTATTACAGGAAGCACTTTACCCAAGGGCCAAACTTTGGACGGCGAAAATGTAAGAAACCTGCTCACTGGAAAAAATTCGCCGGCACACCAGCCTTTCTATTATGTAAACAACGGGGTGCCCGAAGCGGTTAGAGATGACATTTGGAAGCTCCGACGCATCAAAGAGAAGAATGAAACTACCATTGAACTGTTTAACCTCGAGGCCGATCCGGCAGAACGGGTTAACCTCAAAGCCGATCATCCAGAGCTGGTTGCTAAGCTTACGGCAAAGCTTGATCAATATTCTTACGGAAAAAACTGATAGGTTTTTTGTGCCTTTCGTAAAATCGTATCAGTAATTCCCACTTTTGTATAAATCTCTTGGCAAGCGCCTGTATAACTTTGTTGTATCAAATTAATTCAGCAATGTCAAAAACAATTTTTATTACAGGAGCATCAAAAGGTTTCGGAAAAATCTGGGCCGAAGCTTTCTTAAAGCGTGGCGATAAAGTAGTAGCCACTGCCAGGAATCTAACTGCACTCAGCGATTTGGTTCAAACCTATGGCAATTCAATTTTGCCTATCCAATTAGATGTAAACAACCGTCAGGCTAGTTTTGATGCAGTGGCTAAAGCCAAGGCACATTTTGGTAGCGTAGATATATTGATCAATAATGCCGGTTACGGACTCTTCGGTACCATTGAAGAAACCACAGAGCAAGAAGCCCGCGATCAGATAGAAACCAATGTGTTCGGTCTTCTATGGGCGACACAAGCCGTACTTCCGATTATGCGTGAGCAAGGTAGTGGTCATATTATTCAAGTATCGAGTGTATTAGGCGTGGTAGCTACACCAGTATTGGGCGTTTATAATGCGTCGAAATTTGCAGTGGAAGGCTTAAGCGAGACCTTGGCCGGTGAGGTGAAAAACTTCGGGATTAACGTAACCTTGGTAGAACCTAATGCTTTCTCTACAGACTGGGGTGGCGCTTCAGCTACGCATAGCAAATCGTTGGCCGTTTATGACCAAGTGAAAGCCGATTTTCAGGCAAATATGACCGATGATTTTTTTGGTGTACCAGAGGCCACTATCGACGCCATTTTGAAACTAGTAGATGCGCCACAGCCACCGTTGCGTTTGTTTTTAGGCAAGGTAGCTTTTCCATGGGTAAAACAAGTGTATGAGCAACGTTTGGCCACTTGGGAAGAATGGGCTGATGTGGCTACTGCCGCACATGGCAAATAACTGACCGAAACTCGAGAATCCATGTTTATCTTTACATGGATTCTTCTAATTCTTTAGGGTATGAAACATTATAAAAGTTTGTACGAACTGCATGCCGATTTGCATTTTCCGGCACCAGAGCATCCGCTGATCAGCCTCGTAAGGTGCAATGTAGATGAGGGATGCCATGCATCTGGCATGGAATTTACCAGCGATTATTATATCATCGGCTTTAAAAAAATGCGTGCCGGCATGATGCTGTATGGCAAAACGAAATATGATCATGACCAAGGTTCGATGTCATTTATTAAGCCTCGGCAGGTCATGGCCATCAGAGACTTAGAGCTGGAAGAAGACGGCTTTATGATTTGTTTCCATGAAGATTTTTTGAATGGACATTTCTTGCATAGCGATATTAAGAAATACGGCTATTTCGATTATGAGGTAAACGAAGCCTTGCATTTATCGCCCAAAGAGGAGCAGACCATTTGGGAGCTTTTCCATAAAATTAACGACGAATACAACAATAACCAAGACGAATACAGCAGGGGCATTATGCTCACCCATATCGACTCGATATTGAAGTATGCGCAAAGATTCTACAGGCGCCAGTTTATTAACCGTACCGACTTATCGGGCACTACGGTTTCTAAATTCAACGAGGTACTTTCAGGTTATTTTGACAAAGGCCAACTGGCCGAAAAAGGATTGCCCACGGTACATCAATTGGCCGATCGGTTAAATGTCTCTTCGCGATACCTAAGCGATTTGCTGAAGCAGGAAACCGGTAAAACCGCCATGGAATTGATCCATATCTTTTTGGTGGGCGAAGCTAAAAACATGCTAACTGGCGCTGAGCAAAGCGTAGCAGAAATTGCCTATACATTGGGCTTTGAAAATCCGCCATACTTTTCGAGGCTGTTTAAAAAAGAGGTAGGGATGAGCCCGAACGAATTCAAAAAACTGAATTTGAATTAAAGGAGAACTCAAAGTATTAAAGGTTAACCACCTAAGACACCTAAGAGAATAAGAACTATGTTTCTATATGGTTGATAGGCTCAGGTGGCCTCAGGTTTCTAAGGTGGTGAAAGCAAAGAAAAACTTCTTTCCTCCACCCTGCACCTCCAGAGGGGGACAAGAATGATATATAAAAGAATCGCCAGAAAAGAAATCGTCATGCCGGACGCCGATCCGGTATCTCAGGATGACGGGGCGCTAAGGCTTACAGGGAACTAAGGCCATTTATTGGGATTTTTGGCCTGAATTTCCTGTTTGCTTATTTCCTGATTTCGATTATCGCCCCGGGAACGATATGTTCGAACAAGCTGTCTATATCTTTATTGGCTAAGGCAATACAACCGGCCGTCCAGTCTTTTGCATTCTGTTTAGCAGGCGTTGTGCCATGGATCATGATGCCTACACCAGGCTTTACGCCTCGTTTTTTGGCCAATAACTTATCTGCCGCATCGGGATATGAAATCCAAAGGCTTTTATAGAAATTATCTTCACGAACCATTTTATTGTCGAGGTGGTAAATGCCTTCGGGTGTTTTTCCATCGCCATCGCTTACCTTGTTGCCGATCGGTGAGAAACCTAAATTAATGGGCAGCTCCAACAATTGAACACCTTTTTTGGTCACGAACAGTTTTCTTTTGCCCTTTAATACCAATACGTGATCGCCCATGGCTAAGGTGCGTGCAATCTCCTTCAATTTCTCAGGCTGTTTAACAGGGGCGGCACGGTTTCTATAAGCTTCCCATCTTTCTACCCGCGCAATCCCATAATCATCTTTTCTAAGCGAGTCCATGGCACTTTCGCTAAAGCTTTGGAACTTCCATTGGCCTTTGTCTTGGTAAATCATCGCCTCTTGGTTAAAAAGTGGCTTAATGTACTGGCGGAATTTTAAAGGCTTGCCGTTTTGGTCTTCGACCACTACATTGGTATCAATGTTCTTTGGCAGGTGCTTTAATAAAGTATCATTCCAAAGTACAGTTGTTGGTTCTGCGGTTTTGACCGCTTGAGGACTTTTTGCCAATAGCCAAACCCAAGCGCCAGCCATTAAGGCGAGCAATAAAAATACGCCGGAATATTTCATGTTGTAAACCTTTAAACTAATTTATTTAAATTATAACTAATTTTATAGTTTTTATGAAATAATTTTAAAAATAAATGGTGAAATGGGTTTCGCCAGGGCGGTTGGTCTTTAATGAAAATTCAAAGCCATGGTTCAGCAAAATCTCTCTTACCAAGGTTAAGCCAATGCCTTGCCCATCTTTTTTGGTACTGAAAAAGGGACTGAACAATTGTTCGTTATGCTCTTCGGAAATCCCAGGGCCGTTATCGGCAATGATCAGCTTTTTCTCGCTTGGTACCAAGATAAATTTAACGAGCCCATTGTCGTTTACGGCTTCGGTAGCGTTTTTAACAATGTTGATCAAGGCCTGTTCCATTTGGGGCGTATCTGCCTGGATATAAAACGGCTCATCAGGAAGCTCAGACTCAAACACAACGCCTTTTTGCGAAGCATTGAAATGCAACAGTTGCGCGATAGATTTGAGCAGGGCCGTTAAGTCTAAGGATTGGCGATGGATAGCCGGAAGCTTTACCAAATCGGCCAGGTTACGCATAAACAGATTCAGGTTTTGGTTCCTCTCCAAAGCAATTTCTAAGGCGTTTTGTAATTGGGCTTGCTTGGCATTTTTCCATAAATCTGGCGTTTGCAAAGTGGTGCTGATAATCGAATTTACTGGGCCAATGGTATTGTTCACTTCGTGGGCCATCATTCTGATGACCTTGCTGTACGTTTTTTTCTCGGCTTCGAAAATCTCTGCGGTTACTTCTTCCAGCAAAATAAAAACCCGCTCAAAACCTCGGTCTATGAAATGAGATTTTTGCACTTTATAGGTTCTCAGGCCTTGCAATCGGATAATCTTGGAGCTACCAACCTTGAGCTTGTGTACGTATTTTTCCAGTATTCCTGGATTTGCTGTTAAGATAGCCGTAGCCTCTGGATTGATTTGTTTCACCTGATGGTCGAAATCTAATACAATAATGCCAGTGGGAGAGGTATGGATCAGTTTTTCCAAGAAAAAATGTTGTTCCTCTTGTCTGGTTCTTTCTTCGCGTAGTTCATCGATCATCTGGTTGTATACGCCAATCAGCGAATCGACTTCTCTCTTGCCTGTTGGCAAAAACTTAACCGTAAAATCGCGGTCTTTGATGGCATTAATTCCTTCTTGCAAATAATTTAAGGGCCTAATGAGCTGTTGATAGAGGTTGAGGGCAATCAGAATGGAGAAAATAACCAATACCTCTGCAATGATGAAGATAAGCTTGTCTTTTTCGAAAACAAAATAGCTCAATAACAAGGCCGCCAAATGGATGACGACAATGAATACGATATATTTAATCTTCAGCCTCATTGAACGGAATTTGGTATTTCTCAAGCCTGCGATAAAGTGCATTGCGGGTAATGCCCAATGAAGCGGCGGCTTTGCTGATCCTGTTTTTATGAAAGCTCATGGCCTGGCGAACCATGCCTTCTTCCATTTCTTCTAAAGTCATGGTGCCAACGCCAGGCAATTGGTTCTTGTCTTTTTTGGCAGGAGAAAGCTCTAATTGCGATTGGAAGTCTTCAACGCCCAACAGGTCATTGCCACTCACCAGTACGGTTCGTTCAATCAGGTTTTTCAATTGCCTGATATTGCCCGGAAGTGGCAGTTTTTTGAGCCATTTTATGGCTACAGGAGCTACCGATAAAGTTGGACGGTTATAGATTTCCTTCATGTTTTTGATAAAGAAATCAACCAGCAAGGGAATATCGTCGGGCCTTTCTCTTAAGGCTGGCAAGTGCACGCTGATCAGATTGATGCGGTATAACAGGTCTTCTCGGAAAAGTCCTTTTGAAACCAGTTCGTTCAGGTTTTTGTTGGTGGCGCAAACTACGCGGGTATCTACAACTTTGCTTCGGCTGCTGCCTAAAACTTCATAGGTCCTATCTTGTAGCACACGGAGCAGTTTTACTTGGCTTCCACTTTCTAAATCGCCAATCTCATCTAAAAATATGGTGCCCTTATTGGCCAATTCAAAGCGACCGGCCCTGTCAAAGCGGGCATCGGTAAAGGCACCTCTTACATGGCCAAACATTTCACTTTCGAAAAGAGAAGCCGAAATGCCACCCAAATTCACTTTTACGAAAGGCTTGTTGGTCCGTTTACTGTTTTGATGGATAGCTTCTGCAATCAGTTCTTTCCCGGTACCGCTCTCGCCGGTAATGAGCACAGAGGCGTCGGTGCCGGCTACACGGCCTATGGTTTCCAAAATGGCAATCATTCGCGGATCTTCACCAATAATCTGGTTAAAGTTATATTGTTTGTCCAACTGCCTACGGTTTTGTTGAGCTGGCTTTTGGTCTTGTAACGTGAGCAATGTTTTTACCGACTGGAGCAGATGGTCGTTGTTCCAAGGTTTGTTGATGAAATCATTCGCACCTAATTTCATCCCTTCAACGGCCAATTCTATGCTGCCCCAGCCGGTAATCAATAACACGGGCATCGCATGTTTTTCCCTAATTTTTTTGAGCAAAGCCATCCCTTCTTTTCCAGAAGTATCTATAGAAAAGTTAAGGTCGAGAATAACCAGCTCAGGTGCATGCTGGCTGATCATTTTTAAGGCTTCTGTAGCATTATCGGCACCAAGCGCTTCGTACTGATGGTGCTGCAGCAATAAAAGCAAAGAGGTTCTAACGGCAATGTCGTCATCAACAATTAGGATCATATGCGAAGTTAAGATAATGAATTAATCTTCGTGCAATGCAATTGCCGGATGTATCGCTGCTGCCTGTTTGCCCGGATAAAGCGAACAGATAAAAACGAGCAGGTAAATAAAGCAAATAGACAATAGCATAGCGATAATATACACATTAGCAGGCAAATCAAATACATTGAGCAAAGGGAATTGGACAGCGAAAAAACAACCTACAATTAGTGCCATAGTAGCCAGGATAAGCGATTCGCTCACCAGTTGGTAAGAAACCGATTTGCCACTGGCACCAATAGCCCGGCGCAGTCCTATTTCGCCCTTGCGCTTGTTGATGTTGTACCAGAGCACGCCAAACAGGCCCAAGGCCACATTGATTACGAGAAAACCGGCAATGATAATAAAAATGATCATCGGGATGATGGTGGCGCTGTTCTTTTGATCGCGCAGCTCATCTAGGTGCGAAACCTCTATGGTAGCATTGGTCATAGAGTTGGCCATGAATTTATTGAGCTTGCTTTCAAAAGCGGCATCGGCATCAGGTTTTACCTTTACCAAAACATTGCGTTGCCATTTGATAGAACCGGTATCTATCCGTACAAACATAGCGTTGCCTGCAGGGTAAAAATCGTCGGTGGTCTTGATGTCTTGCACTACGCCAATAATTTTCATCTTTTCCTTGTCGTCATAATCGCCTATAAATTTTCCGCTTGCCGTACTGTTGCCGAAAATGGCGGTTTTTAGCGTTTGGTTAATCAATATGGGCTTGTCTTTGCTTACGGCATCATCGGCATTGAACCATCGGCCTTCCAACAGGTTAACTTTCATTACTTTGCTGTAGTTGTCGTCTACCTGATAATGATTTACAAAGTCGTATTTTTTGCCTTTGTAATGGATGCCTGTACTCATGCTGCTGCCAGAAAAAGGATAGTTGGCGCTTACAAAACTCACCGCCTCTACCTTTGGCATGGCCTCTAGGCTGGTGCGCAGATTGTCGTAATAGGCAATGGCCGAATCAATGGTTTTAAACTTTGGCGGTTCGCTGTAGTTGATTGGCCATATTTTTTGGTCATCGAAACCCAATGGCTTTCTGTAGTTCTGGTAATAAAATACCAAGAAGGAGCTTACCGTAAAGATGACCAAGAAAGACACCAGTATTTCTGAAAGGAACAAGAAATTTTGTTTCTTTTTGTTCCATAATAATTTGAATAAATGCTTAAACATGATAATTTCTTTTTAAGTGTGAGCCTATTGTGCCTTTAATGCTTTAACTACGTTTAACCTCGACATGCGCCAGGCAGGATATACGCCAGAAATGAGCCCAAAAAACAAGCAGGCTAACAAACTATAGCCCAAAACCTTAAGATTGAAGGTAAGGTTGAGGTTTGGGATGAGGTTCGAATCGTTGATGATATAAATAGCCAGCAAAGACAAAACAATACCGATAAGGCCACCAAGCAAGGTAAGGATCAGATTCTCTACAATAAACTGATACACCAAAGTTTTAGAGGAAGCCCCAAAGGCCTTGCGCACCCCGATTTCTGAAGAACGTTCCATGATTCTGGTAATGTTGATATTCACCAAATTGAGTGTAGGCAAAAGCAGAAACAGGAATACCACCAAGCTGCTGATGGTGATGGCCTTGGTTTTGCCAGAATTGGCGCCATCGCCCAACATTCCTCTGGTCTTGCTCTCAAAAAATGGATCGGCATTGCTGTATAACCTGTCGTATTGTTTATCTGGAATAGGTACTTTGGTCATCATTTTATCGAACTCGGCCTTCATTTGAGGCACATCAGCCTTGTTTTTGGCCAATAAAATGGCACTGTAGCCCCCCATCAGCTCCGCTTTTTTATAATCGGATTTTGATACGGTGTAAGGAAGATAAACATCGCCATAAACATTGTCCATGGTTCGAATTACGTTATCTACCACGCCAATTACACGATAGTTTACATTGTCTACTAAGATGTATTTGCCTATTACGCTAGCCAAATCGCCAAAATAAGCCTTCTTGGTATCGGCAGAAATTACCGCTACCCGGCTAGCCGCTGCAATTTCTTGGGTGTTATAAGGTTTACCTTCCAAGAATTTATATTCCAATACTTCCCAATAGGCCGCATTAGTGTATTTGAAATTGATGACTATTTTCTTGTTGTTGATATAGGCATTGGTGGCTTGAGCACCCGAAGAAATAGCTATTTTCTCGGGCGTTTTAAGTGTTGATGCATAATGATCAAAAAAGTAGAAGGAAACACCACTTCTATTGAGCCAGCCTTCCTTGGTGTTTCTGAGTTCCATGGTACCTACGTACAAACTCCGGTCTCTTTTAAAATCAGGATAGCCCGCACTTAAAATTTTATCTAAAAACGCAGTGGCAACCATGAGGATGGTGAGCGTAAAACTGATACCGAATAAGCTGATGAAAGTGAAGAACTTTCTTCGCTTGAGTACCGCTATGGCTATTTTGAAATAATTTTTTAGCATGATACAGGGTTATTGAACTTGAGAACCATCAAATAAGCGCACTAAACGGTGGGTTTTGTTCGCCATGTTTTCATCGTGGGTAACCATTACGATGGTGGTGCCATCATTGCGGTTAAGGTTAATGAGGATATCCATAATTTCGTTGCCCATGGCGCTGTCTAAGTTACCCGTTGGCTCATCGGCCAAAATAATCTGTGGCCTGCCCACGATGGCACGTGCAATGGCGACTCTTTGGCGCTGTCCGCCTGAAAGTTGCGATGGGAAATGTTTTAGGCGATTGCTCAACCCAACTTTTTCAAGGGCTTCGGTAGCTAATGTTCTGCGCTCCTTAGCCGATGCCGTTCTGTAAAGCAGGGGCAGTTCTACATTGTCTAAAACCTGCAGGTCGTTGATCAGGTGGTAGCTCTGAAAGATAAAACCCAGTTTCTGGTTCCTGAATTTGGCCAATTGCTGGTCCGAAAAACTGGAAATCTGCTGGTTGTCTATTTGCACCAAGCCTTTCGAAGGCTCATCTAACAGGCCCATGATATTGAGCAGGGTACTTTTGCCACAGCCAGATGGCCCCATAATGGAGAGGAACTCGCCTTTGGCGATGTCCAAACTGATGCCATTGATGGCCAGGGTTTCTACCGTAGCCGTGCGATAAACTTTTTCAATGTTCTGTAAACGTATCATATCGTATAGTTAATGATTTTATATTAATTGGGTTAAAGGTTTAGGGTTAAAAATTTAAAGTTCAAAGTTGAAAGTTCAAAGTTGAAAGTTTGGGATGATGGCTTGAAATTTCATTCTTCCATTCATTCACTCAATCATTCTGTCATTCAATTATTCATTCTCAATAGGTTATTTTCTGGTTTTTTTCGAAGTCGTATAGCGATAGGTAGCGCAACTGATAATAAGCGCCCCAAAAATCTTTCAGCGAGCTTACATAATCTCTTTTGGCACGATCGTTTTCTTGAAAGGCGATACTGAGATCGGTAATGCCCAAATTGCCCAACACATAACGTTCACTCGCAATTTTATACTTCTCGGCCGCAATCTTTTCGGCGTCGGCGGTGAGTTGTAATTGCTCTTTCATCATGTTAAACAGCGTAACCTGGGTTACAATCTGTTGCTTAAAGGTTTGCTTATCCTGCTCTACGGCATAAGTGGTGAATTTTTCATTCGCTTCTGCGGTTTTGTAGCGTGATTTAGACCGGCCCCAATCCAGTATGGGAATAGAAAGCTGCAACTCTACAGATTGCTGGCTTTTTGGCGATCGATAAACATCAAAAGCATTATTGGCGGCATTCGAAAAACCCAAATTGGCTTTGAGGGTAGCCGTTAACCCATTTTCGCCTTTGGCTTTGGCCACATCCCGCTTGGCCTCCGCAATGCGTCTCACAAAGGCGATGGCATCAGAACGGTTGGCAAAAGCTTCGGATAATACCTTCTCTGATGCTACGCTCATTTGCTTAACGGCAGTTGGCATGTCGAGCACAATCCGGTCTTCGCCTTCTATGCCAATATAGCTGCGCAGGTTTAAGGTGGCAATTTCCATATCTCTTTTAGCTGTGCCTACGGCCTTTTGTGCATTGAGCTGTTCGAGCTGCAGCTGCAAAATTTCGTTTTTGGCAATTTTGCCCAGTTCAAACTTGGTGTTGGCAATGGTCAGGATCCTTTGCGTGTTTTCGAGATTGGTTTCGGCAATGTTCAGGTTTACCTGGGCCAGCAAAAGGTCAAAGAAATATTCGGTTACGGCAATCGATATTTTTTCCTGCGATTCGATATAGGCCTGCTTGCTTTCGTCAAATTTGAGCGGTTCTATTTTCTTGTCCCATTTGAGGCTGTTAAACTGAAGCAGGGGCTGGGTATAGCCGATGCCATAAGGAATGCCATTGTACAACACGTTGTTGCGGTCGAAATCGGTGAAACGTTGCAATTGCGTGGTGCCGTAAACGGTACCCCCCGTGGCTGCAATGCTTTGTTTAAAGTTGAGGGTTAATGATGAATTGTCGTTATGTACTGGCTGAAACAAAATGGTGCCGTTGGGCTGTAAAACCTGTGTGTAACTTTTGTTATAGCCGGGCAAAATACCTTCTAAAGCCAACTGAGGCTGATAGTTTGACCTAAAAGTGCGCCATTCCCAATATTTGGTTTCCTTTACGGTAATGGCCTGTTTAGCGGCGATGGAATTGCCTTTTGCCATTTCTACCACTTGAGGCAAAGAGAGGCGCAAGGTATCTGGCCCCGTGTAGGCAACAGCTGATAAAGCAGTAAGCAAAAATAAACCCAAGAGTAAAGTTTTCATCGTCTTATGGTTTGTTAATGGTGAGCACTTTCGAATGTTTGTAATTGCTCATTTCTGAGGTAATGATCACATCGCCAGGTTTTAGTCCGTTTACGATTTCGATATAATCGAAGTTGCTGAACCCGGTTTTAACCGATCTGCGTTCGGCCTTGCCCTCGCTGGTCAATACAAAAATATCCTGTTGGTTGGAGCCGTTAAACGCTGGTCCATTGGCTACACGTACCACATTGCTGTGTGTGGCGGTCACCAGAAAAACGTCGGCTTTCATGTTGGGGCGCAACAGTTTGTTGTTCTTTTCATCGAAACGGATATCGAAGGATACGATGCTGTTTTTAATGGCTGGCGAAATATTGATAACCGTACCTTTCAACAGCACATCGTTAATCCGGATAATGGCTGGCATGTTGTTGTGCAATTGTTCCAGCTGGTTTTCTGACATGTTACCCGCAACTTTAAAGCTGCTGAGGTCGGCAATACGCGCGATGGCTTCTCCCTGTTGCACACTGGTGCCGATGTTTTTGTTTACCCAGGTAACCACGCCATCCCTGGTAGCTATTACATTGGCCAAATCGAGCTTGCGTTTAAGGGCGGTGAGGTCGTTCCGTTGGATGGCCAATGCAATTTCAGCTTCCCTAATCTCGATTTTCATGGTCTGTTGCTTGCTCTTGATTTCGTTTTCGAGCTGCTGCTTTTCGAGCTCGGCAACTTTAAGGTTCAGCTGGGCCTGTTCAATTTCTTCTTTGGTACCGCCACCTGCTTTGAACAAGCGCTGTGCACCTGCTACCATATCTTTCAGGTTGCTGATTTTAAGTTGTTTGATGTTGTTGTTCGATTTGATATCGTAAAAGCTCTTTTCGAGATCAAGTTTAAGTTTGGCAATTTCATTCTGCTTCGATTCGATTTGGAAAACCAATTTGTCGTACTCGGTTTGGGCCTGCGATTTGTCGAGCGTTAAAATAGATTGCCCGGCTTTTACTTTGTTGCCGGCATCCATAATTACATTTTTGATAGAGGCGTTAATCGGACTGGCCAATACTTCTTCAAATTCTGGCAATACTTCGCCTGTTGCATTGATGGTATTTTCTATATTGCCCGTTTCTACCTTTGCCGTAGTAAATTCGGCAGTATTGATAGTGGGGTTGAGATAGGTGCGAACCAGCCAAATGCTGCAAGCCAGCAAAACCACTACGATAAGGGCAATGAGGTATCGTTTTTTCTTTCTTTTGGTAAGTACTTCTTCTTCAATAAGCTTGTCCATTTTGTAGGTTTTTACACCTAGCTTTACAAGCCGAATGCCAATATTAAGATATTGATAATAAGCTAATTATGATTTTTTTAAATTTAAAAAATGCCCGATATCGAACATTTTGCCTTTTATCGAACAAAGCCAAGCGTTTATTGGTTCATTAGCCGAAATAAGTCGATGGTTTGTACGCATTGGTATCGACTAATAAGTGTCAATCTGAGCTTGTCGAAGATAGATCCGAACATTTAAAAGCTTTTTGATGTGTTTCGGCAGGCTCAACATAACAATCATGGCAAAGCAACCTCTTCCATCTTACCTTTCCCATTTTTTGTTAGAATGATTATCTTCGCGCAGCATCCAGCGCTCAATTCTTATGAAATCTTCTTTTTATCGCAACTTGCTTAAAGTATGCGCATCAGTTGTACTGTGTTTGGCCATTCCTAACCAAGTTGTTGCACAGCAATCAAAATATAACCTTTTATGGCAGATTAGCGGCAAGGGCCTCAGCAAACCTTCCTACCTGTTCGGTTCGATGCACATCAAAGACCGTCGCGTTTTCAATTTTAGCGATTCGGTAATGAAGGCTATGGAAAACAGTTCGGCATTTGTGCTCGAAACCCATCCAGACAGCCTGTTAAAGGCATTGTACGATGCCACCATGCAGAGCGAAAAAAGCAACGTAGAAAAAACACTTACCAACGAACAGAAGGCAGAAGTGCTTGCACGTTTTGAGCGAAAAAATGGCTATGCACCCGATTCGGCCATCTTAAATAATCCCATGCTCATTTCATCGCTCATGAAAACCGATTATACAAAAGACGATGACATGCAGACTTTTGTTGATGCCTATCTGTATGGCATGGCCAGGACCTTTAACAAAAAAATCTTCGGCCTAGAGCGGATAAAAGACCAGGCCAGCAAGCTTTACGACGATAATGAGAAAATCGTGGAGCTGTTTGATACCGATGTGGAAGGCGAAAAAAGCTTTCGCGAGGATATGGTAGAGCTGTATGTACGCGGCAATATCGACGAGATTTTTGATTTTATAAAAGAGGATTACGGAGAGGATCCAGAACTGATCGCCAGAAATAAGGTAATGGCCGATGGCATGATCAACCTGTTTAAACACGATAATCTTTTTGTAGCGGTTGGGGTAGCCCATTTGCCTACCGAAACAGGTATTATTGCCCTGTTGCGCAAAGCGGGCTATACCGTAGAACCTGTTAAGGCTACGTTCACTGGCCTGGCCAAAAAATACGCCATCGATTATTCGAAAATGGAGTGGCGCAATTTCAAGGATTCGGTGAATAACTATAGCATTGATTTCCCTTCAGAACCCGTACGCACCAGGGCCAAAAACCTAAGTGGCGTAGTAGTTTTTTCAGATTTGGTTAACGAGGCTGTTTATACGGTATCGTCAAGGTTTATTGGTCCGGCTTCAGTAATAGAAAGCCGTTCGATTATAGATACCATCCTTAATGTGCACCTTAAGCAGCAACATTTAGAGCTGTTGAGCAAAAAAGAAATTACCGATGCAAACGGACACCTTTTGGTAGAAATAGAGGCGAAAAATAAAGACAAGTTTGTAAGGATGCGCTTGCAATATGCCATCGGTACTTTTTATGGATTATCTGTAGAAAACACTAAAAACAACCTGCACGATTATTACGCCAATCGGTTTTTCTCTTCCTTTAAGGTAAACAAGCAAAGCAATGTTTCGGGATGGATCGATTATAAAAATGAGGCAGGCGCTTTTACGGTAAAGCTGCCTGGTCAGCCAGAAGAAATTTCGAGAGAGATTCCCAATCCTCAAATGGCAGATAAGCCGTTTAAGCCCGTCATGTATTCGGTTACCGACCAGTCTAAATTGGTCAGCTATATTTTCTGGTACAACGACTACCCAGAAGGCATGTACATGGCCAATTCGCGTATCGTTTTTGATAATATAGCCCAACAGTTTGCCAGTAAGGGCGAAGTGGTTGGCGTACCTCGGGTGATTTACAAAGATGGGGTTGAAGGCAGGGGAGTTGACGTTATCGTGCAGGATTATTACATGGAAGTTGAACTTTATGTAAGGGGCAACAGGAGCTACATGCTGTTAAAGCAGAACCTTAATGGGGCCAGCAAGGCTGCTCCCGATCAGTTTTTCGAAAGTTTTCATTTTACGCCGATCCAACCTGCTGCAAGCCGTCCCTTTGCTTTGGCAAACGTTAAACTGCAAATGCCCGGAGAGGCCATCCTTGTTAAAACAGCAGAGGAGGAAGACGAAGGTGATGAAGATGCTTCGTATTTGAAAGACAGCCAATCGCATTATGCCATTAACAGAAATAGCGGTGGCGTATATGGCATCCAAACGGCAACCTTTAGCAAATACTATAAGCACAAGGATTTGGATAGTTTATACCAAGATTTGCTCAATACACAAAAGTTTGATGGAGATAGCTTAATTAAAATTGAAGATGTGCTCATTGGGGGCATCAAAGGCAAAGAATACACCGCAAAAGATACCTTGGGCGGTACCGAAAGAAGATCCAGGATCTGGATAGACCGAGATCGGTATTTTTTCCAGATGGCGATTGTAGGTAAAGAAGAAATCAATAGCAAAACAACAAACGATTATTTTAAGCAGATTGATTATACGCCTGTGCAAAGTACCTTTGACCTGAACAAATCGAAGGCTAAGTTGATATTTGACGACTTGCTGCAGACAGATACCGTAGTGCGTAAAAAAGCTTTTGGTGCGCTTGGCTACTATGAATTTGATACAACAGAGCTGCCTTTGATTTACGGAGCCTTAAAGAAAAGCTATGCCGACGATACTTTAAGAAATGGTGCAAGGGCCAGACTTTTATCTACGCTTACGGACATAAAAGATAAAAGCACCCTTCCTTTTGTTAAGGAATTGTTCAAGGCTAAAAACCCCGATATCCTCAAAGCGAAAATGCTTGCGGTTGCCCCATTAATTGATTCGACCAGCTACGATTGGTACCTTAAAAACCTGATAGCAACACCACCGCTCAAAATTACAGACTATTGGGGACTGTTTGCGCCATTAAGCGATTCGTTGACTTATGCCAGCAAACACCTTGATGAAATCCTGCCCCTGTTGGATGATGCAAAATACAGGACAATCATTTTGAATATCATTTCGGATCTTGCCCAAAACGAAAAGAACAAAGAAGTTTATTTGCCGTTGGTTGCTGGCCGGAGCGAGAAAATATTGGCGAAGGCAAATACAGACATCGATGCTTACCTATCGAACAAAGAAGACCATCCGAGCAATGTGTATGCGTACCTCAATATTTTGGCTAATCTTAAGCCAAGCCCGCTTACAGACGAGTTTACCAATAAGGTATTTAAGCTCGATTCGATGACTTACCTGCATACCGAAGCATTGGCCACAAGAATCAGGACAAATTTAAAAGTCGATCAGCGTATGCTCAGCGAAAAGCTGGACAGTTTGGATTCGCGCTATCGGATCATGGAAGCTTTTCATTTGGCAGACCGCCTAAAAGAAGTGCCTTCAAAGTACCGTAAACATGATGAGTTTGCCAAACTGATCGTATATAACCATGTGGCAGAAGAGTATGCGCCAGATGCGATAAACCTGGTTGGCCATATCGATGAGGATGGAGAAATCTATTATGTTTTCGAAATCGTTTATACAGAAGACGAAGAACCTAAAAGTTACATGGCTGTTTGTGGTGCTTTCGACAATAAAACCGAAGACTTGCAGTTTAATAAATATAGTTGTTACTGGGATTACGACCAGCTGGAGAAAGACTGGCAAAAGCAGGCAAAATCCCTAATCGAGTTGCTTAAAGAAGAAAAATAATCATAACCCCTATATTAATATCTGTCTTAAAAATCATGGAAGAACTCAAACTTAATTTAGATGCACGTAACCAAGGCGCTTTTATCGTAACAGAAAATGGAACCCAGCTGGGAGAAATGGCATTGGCTATTTCTGGCGAAGAACTGATCGTATACCATACCGAAGTTGCTCCCGAAGCCGAAGGCAAAGGATTGGCAAAGCAAATGCTCAATGCCATGGTAACCTATGCCAGAGAACACCACTTAAAAGTAATTCCATTATGCCCTTATGTACATGCCCAATTTAAAAGGCATCCGCAAGATTTTGAAGATATCTGGAAAAAGAACGAAGACGAGTAGCAATTAATTTTCGTTTTAATCTCGAATCATTAGCATTTATTTGTAGCCCAAACCCGATAAAGGTTTGGGCTATTTTATTGGTGTCTCCGCCAACAAAGCCCGTCGTCATGCTGGACCCCGATTCAGAATCTAATCAATAAAACTTAAATTAAATAACTGATAATTAGTTTCTTGTAATTTATTAAAAATTTTCTTGTTAGCAGCGTAGGGGTAGGTTGGCCTTTTGTTGTCTCATTTCTAAATCACAAGAAAATGAACAATAAATCTTATCAAATCAATCTCCTCGCCACTTTAAGAAACCTGCTGTTTTTAGGTTTGCTGTGTACAGGCTTTTCCGCTTTGGCGCAAACTAAAATACATTTCGGTTTAATCTATCCGGTGAGCAGCAACGGCACACATGCGCCCCTAGATACCAATAATCTTTCTATCCACCTGTTGGCTGGTGTTTCTTCTGTAGAGAACGGCGTTTCTTTTGCAGGCCTCTCTAATATTGTGCGCAACCATGCCTATGGTCCACAATTTGCCGGCTTTTCCAACCATATTGGCAAAAAGGCGGTAGGTCCGCTGTTTGCAGGTTTTGCCAATACCTATGGCGAGGGTAAAAGCGCGGCTTTTGCGGGCTTTGCCAATATCGCCCATGGCGAAGTAAAAGGTACTCAATTTGCCGGTTTCGCCAATATGGCAAAAGAGCTTAAGGGCGCACAGCTTGCGGGCTTCGCTAACATTGCAACCAATGGCAAGGCTTCGCAGTTTGCGGGTTTTATCAATGTAGCCAAAGATATTAAGGGAACCCAGATCGCAGGCTTTATCAATGTGGCTAAAAAAGTAAAGGGCGCTCAAATTGCCGGTTTCATTAATGTGGCCGATAGCAGCGATTGCCCAATCGGTATCCTCAACTTTATTAAAAACGGCGAAAAAAGCCTAGGCCTAAGCATCGACGAAAACCAAACTACCATGCTTACTTTCAGGTCTGGAGGCAAAGTTATGTACGGGATCCTGGGCATTGGCTATAACTTTAAAAACAAAGACGAAGTTTATGCTGCCGAAGCGGGCCTTGGTGCACATTTCTTCCCCTCAAACGCATTTAGACTTAACGTAGAACTCACCACAAGCACTTTGGAGAGCTTTAAGTTCGGCGAATACTTCAAGTCGTCCTTTAAAGTATTGCCAGCCTTAAAATTGGGCAACCACCTCGAGATTTTTGGAGGCCCCTCTTTCAATTACACTTCTACCAACACTGCCGAAGGCAAAGCCTTGCATACGCAGCACCTGCATACGTGGCAAAGCAAATGGTCTAATCGCGAGCAAAGCCTCTATATCGGCTATGGCGGAGGCATCAATTATATTTTCTAATCCATCAATCCTAACTCAACATATTATGAAATCGGTTTTAACATTTATTAACACAAAAGCCCTCTTGTCGCTTGCAACCATCCTCCTCTTTTTAAGCTCTTGCAAGAAAGAGTTCCTCTCGGGTAATGGTAACATGACAACAGAAACAAGAAATCCTGGAGTTTTTACAAAGTTGCACAATAGCGGTTCAACCCCTGTTCATATCGTGTATGGCAACGAATACAAAGTTGAAGTAAAGGGTTCGAGCAATTTGATCCCTTACTTCAGGACAAGCGTGAGCAATGGCAAACTCGAGGTGGGCTACGAAAGTGCAAGCGTAAGGCACGATGATATAGAGGTTACGGTAACCATGCCTACAATTGCGTTGCTTTCGCTGAGCGGTAGTTGCAAGGTAGACCTTAACGGAAGCTTTCCGCTGATCGATTTCTTAAATGTAGACATCAGCGGTTCTGCCGAGGTTGTGATGAAGAGCGATGCTATGGCTAATAATGTAGATGTAGACATTTCTGGCTCGGGAACGGTTAACCTCGAAAAACTCAGCAGCAAAAATGTAGAAGCCAGTATTTCGGGCAGTGGCGATGCGCGCATTGCCGTTCAAGAAAAGTTAAAGGCAGCTATCAGCGGCAGTGGTAAAGTTTATTATACGGGTAACCCATTAATCGATTCGCACATTAGCGGATCTGGAAAGCTCATCAAGTTCTAAACACACAAACACACACAAATATGTCAACTACTCAAACCTATTGGCAATCGCTCTCCAACCTTTTTGGTGCAGAGAAAGTAGCTTTAGCAGATGTTTACCATTTGCAAAGTAATGGGCCTAATTTACTGGCCTACGCTTTGCCCACCGTTTTCTTCATTACTTTATTAGAGTTTCTCGTCGCCCGTTTCGGTGAGCACCCTACCTACGAAAAGAAGGAAACCCAAGGCTCATTGCTAATCGGTTTGGGGAATTTGACTGTCAATCTATTGCTTAAAACAGGGTTGATCTGTGGTGCCATCTGGATCTACAACCTCTTGCCTTGGCGCATGCACATGAACTGGTACCTCTTGATTCCCTGTTTCATCATTTATGATTTCTGCAGCTATTGGTCGCACCGCATTTCGCATTATTGCCGCTTCTTTTGGGCCACACATGTAGTGCACCACTCGGCCGAGCATTACAATCTTACCGTTGCCTTCAGACAAAGCTGGGTACAGCATTTTAAAACGGTGTTTTTTATTCCGGTAGCACTTATGGGCTTCCACCCGGTAATTTTTCTGATTGCCAGTCAGCTCAGTACGCTGTATCAGTTTTGGGTGCATACTGAAGCCATCGGCAAGCTGCATCCGTTTATTGAGAAATATTTTGGTACGCCGTCTAATCATCGGGTACACCATGGTAGCCAGGAAAAGTATCTTGATAAAAACTTTGGAGCCACCTTTATGATCTGGGACCATATTTTTGGTTCTTTCCAGTATGAAGAAGAACAGCCGGTTTATGGGTTGACCACACCAGTAGAAAGCAAGACCAATCCTTTTATCCTTAATTTCCATGAGTACAGAGACATGCTCCGCGACATTAGGCACAGTGATGGGATCAATGAAATGCTGTTCTTCATTTTTGCCAGTCCCGGGAAAATATACAGGCACAAACTGGAACATGTACCTCTTCCCAAAGCGGTTTTAAAAGAGAAAAAAGTAAAAACCTGGCTGCTTAAAATCGCCTTGGTAATGGCTTTGTTGGTCTTGGGTCAAATGCTTTTTGCACAAGAACCTGTAGCTCCAAATCTGCCCACGCCAAAACGCAAAGACTTGTTGTTTTTCTTGCAGCGTACGCCTGATGCCAATACGGTGATCTACGAACTCAACTATAAAAGCGACGGCTCTGTTGATCAAGAAGCTCCGGTGAAAGGTTCATGGATCAGGTATGAAGAGCAAGGCAAATGCCGTGATTTAACGGGTATTGAAAAGAAGTTTGCCTATGGCGTAAAGTGCAAGGCGCTGGGCAACGACCAATTTGAAATCAGGCTGGTGGCCTATAAGAAAATGCCATTGTACCTCATCAAATCAGAAAGCGACCAAAAATACCACATGTATATTAAGGACGATGGCAAAAACCTCTTGCTTAAAAGGGTATTCGTTAAAATAAACGGAGGTTCGTTTTGGTTCCCCAATGTGCAGTACATAGACCTGTTTACGGTACATAGCGAAAGTGGGGCAGAGGTACTCAAAAGGATCAGTCTAGGCTGAATGATTTTGCTGCAAAGCTTAGCGTTCAGGATTTAACTTAATATATTTACGCAACAAAATTGAATCTATCCCTTACAATCTCGGTGAATAACTATACCAACCAAGCATTTGAGCAGCTGTTCAAAACCCATTACCAGGCTTTGCATGCTTATGCCAATCTCATTCTGAAAGATGAAGACTCGGCAGAAGAAGTAGTGCAGAACATGTTTCTCAAATTTTGGGAAAAAAGGGAGCTGCTTCAGGTAGAAACTTCCATGAAGGCCTATCTCTACAAATGCATTTATAACGATAGCCTCAACTTTTTAAAACACGAAAAGGTGAAGCTCAAGTACCAGGATTTTACCAAACATACCGCCGATCAGTTCAGCGATACGGCATCGGCAAAGGTAGAATTGAGTGAACTCGAAATCAGGTTGAGAGAAGCTTTGAACGAATTGCCAGAACAATGCAGGACTATTTTTCAGCTCAGCCGCTTTGAAGAGCTCAAATACCGGGAAATAGCCGAAAAACTAAACATCTCCATCAAAACAGTAGAAAACCAAATGGGCAAGGCCTTGAGGTTGTTGCGCATTAAGCTGGCCGATTTTCTGCTGTTGGCCTTGTTGGGCATGATGTATTACCAAGATTATCTAAATTAAGGAGAAAGTGATGAACGATGAAATACTGATCAGGTTTCTGCTTAAGGAAACAGACGAAGAAGAAAATAATTCGATTAACGAATGGCTTGTTGCCGATGCCGATAATGCCAAATACTTTGCCCAGCTCGAGAAAATTTGGCAGGCCAGTGGCGATATTGCACCAAAGCAACAGGTTGATGTAGAAGCAGCGTGGCTAAAGTTCAAAACAAAAGCCGATGCTTTGCCTGTACAACAAGAACCTATTGTTAAACCATTGAAAAGAAGCAGTGCCTGGCTCAGAATAGCAGCTGTATTGGTGGTAGCCATTAGTGCATGGACAGCGTATAGTTTGCTAAGGCCGGCTTACATTGAGCTTTTGCCAAGTACTGTTGTGATGAACAAAACCCTGCCGGATGGATCAGAGCTGACCATTAATAAAAATACAGCCATCAGCTATGCCCGAAATTTCGAAAACAACCGGAGCGTAAAGCTATTTTATGGAGAGGCATTTTTTAACGTGGCACACAACAAAAGCAAGCCTTTTGTGATCAATGTAGACCAGGTTTCGGTGCAGGTAGTGGGCACTTCGTTTAACGTTAAGCACCTTACCAAAAATGTAACCGAAGTAGTAGTAGAAAGCGGCATTGTAAAAGTGACCTTGGGCAACGAAGAAGTGCGCCTGACTAAAGGCGAACGCATTTTAATAGGTCCGGCAACCCAGCAATTAAACAAGCAGTTGAGCAAAGACCAATTGTACAGCTATTACCGCACCGGTATTTTTGTGGCCAACAATACGCCTTTGTATACACTTGTCGATATTTTGAACGAAGCCTATGGCAGTAATGTGGTGGTGGCCGAAGACGTGAAAGACCTTACCTTTACAGCGCCTTTAAAATACGGCTCATTAACCAAGAACCTTGATGTAATTTGTGATGCACTGGGCTTAAAAAAAGAGAGTAACCAACATCGTATCGTGTTGTCTAAAAAATAGAAAATGAAGCAAAAAATCCTCCTTATTTTTCTATGCTTGGCAACAATGGCGAAGGCGCAGACTTCTGTGTACCAAAACAATTTGTCGAAAAGGGTAACCTTTATCGCAAAGCAAGAACGCGTTGCCGATGTATTGCAAAAGATCAGCACTGCAGGCAATTTCTATTTTGCCTACAATGGCGCACTGATTAACCAGGATAGTTTGGTTAACCTCAATGCCAAAGGACAACAGGTAAGAGAAGTACTCGATGAAATGTTCGATGGCAAGGTCGATTACAAGGAAAACGAATCTTATGTGATCTTGCGCTATGCTGTAAACCATTTTACCATTGAGCCCGAAAATATTACCACAGCCGAAAACCTGTACCTCATTAGTGGTTATGTAATTGATACCGAAACAGGCAAAAAAGTAAAACAAGCCAGTGTTTACGAGAAAAAACTGCTCCAGTCGACGCTTACCGATAACGATGGTTTTTTTACCCTAAAATTTAAAGGCGAACACCAGTCCATTATTTTAACGGCCAGCAAAGAAACCTATCGGGATACAGCATTGGTTTTTCTATCAAGCATTAAGATCAAGCCCGAAGGCTATCAAGATCCAGATCGGGAAAAGGGAACTTTTTTTGGCAATGCTTTAGAGGAATTGGGGCTTGGCCGGTTCTTTTTGTCGTCGCGGCAACGGATCCAAAATCTCAATATCCCCAACTTTTTTGCCAATACGCCCTTCCAGGCATCGCTTACGCCAGGTTTGAGCTCGCATGGGATGATGAGTTCGCAGGTAGTAAACAAGGTTTCACTCAATGTTTTGGGTGGCTATACCGCAGGGGTTGACGGCGTTGAGATAGGTGGTATCTTTAACCTCAACAAAGGCGATATGAAGGTGTTGCAAGTGGCTGGTGTGTTTAACGTAGTAGGCAAAAATGTAGAAGGCGTACAAATTGCAGGCTTGCACAATGGCGTGCAGGGTAGTATTAAGGCCGTACAGGTTTCAGGTTTGCTTAACCAGGTAAAGAAAAATGCCGAAGGTGTTCAGCTAGCCGGCCTTGCCAATATCGTGAGCCAAAACCTGCGTGGCATTCAGGTCTCGGGTTTAGGGAATATCGTAAGCAGAGAAACAAGAGGCATACAAATAGCAGGTTTAAGCAATATCACTTCGCGTAAAATGGAGGGCATTCAAATTTCCAGCTTGTTCAATTATGCCAAAAACAACAAGGGATTCCAGTTGGCACTCATCAATGCTTCCGATACTTCCTCTGGCACAAGCTTGGGGCTGCTTAATTTCGTAAAAACCGGCTACCACAAATTAAGTTTTTCTACCAACGAAACCATCAATGCCAATGTGGCCTATAAAACCGGAAATGCCAATTTGTACACCATGCTGATGGGGGGCTATAATTTTTCAGATACGGCCAAAGTAATCACCTTTGGCTTGGGTATAGGGCATGATTTCATTTTAGGAAAAACAGTTTCATTCGCAGCCGAGCTCAGCGCGCAACATTTATACCTGGGCAATTGGGATTATGCAAATGTGCTGTACAAAGGCCAGGTTAACCTGCAACTCAAATTGTTTAAAGGCTTCAGCGTATTTGGTGGCCCAACTTATAACTACTACACCAGTAATGCGCCTTTAGGCTCGAGTGGCAAAAACTACAAGCAACAGATTGTGCCTAGCAAACATCAGGATATTGGTCGATATAAAGGCTGGGTAGGGTGGAATGCCGGGATTACCATTATGTAAGATGTAAAAGGGGAGATGGAAGAGGGTTGAAGACTGGAAGGTTTTAAGGGGGAAGGCTTGGGGTAGAAGGTTTTGTCCCCCTTTGGAGGGGGCAGGGGGAGGAAAAGAGAGCAGACCCTAATTCGGAGGTGCTTAAAGGTGGGGCAGTTTATTTAGGATAGAGCGGTAGGTGGAAGGTAGAAGGTCTTTGTCCCCCTTTGGAGGGGGTAGGGGGAGGAGGATAGAATAGATCCAAATCGCAAGGCCAATTTTGAAGCGCAATGCCTTTGGCTTGGATCAAAGCCAGTCCAGCTTTCCGCTGTATCTTTTTTGCCTTCCGAGGCAAAAAAGGATATCGCTCCAATCTGGGCTATTTACTTGGGCCAGTGCAATGGAACCTAGCAGCAGGAGCCACTGTTCTCTAAACCTGATTGAAATGGAAAGCCCGGAGCTAAGGTACAAGGCGAGGACTTGCAATGAAAAGCAGGACTGACAATGCTATGGAATGTTGTCTTTGCTTTTCTAAAACATGGAAGACTAATCCTATGAGATTTGATTCTTAGCCTTATTGTCATAATTGACTAATTAATTCAAAAATAATTCGATTGTTGCATAAGTGAATGAATATTCATTTATATTTGTGCCTCATGAGGGTAAGGGATGAAGAAAAGGTAAAACTAGTGAAACAAACGGCCATCAAACTGATCGTTGAAGATGGTTTCGAAGGCTTCAGCATGAACAAGCTGGCCAAAACCTGTGGCATTTCTGTTGCAACACTATACATTTACTACGAAGACCGAGATGATTTGATCATCAGCATAGCCAAGGAGCAAGGCGACCGTATGGGCGATGCAATGATCAGAAATTTCGATCCCGAGGCCTCTTTTGAAGAAGGAATGCGGGTGCAATGGCACAATCGCTATAATTTTATCACAGAAAATCCTGAATCGGGCTTGTTTTTGGAACAGTTGCGTACCTCAACCTACCAAGAGCGCTTTTTAGATGATTTTATGCGAAAATTCAAGCACGTTATTGAGCAGTTTATGCACAATGTGGTGGCCAGGGGCGAAATCAATGCCATGCCGCTTGAAGTTTTTTGGTCGGTAGCCTATGCGCCGCTTTATTCGCTGATGCGTTTTGACCGCGAAGGCCGAAGCTTTGGTGGCAGACCTTTTAAAATGACGGACGAGCTGTTATGGCAAACCTTCGACTTAGTAATTAAGGCGCTCAAGAATTAAATTTTGATCCCAATGGAAAATTTCGACCACATCCTCCTTTTTAAAACCGATATCAAAAGCGAAGCCTGCAAGGCTAAACTACAGGCCATTTTAGATGGCCATGATGGCATTTCACAATGGAATATTGCTTTAGATGATCAAGATTATGTGCTCAGGGTAATTTCTTACACCCTTACACATGAGCAAATTATTGAACTGATTACCCAGCAGGGACACACCTGTTGCGAATTAACCTAACAAACAAATGAAACAACAAGAAATCATCCCACTAACCGGCTACCAGAAGCTGGTTATCTTTTTATTGGCCATTACCCAGTTTACGGTGATCCTCGATTTTATGATCATGTCGCCCCTTGGCGATATGCTGATGAAATCGATGAGCTTAAAACCTGCTGCATTTGGGGTGGCCGTATCTGCCTATGCTTTTAGCGCAGGGATCTCTGGCCTGCTCACAGCTGGCTTTGCCGATCGTTTTGACCGTAAAAAACTATTATTGTTCTTTTATATCGGCTTTATTGCAGGTACTTTTTTCTGCGGCTTGGCCAATACCTATACCCAATTGGTGGCCGCACGGATCATCACCGGATTATTTGGTGGCGTAATCGGTTCCATCTCCATGGCTATTATTACCGATTTGTTCAGCCTGCAGCAACGTGGCAGGGTAATGGGTTTTATCCAGATGGGCTTTGGTGCCAGTCAGGTATTGGGTGTACCTATCGGTTTGTATATAGCCGGCTTATGGAACTGGGAAGCACCGTTTTTAATGGTAGCTTCTTTGGCCGTGTTAATTGCCATTGTAATTTTGCTCAAGCTGCAACCGGTAACTGGGCATTTAGCCGTGCAGCGGGATAAATCGGCATTATTGCACTTGTGGCATACCGTTAAAAAACGCAACCATCGCATTGGTTTTACGGCAACGGCCTTGCTGTCAATTGGTGGTTTTATGATGATGCCTTTTGGAAGTGCCTTTGCGATTAACAATCTAAAGATTTCTAACGATCAGCTGGTGATGCTGTTTATGGTTGCTGGAGTTGCATCGGTCGTAGTTATGCCTTTTATTGGAAGGTTGAGCGATAGGATCAGCAAGGTGAAGATCTTTGCCGTGGCCTCTGTTTGGATGATGATTATGTGCGTAATCTATACCAACTTAGGGCCAACCCCTTTTTGGCTGGTATTGATATGCAATATCCTGATGATGGCTGGTGTGATGAGCCGTATGGTTCCCTCGTCGGCATTAACCAGTGCAGTGCCCGAACTAGAAGACCGTGGTGCATTTATGAGCATCAACGCTTCTTTGCAGCAAATTGCAGGTGGTGTAGCCGCTGCGGTAGCCGGCATGATCGTAACCCAGAAAGGCAAGGCGGCTCCTTTGCAAAATTATGATATTGTGGGCTATGTAATTGTGGTGATTACGATCATCAGTATTTTGTTAATGTACCGTGTAAGCAACATGATTGCCCAAAAAGGCAACCAAAAAGCCGATGCCAAATTTGAAGAGCCGGTAATGAGCGAAGGCATCTAAGGCAAACGTTTGCGCAGTTTTAATTGCTCGGATTTTGCAGAGATTGTAACTTGGTGTACTTTTTACACATAAAATAGGCAATTTGTTGTTTTAAGCAATTAATTTCAACAAATTGCCTATCCAAATTTAGAGATATGAACAAGTACCCGAAAATTGCCTTGCTTGCCGTTGCTTTGTTGAGCAGCAGCATTTCTTTTGCGCAACAAAAGAAAGCCGTTTCCATTGCCAGTAAAAAAGTAACAGTATACAGCACTGTGAAAGGCGAAGGAAAGCCGATGCAAGAGACCGCTGTATTGAGCTTTAAAGCGGCCAAACAGCCTTTAGAAACCCAAACCAGTATTTTTGTTGATCCAAACAGGACCTTCCAAACCTTTATTGGCATTGGTGGTGCCATTACCGACGCATCGGCAGAGGTATTTGCCAAATTGCCAAAAGCAAGCCAGCAAGAATTGCTAACGGCCTATTACGACAAGAACAAAGGCATTGGCTATACCGTTGTACGTACCAACATCAACAGCTGCGATTTTTCTAGCGATACCTATACTTATGTAGCCGATGGAGATAAGGACTTGAAAACCTTTAACATCGACCACGACCGCAAATTCAAAATTCCATTGATTAAACAGGCTCAGGCAACTGCCGGAAAAGTAGACCTTTTTGTAAGCCCTTGGAGCCCACCGGCATGGATGAAAAGCAATAACAACATGCTGAAAGGCGGTTCTTTGCTTCCCGCTTTCCATCAGTCGTGGGCTAATTATTATGTAAAATTTATTCAGGCTTACGAGAAAGAAGGCATGCCGGTTTGGGGCCTTACCGTACAAAATGAACCGATGGCCACCCAAAGATGGGAGTCGTGCATTTACACCGCCGAAGAAGAAAGAGATTTTATTAAAAACTTTTTGGGTCCAACCCTGCACAAAAACGGTATGGCTGGCAAAAAACTGATCGGTTGGGACCATAACCGCGACTTGATCTACCAAAGAGCTTCTACTTTGTTTAGCGATCCGCAAACCGAAAAATACCTTTGGGGCATCGGTTTCCACTGGTACGAAACCTGGACAGGCAGCGCACAGAATTTTGAGAACCTAAAAAGGGTAAAAGAGGCTTTTCCTACCAAGCAATTGATCTTTACAGAAGGCTGCGTAGAGAAATTCAGCTTAGACCGCATTAACGATTGGACCTTAGGCGAGCGCTATGGCCTTTCGATGATCAACGATTTTAACGCCGGAACAGCGGCTTGGACCGATTGGAACATTCTTCTGGATGAAAACGGCGGACCAAACCATGTAGGCAATTTCTGTTTTGCGCCTGTACATGCCGATGTTAAATCGGGCAAATTGATGTATACCAATTCGTTCTATTACATTGGCCATTTTTCTAAATACATTAAACCTGGTGCCAAAAGGATCATCAGTGCGCCAAGCCGTACCATGTTGAGCAGTACTGCTTTCAAAAATCCTGACGGTTCTGTGGTGGTTGTGGTAATGAATACCACAGACCAAAAATTGCCTTACCAGTTATGGGTAGCGGGTAATGCAGCCGAAACCGTAAGCGAACCACATTCTATCAGTACTTTAATCATCAAGTAACAAATTTTAATGGTTAATAAACAGCCCCGTTTCGATCTGGCATCGAGATGGGGCTTTGTTTTTTAAGGAGTTGGTGGGGATGTGCCATCTCGGCTCAGCTAACGTGCAACTGATATAGCTGCAGGAACAGCGCTTCCCTAAACCCGATTGGCAGCGATAGTTTTGAGCAAAGCGAAAAAACTTTAGCAAAAAGCGGGACTGACAATCAAATGGAATGCTGGCTTGCTTTTCTACTATGAGCAAAGAAATGAAATATTAAACATTAAATAATTACCTTTAAGCTAACCAAATTCAACTAGCGCAAACAATGAGACCCTTGCTGTTCCTGTTTTTATTTTTATATGCTGCAACAACATTTGCCTCCACCAATCAGGATAGTTTGCTCAACAGGCTCAATGTAGAACTGAGCAAGAAAAATACCTACGATGAGATCAAGCTGAAGCGGATAGGCCAGTTAGAAGACCTGTTGAGCAATAATAACGACCTCAATTTTCGATACGGCATTTACCTTAAACTATACGAAGAATACAAGTCTTTTAATTTTAACAAGGCATTTACCTGTGCGCTAAAGCTGCAGGAGCTGGGACGGATGCTTAACGACCAGCCCAAAATAGCTTATGGCAAGGTGAAACTGGGTTTTACCCTGCTCTCTTCGGGCATGTTTAAAGAAACTTTCGATTCGCTAAAAACGGTCAATGTAAACTTATTGCCTATCGAAGCCAAAAGAGAATACTACCTCATTACAGCTCGTACCTATTATGATTTGGCTGATTTTGCCAAAGACAACTATTATAGCCCAATATACCACAAAGCTGCAGAAAAATACATCGATTCGGCCACAGCCCTATGCAAGCCCGATTCTTTCGAATACCTTTACTACAACGGACTTAAATACTTAATAGCTGGGGCTTTGGATAAGGCCATGGTTAATTTGCAAAGCCTTTTAGACAATAAATATTTTCGCCTTACCGAACACCAGTATGCGGTAACGGCCTCTACGGTGAGCGATATTTATATCAAGAAACAGCAGCCCCAAAAGGCGATCGACCTTCTTATTTTGGCCGCGATAGCTGATGTGCGATCGGCAACCAAGGAGGCTGCAGCCATGGCTAGTTTGGCCCAACTGCTCCATCAGCGAGGCGATATGGAAAATGCCTATATTTTTATCAAGGCGGCTATGGACGATGCCACTTACTATGGGGCAAGGCAGCGCAAAATCCAGGTAGGGGCCATTTTGCCCATTATTGCCGGACAACGGATCAACCATGTGGAAGACCAAAGAAGGGCACTGATTTTTTATGCTTCGTTGCTTACGATTTTGTCGGTAACCATTATTGTTTTTGCCGTAATTATCTATAAGCAATTGCAAAAGCTGAAACTGGCAGATAAAGTGATTTTAAAAGCCAACCAAACCCTGCAGGAGAAAATCAGTGAGCTGGACGAAGCCAACAAAATTAAGGAAGAATACATCGGCTATTATTTTAACCTTATTTCCGAGTACATCGAAAAACTGGAGAAGTTTAAGCGATCGGTAGACAACAAATTGATCACCAAGCGTTTTGACGATATCCGTATTTTGGTGGATAACATTAACCTCACCAAAGAGCGCGAAGAACTGTTCATCAACTTCGATAAGGCCTTTTTAACCATCTTCCCCAATTTTGTGAAGACCTTTAATGCCTTCTTTTGCGAAGAAAACCAGATCAAATTGTTGCCCAACCAGTTGCTCAATACCGATCTGCGTATTTTTGCCCTGATTAGGCTCGGTATAACCGATACCGAAAAAATCGCCCATATCTTGGGCTATTCGGTTAATACCATTTACAATTACAAGGCTCGGTTAAAAAGCAAATCGACAATAGCCAATGATGATTTTGAGCAAGCCGTAATGACGATACAGGCGGTAAGCTAGGTGGTAGTCTTTAGTCGGAAGTTCGTAGTCGGGAAGTCCATGGTTGATAGTTAATAGACCATTGTATATAGATAAGCTACCAAGCCATAAACGATGGACCATTAGCCATAGATACATCAATCGAGACATCGCTTATAAATCCAAACTATAAGCTATTAACCAAAATCCAGGCCATTTTCGATTATATCCCATTTATATTTTTTAAGAAGTATTATTTTGTAACTGATTTAAAATCAATTAATTGAATTTTATTTTTTCAAAATTGATTTATATTCGGTTGTTGAAAGTTGCGCTAGTTTTATTTATAGTTTCTCTTTGGGTTACCAATTATAAACCTAACAGAAAATACTATGAACAAAAGACAACTACTCAAAAGGGTTCTTTTTATTCCTGTGTTTGTGCTGCTGGCATTCGTGGCCAGATCGCAAAACATAAACGTGAGCGGAAAGGTGGTGGATGGGACGGGAGCTGGCTTGCCAGGTGTAAGCATCACCATTAAAGGATCAGCCAAAGGAGCCAGCACCGATCAGAATGGCAACTACGCCATTAGCGCCAACAGCACAGATGTATTGGTGTTCACCATGCTCAGCTATGTAAGCCAAGAAATTCAAGTCAAACAACAAACTACAATTAACGTATTTTTAAAAGACGAGCCACGATCGCTCAATGAAGTAGTGGTGGTGGGTTATGGTACCCAAAAACGTAAGGACCTAACCGGCTCGGTGTCTTCGGTAAAAGGCGACGACTTTAAAAGCCAACCGATTACCAATGCAGTAGATGCCTTGCAGGGCAGGGTTGCCGGGGTAAACATCGTCAAAAATTCGGGTGCACCAGATGCGCAGCCTACCATTATCATTAGGGGTTTGGCCTCTTTAAACCAGCCCAATCCATTGTATATTGTTGATGGAAACCGAGTTGGCGATATCAGCAACCTGAACGTACAGGATATTGAAACCATGGATGTGCTTAAAGACGCTGCAGCAGCGTCTATTTATGGCGCAGCAGCGGCAGGTGGCGTGGTTTTGATCACCACCAAAAAAGGATCAACAGCAACACCAGCTATCAATTACAATATGCGTTTCGGTGTAACTACGCCTAAGGTTGGCAAACTATTGGATAAAGATGGTTATATCGCTTTGCAGAATATCATTAACCCAACGCGTTTTGCAAATGCACCTAGGCTCGATACCTTGGCCAATACAGATTGGATTGATGAAACCTTTAAAAATGCGACCGAGCAGAACCATAATATCTCTTTAAGTGGCGCTACGCCAATTGTGAATTATTTGGTATCTGGCTTTTATAACAAGCAGGAAGGCGTTGCCCGCAAAAACTTTTCGAACATTGGAGGCGCAAGGATCAATACCAATTTTAACGTAGGCAAAATCTTCAAGTTTGGCGAGCAGGTTTCGGTTTCGCGACGCAACACCTCTAGTCCGCAAAATGTTGGGGTAGAAGCACAGTTGCACAATGCTCCGTTCAGAACCTTGCCTATTATTCCGTTGTTTAACAAAAATGGTACTTATGGCACTTTGCCAACTGGATATCCGGGTTTGGCTTTCTCAGGTACACATCCTGTAGGAGCGATAGACAATGCCCATGTAGAAAACTTTAAGAACAACTTCCAGGCTACGGTTTACGGCGAGGTGAAATTGCCATTGAATCTTACCTTTAGAAGTACGGTTGGTTATACCTTTTATAACGAAACACAAAATTATTTCCAAAATGCCTTCTCCATTGGTGGCGTAGGCGCAGGATCCAACTCGCTCAACAAGCTTTCGGTAGAGAGCCAATCACTGTTAACCAATTATGTGCTTTCTTATAACCAGACTTTCGATAAGCACACCATCAGCGCAGTAGCTGGTTTCGAACAGATTACTGGCAAATTCAATAACGTTAACGTAACGGCCAGTAATGTTTCGCCTTTGGCAGCAGCCGATTATTCGTTTATACCAACTTCAAGTACCACTTACCAGTTTACGGGACAGAAAGACAACAACGGCTTGATCAAATCGCTGTTTGCCCGTTTAAACTATAACTTTGCGGGTAAATATTACATCTCGGGCTCTATCCGCCAAGATGCCAACTTTACCGTATTCGGACCTAACAAACAAAAGGGCGTTTTCCCTGCAGGTTCGGCCGCATGGAACATTTCTGAAGAGCCTTTCTTTAAAAAAGCACTTCCGGCATTTGATAACCTGAAGCTAAGGGCCAGCTATGGCGAATTGGGCAACAGTAACATTGCGCCTTACTCTTTCCTCTCGGTTTACCAGCCTTTTAACAGTTTGGGCAACGGCAGTGCCAATGGTGCTAATTTCTCGCCAGGTGGCGTCATTATTCCGGGTAATACTTACAGTGCCATTCCGAATCCAGACCTGCATTGGGAAACCATTAAAGAACTCAACATCGGTTTAGATGGAGAGTTGCTTAAAAATAAAGTCTATTTCACTTTAGAGTGGTACAACAAGAAAACAGAAGACATGCTTTATGCCCTGCCAATGGCACCGAGTGCAGGTATTTCAGGTCCGTTTATTACCAACATCGGTTCGGTAAGCAACAAAGGCTTCGAATTTATGCTGGGCTATAAGAGCAAGATCAATCAGCTTGGTTTCGATGTTAACTTTACCGGTGGCTTTAACAAAAACGAAGTGACCAAACTCACCTCGCAAACCACTTCCGAGCTGAGCGATGGCTACAACTATTACAACAATGGCGATGTAGCTTTTCAAATGATGCCTAACCAAACCATTACCACTACCAGAAAAGGCTTGCCATTTGGTTCTTTTTATGGCTACAAAACTTTAGGCATTTTCCAAACCGATGCCGAAGCTGCCGGACAAAAAGTTAATGGAAACACTGCTAGGGCAGGCGATTTGCACTTCCAAGACCTGGATGGCAATGGCATTATCAACGATTTAGATCGTCAGGTAATTGGTAATCCTAACCCTAAATTTGTTTATGGCGCTACCATCAGGTTGAACTTTAAAGGTTTTGATGCCGCCTTCTTGTTTAATGGTGTAGCAGGCGTCGATCTTTTTAATGGCGTAAAAGCCTACGAAATGCGTCCTTTCCAAGACGGCAACACTTCTCCAAAAGTTTGGGGTGCTTCTTACTTGGGTGGCAACGGACTAACCAGCCAGCCACGCTTGGGCGTAGCCAACGGTACCGGAACATTTACCATGGATCCAAACGGCAATTACTCTTCAGTGAGCAGCTATTTTGTAGAAAAAGGCGATTACCTGAAATTGAAAAACCTGCAGATCGGCTATACCTTCTCGGGCAATGCCATCCAAAAACTCAGGATTAAAAGCGCAAGGATTTTCGTAATGGGCAACAACTTGTTCACCATTACCAACTACAGTGGCCTCGATCCAGAATTGGGTGCTTCTTTCTCGCCGTCGGGTTATGCAGGCGTAACGGCTAGGGGCATAGATGTGGTAAGCCAATATCCTCAAACCCGCATTTATTCTGTCGGAATTGACATCAATTTTTAATCACCTTTTAACATCAACTCAAATGTATAAGAAAATATATATTGCAATACTGGCGCTTGGTTTAATGGCTGGTTGTAAAAAAGATCCCGAGCTTACTGTACCCACAGATAGAGTCTCTACCTCATCTTATCCAAATACTTTAGATGAGCTGAACAGTGTGTTAATTCCAGCTTATGGCAACTTGCGGAGCATAGGTCTTTGGGGCTTCGAACTGATGCCCAAAGCCTTAGAAAACTCGGTGCATGCCGGCGATGCCAATTACAATGGCGATGCAGCTTGGAACGAAATGACGGCGAACAACCTCAGCATCACCAACGGCAAGTCGCAAAATGCGTGGACTGCCTTGTATGCGGGCGTCAATACCTGTAATGTAACCTTGGCAGCAGCAGATTATTTCGAAAAAAACAAAGCTACTCCTTCGCAAAAAGCAGATATCGATGCCATTCGTGGCCAAGCCAAATTTATGCGTGCCTTTTATTATTTTCATTTGGAATGCCTATTTGGCGAAGCCTACATTAAAGCTGGCGGAATCAACGAAAACAAAATGGGTGTGCCGCTTTATAAAGAGGTGCCTAAAGATGTAGAAAGTACCCAACAGCCTCGCGCTACCACCAAAGCAGTATGGGATTTTATCAAAACCGACCTGAAAGACGCCGCGGCTTTATTGGATACCAAAGTATGGCCAGCAGCAGAAATTGGCAGGGCTAATAAATGGTCGGCAAAAGCATTGCTAGGCAAAGCTTACGTGTTTACCGAAGACTGGGCAAATGCCAGAACTACTTTGCTCGATGTGATTAACAACAGCGGCAAAACGTTAATGCCTTTTACCAAATATAAAGACGCTTTTAACGGCAATCAGGCTAATGAATTTAACGAAGAATCGTTGTTCGAAATGAACGTTGATCCAGATAACAAGGGTAATTATGGCCCATGGGGAAATACGCCAAATGCCTCAACCTTGAATGCGATTATCTGGTCGCCTTACATTTTGAGCGAAACAGGAACCGAAAGCGGTGCCAGACCCTTAGGTTATGGTGGCAACCTGGGTGTGCACGATAAAAACATCAAGCGCTTTGGCTATCCGCTCGGCTATTACACTTTGGTGGCCAATCCGGCATTTGATAATACCAAGCCAGCTAGTTTCAGCAATCCGGTGCAGGTAATGGATCCGGTGTACAAAGCGCAGGCCCAATTGGTAAGAACCAATAAAACGGCCGATCCACGTTTGTATGTGAACTTGCTACAGCCTTGGGTAGATGTGCTCAATACCGATTGGAACGGAGGTCCTAAACAAAATGTACCTGTTTCTAAGCCTGATTATTTGGCCAACGAGCCTAATACCTATGGTTGGGGCTTCAGGAAATATGCAGCTATCGATTACCACATCAACAATGTGAACTACGACAAATGGAACTGGTATTTCTTGCGCATGGCGGATATTTATTTGCTGTATGCCGAGGCCTCGCTAGGTGCTGGAGATAACGTAACCGGATTAGAATACATCAATAAAGTACACCGCAGGGCATATGATTTGCCAATCAACACTCCATCGGTGAGAGACTATGCTAGTTTAAATGCTACAACGGCAGCCATTTCTGATCCTGTATTGGGTAATAATCCTTTGCGTTTTGAACGTTGGGCCGAATTGTTCCACGAAGGACATTGGTGGTTTGATGTTTGTCGCTGGCGCTTGGGTCCGCAAGAAGCAGCCTTTTACGGAACCGCAAGAAACTTGACCGTGCCTTTAACTTTTAACGAAACCAAGAGTTATGCTTGGCCAATCCCTTTGTCAGAATTTAATGCCAATTCCAAAATAGCCGGACAACAAAACCCGGGTTATTAAAATAGTGCCTGGTACTGTACAAAGCGGTGCCAGGCTTTTCTAGAACAGACCAGCTTGGTCAAAAACCATGTATACTGATGAAGAGCGTATATCTCTATTTATTATCCCTATTATTTGTGCCACCTGTATTGGCACAGCAAACCAACGAAGTGAAGGCCACACTCGATAAGGTGAGCGCTACATTTAAGCTAGATGCCAACGGAAAACCGACCTATTCGGTTAAGTTTAAGGAAAAAGTCATTATCAAAGATTCGAATTTGGGTTTTAAGCTCGAAGACGATAGTACTTTCTATGCCAATTTCGAAAGTTTAGGTGTAGATAAGCAGTCAAGCGACGAAAATTGGAAACCCGTTTGGGGCGAAGTCAATACCATTCGTAACAATTATGAACAGTTTACGGTGCACCTGAAACAAAAACAGCAGCCTGGTCGCTTATTGGATATCGTATTTCGGGTTTTTGCAGATGGGGTAGCCTTCAGGTACGAATTTCCGAAACAGCCCAACTTAAATTATTTTATCGTTACCGACGAGCTCAGCCAGTTTAACCTTACGGGAGACCATAAGGCATTTTGGATTCCTGGCGATTACGATACCAACGAATACGCCTATACCACTTCAAACCTGAGCCAGGTAGATGCCTGGGCCGTGCAGAAAGCGGCCACTGATATTGCCGTTCGTGTAGTGCCTGACCAATATGCGGTGCAAACCCCATTGATGCTCAAAACTACTGATGGCTTGTACATCAATATCCACGAAGCAGCTTTGCTTAACTATCCGGCTATGCAGTTGCACGTAAACAGGAATAGCTTTGGTCTTTCATCCAACTTGGTGCCCGATGCCTTGGGCAATAAAGCCTACTTGCATGCACCGTTCAATACCCCATGGCGGACCATTTTAGTGAGCGATAAAGCGACTGAGATCTTGGCTTCTAAAACCATCCTCAATCTTAATCCGCCCTCTGTAATTAAAGAAACTTCGTGGATCAAACCGATGAAATTTGTAGGTGTTTGGTGGGAAATGCAGATCGGCAAAAGTACCTGGAGCATGGCCAACGACATGAATTCAGTAGATAAAGACGGAAAGCTAGTACCAAATGGCAAGCATGGTGCCAATACGCAGAACGTAAAACGCTACATCGATTTTGCTTCTAAAAATGGAATAGATGGCGTATTGGTCGAAGGCTGGAACACCGGCTGGGAAGACTGGTTTGGCAACTGGAAAGAAGATGTTTTCGATTTTGTAACGCCTTATCCAGATTTTAATGTCAAAGAAATTAATGATTATGCAGCTTCGAAAGGCGTAAAAATGATCATGCATAACGAAACATCTGGAGCAGCTACCAATTACGAAAGGTATTTGGATACCGCTTTGAGGTTCATGAACAAGTTCCATTATCCGGCAGTTAAAACGGGCTATGTAGGCAAGATCATTCCGCGTGGCGAACATCACGATGGGCAATGGATGACTAATCATTTCAACCGTGTAACGCAAAAGGCAGCTGAACATCAAGTTATGATCGATGTGCACGAAGCCATGCGCCCCACAGGTTTACATCGTACTTTTCCTAATTTCTTGGCTAGTGAGGCAGGCAGAGGTAATGAATACAATGCTTTTAGCAATGGCAATCAGCCTGAACATGAAACCATATTGCCTTTTACCCGTTTAATGGGTGGTCCGATGGATTATACACCTGGCATTTTTAAATTAAAAGGTTATGCCCCAGCAGCACCAGATAGGCAGGTGCATACCACTTTGGCCAAGCAGTTGGCTTTGTATGTTACGCTCTATAGTCCTTTGCAAATGGCGGCAGACCTGCCCGAAAACTACGAAAGCCATTTGGATGCTTTTCAGTTTATCAAAGAAGTACCTGTTGATTGGGATGATACCCAAATACTGGAAGCCGAGCCTGGCGACTATATCACCATCGCCAGAAAAGGAAAAGGCAGTGCCAACTGGTTTATCGGTGCAATAACCGACGAGCAAAGCAGAACGGCTACCATCAACCTCAGTTTCTTGGAAAAAGGCAAAAAATATACAGCCACCATTTATGCAGATGCGGCCAATGCCGATTGGAAAACCAATCCAGAAGCTTACCAGATCAGTACACAAGCCGTAACGGCGGGCACGGTGCTAAAGCTTAAATTGGCACAAGGAGGGGGGGCGGCTGTTAGTATTAAGCAGGTTCAATAATTTTTCTATTGTTAGCGTTTGGTGTTCTTCACCTGCTCAAGTTTGGTGTTCTTCACCAAACGTATTCATCAAAATAATCATCCCAAAATAAATTCAAAGGAGCGCCATCAGCGCTCCTTTTTTATTAGAATAATCCCAATGTTAAGTAAAAACCCAATGTTAAGTTTTTGTTTTTTAAAGGCTTTGATTAATCCTATTTGTTTTTCTGTTGTCATAACATTGTAATCGCCCAACAATATGAAACAGCGTATCCATCATTTTTACTTTTGCTTGCTAGCTTTTAGCTTGGCCATTATTTTCTCTTCTTTCGTTAACGCCAATAGAAAAGAAAAATTTGTACTTCCCTATAAACAGGCGGGTTTAACCGAACAACAGGCAGCGGCTCATTTGCTCAGTAGGTTCAGCTACGGTGCCAGACCTGGCGATATTGATGCCGTAGTAAAAATGGGTCTCGAAAAATGGCTGGAGCAACAGCTGGATGGCAAACAAGATGATGCAACACTCAATCCGATGCTCGCTAAATTTGATGCCATTAACCTGAGCAATACAGAAGTAGAAAATACCTTTCCGCGCAATGCCCAAATCCAGCGTTTTGCCGTGAGAGATGGCTATATTCCAAAAGATTCGGTAAACAACGGCAACAGAAAAGAATACCGTGCCACCTTGGCCAAATACATGCAAGATAAAGGTTACAGGCCTCAACAAGAGCTGTATCGTCAGTTTATCAACCAAAAAATATTAAGAGCAACCTATAGCCAAAACCAGTTAAGAGAACTCATGACCGATTTCTGGTTCAACCATTTCAATGTATCGCTCAGCAAAAATCAATGTGCTTCCTATGTGCCCGCCTATGAGCGTGATGTGATCCGTCCTAACGTATTTGGGCATTTCGAAAATTTGTTGTTGGCCACAGCGAAATCGCCAGCCATGTTGATGTATCTCGATAATTTTAGCAGCATGGGCAACAACGTAACGCCTATGGAAGAGCCTGCCAACGAAATGATGGCAACAGGCAACCGTAAAGCGCAAGCCCGTAAAAGACAGGCCCAACTGCAAAAAGCAAAGATCAATAACAAAAACAAAAAACAAGGCCTTAACGAAAACTATGCCCGCGAAGTAATGGAATTGCATACTTTGGGCGTTGATGGTGGCTATAACCAAAACGATGTAACCCAAGCTGCCCGCGTGTTAACCGGCTGGACCTTGGCGCCGATGGGCGAGAACGGTTATGGCGCACCCATCAAAAAACTGATGGAAAGAGTGGGCGATGACAAATTACGCCAACAAGGTTTTGTACACGAAGGCGATTTCTTATTTGCCATGAACCGTCATGATAATGGCGAGAAAGTAGTTTTAGGCAAGAAATTTCCTGCGGGTGGGGGGTACGAAGAAGGAGTGGCTTTATTAGAAATGCTGGCTCATCATGCTTCAACCGCTAAATTTATCTCCAAAAAGATCGCCATTCGTTTTGTGAGCGATAACCCTCCACAAAGCCTGATCGACAAGATGGCCAAAACATTTACGAGCAGCAAAGGCGATATCAAACAGGTATTGCTAACCATGGCCAGCTCACCAGAATTTTGGTCGGCCAATGCTCTGAGAGAAAAAACAAAATCACCTTTTGAATTGGCTATCAGCGCGGTTCGAAGTTTAGATGCCACCATTAACCAACCTTACCAATTGTATACTTGGATCAATAAAATGGGCCAGCAGATGTATTATTATCAGGCGCCAACTGGATTTCCAGATCGTGGACAATATTGGATCAATACAGGCTCTTTGCTCAACCGGATGAATTTTGGCTTGGCCTTGGCCTCGCAACGAATTCCGGGTATCAGTTTTAGTTTGGCGTCTATCAACAATAACCATGAACCCGAAAGTGCCGAAGCTGCCCTAACCATCTACAGTAAACTGATGATGCCAGAACGCAAGCTCGATGAAACCATTTCGAGGCTAAAACCTATGCTCAACAATCCAGATTTGGAGAACAGCGTAGCCAAAGCAGCCGCCCAAAATGCAGCGCCGCAACAAATGAATACCATGGCCAACGAAGATGCCAATATCATGGAAGAAGGCATGGATAAAATGAAATCCAAAGGCAAAAAAGCCTTAGTTAACAATAAACCGGGCCAACAGGCAGGAAGCAATTCTATGTTGGCGCAAGTAGTAGGGGTAATTATCGGATCACCAGAATTTCAACGCAAATAACATTTATCATGACTTCGAGAAGAGGATTTATCAAAGCTGGCGGATTAGCCTTATTTGGAATTAGCTTAGGCGGTATCCCAGGTTTTCTGGCCGATGCCGTTGCCGGAACTGTAGCACCTGGATTGTTTAAAAAACGCAAAATCATGGTGTGCATTTTCCAGAGAGGTGCAATGGATGGTTTAATGGCCGTTACCCCATTTACCGATAATTACCTAAAAGCTGCAAGGCCAAACTTGTTTATGTCGGCTGCACAAGGAGGAAAAAACAAGTCTTTAATTGATTTGGATGGCCGTTTTGGTTTGCATCCTTCTATGGCGACTTTCGAGCAAATGTTCCGCGAGAAAAGGCTTGGCATTGTACATGGAATCGGCTCGCCAAATAATACCCGCTCACATTTTGATGCGCAGGATTTCATGGAATCAGGTACACCTTTCAACAAAGGCACTGAGACTGGCTGGCTCAATCGCGCAGTGGGTCTGTTGGGCCACGAGGCGGCTACTCCATTTCAGGGCGTAAGCTTAACTTCTTCTTTGCCGAGATCGTTTTATGGTGATAATCCGGCAGTAGCCATTAGCAACTTGTCCGATTTTAATATCCAATTGCGTGGCAATCAGGCAGGAGCCAACTTAGCTTCTAAAAGCTTTGAAGATTTGTATGATCAAACTTCGTCGGGCTTATTGAAAGATACGGGCAAAGAAAGTTTTGAGGCCATTAAAATGCTCAAAAAAACCGACACCAAAAATTATAAGCCAGAGTACAATGCCGTTTATCCCAATACCGCTTTGGGCAATTCGTTAAAGCAAATTGCGCAACTCATTAAAATGGATGTAGGGATGGAAGTGGCATTTGCCGAATCTGGCGGTTGGGATACACATTTTAACCAAGGAACAGAAACAGGCATTTTTGCCCGCAACGTAAACGATTTGAGCAGTAGCATTATGGCTTTTTGGACTGATATGACTAAATATCAGGACGAAGTAACCGTAATGACCATGACCGAGTTTGGCCGTACAGTAGCCCAAAATGGTACTGGTGGCACCGACCACGGGCGTGGCTCTTGTAATTTCATCTTAGGCAATAGTGTAAATGGTGGCTTGGTGCATGGTATTGTAAATCCATTGGCTAAGGAAAACCTCGAAGACGGAAGAGACTTGGCGGTAACCACCGATTTTAGAGCTGTATTTAGTGAAGTAGCCGATAAACACTTAGGCATCAACAACGATAAAGTGCTTTTCCCAGATTGGACGGGTAAACAGATTGGCGTAATGAGGGGAGCTTAACAATTCCCCTCCTCTTATATGAGTGGTTGAAAAGTTCGCGGTTTTCAGTTGACAGTTCCTCCGCCGTCATCCATACCACGCGTCATTCTGGACTTGATCCAGGATCTCTCTAGCAACAATTTTGTCCCCCTTTGGAGGGGGCAGGGGGAGGAACAAGAGAATCTTTCTTGCCGGATCGTATCCGGCATGACGAGCCTTAACTTTGTAACTTATTTGATAACAAGCCCCTCGGCGTTTCCTAATCGCCACAGGGGCTTTATCGCTTTTGTTAAAATCGGGCCAAAGTTCTATCTTTCCGTATTAACTAAACTATTTAAGGATAATGAAAACTTCTCTACAACCCAAAGGCTTTCCTGCAGCAAGGTTTGCCACCGCACTGGTCATTGGTGCCAGTGTATTCTGCAACAGCTTAAGTTTTGCACAAAGCAGCAAAGACCCTGTTATCGACAATATTGTTAAGGAGGAAAACAGTAATTCACAACTAGAAAAATTGGCTCATGAGCTGTTAGATATTGTTGGACCTCGCTTGGTAGGCAGTCCACAAATGAAACAGGCAAATGATTGGGCCGTTAAAAAATATGGCGATTGGGGCATTACGGCCAGAAACGAAAAATGGGGCGAATGGCGCGGCTGGCAAAGAGGCGTAAGCCACATCGACTTGATCAGTCCAAGGGTGAGAACCTTAGAAGGCACCCAATTGGCTTGGAGTCCATCAACTTCGGGCAAAGGCATTAAGGCAGAAGCCATTATCTTGCCAGAAGTGGCTGATTCGGTAGCTTTTCAAAACTGGTTGCCAAATGTAAAAGGCAAATTGGTGATGATTTCAATGAACCCGGTTTCTGGTCGTCCAGATAAAAACTGGGAAGAATTTGCCACTAAGGATCTTTATGCCAAATTCAAAAAAGAAAAAGACGATGCCGCTAAAGCTTGGAGAGACCGTTTGGCCAAAACCGGATTGAACGCTAAAAACCTGGCCTTAGCCATTGAAAAAGCGGGCGCTGCGGGGATCATCATTAACAACTGGTCGCAAGGCTGGGGCGTAGATAAGATTTTCGGTGCCAATACCACTAAAATCCCTACGGTAGATTTATCGGTAGAAGATTACAGCTTGGTTTACCGTTTGGCTACCTATGGCTCAAAACCAATGCTCAACATTGTTTCAGAATCTAAAGAATTGGGCTTGGTTCCAACCTTCAATACCATTGCCGAAATTAAAGGTTCGCAAAAACCAAACGAATATGTGATGCTATCGGCCCACTTCGATTCGTGGGATGGTGCCAGTGGTGCTACCGATAATGGTTCGGGTACCATTATGATGATGGAAGCAATGCGTTTGTTAAAGAAATTCTATCCAAATCCGAAGAGAACCATCTTGGTTGGCCACTGGGGCAGCGAAGAGCAGGGCTTAAACGGATCGAGGGCTTTTGTAGAAGACCATCCAGAAATCGTAAATAACCTACAAGCTTTGTTTAATCAAGACAATGGAACGGGGCGTGTGGTTAACCTATCGGGACAAGGTTTTGCTAAAGCCAAAGATTATTTAACCAGATGGTTGGATAAAGTGCCTGATACCATCAAAAATCAGATTAAAACCAACTTCCCTGGTGCTCCAGGTGGTGGCGGTTCAGATTTTGCTTCTTTTGTAGCTGTTGGTGCACCTGGTTTCTCTCTAAGTTCTACCAGCTGGGATTATGGAAGCTACACTTGGCACACCAATCGCGATAGCTATGATAAATTGGTATTCGACGAAATCAGGAGCAATGCCATCTTAGCTGCGATTATGGTATACATGGCTTGCGAAGACCCAGAAAAAACTTCGAACGAAAGAATTACCTTGCCGGTTAACGAACGTACAGGCAAGCCTGGCGTTTGGCCTCCACAAGTGAAAGCAACCCGTAAAGGTGGCGTAAACTAATTTTCAATACACTTCACTATTTGTCATTCCGAGGAAACGAGGAATCTATTTAATCATCATCTAGATTCTTCCTCCTCAGAATGACAAATTTGTTTTAGACCCTTCATTACCCAATCATGTTAAGGAAATCGATTTTATGCCTTGTCGCCCTGTTGAGCTTTAATGCCTATGGCCAAGTTCAAACCACACCCAACGAAGCGTTAAGCAGACCTCCAAAAGCCATGCAAGAGTTTAGGGCAGGCTGGATTGCCACGGTAGCCAACATTAACTGGCCAAGTAAGCCAGGCTTGAGTACAGCCGAGCAGCAGCAAGAAGCCATCGTTTTACTGGATCTGCTTAAGAAATTGAATTTCAATGCAGCGATTTTGCAGATCAGGCCACAAGCAGATGCATTGTATAAAAGCGATCTGGAACCTTGGTCGTTTTTCTTAACCGGTACACAGGGCAAAGCACCAGAACCTTATTACGATCCGCTACAATTTTGGGTGGAGGCGGCGCATGATAGGGGCTTGGAGCTGCATGTATGGCTTAACCCATATCGTGCCCACCATTTATCGGGTGGCGAGCCCAGCGCGACTTCTATCGTAAAGGCCAGGCCAGATTTGGTGGTGAAGTTAAAAGACGGTCAATATTGGATGGATCCTTCTAAAAAAGAAGTGCAAGAACATTCTCTGGCCGTGGTAAAAGACATTGTAAAACGTTATGACATCGATGGTGTCCATTTCGACGATTACTTTTACCCCTACGATTCTTACAATGGCGGTGCCGATTTTCCTGATGAGCAGAGTTGGGCAGCCTACCAGCAAAGCGGAGGCAAATTGAGCCGTGGCGATTGGCGCAGGGAAAGCGTAAACAACTTTATCGAAAAGGTATACAAAGAAATCAAGGCAGAGAAAAAATATGTGAAGTTTGGTATCAGTCCTTTCGGTATTTGGCGCCCGGGTTATCCCGAATCTATTGAAGGAATGGATCAATACGACAAGCTCTATGCAGATGCCAAACTTTGGCTCAACAAGGGTTGGGTTGACTATTTCAGTCCGCAACTCTATTGGACGGTTAATGCACAGAAATTAAGTTTCCCGGTACTGTTGGGTTGGTGGCAATCAGAGAATACCAAAGGGAGACATTTATGGCCGGGCATGAACATCAGCCTAGGTGGCGACGATAAAAACGTAGACGAAATTGTAAACCAGATCATGATTACCCGAGGCATTGTGCCCAGCAGCAAGGGCGCCTTGCATTGGAGCATGGCCGGTTTGGTGAAGCATGAAAAATTAAGGCAAGGTTTGATAGATGGGCCTTATCAAAAGCAAGCATTGGTTCCTCCAAGTGAATGGCTGGATAAAAAAGCGCCAGAAAAACCAATCGTAACCATTGCTGCAAAAGATTCGCTATGGCAACTCAAATGGAGCCATCCCGAAAAAAGCGATGTGTTTAGGTGGGTAGTTTATTTCAAATATGGCGATAAATGGAACTACAGAATCTTGAACCGTAAAGATGAATTTTTAGATATCTTAGTCTCCATTAAAGGGCCGAGAGGTCAAATGCCGTTAAGCGCCTATGCCGTGACTGCTGTAGATCGTACCGGCAACGAAAGCGAATTTGAAGAACGCCAGATCATTACAAGCAAATAACTATGAAAACCAATTCAAAAGAACTGATAGAAGCAACTGCAAACGCCATCAAGGATCATTTTATTCCAAAAGATCCGATGGTTAAACAATTCAGTTTTCATTTTACCATTCCGCCAGCCTCGAACTACAAGGCCAATTACGAACAGGACGCCAAAGGGAATTGGATTTTGAAAAGTTATGAGGTGGATGATTTGAACTAATTAAAAAGCACCGCATAGGCACATAGTGAAAATTCGTCGTTGCAAGCTTGCGAAGCAAGCTATTTGAATGGACTCTTAGTTGGCGATTTTCAGTTTGCAATAAGCTAACCCTCTAATCAACCAACCAGTCAATGACCAATAAACTAATGACTAATGAACCAATGGCCAATGACCTAATTAGCTTGTCTGAAGCGTAATCCCCTCTCTTTTCAGGATATATTCGAAGATGCCTTCTATCGGTTTTTGCAATACCTTGCCTACTTTAATGTTGTTCTCCGCAAAAGTAGCCCTTAACTCATCTTGGTAATAAAAAGCAATAGAACCCACAAAATTACATTCCAGGCTCCGATACGATTTGTAGTCTTTTACATTGGTATCGATAAATTCCTGAAAGCCATCATGCAAAATTTGTTGGATAAAAGGATGCGACTGATGTGTTTTCATGAAACGGCTAAAAGTAGCCAAGTATGAATTAGGGAAAGGCTTTTGGTAAATATTCTCGATTATAATGTCTTTGTTGATCTCATAAGCTTTGACAAAGGCTTCGCGCAATTCGGCAGGCATAACGCCATACAAATAGGAAAGCAATACTTTTTTGCCAAAATAAGTACCCGAGCCTTCATCGCCCAGCACATAGCCCAGTCCATGCTTGCCATCATGTACGTTTACGCCATCGTAATACGAAATATTAGAACCCGTGCCTAAAATACAGGTCAAGCCTTTCTTATCGCCACAAGTAGCATAAGCCGAACCGATCAGGTCGTGGTCTACACTAATAAAAGCTTTGGTAAAGAATGCAGACAGTCCATTAGAAATAATCTCATGTTTATCAGGCGATGAACAGCCCGAACCAAAGAAGTAAACCTCTTTAATCGAAGTGGCATAAGCCGAAATATCCTTGTTTTTAGACAGGATTTTTACAACATCATGCGCATTCACAAAATAAGGATTAATGCCTTGCGTACTAAAAGACAAGATCTGATTTGGACTATAAGCCATCCAGTCTGTTTTAGACGAACCACTATCTGCAACTAAAATCATGCACTAAAAATAGCAATTTATTGAATATTTAAGGTGCCGCTGATCTCTTTTAGCGCAATTTCTGCCAGTTTAGCCTGATATTGTACGTCAATGTAGCGACTATTGGCATCTATTGCATTTCTTTGTGCTTCTCTCAGCTCCAATGGTGCAATGCTTCCCAACCTGTATTTTTCAAGCGTGATATCTAGATTCTGATTGGCAATATCTACGTTTCTGCGCTCTAGCTTAACCAATTCTAAAAAGGTACTGTAGTTCTGGTAGGCACTGGTCAATTGCGCCGAAATATCCTGTTTTACTTTATCTAAGGAAAGACTGGCCGAACTGATTTCTACCTTCGCATTGCGTTCGTTTTGACGTTGTAAAAAGCCGTTAAAGATATTCACGCTTGCCGTTAGTCCATAGGTTAGTCCATTGGCCCTAAATTTGGTATTAAAGCCTGTAGGCGTGGTGCTTCGCGAAAACTCGTAGCCACTGTTCAGGCTCACCTGCGGGTAGCGATCGCCTTTTACCTGCTTCAGGTTTAATTCGGCAACTTTTTTGCTCAGCATGGCACTTTGCAAATAAGGGTTAAGTTGCTGCATTTGGCCAGCCAGATCAGTAAAGTTGAGGTTGTTGTCGATGTTGATGTCATCCTCTACCGTAAACTTGGCATCCACCTCTCTGGCCATTAATTGGTTAAGGGTGACCATGAAAGTAGCCAATTGGTTTTTTTGCTGCAGGTAGGTCGAAGTATCGGCATTGTAATCTACCTTGGCAGCAAGCACATCTAATTTAGAGCCACGGCCAATTTCCAATTTGTTGTTGGCAATGGTGAGCCTAAGGTTAGAAATATCAAGTGCGCTATCTGAAGCGACTACCAATTGTTGCTGTTTTACAATGTTGTAATAAGCTGTAATTACGTCTGAAATGGTGGTTAAGATTTGTGCCTTGGCATTTACCTGTCCCTGTTGCTCTAAGGCTTTAAGTCTGTCGTAATTGGCAAACATCTTGAAGCCATCAAAAATGGTCCAATCTAGTCCAACGCCGTAAGACATGTTGGTGCTTTTGGCACCATCGGTTACTCTTTGCGTACCAGTTGATTGGGTTTGGACAGTGTTTTGTCTGCTGCCGCCTGTGCTAAAGGTACCTGATGCGCTAGGCAACATGCCTGCATTGCCTACATTGGCATTGTTCTTGGCAATCACCGCATCATTATTGATCAGTTTAATATCGTAATTGTTTTTTAAGGCCGTGGCAATTGCATCTTGGAGGGTTAATTTCTCCTGTGCAAACGCAAGATTGCTTATGCCTGCCAAACAGCCAACGATAAAAAATATAAAATACTTTAATTTCATCTTTCTCATTATTTTTTGTCCTGCCCTTCGTCGGCCAATGCTGCGTTTAAAGATTCTTTTAATTCTGTGTTTTCTTTGTGCTCTTTAGACCAGTAAGAGTAAATAGCCGGAATAACGAACAAGGTTAGCACCAAAGAGAACAAAGTACCACCAATAATTACGGTACCCATACTCATCCTACTTTTCGCGGCCGCACCTAGAGCCATGGCAATAGGCAAGGCACCAATGGCAATGGCCATACTGGTCATTAAGATTGGCCTCAGCCTCGAAACGGCAGCTTCTCTAATGGCATCATGTACCGATTTGCCTTGCTCTTTCAGCTGGTTGGCAAACTCTACGATCAAAATACCGTTTTTGGTTACCAAACCAATTAACATGATGGTACCGATCTGACTGAAGATGTTCCAGCTTTGGCCACACAGCCATAGTGATAAGAACGCACCGGCTACCGCCATCGGAACGGTAAGGATAATAATGATCGGATCTTTAAAGCTTTCGAACTGTGCAGAAAGGATCAGGTAAACCAATAACAAGGCTAAACCAAAGGCGAAAAGTGTGTTTGAAGAACTTTCTTGAAAATCCCTTGATTCTCCACTCAAATCGGTAGAGAAACTCTCATCCAATACTTTGGCCGCAATCCTGTCCATGGCCGCAATACCATCGCCAATACTTTTGCCTGGCGAAAGACCTGCCGAAACCGTTGCTGCAATAAAACGGTTGTTCCTGTACAATTGTGGTGGGCTGCTTTCTTCCTTAGTGGTGACCAAGTTGTCGAGCTGGATCAATTGACCCTTATCGTTTCGTACATAAACCGAACTCAAATCTAAGGGTTCCTTACGATCGCTCACATCAAACTGGCCAATTACCTGATACTGTTTGCCGTTCATAAAGAAATACGAGAAACGCTGTCCGCTTAAGCCAAGCTGCAAAGCCTGGGCAATATCTACAATGGAAACACCTAGGTTTTTAGCCTTGTCTCTATTGATTGATAGATCAATTTCGGGCTTATTAAATTTAAGGTTGATGTCTGAAGTGGTAAAAGTAGGATCTTTAGAAACTTCGTCCATAAATAGAGGCACTTTCTCGCGTAGCTTTTCAAAATTCTGTGCCTGAATAATATAACTGATCGGCAATCCGCCCCTACGGCCAACCGAAATAGTAGGTTGCTGGGTTACGGTTACTTTGCCTTCGGTATATTTTTTGGTGATTTTGGTCAGCTTGTCTGCAATGTCTTTCTGGGTTCTATCCCTGGTTTCGGGATCGGTTAAGCCCATGCGGAAGAAACCCGAGTTGGTAGCGCCTGCTCCACCAAAGCCAGGAGAAGTAATGGTAATCAACACATTCTTTTCTGGCACCGAGTCGATAATCATCGTACTCAGCTTAGACATAAACTTATCGGTATAGGCAAATGAAGCACCCTCTGGCGTAGTTACGTTCAGGTTAATGGCACTTCTATCATCATAAGGCGCTGTTTCTTTTGGCAACAGTTTCCAGAAAAGGAAAATGAGGCCCATACAAATCAAGATCAGCGGAATAGAAAGCCATCGCTTATTCAAAAATTTGTTGAGGTTATCCTTATAGCTTTCGTTCAATTTAACAAAATAGGGCTCTGTAAAATTGTAGAACCTGGATGGCGTGTGGCCACCTTTTTTCATTAAATAGGCATTCAGCATCGGGGTTAGGGTTAAGGATACGAAGGCCGAAATCAATACGGCTGCGCCAATCACCACCCCGAACTCTCGAAAGAGCCGGCCCACAAATCCCTGCAAGAAAATTACCGGCAAGAATACCGCCGCCAATGTAATGGAGATGGAAATTACCGCAAAGAAAATCTCGTTAGAACCTTTAATCGCCGCTTCAATTGGCGATAAACCTTCCTCCACCTTTTTAAAGATGTTTTCGGTTACCACGATACCATCATCAACCACCAAACCCGTTGCCAGTACAATAGCCAAAAGCGTTAATACGTTAATGGAGAAGCCAAAAATGTACATGATAAAAAAGGTGGCAATCAACGATACCGGAATATCGATCAATGGCCTAAAGGCGATGGCCCAATCCCTAAAAAACAGGTAAATGATCAAGATTACCAAAACCAACGACAGTAAAATGGTTTCGGCCACCTCTGTTACCGAGCGCTTGATAAATAGGGTAGTATCTAGCGCTACTTTAAGCTTGATGTCTTGAGGTACGTCTTGCTCCAATTTGTCAAAACGTTTATAGAATTCTTTACTGATGTCGAGGTAGTTTGCGCCTGGTTGCGGAATAATTCCGATGGCCACCATGGGCTTGCCCGATTCGCGCAAAACGGTTTCCTCGTTTTCAGAACCCAATTCGGCAAAGGCCACATCCTGCAGCTTTACTACGTTGTTGCTGTCGCTAGAAAGGATCAGGTTGTTAAATTCATCGGCTGTAGTGAGTTTGCCCAATGTTTTTACAATCAGTTCGGTAGTGGCACCGGTAAGTTTTCCTGAAGGCAACTCTACGTTTTCACGGTCTAATGCCGTTACGATATCTTGCGAGGTAAGGCCATAAGAAGCCAGTTTGTTCGGATCGATGCGAAGACGCATGGCATATTTACGCTGACCTTGAATTTGCACGCTACTTACGCCTGGTATGGTTTGGATCCGGTCGGCAATTACGTTCTCTGCAAAATCGCTCAGGTCTGTTACGCCACGTTTATCGCTCTGAATGGTCATCGAAATGATCGCATCAGAGTTGGCATCGGCCTTGCTCACGGTTGGCAAACCATCAATGTCTTTAGGCAAACTCCTTGCCGCCTGCGACACCTTGTCGCGCACATCATTCGCGGCTTCGTCTATATTTTTGTCGAGGTTAAACTCAATGGTGATATTACTCGTTCCCTGGTTACTGGATGAAGAAATATTGCGGATCCCGTCGATAGAGTTGATGGATTTTTCTAGGGGCTCGGTAATCTGCGATTCGATAATGTCTGAGTTGGCACCTGGATAAGAGGTACGCACCGAAACAATGGCCGGATCGATAGAAGGATACTCGCGCACACCCAAAAAGTTATAACCGATTACCCCAAATAGGATAATGACCAGGTTCATTACAATGGCAAGAACCGGACGTTTGATACTGGTGGTCGAAATACTCATGGCTTAGCTTTTACCAGTTTAACTTTTACGGGAGATTTAGGTTTAAGTGCCATGGCGCCAGTGGTCAATACGGTATCGCCTACGCTCAGGCCAGAGGTAATCAATACGCTTTCGGCCGTACGGTTGCCGGCTTCAACTTTTACCTGTTGCGCCAGTCCGTTTTTGCTGATGTAAACGGTTTTGCCGTTCAGTACCGGAATAATTGCTTCGCTCGGTATTAAAATGGCATCGTTAATGGTAGACAAAGCCAGTTTTACCTTGGCAAAAGAACCCGGCAACAATTTGCCATCGGCGTTTGGTGCCAAAGCCCTGATCTGCAAAGTGCGGGTTTGTTGGTTAATGCCTGGCTCCAAAGCAAATATTTTAGCTTTAAAAGTCTGGTGCGAGCCATCTATATGGAAATCAATGCTTGCGTTTTGGTTGATTTGGCCAGCATATTTTTCAGGGATCGAGAAAGTGATCTTTACCGGATTGATGCTTACGAGATTGGCAATCGTGGTTGATGGGGTTAAGTATTCGCCCACCGAAATGGAGCGTAAACCGATCTTGCCACTAAATGGTGCCAAAATTGAAGTCTTGGCTAATTGTGCCCTGATCAATTGGGTTTGTGCTTTTAATGATTGCAGATCGGCCAATGAAGTATCGTATTCTTCTTGGCTGATGGCTCCTTTAGCCAATAGCTGCTTGGCCCTGTTCTCGTTGGTAGACGAAAGCTTTTCTTTGGTGAGGGCATCTCTAAGCTGTGCCTGAATATCTCTGTCGTTGATTTTTACCAGAACGGCACCTTTGCTTACGTTGGTACCTTCCTTAAAATAAATGCCGGTTACCAGGCCAGAAACTTCGCTTCGCAATACTACCGACTCGTTAGGGTCTATGCTTCCGGTAATTTCGAGATCGTTGTCGAACTTGGCGGTTTGCACCACAACGCCTTCTACGGCTAATGCTGGGCCACCTTTGCCTCCTTTTGCGCCCTTGCCTCCGCCACCACCGCCTTTGGCGCCGCCATCGGATTCGATTTTCTTGTTTTCAGAAATTCTATAATAAACTAAATAGGCTAAGCCTATAGCCAAGAGTGCGTAAATAATGTACCTAATTTTCATTTGTGTGTTGTGATACTTGAGTTAACGTACAAAAATATTTATTTGTTTTTCTTATCATTTGATGTACTAAGTATGTTACAGCTTATTACATAAATATATATCTTTAAAAACTAAGAAATTTTAAATTTGCCCTTAAAGTTTCAATTCCAACTAATTTAAACCAATGAATAAATCAATTTTCGGATTAGTCATACTCCTATCAATTACTATGGCAGCCAAATCACAAGTAAAAATAAACTTTGAAGTGAGCTTCAAAGAGCCACAGGCACACTATGCAGAAGTAGAAATGAACATGTCGGGCATTGCCGCCAAAAGCTATGTTGACGTGAAAATGCCCGTGTGGACTCCAGGTTCTTATTTGGTGCGTGAATTTGCCAAAAGCGTAGAGAGTTTTGGTGCTACAGCCAATGGAAAAGCCGTTAAAGTAGAAAAAGTAACCAAAAATACCTGGCGAATTTTCAATACCAAGGCTAATGCGGTTAAAATCAATTATAGGGTTTATGCATTCGAAATTTCGGTGCGTACGGCATTTATCGATGCTTCACATGCCTTCCTTTCTTCGGCAAATATTTTTATGTACCCTGCCGGGATGATCAAAACGCCAAGTACGGTTAAGATTGTGCCTTTCGGCAAATGGGACAAGGTAAGCACTGGCTTAGAGCCGGTTGCTGGTCAAAAATTTACCTATACCGCATCTGATTTTGATATTTTATATGATAGCCCGATTGAAGTGGGTAACCAGGATGTATTCGAATTTAATGCCGCTGGTGTAAGACATGAAGTAGCGATGTATGGCGGTGGCAATTACGATAAAGACCGTCTAAAAGTCGATATGGCTAAAATCGTAGAACAGGCTACTGCAGTTTATGGCGAAAACCCTAACAAGCATTATACATTTATCGTACACAACTACGCACAAGGCGGAGGCGGTTTAGAGCATTTGAACTCTACGGTTTTAGGTGCATCGCGCAATGCGTATGGCTCACCAAGAGGCTACAATGGTTTCTTGGGCTTGGTTGCACATGAATACCACCACTTGTGGAACGTAAAGAGATTGCGTCCTATTGCTTTAGGTCCATTCGATTACGACAATGAAAATTATACCACCAATTTATGGGTTGCCGAAGGATTTACTTCTTACTATGAAAATAAATTCATGTTAAGGGCAGGCTTTTCGCAACCTGATGGTTTTGTAACTGGTTTAGCCGGTGCATTGGGTACGGTAATGAATACACCGGGAGCTAAAATTATGTCAGCATCAGCATCGAGCTTTGATGCTTGGATCAATGGTGCCTACCGCCCGAACGAAAACTCTAGAAATACTTTTGTTTCTTATTATAGCAAAGGCGAGGTAGTAGGTCTGCTAATGGATTTGGAAATTGCCAATGCTACAAAAGGCGCGAAAAGCTTGGATGATGTGATGAAAGCCATGTACCTGCAATGCAAAACCCTAAAACGCGGTTATACCGATGCTGAATTCAAGGCGATGGTAGAGAAAATCAGCGGTATGAATTTTACTAATTTCTGGGCCAAATATGTTAATGGTACCGATGAAGTTGAATACGCCAAATACTTCGGTTATGCAGGTATCGACATTGTTAACGAAAATGAAGGCAAAAGCATTCCTTATTTTGGCGCAACCACCAGCAGAGCTACTGGAAAAGTAATTGTAAGCGGCGTAGCCCGTGGTTCTGGTGCATGGAATGGCGGCGTAAACGTAAACGATGAAATTGTTTCGATTGACGATGTTCCAGCAGAAGCCTTGGTAGAGCGAATGACACAGATCTCAAGCAAAAAAGTGGGCGAAACGGTAAAAGTGAGCATTGTAAGAGATGGTTTAAAACAAGACTTAACCGTAACCTTAACTTCGAACGACGCTGTTAGGTTTAAAACTACCTTAAAAGAAGATGCAACGCCTCAACAATTGGCTGTTCGTAAAAAATGGATGGGAATATAGACAGTTTTCCCCCGATCGTCATTTAGCAGACGGTTCAATTGATAAACCATAAAAAAAGCCCCGAGCAATATGTTCGGGGCTTTTTTCTTTAAGTAAGTTTCTTATTTGAAGATGTATTTGATACCTAAGCCAAATCTTGCAGCTTCGAAATCGTTACCGCCATCATAAAATTGTAAAGCTGGTCTCCAATCGAAGTTAAAACCAATCGGTGCGCCAGAAATTCTATAATCCAAACCTACCATCGGACGGATCATGAAAGTAGAACCACCATCATACAAATTGATGCCGGGACCACCACCTAAATACCATTGTAAGCCTGATGCGCCTTTAATAGGAGCATTGTATTGATAAAATGCTTGGATCAAAGTAGAACTTCCACCAAATAAAACATCACCTTCAATTGCACTATTTTGGTTGAAGAAGTGTTTAATCGAAGGACCAACCATTGTAGCGCCATTACCAAAATCGATGCCTAAACCTGCACCGGTTTTATAGGTTTGTGCCTGGGCATTTAAACCCGTTGTTAAAAGTGCTGCGCCTGCAATTAAAGTAAAAAGTAATTTTTTCATAATTCTATATTTAATTTTTTATAAATAGTTTTCATCTACCTAACAAGTTTTGTGCCGATGTGTTTGATTTATGTAAAATATTTGAAAATTGGTGGTTTTTGGGGAAGGTCAATTGGCAGATATTGGAAAATGTAAGAGGGGAAATGGAAGATATTTTGGGGAGCCGGATGAAAAACTGTCAGTGCGAAAAATAGTTTTATCTCGGAAATTAATTCTTCCTTATTTGGGGGGCAGGGGGGAAATTGAACTTTTTCGTTTGTTGATCTCTCCGACAATAAAATATTTTGGAAGGCTGCCTTTTGGTGTTTTGGGAATTAATGGGTTAAACAACTGTATTGCTTCATGAACAAAGCTATCCGAGTAGAATTAGATAAGATTGCCTATTACATATGGGTGTCAATCATCAATATAGTAGGCTTAACCATCATTGGCTTTCTGTTTTTGGCTTTGTGTTTGGGTAATGCAGAAAGCGCCAATCGGATCTCAAGCTTTCCATTTCTCGTTATGCATGGATTACTGGCTACGGTATGGAGTTGTATGTGTGCCGAATTTACTTTTTTAATAAGCATGATTTATGCAACGCCTTTTAAATGGGGCAAATCCACCCCTAACGAAATATTCTGGTACCAGTTAGGCTTCTTTATACTTGCTTACTTAACAGTTCTTTATGGTTTTGTATTTGAATGATTGACCAGAAATTAAAAAACCCGTCGTCATGAATCCGATCCAGCTCACTCTCAGAACAGCTACATTAACCTTGGGCTGCCTTTTGGTGTTTTTGGAATTAAAGGTAATGTAATCCTAAACAGTTTTTGATGATCGCTAAAAAAATAACCTATGGTGTGCTGCTGCTCCTTATCAATGCGATGATGATGGGCATCATTTGTATCCTGTATTTTAGTTTGTTGTTGGGTGGAGGTGCTGCACAGGCACAAAGCCTTTCAAGTGCAATCATCAAACAAGGCGCAGTGATTATCGTTCTGGCGCTGATGTTTGCATGGCTAACTTTTTTAATCAGCCGATTGTTTGCTAAAGCATTTAAATGGGATGCTTCAAACTTGAAACGTATATTTTGGTATCAATTGGGCGTTTTTGGAACAGTGTATTTGCTTAGCCTGATGAAGATCCTTAGTTCATAGTCATCAAGCCTCTAAGCCCTGATAAATCTCTGCAAACAATAAACCGCTCCCGCCACCATAATGCTTCACTATAGGTAATGAAGGCCTTTTCTTGGCAAGTTCTAGCTTCAAACTGTCGGCTTCTTCATCGGCTATGCCGGCGCCAATGAGCACAAGCTTAATGCTTTCTTGCAGACATAGATTTAAAGCTTCTTCCGTAGAATAGGCCAATTTAGCTTGCCATTCTTCCTTTTGGTTAATCAGCCTGGCAATGGTCTGCATAATCGGTTCGTTTGTTCCAATCACTAATATTTCAATGGCTTCCATTTTTCGATTGTTATTGAGTGCTAAATATTAACCCATCCCGCCTTTTGGACATCCCTTCAGGGAGGGGAATGGGAAATCGTTAAAAACAAAAATCGGGAATCTTTTTTAAGACTCCCGATTTTGGATTTCCAATTAGAATTCCATCGGAACTTCCATTAACAAGAATTTAGCTTCTCCAGTAGCTTTTATATTAACTGCTTCGGTATCCCAAACACCGAAACCGTCTCTTGTTTCTAATTTTTGACCTTCCACTTCTAATTCTCCTTCTAGTACGAAAACGTATAATCCGTTTCCTTTTCCATGCATTTCATAGGCCTTGCTGTTTCCGGCTTCAAAAGTTGCGAGGTTAAACCAGGCATTTTGATAAATCCATACACCGGCATCAGCTGCATCTGGCGATAAGATCTGAACAAATTCATTCTTGCCCCCGGTTTGATCCAACACAATCTGGTCATACCTTGGGGTTACATTCCTTTTGTTTGGAAAAAGCCAGATCTGTAAAAATTTGGCAGGATGGCTTGCATCTGGATTGTACTCAGAGTGATAAATTCCGGTTCCCGCACTCATTACCTGGATTTCGCCAGATTTGATGGTGGCCACATTGCCCATGCTATCTTTATGTTGCAGCTCTCCTTCAAGCGGAATAGAAATAATCTCCATGTTGTCGTGCGGATGCTCGCCGAAACCCATGCCTCCGGTTACGATATCATCATTCAATACGCGTAAGGCGCCGAAATTGATTCGTTCAGGGTTATAGTATCCAGCGAAACTGAAACTCTGATAACTTTTTAACCAGCCATGATCTGCCACCCCTCGGGTGTTGGCTTTGTGCAATACTGTTTGTGCCATAATTGTTAAAACTTATTGATACAAAGTTAAGGCAGGCCAAGCTCAAACTTCTTGATGTAGGATAAGAAAGAAATTAAGAATGATTTGCTAGCGGAAAGTTACCTTTTGTAGCCAATGCTTAGTGTTGTTATGTTGTGGGTATTTGAGCAATTAAGCAATTTGGTTATACATTTGGCTATGGACTATCAACTATGGACTATCAATAATCAACCATTTAAAATATATCAGTTAAACAATTAACCATCCAAACTATCAACCATAGACTATCAGCTATTAACCATCAGCTCAAGAGAAATTTACTTTTGCTCAACTTTTATAGGCTAAAAATCCAAAACTAAAACACTTAACTTAGTAGCATGGTAAATAGAGCAACATATCAGGCCGCAAAATTGGTCGCCCCACAAATAGAGGCACATTTCGCTAAGCACTTGGCCGAAGCCAATGCGAAGGGAGAAGTTGATTTGGCGCCACAGCCTCCTGCACGGGTGATCGAAGCCATATTAGATGCGGCTTTTTGGTCGAGCCTGCGCAAGGAGGAGGGACACTCGCCAAAAATTTCTATTGCTTTTTTACCGCCCGAACAAGCTAGCAAGCCCTTGTTGTTTCATCAAAATCTGCCCTTAAATGCGAATATTTTAACCAAAATGGCGCCCGGGGTAGAGCGAAGCGGAATTCACATCGGCGTATGGCACGATGGCTATAGCCTGCATATTTGGGGCACCACGCTTAATATTCCAAACTATTGTTTTGTTGTAGATGTATCGGAGCCTGGATTGTTGGTGATCAAGCACCGTCGGATCTATGGCTTTGGCAAGTACACGAATGTAGCCGTGCTCAAAGGCGATCAAATTAAAGTGGTAGAAGAGAAAAGCGCTACGGTTGCCGATTGTCCGACCATGCTTTTATCGCTGCTCGACTTAACGGCGCATTCTTATTGGAACGATGCCGCCAATATCCTGATCCAGTTGGCCGTTTCCATGCGTGCCCATGCACGAGGTGGAGCCATATTGGTGGTGCCTGCAGGAACAAGTGAGTGGGAGCAATCAGTTATCCATCCCATCGGTTATTCGTTAAAACCTTCGTACAGAGGCTTGGCCGATTTGACCAATAAGGACAGGAATGCCAGCGAAATCTTTTGGCAAAGTGCCTTAAAAAGAGAAATAGACCATTTGGCAGGTTTAACTGCCGTAGATGGTGCAACAATTATAAGTGATGATTACGAATTGTTGGCTTTCGGTGCCAAAACAGGCAGGGCCAATAGCAGTGGCCACATCCAAGAGCTTTCCTATTCAGAGCCTATTGCTGGTGGCGACGCCGTAACCGTTCATCCGGCTAAAATTGGGGGGACAAGACATCTCTCTGCTGCCCAATTTATTTACGATCAACGCAATGCATTGGCTTTGGTAGCGTCACAAGATGGACATTTTACCATTTTCAGCTGGTCGCCAACCTTAAATATGGTACAGGCCCACCGGATTGATACCTTGTTGTTGTAAATAATTAGGATTGAACAAAAAGTTATTGTTCAATTGCTATAGTGTTTGATTCATCGCCATTGCGAAGAACGATTGATGAAGCAATCTTTAAGAAATTGCAAGCCAAAGCTGCTTATGCAAATACGATAGCGCCAATGATGCCCAAAAGATAAATCACCGTAATAAATATACGATCTGCTTTAATCCTATCCTTACGGGTAAGCGTTTGAACAGTTTTTGAACGATGCTGTCTAGTAGCTGTTGCTGAGGTCGGAAGTTGAAGTTTGATGATCATAAGTCAACGGATTAGGGGAACAAATTAAGCCCAACAAAACTTAAGCCACAGCGCTACAGGTTGTTAAAATGTGGATAAGTCTGATTTTGAACCCAAAAATCGCTTTCTTATTTTATAAATCTTGCTTTAAACCCTATTCAGGCTGTACTATTTTTTAAACGATTTCCTTAGCAAGCTGTTCTTTTTTCCATATAGCAGGTAAATCACCATACCGATAGCCAGCCAAACAATTAACCTCAGCCAGGTTTCCCAAGGCATAAAAGCCATCATGGCCAAGCAAACCAAGATGCCCAAAATAGGAACTAAAGGTACCAAAGGCACTTTGAATGGCCTTTCGGCATCAGGATTGGTTTTCCGCAAAATCAAAATACCTGCACATACCATTAAAAAGGCGAGGAGCGTACCGATACTTGTCATTTCGCCCACTACGTTTAAGGGTACAAAAGCAGCAAACAAGGCAATAAAGAGGCACAATAAAATGTTCGACTGGTAAGGCGTTTTAAATTTGGAATGCAATTTGGAAAAGGCTTTTGGCAATAATCCGTCTTTGCTGATGGCGTAGAACATCCTCGATTGTGCCATTAAATCGACCAGAATTACCGAGGTATAGCCGATTAATATCGCTAAAATAATAGCCTGGCTCAACCATGAGTAAGGTGTTTTTTCGATGGCAATGGCAACAGGCGCGCCGCTGTTAGCAAATTCCTTGTAATTGGCCAAGCCAGTCATTACATGTCCGAAAAGCCCAAAAAGAACGGTGCAAGCCAATAAGGAGCCGATAATGCCAATAGGCAAATCGCGTTTGGGATTTTTGGTTTCCTGGGCAGAAGCCGCTACGGCATCAAAACCAATGAATACAAAAAAGACTAAGCCTGCAGCGCGTAAAACACCGCTCCAGCCAAAGTGACCAAATTCGCCTGTGTTTTGCGGAATATAGGGGTGATAGTTGGCAGGATTGATATAATTCCAGCCCAAGGCGATAAAAACCAATACCACGCCTACTTTTAAAAATACGATAATCGCATTCACCACTGCAGAGCCTTTTGCGCCTCTAATCACTACCAGGGTCATTAATATAACCACCAATGCGGCAGGCAGATTAACCCAGCCGTGTACAATGGTACCGTCGCTGAGCTTGGCCGTTTCAAATGGCGATAAGGTAAACTGTGCAGGCAGGTAGATATGATAGGAAGCTAAAAATTTAACCAAATACTGTGACCAGCTGATGGCAACAGTAGCACAGCCAACCGAATATTCGAGCACCAGGTCCCAGCCAATGATCCAGGCAAACCATTCGCCCATGGTAGCGTAGGCATAGGTGTAGGCGCTTCCGGCAACAGGAATCATGGAGGCAAACTCGGCATAGCATAAAGCCGCAAATCCACAACCCAATGCAGCAATTACAAAAGAGAGGGTTACGGCAGGCCCAGCATAATTGGCTGCTGCGAGTCCAGTAATTGAAAATAGGCCTGCACCTAAGGTAAGGCCGATGCCAATCAAAACAAGCTGAAAAGGGCCAAGGCTCCTTTTGAGTGATGCCTCCGAGCTTTCGGCTACTTCTGCCTTGATAGAGGCTATTGATTTTTTGAACATGCTGATTCGGTTTGAGGCTGCAAAGGTATAAAAATAAATACTACTAAAATGGTAGTCTTAAAATAATATTTGGATATGACGCAGAGATATTAAGGTGCGCAGTATTTAATTTTGATCGGCTTTTTGTTAAAGCTTTTCGCTTTACTCAAAATTAGCGCTGTCAATCGGGTTTAGGGAACAGCGTTTTCTGTAACGATGATAATTGCATTAGCCGAAATGAATAGCCGGGATTGGAGCGGCATCCTTTTTTGCCGAGAGGCAAAAAAGATACAGTTGAAAGCCAGACTGGCTTAAAAATGTCTCACTGTCACTGCGCTTCAAAAAACCATCTGATCAAAAAGAAAAATACTTGTTGGTGAAGAACACCAACAAGCGCTTGGTGTCTCACTTTCACTGCGCTCCAAAAGATACCATCTGATCAAAAGGGGAAACAGCTTGTTGGTGAAAAACATCAACAAGAGCCTAGTGATAAGCGTCAAAATTTTAAAGTTTTAACTATCCAATAACCAATAAAATTCTTCTGTTTAATTAAAATTTTGAAATAATCAAAGAAAAACGTAAAAATTAAAAGACTATAAATCAGTTAGTTATGTATTAGTTAAAAATATTTATAGTACTATGTATTGCATAATACTATACAAAGCATATATCTTTGTATTATGATAGCAGAAAATACGCAAACCCAAATGCGAAAAGGCATACTCGAATACTGTGTGCTTTTAATTATATCGAGAGGAGAGATTTATGCCTCCGATATTATCGCCGAACTGAAACAGGCTAAGCTGTTGGTGGTTGAGGGAACATTATATCCCTTGCTTACCCGATTAAAAAATAACGGATTGTTGGGCTACAACTGGGTTGAGTCTACTTCTGGTCCGCCACGCAAGTATTATGTGCTCACCCCAGAAGGTCGCGAAATCTTAAAACAACTCGACAATACCTGGGAAGAACTGGCTTATGCCATTACTACTTCACAAAGTGGTGCCGCCAAATCAACCAACGCTCAAAATTAATTCTTAGAAACATGAAAAAGACAATCATCATAAATATAGGTAACCTCATCATCCACATTGAAGAAGATGCCTACGAAGTGCTCACTGCTTACCTGAATGAAATTAAGCATCATTTTGCCAAAAATGCCGACGATTTCGAAATTGTAACCGACATAGAAAACCGTATTGCCGAAATGCTGACAGAAATTTTGCAGACCGGACAAAAGCAAGTGGTTGAAATGGCCGATGTAGAAAGTGTAATCGCACAGATGGGACGCGTAGAAGATTTCCAGAACGAAGAAGGCGAAGAAGCTCCACAAGCTGGTCCGACCCTAAGTTTCTCTGGCGACAAAAAACTATATCGCGATGCTGACGATGCCGTAATTGCAGGCGTATGTGCAGGCTTGGGCCATTACATGAATATCGAGGCCCGTTGGATCAGGCTGGTTGCCTTCCTGTCTATCTTTATTGGCGGTGCAGGGGTATTGGCCTACCTCATATTGTGGATTGCCATTCCGAGAGCGGTTTCAAGATCGGAAAGAATGGAAATGAAGGGCGAAGCCACCAATTTATATGGCTACAAAAGAAGTTTTGACGAAGAGCTGGCTTCTTTTACGGCAAACATGAAATCGACCAACGAACAGCACATCAAACCAATGATCAAACGTTCTGGCAGTTTCATTAACGAATTTATTGAGGCGCTTCGCCGCTTTTTGAACGGAAGTGCCAAAGCCATCTTCAAACTGATTGCCGGTGCAATGATCATCGCAGGTTTTGGCGCCATGATTGCCTTGGTGATTGGCCTAGCTGTTTTCTTAGGCTTTATGGATAGCAATACTTACGATTATTTTCCTTTCTCGGTGATCAACGAGGAATTTAGAAATCCGGTTTTGCTTGGCTCATTTATTGTTTTGTTTGTGCCAATTTTAGCACTGGTTTTATTTGCGATCAGGGTAGCTTTTAATAAGCAGCCCATTAATAAAGTACTTTCTTTTTCGTTGCTGATTATCTGGCTGGCAGGTGGAGCCGTTACTGGTTATTATATAGCTAAAATCTCTTCCGAGTTTAGGGACCACGCCGAGCTTGCCCAAACTACGGTACTCAAAAGCCAACCGAATTATACGCTTGATATTGACAAAAGCATGTTGTTTAGCAGGGAAGATAGCTTGCAATACCATATCGGCCCTTCCACTTTTCAAGATAGAATGGTATTGGATGATCCAGACGACAACCCTTTCCGCTTGCCGACTTATGTACACATCGATATAGAAAAAAGTGAAAATGGTACAACCAGTGTAGTGCAGAACTATGAATCTCAAGGCAAAACATTTTCGGTTGCCCTGCAAAATGCCCAGAACATTGGTTACAAATTTGTTCAGAATGGCACAACGATCATTTTTAATCCACGTTTTCAGCTTAAAAATCATAGCAAATGGAGAGGACAGCGATTAAGGCTAACGCTAAAAGTGCCGGTAGGAACCATCTTGAATATTAAACAGGATGTTTATCGCTACACCAATTATTATGGTGGCTGTGAACTGGAGCCCAACAACAATTATAGTGTTTGGATCATGACCGATGAAGGATTAAAATGCAAATATGAGGTTGATCATCCTGTAGAAAATAAGGAAGAGAGATAAACACCTTTACAGCTTGATGCTTGTTGCAGAATGAAAGGATAACTTGAAAATACACGAATAAAAATGCCTAGAAACTAAGATTAGAAGGGTTTTATGCAATTTTTTGACAATAAATTTGGAATCGATTATCTGTATTAATAACTTAGTGTATTATTTAACTAATACAGTTGATCAGGAAAAGAGAAACTGTTCATATCATTACTGGGAAAAGGCCTTGGCCAGGTCTTGATCAGGATTGTATTTGCAGCGAACTCTTCTTTAAACTGTAACCCTTATTAACAAAACATGGTCTTATTGTTTCCGGAATAAAAAGACCAGACAATTAATTAAGGCAAGGCTTGGATGATTGACATTTGGATCAGCTAAAGCTTAGCTGATCCAAACAAATAAAACAGGAAATGAAAAAAGCTCTACTGAGCATATAATCCCTAAAAATCATGAAAAAATTAATTGTGCTGATAGCCTGTCTATTGGCGTACGGGACTTCTTTTGCCCAAAAAATAAACAAAATATCGGGAAAGGTAACCGATGAAAAAGCCGAGGCTGTGCCTTATGCCTTGGTCAAGTTGCTCAATTTCGCTGATACGGCCGCCTTAAAATCGGTGCAGACAGATTTTGATGGTAACTTTGCCTTTGATCAGATAAAAGCTGGCGATTACCTCTTGTCGGTTCAAATGGTTGGCTATAAAAATGCCAAAACAGCTAAGTTTACAGTGGCAGAGACCGATGTGAAATTGCCAGCCATTAAAATAGAAGGCTTAACCAAGCAATTGAAAGAGGTGACTGTTGAAGTCAGAAAGCCTTTTGTTGAGCATAAAATTGATAAGACCGTGCTTAACGTAGAAAGCAGCATCGTGGCAACCGGCGGCACGGCACTCGATGTACTGGAAAAGGCGCCTGGGGTAACCATCGATCGCCAGAACGAACAAATCAAGCTCAACAACAAGACTGGGATTACAGTAATGATTGACGGCAAAACGAATGTGCTTTCGGGTGCCGATATCACTACCTTGTTGAGCAACATGAGTAGCGATCAGATTTCTACCATTGAGCTCATCACCAATCCATCTTCTAAATATGATGCGGCCGGCAATGCAGGAATTATTAATATCAAGCTAAAAAGAAACAAATCTTATGGTACCAACGGAACCCTTTCGTTAAATGGCGGCCAAGCCATGATGCCCGATTCCCCAAGTGATTTGTACCGAGCAGGTATCTTTTTGAACCTGAATCACCGCGTTAACAAGTGGAACATATTTGGCAATGGAGGTTTTATGCGCAAGGCGAACTTTAACAACATCAGGGTTAACCGCAGTACGCTTAACAATGGTTTGGCCAGTGCTTTCGACCAAAATTTTGATCGCAATAACCGAGGGGTGGGCTATACAGGTAAACTGGGTGCCGATTATTATGTGTCAGAAAAAACGGTAATCGGAGTAATGGTCGATGCGAATACCGTAACCACCAACTTAGGTAATTTGAGCAGAACCTACATTAACGAGGTTCAAGGTGGTGCGGCAAGTTCGAATTCGGTAAACCAGCAGGCGAATTCAAAATCGCCGGCAAGTAACTTAACAGCCAATTTTAACATCAAGCACGATTTCGGTAAAGAATCGAGTATCACTTTTGATGCCGATTATGCGGGTTTTAGCAACAAAAAGAACGAGCTGTTTGATGCCACCTACCTGAACAATGCAGGCCAGGTTAGCAATACCACGGCTTTGAGAAACGGCACCGATGCCAATATTGATGTGTATGCCGTAAAATCTGACCTGACTTTGCCAATTTCTAAAACCATGAAGTTTGAGGCCGGTTTAAAAAGCAGCCATGTAACTACACATAATGCTTTGCTGGCCGAAGAATTTGTAAATGGTGCCTGGAAAAACAGTGTTGGCCGTTCAAACGATTTTATCTATAAAGAAAATATCAATGCAGCCTATACCAATTTCTCAAAAGAATGGAAGGTATTTCAGGTTCAAGTAGGCTTAAGAGCCGAGCATACCCATTCTAACGGTAACTCAATAACTGATAATAAAGTGGTCGATCGAAACTACCTTTCGCTGTTTCCAACATTTTTTGTAAACCAGAAAATCAACAAGGACAATAACATCAGGTATTCATACAGCCGTAGGGTAGACCGTCCCAATTACCAGCAACTGAATCCATTTGTATTTTATATGGATCCTTTTGCGCTAGATCAAGGCAATCCGTATTTAAAGCCACAGTTTACCGATAATTTTGAACTGGGTTATAGCTATAAGAATTTTTCATTGTCTTTCAACTACGCTGATACCCGCGATATGATTACGCAAATCAGTCAGCAGGATGAAGTTACCCGTATCGTAAATGTAATCAGGATGAACTTGGGCAGGGCGCAAAACTATTCGGCCAATTTGTACCTGCCATTTCAGGTAGCCAAATTCTGGAACATGCAGAACAACTTTAGCGTATTCTATAATAAATTTAGCGACAACGATTTAGAAGGCGCCCAATACAGCGCAAGCAAAGTAGCCTATAATTTCAATACTTCGCAATCGTTTATGTTGCCTAAAAACTTCACCATAGAACTTAACTTCTGGCTCAATTCGCCACGCATATCTGGGGTAGAACGCACTACCGTTTATCAGTATGCCTTAAATGCCGGTGTGCAAAAAATGCTGATGAACAAGAAAATGAAGCTGAGGCTAAGCGTGGATGATATCTTTTTAACCAACCATTGGGAAGGTAAACTGCAATACCAAAATGTAAACCTGCAAGTGGTTAACCGTTACACCAGCAGAAGGGCGGCGTTAAGCTTGAGCTATAATTTCGGAAACCAAAACGTGAAATCGGCCCGTAACCGCAACACGGCAACAGACGACCTGAAAAACAGGGCCAATTAAATCTTAAAATCATGAAAACCAAAAAACTGCTCTACTTTGGTCTGATTATGCCCTTTGTGTTTTGGGTAAGCATGGCCATTGCCGGCGAGTTGCATGGCAATTACAATCCTTTTGTACATACCGTAAGCGAGCTTGGCGCCATCGGCACAAATTCTGAAGATTTTACGGCCGTAGCCATGCTCTGTTGTGCAACCATGGCGATGTTTTATGTGGTTGGCCTTTGGCGGGTTTGTGCAGAGATGAATTTAAGTATGGTGCCTGTTTTGGCAACGCCTGTAGCTGCAATTATGTTTGCATGGACGGCCATTTTCCACCAGGGGAATCCCTTGCATAGCGTTATAGGTTTTGTGCCCTTGCTGCTTTTTGCAGGAGCGTTGCTAAGTATATTTTTGTGGAAGGGCCAGCAGTTGCAGACTCTTAGAAAGCTGTCGTTGATTAGTCTTTTGACCATGGCATTGATCTTTTTACGATTTATCCCGGCTTTTCAGCAACAATTTCCAGGTCTTATCCAGCGATTTTTTCACTTAGGCTGGTCAATGTGGTTTGTAGCCATGAGCTTTAGTTTCATCAAGCTGTTAAATATCAAGTACAATTATGTTCCTTCTATTAACGATTAAAAAATAAGCATGATGAAAAGAATATACTTAATAATGGCCCTGGTTATCGTATTGGCATCGGGTTGCGGATTGGGAGATAACGCCAACCAATCAATTGCGGTGAAAAGTACAGACGATGCCTATAATTTCAGGGCTACCTATCCGGAAAGAAAAAACAGTAGCGTAATCAACTACATCGAAAGTGCTTTGAAAAACGATCGCATTTTCGATAAAGGCTATGAAAAAAATGAAGAAATCGTATTGGGCGACGGAAGCAGGTTTTACCTCAAGGCTTATCCCGGCTTTGTTGAAATAGACTTTAAAAAGAACAAAAATTCATTTGGCAACTACCTCAAATTAAAAGAGTTGTGTGCAGGGGTTAAGGACGTGTTGAAATAAGGTAGAAGGGCGGCTATCAAAGATGATGATCGTCATTGCGAGGAACGAAGTGACAAAGCAATCTATCTCGAGATAAGATTGCTTCGCCGATTGAAATCGGGCTCGCAATGACGGCTATTTTTTACTTCACGCTATAATGGTAAACCGCTCTTCCTAAATTGCCGCTTTTATCCAATCCCTCTACTACGACGCGGTAATTTCCTCTGCCATCGGCATTAAAGAATTCAAAATTGAACTGTCCCTTGTCATCGGTAATTACTTTAGGGTTCCAATAAATGGTAGTCCTTAAATCGTTGCTTGTAATGGCTGCTCCAGGCAAATATTTAGGCGAATAGAATTCTCTTTCTTTGGCATAGCCCGGAGGAGTGTAGGTGATGATATTGCTCTTCGGGATCATGTCCATGAGCTCTTGTTTGCTAATTTTCTTGCCAACAGGCGCTTTTTTGGTGTTGATAACCAATACGCCTTTGGTTCCGTACAAACGGTCGACCGTACCCAAATCATCTCTCAAGAAGATTTCGATCGATTCTACATCTGTTGCATTTACGCTATTGATATCTCTGGTGTCTACCGGATTGCCATTAATGAAAACCTGAACAGGGGTTCTAGAACCCGAATTGAAATCCCTAGACACATAGAAGTTCTCGTTGTCGAAGGTTAGGCCAGTTGCCATTGTTTTAAGGCACTGCAACAAAAACGAGCAGCCCCCTACAAAACGATCGCCGGTTAACAAATGATCTGGTGTAGCATTAAGTCCAGAAAGTGTGGCATGGTCGCTGTGGCTCGGCTTTTTAACTGGTGCCCCTTTAATTTCAACGGTTTTTAGGGTGCGGAGGTACCTGTATTGTTTTTGGCTGTTGCTTAAATAAGAAGATAAAACGGTGTCGATATTGGCTACTTCATCCGCTATGTTTGGATTTCTTGAAGCTGCAGGCGACGGCGTTCCATCAAGCATAATGGTCATATTGGCCGAATTTGCATTGTACTTGGCGCTAATAGTTACTTGTGACGAATCAGGGAAGTTCAAGTTCTGAAAATTAAAAACCCCCATATTCGAGGTCACCGTTTCTGCCGAAATGGGTTTCCCGGTTACGATTAAACGCATGGCACCTTTTCTTATCGGCATGCCCGTACGATCTCTCAGCGTTCCGGTAATGTTCATGCCTTGCTCTGGCAGAAAGTTAACAATTGGGTATTCTCCAGCCAAAATCGCTTTGTAAGAAAACCTGCGGTAGCCTTGGGTCAGCATCAGCTTGTCTAAATCGGCCAGTTTTTTCTCGTCGGTTTTGGTAAAGTAGTAGTTGGGTTTTTCGATGTAGCCCTTTAAATCAGAGCTTAACAATAGCGAACTCAATATCGTGGTTTCGCTGTTCTCATCTACTGGCACTTTCTGCTCGTCGGTTACCGATACCGAAAAATCGCCAACAGTGGGCAGGTTTGCGCTCTTGGCATCAATGCTTATTTTTACTTTTTGGCGTGGCTTGTATTGTGGCAAATCGCTTTTTACGGTAAGATTAATGGCATTTGGATGCATAATGAAAACCAGGCGCTCGCTCAAAGGTTGGCTGTTGGTATCAAACAAAGTGAGTTGTACCACTCCCGATGGGAAATTGGTTTTTAGGATTTTGGTAATAATCACCTGGTTTTTAAGCGCTGCTTTTGCCGCATAATACACCACGTTGGAGTTTTGGGCAACCACGATAAAGGTTTTGTCTTTGTTGGCCTCAAAATAAGGAGTATTGGCCAAAATCTTTAGGTTAATGAACTCTGTATTTGAATTGATTACCTGTAAGCTGATGCCGCTGCTGGCTGCTTTAGGCAAGTCGAAGGTTTTGCTCGAGCCATCTTTAAACGTGGCCTTGGCTCGATAGGTTTTGCCTTCTTCGGGCGTAATGAAGAATGAACCCATGCCTGCAAAGGAAGACGTAAAAGTGGTCAATTCGTTGTTCTGGTCGTCAATGATGCTGCCTTTGGCATCAACACCTAGGCCCGAAGCCTTTAGCGCCTTAAAAGCAACCTGGTTGGGAATGCCGCTAATGAGCTCGCCGCCTTCTGGAAAAAACTGAAAATCGACGGTATTGCCGGTTTGCTTCAAATCAAAACTGGCATTGGCCACTTCCTTATCTGCAATGTTAATTGCCGTTAAAATGCTTCCCTTGGTGATCATTTCGCCATTCTTGCTGGTTACGCTAATGGTGAGTATCCCGTTCTGATCGGTAGTGCCCTTTCCCTTTGCAAACACGTCGTAATTAGAAAATACCTGCCAGTTCACCACCTTATTGGCATAGGCCTTCTTGCTCATGTCGCGAAACTGGATTTTCGCATTGGTCTTGATGTTTTTATCGGCCTGCTCGTTGGTGAGCGTAATATTGGTAATCAGTTGCTTGTCAATGGCCTCGCCAATCGGTATGGTTTTGGTAAAAAAGTAGCCGCTGTCAAAGTTGGCCATCCACAAAGTATAAGCCCTCACATAATAATTGCCCTGTTTATAGGTATTCATGTTCAAGGGAATATTGCCATAGGCTACACTGTTTTTTACAGGCAGCTTTACGGTTTGAACCAGCGAATCTTTGGCCGTCCACAACTCAACATAAACAATTTTGCTCAAGGGCGAAGGTACGTTCTGCTCGGTAGTTACATAAGCCTTAAACCAAACAGTATCCGCTACCGCATAATAAGGCTTGTCGAAGTGGACATATACCCTTTCTATGGGCTGTTCGTCCGAAAGTCTTTTGGTTTTGGTAATTATGTTGTTCAAGGCCACGCTGTCTTGCTGGGCACTTGCCGCTAAATTAAATAAGAAGATAGAAATCAGGAGCGTGAAAAGGATCTTGGTCAGTTTCATCAATGTTTATGCTTGTTGAATGTTTGCTAATATATTGATAATTGGCGGATGGGAACACATTGTAACTCATCTTTAACATATTTTTACAATAGGGCGGGGCGTTAAACACATGGACTTATGCGTTTTGGGGGCTAAATTTTCTGTTCTTGTTGATGCAGTGCGTTTAGTTCACTGCAAGCCGAGAATTGAAAACCGTTTACAGTTAAGAGCGCAGTCTCGCTACATCGGTTAACGTTGGTCCGGCTTTCCGCTGTATCTTTTTTGCTTTTGCAGCAAAAAAGGATGCCGCTTCAATCGCGGGCTATTGCGTTGGACCAGTGCAATGGAACAGCGGAGCAGTATCCCTGCATCTTAAACCTGATAGAACGAAAAGCCCCGAGCCGAGGTACGAGGCGAGGACTTGTAGGAATAGCAGGGCAGGATTTGCATAAGCGCACTAGGCTTTGCTTTTCCATATCCAGAATCCTTTGCGGTTAGGAGTAAAAAAAACGGATGATCGAAAATCAATCACCCGCTTTTTTCATTGCCAATGGGATAAGCAATTTCTTTAGGGAAAACCCTTGTTATTTAAACTCGATTACGAAATCTGAAAGCGGTTGACGTACTTTTTTCAAGCCTGCCAACCAATCTCCAGCCTCATCGCGATAGCCTAAAGGCAATAACGATACGCTGCGTAGGTTTTTAGCGCCAAGATTTAAAATTTCATCAACCTTTGCATTGTCAAAACCCTCCATTGGAGTAGCATCAACTTGCAGCAAGGCGGCTTGTGCTATAGCCATGCCAAAGCCGATATAAGCTTGGCGTGCAGCGTGCTGGAAATTTATTTCTGCTTCTCTATCAACCAACATGCCTTTTAAGCGGGCAACATATTCTGCAGTAGCTTCTGCAGGCACGCCACGCTCCTGGTTGGTTCTGTTAAATACTTCGTCAATATTTTCGTGGGTGTAATTGTCCCAGGCGGCAAAAATAAGGAGGTGCGACGAATCAACAATTTGTGATTGGCTATAGGCGTGGGGCAAAAGTTCTTGTTTAAGTTCTGGATTGGTCACCACAATGATTTTGAACGGCTGCAAACCTGAAGAGGTTGGGGCCAAACGTGCGGCTTCTAAAATTAGGTCAACTTTCTCTTGTGGTACGGCTTGACCATTCATTTTTTTGGTGGCGTAGCGCCAGTTCAATGCTTCTATTAATTCCATTGTATTATTCTAAATTTTATATGTTTTCTAATTGTTAATATTCATGATAAATCCCTGTATGGCATCTTGCAGTACCTGTTGCTGCAGGGCATTGGGGGTGGCTGCAAGGTTGATCATGTTGATGGAGCTGAGCCCATGCACAATCGACCAAAAAGTGTGGAACTTCAAAATGGTCTGCGAGTTGCATTCGCCGCCCTGCAGCTGCTGAATGGTTGCAATAATAATATCGCCAAAACGGCCAATTTCCGCTGTTTCTTTGGCACGATCGCAATTGGGCACGCCCAAGCCAAACATAATCTGATAGTACTCGCGGTGCGAAAGTGCAAATTCAAAGTAGGCGTTGGCAATCAGCTTTAATTGTTGCGCCGGCTCTGTTGCTTGTGCCTTGGCTTTTAATGCTACATCACCCAAAAGGAAAAAGCCATGCCTGATGAAATCCTCCATAATGGCATCCTTGCTTTCGAAGTGGTTGTACACAACAGGTAAGCTATAGCCAATTACATCGGCAATCTTACGGATGGAAACAGCCGGCCAGCCCTCTTTGAGCATGATGGTACGGGCAGCTTCCAAGATGGATTCTTTTTGTTGCTCGCGCTGTTTTAACCTGCGTTCTGTAACGGCCATATTTAAAAAGTTAACACTGTTAGCAAAAGTAAAACGCTTTTGGCAATATTGCCCAATAAAAAAAGTTTATGACCAAAAAATGATAGGAGAATACATTTCTTAAAAACATTTGCCAAGCAAAGACGTTAAATATCTTATGCAAGCATAATGAATATGCCTGTTTTTAATACTCACGTCATGAAAAAGCTTTTATTGATTGCTACATTATTAGCAGGAGCGTCTCTCACTACTTTTGCACAAGAGGGCAGAGGATTTTACCTCAAACCGACTGGAAGTTATTTTTTAAAAGTTACCCCGGTAGAATTTCCGAATGTGGGGTCTTTGCAACCTCGGGATTATGTGTTTTCGATCAACCCATCAACAGGTGCGCAAACACGGATTTCGGAAAGTACCATTACAGGTTCTTTTGGCCAAGGCTGGCGGGCCGGTTTAACAGGGGGCTTCAGGTTTAATAATGTGGTGGCAGTAGAGTTGGGCGTAAACTATTTTAGAAGCGAAGAAAACACGATGGCCAAACAAACCGGTTATATTGGAAATAACCGCGTATTGGCTTTAGAAGCAGTTGGACAGGTTTCGGCAGTGGATTTAACACCAAGCCTGGTTTTTCACCTGCCAACCCAAATGAAATTTAGGCCTTACCTAAAAGTGGGTGCCGTGGTGCCGGTGTATGGTTATTTAGATATCAATACTACGGCTAGCGACCAAACCGGAACCATTGCCAGAACCGTAAACCCTAATTTTGTAGCCATCGAGCTTACCCGTTCTGAAAGGGTGAAACCTAAACCAACCATTGGTTTTATCGGCGCAGCGGGATTTAATTATCCAATTGGCAAAAACATCAGTTTCTTTAGTGAGGTGGAGTACAGAAATGTATCTGTAAATAGCGATAGCAAGGAAGTAAAAAGCTTTACTGCCGTTGGAACATTGGCCAATGGAGCCAAGGTAAACGTAGGATTAAACGATTTGCCAACCGCAGTTAGGGAAACCAATTACCACAAAACTTTAACCCCAAGCTCTAATGTGGCTGGTACGGCCAATTACAATCCGAACCAGGCAAGCGACGATTTAAAATCATACATCAACATTGGTGGACTGGGCTTAAACGTAGGCTTGAAGATCGGAATATAAAACTGCCAGATAGCAGATTAAAAAGACAATAAAAATAATAGCCACAGCTTAACACATATGTATCTGTTAAGCTGTGGCTATAGAATTCAATTTTTGGCTTGTGTGCCCAACAAGATATGATTTGCCTTTAATGGTTGGTGGTGACGCCAAGCATTAGGTTAATTGAGATTAGTGTTTCAGTTTCGCTTTAAAAAGCTTTTCTAGTTTTTCCATTTTTGGTAAAATAACCAAACGGCAATAAGGGGCTTCGCCATTCTTGTTAAAATAGTCTTGGTGATAGTTTTCGGCCACATAAAAAGGCTGTGCCTTGGTAATTTCTGTCACCACGGGTTTGCCAAATGCATTGGTTTTGTTCAGTTCGGCTTTGTATTTTTCGGCAATCGCTTTTTGCTCGTCGTTTTGGTAAAAGATAACCGAGCGGTATTGCGTGCCTACATCGGCCCCTTGTCTGTTCAAAGTGGTTGCATCGTGGCTTTTCCAGAAAACTTCCAAAAGCTCGTCATAACTGATTTTGGCAGGATCGTATTCCATTTCGATAACTTCGGCATGGTTGGTGGTGCCTGTGCACACTTCTTCGTAGGTTGGATTGGCAACATCGCCGCCTTCGTAACCAGATCTTACATTGGATACGCCGTTTAAACGTTGGAACAAAGCTTCAGAACACCAAAAACAACCCATGCCGAAAGTGGCTTTCAACGGTTTTTGTTTTTGGGCGTTTGCATCTTGCATAGATAGGAGGATTAGTGACATAATGGTTAGGTATTTCATCTGTTTAAATATGTGTTTTCAATAGTGATAAAGCGACCATGATTTTTAAATGCTCTCTTACGTGATTGTAAAAACATGGTGGTTTCATCTTGGGATAATATAAATTTTTGTGATTGCTTTAGTAAGTATACGTAAAAGAAAACACTAAAGTTTTCTAAAATAAAAAATGTACGCAGGGCTGACAAAACCCTAAAAGCAGCCTAAATATTTAGATTTGTTAATAACTTAACAAATTGTTTTGTAAATTGTTAGGCGCTAAAAATAAGGGGGTTCAAACTTTATTAACATATCTTTTCTAAATTTAAATATTCATTAAAATAAAATCATATGTCTACACCGTATATTCCATGCCTTGATTTAGGCACTTACATTAATGGAAATGAAGAGCAACGCAAAAAGTTCTCTGATGAACTGGGCAGAGCCTTTAATGATTCTGGCTTTGTAACCATAACCAACCATGGCGTAAGTCAGGAACTGATTGACAAGCTATACCAAAATATCAAGGCGGTTTTTTCTCTTCCGGTAGAAACCAAACGCAAATACGAAAAACCAGAGCTGGCTGGCCAACGCGGCTATACCAGTGCAGGTAAAGAAACTGCAAAAGGCGCCAAAACGGCTGACTTAAAAGAATTCTGGCAAATTGGCCAAGAAGTATCAGATGGCGATCCGATTAAAAAGGAATACCCTGATAACGAAGTGTTGGAAGAGATCGCCGACTTTAATAAAGTGACCAGAGAAATCTATGTAAAGCTGGAAGAAAACGGCAAGCACTTGCTAAGAGCGATTGCAACTTATTTGAGTTTGCCAATCGATTATTTTGATCAACACGTACACAATGGCAACTCTATTTTGAGAGGAATCCATTATTTTCCTATTGAAAACCCCGATGCCTTGCCTGACGATGCCGTGCGTGCAGGAGCACACGAAGACATCAACCTGATTACGTTGTTGATTGGTGCCAGTGCCGATGGCTTAGAGGTGTTGACCAGAAACAATGAGTGGTTGCCAATTAAGGCACACCATACCGATATTGTGGTAAACGTAGGCGATATGTTGCAACGTTTAACCAACAACAAACTGAAATCTACTACCCACAGGGTGGTTAATCCGCCTAGAGAACTGATGAAAACCTCACGTTTTTCGGTACCTTTCTTCTTGCACCCACGTTCTGATATGGATTTAACCAGTTTGCCATCAACCATTGATGCCGAACACCCAAAAGTGTACAGCGATATGACCGCTGGCGAATACTTGGATGAACGTCTAAGAGAAATCGGGTTAAAAAAATAATTCGACTAAGCGAACGAAAAAAGGGCAACAATCACCAGATTGTTGCCCTTTTGATTTAAAATCCGATTCGTTTAATTCTGTAATAAGCTTCTTACTGTTACTTGGGGAGTTTCGCCTTTGGGTACGATAAAAATAGCATCGCTATCAAGGGTTTGTCCCGGATCAAAATAATAACTCGCCACCACGGCCATGGTTTGGCTAATGAATTTGCCGTCTTTGTCTTTGCCAGGGTAGGTCACGGTGATGGTATGGGCTTTCATGCTAATGTCGAGCTTTTTTGAGGTTAATCTTGCTCCGGTGGCATTGATGCAGTTCAGTTCAACAATTTTGCTTTTGAGTGCCGTAGCAATGTCAACAGAAGAAGTTAACCTGTTGTTAAACGATTTGCCAGAATTGTTTTTTACCGAAGCCGTTACCTTGTAGCGATCAAAACTTTGGTCTTTTACATCGATGCTCTCTTTGTTGACGATGTTAAAAGTAACCGCAATTCCGTTGAGATCGAGTGTTTGTCCATCTTTAATTTGTTGGGCTTTTGTGGTGGCTACAAAGCCGAGGATAAGCAAGGTTAAAATAGCGATGTTTCTTTTCATGGTAAATGTTTTTTGTCTCCAGTTTAAAGATAATAAAATTCTAGCACGAAAAAATGCTATCGCGAGCATCTCGCTTGTACTTGCATTAAATGTTTGTATTTAAAAGTACGAGGCGGATGCTGGCTAAGGAATCTTAAATTTCAAAGGTCTTTCTGATCTGTGCTCCATAAGAGCGGCTCGATTTAAGCCGAGCTTCTTGGGCCCCTTTCATTACAAACGTGAAAGCTCCGTTAAAGCTCCTTCTCATTTCTACAATTTGATGGGTATTGATGATCATGCCTCTGTGGATGCGCAAGAAATCGGGCGCTAGCTTGTCTTCCAGCATTTTTAAAGTAAAATCGGTGATGTACTTTTTATCGTCTTTGGTATGGATAAAAACATATTTTTCATCGGCTTCGATGTAAATGATGTCTGCTGTTTTTATTAAAATAATCCGGCCGCCAACCTGTAGGCTCAAGGTGTTGGTTTTTTTAACAGGCTCATGGAAAGAAGCTTGCTTGATCGCGTCAAGATTATTTTTGATGAGTTCGTTGCGAAGCCTTTGAATGGTTTTGGCCAGCCTTTCTTCTTCAATGGGTTTTAACAGGTAGTCGATAGAGTTTTTTTCAAATGCGTTTACTCCGTATTGGTCGTAAGCAGTGGCAAAAATAATGGTGGGATGAAACTCCAATTTGTCCAGCATTTCAAAGCCATTTAGCATTGGCATCTCGATGTCTAAGAAGATCACATCAGGCTTTAATGCATTGATCATTTCGGCACCTTCCTGGCCATTGACCGCTTCGCCGATGATGATGATATCGGAAGCATAAGCTGCCAACATTCTGCGCAGGCGATTTCTGGCAATGGATTCGTCGTCGATAATTAAAACCTTAAGCATAGGATAAAGGCATTTTGATTTGCACCATTTTTTCGGGAGTACTGATCAGCTCTACTTCGCCGGCTTCTCCATACAGTAGCTGTATTTTGTCAAATGTACTTTCCAGTCCATAGCCAAGGGTCAAGTTTGAGTCAAAGGGCAAACCATTGTCTGCCACTTGCACAATCAGCTGTTGGGCACTTGTAAAAAGAACCACTTTGAGATAACCATCGTGGGCTTTGTTTTTTAAGCCATGTTTTAAGGCATTTTCTACCAAAGGCTGGATCAAAAACTTCGGGATTTTTATCAAATCCAAGCCTTCTTCAATTTCGAAGATAAATTTAATTCGATCTCCAAAACGCACTTTTTCTATTTCGAGGTAGACATTTAGCAATTCTATTTCCTCCTTAATATGCACCAGATTTTCTTGACTCTGGTTGATGCTTTGGCGAAACAGCTTAGACAGCTTGATGGTCATATTTTCGGCCTGATCGGGATTTTCCTTAATCAGCCCTGCGATAGAATTTAAGGCATTGTACAAAAAATGAGGATTGATTTTAGCTTGCAGGGCATCGAGTTCTGCATTGGATTTTAGCTCGTTCAGTTTATGGAGTTCGAGTTCTTTTTGTTGCAGTTTGTTTGCCTGCAGAGTTCTTCTGTAGATGTGTACATAAACCAACGTACAGACAATCAATACCAAAATCGAATCGAACAGGTAATCGTCGGTATGAGGAAATTTGCTGTCCCACTGGTAAAAATAGCCCAATATAAAATAACTGATTTCTACTGCGATGATCATGCCTGTAAAGCTGATGGCATAGTAGATAATGAAATTGCGCCAGATGTTTTCCCAGGCATGCAGAATTTTGGTCGACACGGCAAAATGCACCATATTGGCTATGGTTAATGAAATAACTAAGCTGAATGTGATATTGGCGATTAAGTGTTCAACAGAATGTAAGGCATTGGAGAGCACCGACTGCATCAAGTAGATCATGAGCCCCAAGCCAATGCCAACGGCACTGTAGGTCAGATTGGTTTTGAGCCAAGTATTGTTGCATTTTACCTGCATGTTGCAATTTGCATTAAATGTAGGTTTTTAGCCAATTATTTCCGACTAATGGTTGTTTTTTAAGGGTGGATTGGAAAATTAGGATATAAAAAAGCCCAAAATTAATTGGGCCTTTATTATAATTCTATTGGAGAAATTAGTTATTTCCTTTATCAATGGCCCTGTTAATGGCGTCTTGAATACGCGGACGGATATTCATCTTCAACAGGTTATCGGTAACGGTTGGATTTACCCGATTAGATAAGAAAATGTAAACCAAACCTCTTGAAGGATCTACCCAAACGCCAATGCCGGTGTAGCCAGTATGGCCAAAGGTTTGCGAAGAGGCCAGTTCTGATGGATATTTTTTGCTCAAATCCGGATCCCAACGATCAAAGCCTAAGCCTCTGCGGCTTACGTTAGATTGTTTGCTGGTAAAGGTTGCTACGGTTTCTGGCTTAAAGTATTGTTGGCCGCCATAAGTTCCCTTGTTCAATAACATCTGGTAATAAATGGCTAAATCGTTTGCATTCGCAAATAATCCGGCATGGCCCGAAACGCCACCAGCCAATGCTGCACCCTGATCGTGCACATAGCCTTCCAAAAGTGTTTTCCTAAAAACCTTGTCATCTTCGGTAGGCACAATCCGATCTTTGTCGAAACGGTTTCTTGGCAAGAACCCTGCCGTATGCATACCCAATGGCATATAGAAATTATCCAGTGCATATTTGTCTAAAGGTTCTTCGGCAATGTGCTCTACAATATCCTTCATCACATACATGCTGATGTCGCTGTACACATAGCTGCCACGGGTTTTAATAGGCGAGTTCAACATTTTCGGCCACATGAAGTCGCTAAAAAAGCCTTTCTTCACATAATAGTTATCAGCTACTTTGGTAGGAAACGCAGCTGATGAATCCCTGCTGTAATCACCTTCTTTAATATAATTGTGAAAAGGAATGTAAGGGATAAATCCAGCTTGGTGCAACATAACTTCGCGCACATGGATGTTGTTCATCGGCGTATTGCGCGCTTTTGGAATGTAATAGCCAATATTCGTGTCGAGGGTTAATTTGTTTTCCTCCACCAGGCGCATTACGCTAGGGGTAGTGGCGGTAATTTTGGTTACCGAGGCTAGATCGAAAATATCTGTTACATCATCTTTTCTGCTATTATCATACGTATGGAAGCCATAAGCCTTGTTGTAGATTACCTTTCCATCTTTGGCTACCAAAACCACTATTCCGGGAGTTGCCTTTCCGGCAATGGCTTCCGCTGCAATTCTATCCACCTCTCTTAAATTTTCTGTATTTACGCCGGCATCTTCAGGTACCGTATATTTTAAGCGTGTAGCGGCGGTCTTAAAGCCCGAACCAGTTGTATATTTGGCAGAAAAGCCCTGTGTTAAAACCTGATCTGCAGCGATCCCTCCAAAAATAAGCTGTGGCGCAATCATGGCTGCTTCTGCATTTTGCTGGGGGCTCCAAACAATCGGCACATTCAGGTTGTCAAAAGAAGCCAGGCCTTTTCCATCGCCAAAAACAACCAAAACCAGTTCTTTGCGCTTGGCTACATTGCTAATGAAATTAAGGTAGCGACCATTACTGGCCATCTGATCGGTTAGGCCAATTACTACGGTGCTAAAATATTTGAGGTCGTCTTCCAAATCGTTCAAGGTGGCAGAATCCCTGTATTTCTCTGCACTTACTGATTTTACATCGGCATATTTGTTGAGCAAGCTGTCGAATGCGGCCTGATAAACAAAGCCTAGGTTAACAGAAGCAAATTTCTTGTCGGCAAGTTTGGTAATGGGAATAAAGCCTTGTTGGTTATTGAGTAGGACATCGCTTTTAACAATGGCATTGATGTTTTTTAATCGGTCTTCATTCTGTTTGTGGTCTTGTGCGCAGGCGCCCAAAGTAAAAACGGTAGCTAGGCAGGTGGCAACAATGCCAGCCAGATTATTTCTCATATACTTTCTCTCCATTAAGGTAGGTCTTTAATACTTTATTTTCTAAAATCTGGTGAGGCGCGGCCTTCATGATGTCTGTATCCATCATTACAAAATCGGCAAACTTGCCTACTTCCAAACTTCCCTTTTCTTTCTCTTCAAAATTCGCTTTTGCGGCCCAAATGGTCATACCACGCAAGGCTTCTTCGGGTGTTAAGGCATTCTCCATTTGGAAACCGCCTTGTGGGTAATCTTTATTGTCTTTTCTAATGGTAGCTGCATAAAAAGTAAACATTGGGTTGATTTGCTCTACCGGAAAATCGGTACCCAAAGGTATCCAACCATTTTGGGCCAACAATTGTTTGTAGGCATAGGCACCTTTTACCCTGTCGCCTAAACGATCGGCGGCCCAATACATATCTGAAGTAGCATGTGTAGGCTGTACAGAAGGTATTACGCTAGTTTTTCCAAACAAGCTAAAATCACTGGGAGCTACCACTTGGGCATGCTCAATGCGCCAGCGTTTATCATTTTTGGTGCCTAATACTTGATTATAGATTTTGAGAATACTACGATTGGCCGAATCGCCAATGGCATGGGTGCACATCTGAAAATTATGTTCGTTTATTTTTTGCGCCACTTCCTGAAAATGTTTGATGTCGCTCAACAAAAAGCCCGATTTTTTGGGCATATCGCTATAAGGATGTAGCAGGCAGGCGCCTCGAGAGCCTAAAGCACCATCGGCATAGACCTTAAAGGCACGTACATTAAGCCTATCGGTTTTAATGGCACCTCGTTTAAACAAATATTCGTAGTTTTTCTCGGCGTCAGACAGCATTACATACAAACGCATTTTCAGGCTTTTATCGGCCTGGAGTTTTTCTATAAATTCAACAGCATCGTAATCAAGGCCGCAGTCGTCTATCGTGGTCAAGCCGGCCGCAAAACAGTTTTTCTGAGCATCCAACAATATTTTTTTGGCTTGGGTAGAATCGGCTTGGGGCACTTTGCTAGCCACCAGTTCAACCGCATTGTCAATAAGCAGTCCGGTCAGTTTGCCATCTTTTTCAACAATATCGCCACCGGTTAAGGTAAACGATTTGGTAATACCAGCCTCGCTCAAAGCGATGTCGTTGGCAATAGCGGCATGGCCATCGATGCGTTCCAATAGCACCGGCCTGTTCGGAAAAAGCTCATCCAGCTTTTCCCTGCTTGGAAACTGCTTGTCGGCCCAGTCGTTTTGATCCCAGCCACGACCGGTAAGCCAGCCATCGGGATGGGTTTTGGCAAATTCACTCAGCCTATCTAACACTTCCTGCCAGCTATTGGTGCCCCGTAAATCGGCGGTTTGCAAACTTTCGCCATAGCCAAAAAAGTGGGCATGGGCATCAATAAAGCCTGGGTAAATGGCCTTGCCTTTGGCATCGAGTTCTTCGTTGGCCTGGTATTGGTTGCGAATGGAAGCACTTTTTCCAAGACCTAAAATCTTTCCGTCTTTAATGGCCATCGCATCTACTACTTCAAACTTGTCGTTAACAGTATAGATTTTGGCGTTGTAAACAATCAAATCGGCCTGTGGCTTGCTGCAGCTACAAAAGACAGCCAGTACGAGTATCAGGGGAAAATACCTTTTCATTTGTGTGTTTTTTATTCTTAATGTTAAATGGAACCTTTAAACATTGAAATAATCTTATCGCTAATATGATTATTCAATAATATCGGGTTCATGTTTTAAAGATATAAAAACCTCTTGAGTTTTCGATTCAATGGAGCCTTTGAGCGTTGTAACATGTCTGTAGGGATGGGAAGGTAAAGGGAATGGGGGAGATGTAAGATGTAAGATGGAATATGTAAGATGGAAAATGTAGGGGGGAATGTAAGGTGGTTTGGTGGCTAGTCTGCTGGCAGTTTCCGGTTGAGGGTTTCCAGTTCAACAATCAACCAATGAGCTAATCCTCAAATCAGCTAACGATACCAATGAACCAATCATGCCTAAGTCATTTAGTATCAGCAATGTGAAAACAGGCTTAAGGATAAGGCTTATTTTCGCTAAATTAGCACCTTTACACAATCCATATAAATGTCTGATATTATACAACTTTTACCCGATAGTGTCGCCAATCAGATTGCGGCAGGAGAGGTGGTGCAGCGACCAGCATCGGCAGTAAAAGAACTTTTAGAGAATGCCATAGATGCGGGGGCAGACAAAATACAACTCATTGTAAAGGATGCAGGCAAGGCCCTGATCCAAGTTATAGATAACGGTTGCGGCATGAGCATTAGCGATGCCCGCCTGTGCTTTGAACGCCACGCTACTTCGAAAGTACGCAAGGCCGAAGATTTATTTGCCATTCGCACCATGGGCTTTAGGGGCGAGGCCATGGCTTCTATTGCCGCCATTGCGCAGGTAGAAATGAAGACCAAACAACATGAAGACGAAGTAGGCACGCTGATCCAGATAGAAGGTTCTAATTTCATTAAGCAAGAGCCGATTGGTTGCCCCAACGGAACCAGTATTGCCATTAAAAACCTGTTTTACAATATTCCGGCGCGAAGAAATTTTTTAAAAAGCAATCCGGCCGAAATGCGCCATATCATTGATGAATTTCAACGGGTAGCTTTGGCCAGGCCACATATTGCTTTCAGCTTGCACCACGATGGTGTAGAAATTTATCGTCTTCCAGCATCGGGTATGAAACAGCGGATTGTTCACCTTTTGGGCAACAATTACAACGAACGCCTCATCCCGGTAGAAGAAGAAACGACAATTATCAACCTTAAAGGCTTTATAGGCAAGCCCGAATTTGCCAAAAAGACCAGGGGCGAACAGTTCTTTTTTGTAAACGAGCGCTTTATTAAAGACGGTTACCTGAACCATGCGCTCAACAGGGCCTATGAAGATCTATTGCCTGATGATAATTTTCCTTTATATGTGCTTTTTATAGATATCGATCCGGCAAAAATCGATGTGAACGTACATCCTACCAAAACAGAAATCAAGTATGTTGACGAGAAATCTATTTATGCCATTATCCACTCGGCGGTAAAAAGGTCTTTGGGCAAGTTTAATATCAGTCCAACTATCGATTTTAACCAGGAAACGGGCTTTAGCAATATGATTAGCCCTATTGCGCCAGAAGATATTGTGCCACCAAGCATTTCTTTCAACCCTGATTTTAACCCTTTTGCACAAAGCAAGCCGGTTAATTCGGGCAGTTTTGCATCAAGAAGTCCAATACAGCAGGCTCCAAGTGCCAAGAATTGGGGTTCTTTGTATGAGGTTACCCAACACCAGATGCCTGAACAGGCCAGCATAGATTTGGGCAGTTCGCAACGCGAAGAACAATTTGAGCCGGTACAGAAACAATTAATGCAGATCCATAACCGTTATATTGTTTCACAAATCAAATCGGGCATTATGCTCATAGACCAACAGGCTGCACACGAACGTATTTTGTATGAGAGATTTTTATTGCATTTGGAGGATCGTAAAGGGGCATCGCAGCAAAGTCTTTTCCCGCAAACGGTAACCCTAAGCGCCAACGATTACGAATTGGCCAAAGGGCTGTTGGACGACATCAAGAGCCTTGGGTTTGAAGTGAGAGAATTTGGAAAAAACACGTTGGTGATCGAAGGAATTCCGGTTGACTTGGGCAGCAGCAATATTAACGAAACCGAATTATTCGAGCATTTGATAGAAGGCTTTAAAAATTCGCAGCAAGAGCTTAAATTAGACAAGCGAGATGCCTTGGCCAGGAGCATGGCGCGCAACAGTGCCATTAAGAGCGGAACTTCGTTGAGCCAGCAAGAAATGAATGCCCTGATTGAAGAACTTTTTGCCTGTAAAACCCCTAACTTTAGCATTGGCGGAAGACCGGTAATCCAAACCATTACCTTGGCCGAGCTGATCCAAAAATTTGAAAAGTAATTTTATGAATAACTTAAATATACCTCCAGTAGTCAAAAACCTGCTCATTATCAATGTACTTTTCTATGTAGCTACCTGGATTTTCGAACAGCAGGGAGGTCGTGATCTGCGCGATCTTTTAGGTGCACATTATTTTGATTCGCCTAATTTCCATTTCTGGCAACCCATTACCTATATGTTCATGCATGCAAATATCACACATATTTTTTTCAATATGTTTGGACTATACATGTTTGGTGGCATTTTAGAAAACCATTGGGGCAGTAAACGTTTTCTTAATTTCTATTTGATTACTGGACTTGGTGCACTTTTCTTGCAATGGGTGGTTCAAGGTTTTGAACTATATCAAATTACGGGCTCGATTGTTAACCAAGGTCGGGTGCCATTAGATATGCTTGCTTCTAGACAATTTAACCCGAATCTTTTTTCGCCTGCAGAGGCTGGAAACCTTTACTCCATTTATTTTGGAACGATGGTAGGTGCATCTGGGGCAGTTTTTGGCGTAATGACTGCTTTTGGTATGCTTTATCCGAATGTAGAATTATACCTTATGTTTATTCCAGTTCCTCTTAAGGCCAAATATTTTATCCCTATTTATATCGTTATAGAATTGTTTTTGGGGGTGGCGAAAATTCAAGGCGATTCGGTAGCACACTTTGCCCATTTGGGTGGTGCACTGATCGGCTTTATTTTGGTTAAGCTCTGGAAAAACAAGAACACCTTTTACGACTACTATGAATAATATCTGGCATGAACTGAAGCTGAAGTTTTTTAAATCGGGTAGCCCTGCTATGGCCTACATCGGCTTAAACATACTTATTTTTGTATTGGTGGGTTTAGTGGGTGTGGTTTGTTATTTCACAGGGCAAAAAGGCTTGATGGATGGTTTGGTATTCGAGTATATGGCTTTCCCGTCTGCTCCTGAGCTCTGGCTCAGCCGTTTTTATACCATCATTACTTATCAGTTTTTTCATGCAGGTTTCTTTCACATCCTTTTCAATATGATTTGGCTGTACTGGATGGGGCAGTTGCTGCTCGATTTTATCAAGCCAAGGCAGTTCCATGTAATTTACCTGGGCGGGGGTATTTTAGGTGCCGTGTTTTTTGCACTGATCTTTAATTTAGTGCCTGCTTTTAAAGACGAAATAGGAATACCACTGATCGGGGCATCGGCTTCGGTGATGGCCGTAATGACGGCTTTGGCAACCTTGGTGCCCAATTACGAAATCCGTCTGCTTTTTATTGGCAATATCAGGTTGAAATACCTGTTGGTGGTTTATATCATCTTAGACCTGATTGGCACTACTGGCGGTAATGCAGGAGGAAGCCTGTCGCACTTGGGCGGAGCCTTATTTGGCTTTGTTTACGTTAAGCTGTTGCAAAGTGGCTACGATATGAGTTCTGTTTTTAAACGGAAGTCCAAATTAAAGGTAGTAAGGAACGAAAACGTAAAGAAAAGCAGCAATAGCATTAACCAAAGGGAGATAGATGCTATTTTAGATAAGATTTCCAAAAGCGGCTACGATAAATTGAGCAAGGAAGAAAAAGAAACATTGTTTAAGGCAAGCAAAAATTAATGAAGAAGAAATTTACCTTTCTCGATAAGCTCTTGTTGCTGATCACCATTGTGGTGGTTATCGGATTGGTTTGTGGTATATTGGCGGGCAGCAACGATCCGAGGCAGCATATCATCCTTGCCTTTTTCGGTTTGGCCTATCCTTTCTTTTTGTTGGCCAACATCATTATGCTCGTATGGTGGTTTTTGCGCAAGAGATGGGTCTTAACCGTAGTAATTATAGTTGTTATTTGTGGTGGCTGGCATACGCTGATTGCTACCTTTGGCCTTTTTGGCAAAACCGGAAGAAACGAAAAGGAAGATGCCAAGTTGGTGAGAATGATGACCTATAATGTGCATAATTTTAAGCCATATGGCGAAGAAATCACCCAAGAGGTGAAAGGAAAAATGCTCACGGTAATCAAAGAGCAAAACCCCGACATTATTTGTTTTCAAGAATTTTATAGCCGCTACAAAGGTCCATACGACACGGTTGATACCTTGCAGAAATTGCTCAACACCAAGCATTATTATTTCCAGCCAACCATGAAAAGCCAGTCTGAGGCCATTGGCTTGGCTATTTTTTCTAAATATCCGATCAAAAACAAGGGAAGCATCATTTTTGAAGAAAATGCAGGCAACGAAAGCATCTATTTAGACCTCGATATCAATGGACAAACCATTAGGGTTTACAATGTGCACCTGCAATCTATCTCTTTCGAAAAGGAGGATTATACTTATCTGGAAAAAGTAAAGGAAATGGATCCGCAGATGAACCCTTCCAAACGTATTGCAAGGATGTTGCGAAGTGCCTTTAAAAAGCGGAGCGCCCAGGTTGACATCATGAAATCGCACATGCGTACCTGTAGCATTCCTTACATTATTGCCGGCGATTTTAACGATACGCCTGCCTCTTATGCGGTGACCAAAATGACCGATTCGCTAAACAATGCTTTTATTAAGCAGGGACGCGGATTGGGCAGGACCTACAACGGCAAGTTTCCTAATTTTCAAATCGATTATATTGCTACTACAAAGGATTTTGAAGTAACCAATTACCACATTATTGAAGCTAAATTGTCAGACCATTTTCCTGTTCGCAGCGACCTGCGTTTAAAAGGCAGGCCTTAAGCGGTTTTTATTTACATTTGCAGCATGATACAAGATCTCCAATTATACAATACCATTTCACGGAAAAAAGAAGTATTCGAGCCCATAAATGCCCCTCATGTGGGTATGTATGTATGCGGGCCAACGGTTTACAGTGACGTGCATTTGGGAAATTGTAGGACTTTTATCTCTTTCGACCTTATTTTTAGGTACCTGAAATACAGCGGCTACAAGGTTCGCTATGTAAGGAATATTACCGATGCCGGCCACTTGGAAGGCGATAGGGACGAAGGCGACGATAAATTTGCAAAAAGAGCAAAACTGGAGCAGTTGGAGCCCATGGAAATCGTACAAAAGTACACCTTGGGTTTTCACGATGTGTTGCGCATGTTCAATACCTTGCCGCCTAGCATAGAGCCTACCGCCACGGGTCATATTATCGAGCAGATCGAAATGATCAAGGTGATCATGGCTAATGGCTATGCTTATGAAGTTGACGGAACCATTTATTTCGACGTAGAGAAATACCGCGAAAAATATAACTATACCATTTTAACCAATCGCAATTTGGATGAGCTTTTGGCCAATACCAGAGAGCTGGGAGGTCAGGGCGACAAACACGGCCGATTGGATTTTGCACTTTGGATCAAAGCCAAACCAGAAACCCTGATGCAATGGGCTTCGCCATGGGGTATGGGCTTTCCGGGCTGGCATATCGAGTGCTCTGCCATGAGTGCCAAATACCTGGGAGCAGAATTTGATATCCACGGGGGTGGCATGGACTTGGCGGCTACGCACCATACCAATGAAATTGCACAGTCTGAGGCTTGTAGCCACCATCAGCCGGCCAAATATTGGATGCACACCAATATGTTAACGGTTAATGGCACAAGGATGTCCAAATCGGCGGGAAATGGCTTTTTGCCAGAAGAACTGTTTACGGGAAACCATCCTTTGCTCAAAAAAGGCTATAGCCCAATGACGGTTAAATTCTTTATGCTCCAGGCACATTACCGCAGTACGCTAGATTTTTCAAATGATGCTTTAGATGCTTCAGAAAAAGGGTTTAGGCGGATGATGAATGCCATTAGCCTATTGCCAAAGCTCAGCACCAGTGAGCAAAGCGATGTAGCGATCGAGCCGATCAGGATCAAGTGTATCAATGCCATGAACGACGATTTCAATAGTCCGGTAGTTATTGCCGAACTGTTCGAAGCGGTACGTATCATCAATACTGTTTATGATGGAGGCCTCAAAATTTCGGAAACAGAGCTCGAAGCCCTCAAAAAACTAATGAGCGATTTTGTAACGGATGTATTCGGGTTAAAAGACGAAGACACCAGCAATGGCGAATTTAACGAAGTATTGGATATGGTAATCGCCCTGCGCAAAGAAGCAAAAGAAAACAAAGATTACGCTACTTCTGATCTCATCAGGGTAGGCTTGCAAAAAATAGGTATTCAATTAAAAGACAGCAAAGAAGGAACGACTTGGAGTAAAGCTTAGTCCGGAAGTCGATAGTCCGAAGTCCACAGTCTTTGGTCCTTAATAAAAGAAATTTGATGATTAAGAAATATATACTGCTAGCATTAATTGCATTTGCCTTTTTAACGGCTTGTAACAACAATAAGCCAAGTGCTGATGCTGATCAAACACCTCAGGAAGTGAAACTTTTGTCGCCAGATTTTAACGCAGATAGTGCTTTTGCCTATACCAAGGCACAGGTCGATTTTGGTCCTCGTATTCCTTCAACTGAGGCTCATGCCAATTGCGCGGTCTATTTGGTAAAGAAATTCAAGTCGTTCGGGGGCGAAGTATTCGTGCAACAAGGTGCCACCAAAACCTATGATGGCAAGAGTCACCAATTGAAAAATATCATCGCCGCTTTTTATCCAGAGAAAAAACAACGGGTATTGATTACAGCACACTGGGATGCACGCCCTTTTTCAGACCAAGATCCTGATGCCAATATGCGCAACAAACCTTTCGATGCGGCTAACGATGGCGCCAGCGGTGTTGCCGTAATGCTAGAAATGGCCCGTCAGCTGCAACAGAAGCAGCCAAATGTGGGGGTCGATTTCATTTTGTGGGATATTGAAGATTATGGCAAGGCCAATGACGAATCGGTTAATGAAACCACCTGGTGCCTGGGATCACAGTATTGGGTAAAAAATCAGCCCGTAAAAGGTTACAAGCCTATCTACGCCATTAATTTGGATATGGTTGGTGGCAGCAATGCACAGTTTACACAAGATGAGGTTTCTAGGAAGTATGCGCCACAAATTGTAAAGAAAGTATGGGATATCGGCAATGAAATTGGTTATTCGGCCTACTTTGTAAACGTGCCGTCGGGCAACTTAATTGACGATCATTTTTGGGTTAACCAGGCAGGTATTCCCTGCATAGATGTAATCCATTACTCAGATGCGGCCGGATTTTACATGAATTGGCATACGCAGTTGGATAACCTCAACAACATCGATAAAAATACATTGAAAGCCGTTGGCCAAACCATGCTCGAAACCATTTACCGCGAGCAACCTGTTAGTTAATGTGTAATTGTGGAATACTTTTGGGCCAGTGTTTGCGGTCAAATCTTATATTCGCGCTACGATATTAATTAAACCATGAAGAAAATCATTTATACCGCTTTGATTGCCACTTTGAGCGTGAGTGCCTATGCACAGAAATCAGATGGAAGTACAAAATCTTTGGTCAATGCAGAAAAAGCATTTGCAGAAGACGCGGTTAAGGAAGGCACAAACGCGGCATTTACCAAATATGCAGCGAGCGATGCGGTTGTTTTTAGGCCAAATCCTGTAAACGCCAAGAAGTTCTATAGCACAGCGCCCGACATGAAATCTTTGAGCTGGACTCCACTCATGGCGCGTGTATCGAGAAGCGGCGATTGGGGTTTTACCTCAGGAAGCTATGTAGTTAATGGCGAACAAAAATCGTATGGCCACTACCTTTCGGTTTGGAGAGCTAAAAACGGCAAATGGGAATTGATCCTTGATTTGGGCGCAGAAACCAACAAACCTTTAAACAAGGTAGCAACCAATTTCGTGGAACCCAAAGATCACTTCACGCCAAAATTCGCTACAGAAAAAGAGCTAAAAGCAGGAAGAGATGTGATTTTAACTACGGAGAAAACATTAAATACAACTTTAAAATCTTACGGACCGAGCGCTTTTGCGGGCTTCTTGAATAAAGATGCACAATTGTTGTTTCCGGGTACCGAAACCATTAGCGGCAAAGAAAGTATCCAGGCATTTAACAACCGCATGGTAGATAAGATCAATCTCAAAACTACTGCAGCTGATAAAGCTTTAGGCGGCGATTTGGCTTATACCTATGGCGTGGCTACAATCGACTACAAAACCGATTTGCGCGAAAGCTTTAACTACCTGTTTATCTGGGAGCGTCAAAGCGATGGCAACTGGAACATCATGACCCAAATCTTTACTTTGGCAGAACGTTAACCAAACCAACCAAATATAAACCTTTAAGGATCTTGGCCATGCTGGGATCCTTTTTTTATTGGTTCATTAGCCGATTAATTCATTAGTCATTGGTCTCACTGAAGGACTGCTACTGCTACTTTTTCCTTTACCCCTAAATCTTCCGCCTTTAGCCTCTCCGCCTTAAAAACTGGCTTCATTATTGCTCCAAAACTGACATGCAAAAACACTTACTTCTAATCTTCGCTTTCTCTCTCTCGCTTGTTGCTTCGGCACAAAAAAAGTTTGATGTACAGGGCCATCGTGGAGCTCGTGGCATTATGCCCGAAAATACAATTCCCGGAATGATCAAAGGCCTTGAACTAGGGGCAACCACCCTCGAAATGGATGTGGTGATTTCAAAAGACAAACAAGCTGTAGTATCACAGGAGCCTTATTTTAATCATGAATTTAGTTTAACGCCTAATGGCAAAGAAATCTCTTTAAAAGACGAAAAGAAATACAATATCTATAAAATGGATTATGAGGAGGTAAAGAAGTTCGATGTAGGCAGCAAAATCCATCCTCGCTTTTTGGGACAGCAAAAAATAGCAGCCTATAAACCGCTATTGGGCGAATTGCTGGATTCGGTAGAGAACTATGTGAAACTAAAAAAGATGCCCAAACCTGATTACAATATCGAAACCAAACTGATCAGAAAAGGCGATGGCGAATTTCAGCCAAGTCCAGAAGAGTTTGTAGATATTATTATGGACATTGTAAAAAAACGCAAGCTCGAAAAGAGAGTGATCATCCAGTCTTTTGATATGCGATCGTTACAGTACCTGCACAAAAAGTATCCTAAAATACGTACTTCTTTGGGTATCGATGAGAAGGAAGATTTCGAAAACAACATAAAGGATCTAGGCTTTACACCTACAATTTATAGTCCGTACTCGGTATTGGTGGGCAAGAACCTGGTAGATAAATGCCATGCTGCGGGAGTTAAAATCATTCCATGGACAGTTAATTCGGTAAAAGATATCGAATATTTGATGGGCTTGGGCGTAGATGGAATCATTACCGATTATCCAAACATTATGGGGCAGCTTAACCAAGGAAACTAACCGCAAATTAAACATGAAACCAATCGTATTCAGACAGATTAACAAAGGAGTAGGCATAATGGCCGCACTCTTGTATTTATGCATCGCCTTTGGCCTCGTATTTGGCATTTTTGGTTTAGAAAGAGTAATCAATTTTGTAAACTCCATGGGCATGTCTTCGGGCAGTGTAAAAGCCTTAGGCATTTTTGCGGGCATCGTGTTTGTTGCTCCGGTATTTTTTATTGCCCGATTGGTTTATCCAAAGCTGGAAATCGTTTTTGAAGGCAACAACCTGATCATTAACAAAGGCGGAAGTCCTTTCAAACAAATCCCTATCAACAGCATTGCAGCGATGACCATGAATAAACCAAGCATCAACTCGCTTAACCTATACGGTCAGGATGGAGGCCTTATTTTTAGTTTTCAGCCCTTTTCTAACAGCACGGCATTACCTGCTTTGGTTAAGGGTATTAATGCCGTAAAGAAGTTCAAGGCTACTCAGGGACAAAAAAGCATTTTTGGTGGTCAGGTAACCACTACAGATTATTATCAATAATTAAAGTCGGGATTGGATGGTGATGGGCTTGGGCCGGTCATTGAGCATAATGACTACGAGTACGCAAATCAGCAGAAAGTTGTATTCTATGCCGTTTCTTCCGCCACCAACTACAAACCAGCCCTCCTTAAAATGCACCATGATAATGCCCATTATCAGGATCAAAATAGTCAGTAGCGAAGCTGGTTTTACCCATTTGTTAAGCAACAGCAGGATGGCGCAGGCCACATGGGAAAGTTTAATGGCCCAGGCAAGCGGTACGCCAACGGGCGAAAAGCCATTTTGATTTAAATAAGCTTCGCCAAAACTATTGATGCCACCATCGAACATTCCCGGTAAGGCATGCGTTAAAAGGATAATGGCTACTGCAATATTGAGGATAAAGCTCTTGTTCTTCATTTAAGTTCAGCGTTGAGTTAATAGTTCGCTTCATTAAGATACGGAAATAGCACCATTTGATTTTCTGCAGCCAAAAATTTGGTGACTTTAACACAGCACTTACTCGTTGTAAATGAATTCTCTTTGTCTGATGAATTTCAGTTTGTCTTTATAATCCGTGATCTTGTTGTTCATCAGTTCCTTTTTCTCTATCCAGTTGTTCAAATGATCATACTGATAAACGTAGAAGAAGATAGTAAGATCATCTCCGTAATTTTCATCGTGCTCTTCTCTTGTTTCTTTGACTAGGTTGCCAAAATTATCGTAGTTATAACTTGTGTTTTTTCTAGGCTGGTTTTGGGCAAAGGCTGTTTCGTTTGCAAAAACTTGGCATTGAACGATGTTGCCATGTTCATCAAATGTACTTTTAGTAATGCCATACAGCTTGTTGAATGAATAATAATGCTCAATTTCTACGCGCCTACCCAATTCGTCAACAGTTTCTTTACGTTCCCATTGCTCGTTATAGGGATCAATGTAATCTTCCTCTTCTATCGCTATAGGCATTTCATTTTCAAAGCTTTGCAACAGTTCGCCTTCGTCGCTAAAGATTTCCTTAGTAACAGTGCCTTTGCCGTAATCGATAATGCTTTCAATAAGATTCCCATTATCGTTATAGGAATTCTTGCTAAAATAACTGCCATCGGCATCTTTTAACACCTCTTCAATGAGAACCTGTTGATCGTTGTATTTTTTAGTCTGTGTTTTTAAAAGCTTGCCCCGTTCATCAAAGCGTTCCCATAAATAAACCAGGCCATGATCGTCATAATGATTGATATCATAGCCACTTTGTTCCAGTTTACCATTAGTATGGATGAGCGTTAATTCTTTAACCGATTTTACATTTCCAAACGGCATCTTTTTAATTTAAAGTTCATGGAAATCTACATTTTCGTACCTGTTGCTATAGGTATTCAGTTCGATGTGTTCGCCCTTGGTTAGGCGCTCTACAATTGTTTGCTGAAACTCGATTTCCTCCTCCAAAATATTGTTCCAGTAATCCGGATCGTCGGAAAACTGTTCATAGTAGTCGATGGTATCGATGATATTAACAAAAACCTGAACCAAATGGGCAGGTTGATCCATGTGATTGGTGCAAGAATCTATGCCTTCGAGCATGAGGATTTCAAAACTGTCCAGTTCTACAAAATCATCGGCATAGGGATCCGTTTCCTCATCATAGCGCTTGAATGCTTCGCGATAGAAAGTAGTATCCTGGCTTAGGATGTCCTTTATTAATTGCTCATCATTAATTTCGATGTTTAAATATTTGGCAAAAGAAGGCTTTACAGCCGGAAGCTTTAGAAAAAATCTAGCTATACAGGCCGCCATACCTACTCTTTGAATCAAAGCGGTTTGGTTCAACTGCTGTTCTAAAAAAATAGTATGTGGCTTGATTGTTTTTACAATGGAGAACATAGGTTGTTGTTTGGTGTACTCAATTGATCAAATCTTGTACCAAAGCAAAACGCTGATAATGAATAAAAGGGTAATTGATTAGATCAATTACCCTTGGTAAGCGTAAACCATTTGCTGTTTGGCTTTTTGCTTGTCGATAATTCGCGCGATGTGCTCTTTCAGTTCGCTGTGTGCTTCTGTCGTTGGTGCAATGAGTGCCGCTTTCTGAAAATGTGCTTTGGCCTGTCCATATTCTTGCTGTTCTTCGGCATAAAGCCCTAAGCTTTTATAGATATGGTCTTGGCGCACGCCAGGAATAGCCAAAGCCTGTTGGGCAAGCTGTGCTATAGATTTATGCATCTTCAGCACCATTAACAATTTAAGGTAGTGCTCATACACATCCGGAAAAGCAGGTTCAAGCTCGATACACTTCTTGTAATAATAGCCAGCCGTCTGATAGTTCTTAAATTGATAATAATAGCAGCTTCCCAGCTGGTAATAGGCCCTTGCATATTCAGGATCTGCATTTACGATTTCATTAAATAAATGCATCGCCTTTGGCAATTCGCCGTAGTAGAGTTCTTCTATGGCTTGGAGATATTTCTCGTCCATAGTATATAAAAATTCCATGAGGATATTAAAATTGGTTAAGGCCAAAGCCTTTTAAATAGATTGTACTGTTAAATTAAAAATGGTTGGCTTGGGGCCGGATGGGGGCGAACTAGTATCCCGAAAAGAAACAAATAGACATGGCCCAGCCCTTTGGCTCACTAGACGAGCCAATTCGATGTTGGATATGTTGGATGCGGAACATGCTTTTGTTTTTTACAAAGGTAGATAAAAATAAAGGAGAAAACCTAATGAGATGATATCGATTCCCCTGGTTCGTGTCGACACGAACCAGGGCATTAGGTTCTTTCTTTAAAAGACAAGTAGATGTTCCAGAATAAATAGATTAACAATAGCGCTAATAAATGAAAAGCAGGAAATAGCGCGCTATACCCCAGCACAACTAAAGAACCCCCATACTTGAAGTTTTCCTCATCAGCAAAAATAAAGGCTAGAAATACAGCATATGCAAAGTAAATGATCAGATTAACGATAAAGTACTTTTGTTTCTTTGAAAACTTTAAGCCTAAAAATAAAATAACAATAGTGATCAAGTGTAAAATATAAACCATTGTGAATTCTCGATCGATAGGGAACATTGTGATTAATTTTCTAGAGGTTTAACTGTTTTAAAAATCTTTAAAGCTATTTCTTGTTGCGCTTTGGTCAAATTGATTGCTACCAAATTCAAAGCAATTCTATTATTGAGTTTGGTGATATAAATGCCTGTGGTTCCTTTTTGAGGATCTTTGGCATATACTATTTTTTTATAAATACCATTTACAGTGTCGATTTTAAAATGATGTGCTTTGGTTTCGGTAGGGAAATAGATGGGGGCATCAAAAATAACTTGCTTATGTTGACAATGAGCTATATAATCACAGCCTTTGCCAATCACACTATCCTGTAAAGTCGCGGGCCTGATAGCAAGCACATCAACCTTAGGTTCATTGTTATTGTCATACGATACACCGCTTTTCATAAATCGAAAAGAAAGATCACTTTTCCAAAACCCTGTTTCAAGATACTGTTCAGGACTTTCAGCTAATTTATTTGAATAAGCTCCAAAATCGAACGAAAAGCTCATGCTATCACCTTCTACACGACCTACATACGAATCAATTCCTTGTTCTTTTACCAATTTAAAATTAGGTGGGAAGTCGAAAGAATAGGTGCCAATTTCAATTGTATTTGTTAGCTTTTCGTTTGTGTTTCTTTTTGGCTGATTGCATCCAAACAGTAATAATAAGCCAATAATTGGAAGAAATCTTTTCATTGTTTTATTCTTGCTCCATACAAGTTTTTAAATCCAAAAGCCTTTGCTTTACATTGGTTTGCAAATTACGTTTGATAGCCTGTTTGAAAAGATTAAAAGGAAATCGCAAACCAAACGAATACAGGAAAATAACTTCGGTTTGTTCTTCAGTTACCAATTTGAAAGTCCAAGAGCCTAAAAAAGAACTGAACATTAAAGGCCCTTTCGTCATTTTAATGGCTGTTGCCTTTGGTTTATTGAAGCTTACATATTCGGTGATCATGCCTAAGCCATTTTTGGCTACGCAATATGCCTTTACGCCGGTTGCAGCTTCGGTCGCTCCTTCAATGAGTACTGCCTTTGTTAAAAAGGTATCCCAATTTAGACGGTTGTTATAGTTTTGTGTATAATCGAAAATCTCGGCTTGCGGTTTATTGATCAAGATGTGCTCAGTAAATTTAATCGATTTCATTTTCAATTTCTTTAAACTTTTTATAAACCTCTTTCGGAAAAAAGCCATATTTTTTGAGCAACAATTCATACATAGTTTGCTCATAACATCTTAGCTCCGAAAATGGAACACAGCCACCATGCAAAGGTTTAATTCGGTAATCAGCTACGAGGATACTATCAATGGTGCGATGGTTGCTATCCATTAATCCCCACTCGACATATTGATAATTTCCTTTTTTGAAATCTGTTTGTGCTAATTGCTTGCTCTCCTCGCAAGTTTTGCATTTGGCTACAAGTTTTTGAAAAGGAGTTCGTGGAAATAGATAGAAGTAACTCATCGCAACAATTGCAAGCAAAGCCAAAGTAAGAAAGAGATATCTATTTTTGAGCGCCATGGCTCAAATTTAGAAAGCTATTTGATTAAAACAAATCTTTAATGATCTGCTCAATAGACAAGCCTTCAGCTTCTGCGCGGTAATTACTCACAATACGGCGACGCAAAATCCGGAGCCCTGGTTCGTGTCGACACGAACCAGGGCGAATTATACCTGAAATTGGCAAGATATACTTTTGGACTGCGACTATTAATAAGTGGCAAAGGCTTCTCCATACGAATGATTTTAAAGACATTGTGATTAACTCTCTAGCCTATCTAAGCGCCAAGGACAAGCTGGATGTATTTGCGTTTGTAATTATGCCAAATCACATCCATTTAATCTGGCGTATAAATGAGGTAAATGGCAAAGAATCCTCACATTCCTCCTTCTTAAAATATACCGCTCATGAATTCAAAAAACTTCTATCACCTATTGAGCTATTAAAATTCAAAGTTAATTTGGTAAATAAACAATATGAGTTTTGGAAAAGGGATTCCTTGGCTATAGAACTTTACAGCAGATCCGTAGCCTATCAAAAATTGGATTATATCCATAATAATCCTTTAACAGAACGTTGGCAACTTGCTACCCATCCTTGCGACTATAAATATTCCTCAGCAAAATTTTATGAAGGAGATGAAGAGGATATAGGGGAATTTGAATTTCTCAAAGATCTGAGAGAGGAATTTTAGAATATGCATTGTCCCTTGGTTCGTGTCGACACGAACCAAGGCATCTAGCTATTTGATTAAAACAAATCTTTAATGATCTGCTCAATAGACAGACCTTCAGCTTCTGCGCGGTAATTACGTACAATACGGTGGCGCAAAATTGGTTCGGCAACTGCTTGTACATCTTCAATATCCGGGGCATATTTACCAGAAATAGCCGCATGGCATTTGGCGCCTAACACCAAGAATTGTGATGCCCTAGGACCAGCGCCCCAGGAAATATAATTGTTAATGGCTGTAGAAGCAAACTCCGTATTCGGACGGGTTTTAGCCACCAGCTTTACTGCATATTCCAATACATTATCGGTAACAGGGATATTCCTGATCAGTTTTTGGAAATACTGGATTTCGCTTGCAGTAACAATTTTGTCAAGCTTAACTTCTCTATTGCTGGTGGTATTTTTTACAATAGTCAACTCATCCGCAAATGAAGGGTAATTGAGTTGGATATTGAACATGAAACGGTCTAACTGTGCCTCAGGCAGGGGATAGGTTCCTTCTTGTTCAATTGGGTTTTGCGTAGCTAATACAAAGAATGGCTGTGGCAAAACATGGGTATGGCCAGCTGCCGTAACCGCTTTTTCCTGCATGGCCTCTAATAAAGCGGCCTGTGTTTTTGGCGGGGTACGGTTAATCTCATCGGCCAAAATGATATTAGAAAATATAGGGCCTTTGATGAATTTAAAGTGACGGTCTTCGCCTAAAATTTCTGCCCCGATGATATCGCTGGGCATTAAATCTGGCGTAAACTGGATTCGGTTAAAATCGAGGTCTAAAACGTTCGCAACAGTCTGTACCAATAAGGTTTTTGCTAGTCCGGGTACGCCTACCAAAAGGCAGTGTCCATTGCTGAATATAGCGATCAGTACAGATTTTACGATTTCATCCTGGCCAATAACAACTTTGCCTATTTCGGCCTTAATGTTTTTGAAAGATTGGTGCAGGGCATCTACCGCTTCGACCTCGTTATTAAATTGCATCTATTGTTTCTTGTCTTTATTAACCCAAAGTTTCATCTCGTCGCAAGTGTTAAACTCGTCGTCGATCCTAATATAGGTAGTTTCTTTGCGTTTTTCAAACCACTCACTCATTACTTTGGCATTTTTTTCTTGCTGTGCCCTTTCCTTGAACTTAGGGTAATCTTGGTCTAAATTACCTTTGTGTGGTGGGGTTTTAGATTTTAAGAAGAACAATTTATAGCCTTCTTTGCCATCTTGTGTACTGCTGAATGAAACTGGTTTAGAAACTTCACCAACTTTCATGGTATCGATCACAACAAATACCGCTGGATCTACTTTCTCGATTGGAATAAAGGTGGTTCTCGCGGTTTGGTTATCAGCATAAAGCATCATACCACCATTGTATTGGGTTTCTTTGTTGTCAGAGTATAAAGAAGCTGCTGTAGAGAAAGGAAGTTTCTTTACGGTAATGTCCTTATAAATACTATCGGCTTTAAGTTTGGTACGCTCTAAACTGGCTGGCGTAGTTTGTGGCTTAATTAATATATGCCTTACGTGTGCCTGCTCACCCCTGCGCTCGATTACCTGAACAATGTGGTAGCCATACTCTGTTTCAAATACTGGCGACATCTCGCCGGCTTTTAGCTTAAATGCCCAAGCGGTAAACTCTTTTACCATGGTGCTTCTGTCGATAAAGCCGTAGTCTCCACCTTCTGATGCCGATCCAGGATCTTCAGAATAGGTTTTGGCCAGAAATCCGAAGTCTTCTCCACTTTTAACACGAAGCCTGATGGCATCGAGTTTATCGTAATATTTTTGTTTTTCTGCTTTGGTTAACTTAGGATAAAGCGCAATTTCTCCAACTTCCACCTCTGTGCCAATATCAGGCAAGCTGTCTTTGTTATAAGCTTCGAAGTATTTTTTTACTTCCAATGGAGTTACAGTAGTGTTCTCTGTGATTTTTTGCTGCATTTTTTCGGCAATCAGCCCCTCTTTTACCTCAGGTCTCATCTCGTCTTTATATTGCAGTACCGATTTTTGCAAGAATTGCTCTAAACGCTCTTGACCACCCATACGTTGAATTTGGTAACGCATACGTTTATCCAAGGCGTCGTCAACTTGGCTGTCTTCAACCATAATCGAATCGATTTCAGCTTGTTGTTTTAACAGCTTTTGGATCAGCATTTGTTGCAAAAAGTAACATTTTACCTTGGTATCAGGCGGGTTGCCCTGATTAAGGAAAATAGCATATTGTTGATTGAGGTCAGAAAGTAGGATGACATTGCTTCCTACTACCGCAACAACTTTATCTATGGTTGTTTTTTGGGCTTGTACATTGATAAACAGGCAAGTTAATAGGCCTGCGATTATTAAAAATCTCTTCATTATGGGGTTATTCAATTGTATTTTCTGTTGCAAAGTTAATATTATTCGGCTAACATCGCTTTTAGGGCTTGGCCAGCTTCTTGAGTTCATCGTCGTTTACCTTTACGGTATATTTAGCTCTTAAGGTTTTGATCCATTGGTCTTCCAAGCTTTGCTGATAATCGGCAATCACCTGTCCACGAACGTCTTCAAAACTTTTGCCGGCATAATTGCCAGCGTTTTTATCATAGAAATTATGGATCAGCGTTTCGTTGTCCTGCACTTTGCTCCAGATCTTTTTCTCGGAAACATTGAACATCAGTACGCCTTCCCTGTACTCGTTCATGATGAAGTTGTACTCTATGTTTTTGGGCGAAGCTTTCTTTTGTGCCTTTAGTGCATCTTCGTAGCCATTAATTTCTTTTTTATAGGCAGTGTCGGCATCTAAACCCATCGCTTTTGCATCCATTACCTTTAATTTAAAGTTAATGTATAGATCGAGATAGGATGCGAGCTCTTGATAGGAAGCATTGGCCAATCCTGCATGATTTTTTTTATAGACCCACATAAATTCTTTGCTGCTAATGGATTTGCCGTTAACCGACGCAACATTTTGTGCAAAAGCAACATGGACCAAAGAACATAAAATAAAAATGCAACAGACTTTTCTCACAAAAGACAACAGCTATAAATTTTAATGGATAAAAGTAATAATTTAAGGCGCTATAATAAGATATTTAACTAATTTTAACAGAAAATAATTTCGATAGAAAAGAGAAGATGGTGAACCAACTAACCAATAACGCAGAAGCCTTACGTTTATTTTTTACGGAAGACGTTTATTTGGTGAAAGGTAGCTCGCAACCGGCTCCTGTTGAACCACTTATAGTTGTAGGCGAAAAAGAAGTGCCTGTTGTTGCTCCCGCTTTGCCTAAAGTCGATCTTGTTGCCACCGAAGAAAAAAATACGGTTGTTATTCCGGTAAGCATTCCCCAGCCAGAGGCGAAAACCAATTTCGATTTTAAATACCTCGGCAAAAACCAAAAACAGATCCTCATTTTGGTGAATGATCATGCCAACGATGTAAGTACAGAACAGGGCCGCGAGCTGTTGCGTAAACTCGTAAAAGCCATTGAACTTACCGCCAATGATTTTGCCTTGCTTAATTATGCAAATTACAAGCAGGCCAAGTTTAACGACCTGAAAATTTTTTTTAACTGCAGATTGGTGCTTTCTTTTGGTGTTACTGCAAAAGAACTGGAGCTGGCAGAGCAACCGCTACATCAATTGGCAATGCTAGGGGAGATACAATTTGTATTCACCAATAACCTGCACGATTTAGATAGCGACCAGATGAGCAAAAAAGTGCTTTGGGGCAGTCTTCAACAATTAAAAAGATGACCAAACTATCGTGATTTGACCAGTTCCATTGGAGAAACATCACTATTGAACCGAGCCTTGGCGAGTTCTTGAGCGCCGTAAAAAAACAATAGAAACTGGACGAAAAAAACAAATTGATACGAATGAAAAAGCTAGTTTTTGCGACCAATAATGCGCACAAAACCCTAGAAGTACGCGAAATACTTGCACCTACTTATGAGGTGCTCAACCTTACCGATATTGGCTGCGATGTAGATATTCCTGAAACAGGAGATACATTTGTCGAGAATGCAACGCTAAAAAGCGGCTATGTAGTAGAAAATTATGCCATTGACTGTTTTGCCGATGATAGCGGCCTAGAAGTGGAAGCGTTGAACAATGAACCTGGAATTTATTCGGCGCGTTACAGCGGTGTTAAAAACGACAAGGTAAATCTCGATTTATTGCTAGAAAAGATGCAGGGAATCGCCAATCGCAAAGCCCGTTTCAAGACGGTCATCTCGCTCATGCAAAACGGACAAAACCACCTGTTTGAAGGCGTAATTAATGGCAACATCCGACAAGAACCTGCCGGAACCAATGGATTTGGCTATGACCCCATCTTCGAGCCTGAAGGCTACGACATTACCTTCGCCGAAATGGATTTGGCCTTAAAAAACAAAATCAGCCACCGCGCATTGGCCATGCAACAATTGATTGCTTTTTTGAAAGAAGAGGTTTAAAAAGCGGATGTTTGTCATCCAGCGCAAAGCGAAGGATTTGTAAGAAATTGTCTAAATAGATTCCTCGTGCCTCGGAATGACAATCTCTTTAGAATTAAGAAATGGATTGTTAAAACAAACAGCCTCGGCATGCTCTGCAATATCCTTACTTTCTGAGCAGTTAAATGAGAACTAATTAACCTTTTTGGGCAATATAGTTTTGCTGGTATCTGCTTTTGTAGGCACAACTCCTATCGGCTTACCATTGGTTGCAGGCTTTTGTTCGGCCTCTTTTGGCAAAGTTGTAGTCGGTTTTTTGGCCGGAAAAATAGGCTTCACTCCAGTGGGATCGTCACCGGTAGTTTTTTCGGTTGTTTTAGATTTATCGTTTGCACTACCTTTAGGAGGAGTGGTAACTTTTGGTTTTGGCCTGCCTTTAATTACATCAGCTTTATTGCGTGGCCTCAACTCTGGCTTCCAAATAAACCCAGTTAGCAATGGCTCTTTTGGCATTTTATCGATAGGGAACATCGTGCCCTCGTTTTTCTTGATGATGGTTACCTCAGACAATTCTTTATCGGCAAACTTGAACCTGATCCTTCCGCTTACCGTTTGGTTCATCGTATCGTAACTGCCGTTTTTGTCTTTGTTGTAATACATGCTTTCGGCGTTGCCATCTACAATCATGTCGCGTAGTTCGCCTTCATTAAAAAAACCGGTAATCTTTTTGCCTTTTACCTGGTTAAATTTAGTGGTATCGGTTTCCAAGTTTACGATAAAAGCATTTTGCAATACCTGAAAACTATGCGTTTTTTTGTTTTTGAAGAATACGTTAATGGTATCTCCGGTTTGTTGCGAGCCATCAGACCATAAAATAGGGTTTTTATACCAGCGCAATACCGAATCGGCAGAACTGTAAAACAACGAATCGGCCACGGCCTGCATATTTGATTTGTATACCCTCACATTGTGATAGGCCTTGATTACCCTCGTGGTAACCGTATCGGCAGGATTAAAAACCTTAACGCTGTCTTTGCTTGCCTTGTTGGCAGTAACGGTTTTAGCTTGCGCTAATTTGGCTTTAGGATCGATTGCGCCAGTTTTTTTACCCGGAACGATCAGTTTTTTAAGGCTGTCTGCGGTTTTTTGAGCGGTTTTTAAGCTATCTTTTGTTTTGGTTATAGCCAACTGTTTTTGAACCTTCAATACACTATCCTGCTTAATACTATCGAGCCGGAGCTTGTTTTTAATGAGCAGGGCACTGTCAACTTGCAGGGTTGGCGGACTCGTGTTTTTTAAATCCTTGGCCTTTTGCTCAGCTTCCTTTCTTTCTTTTCGACTTAATTTTTTAGTGCTGGGTGCAGATGTAATGGTCTTTTTTTGATTTTTGGTTTCGGCTAGTGCTTTCTTGGCCTCGGCTTTTTCCTTCTCTTTTTCTTCTTTGGCCTTTTCATCTTCAGCTCCAACTTCATTGTCTTTTTCGATCACAGGTTTGTTGAGTAGCTTTAAATCCTTTACAAATGATTTTTGCGACTCTAAACTATCGGCACCTAGCCAAAGTGTATCAGGCATTTTTTTATTGCCCACAGTTACAGAATCGTCGCTAGACATACCAACATAGGCATTTTTGGTCACCAGTATTCGTTCCTCGGTTTTGTAATACTCGCCCAATTGCCCGCGCATCAACATTTTGTCAGATGTATCTATATAAACGATGTTCCTAACAGCCTTGGCATAGCCTTTTTTGCCATAATAATATAAACTATCGCCCTTTAAAGAACGGGAGCCGTTGGTATAAAGGTTGTTCCTGTCAAAAGAAGCGTTCTCTGTTTTGGTATTGTAAAAGCCATTTTCAGTATATAAGTTGTCGTCTTTGCCCTTGATATTGGTAGGACCATAAAAATAGGTCCAATTGCTGAGGGTGTTGTAGCGCAGAGTATCCGATTTGATTACAGTTTGTGGCGTTACGGCAACCACATTAAACTTAAAGTAGGCATCTTTGGTATTGGCAAAATAATAGCCTCTTTTACTGGTTAGGGTTACATCCTTATTTACAATCTTGCCTCCATCTACGTAAGTGCCAATTCTGGTGTTCATGTCGTAATCGAGCACATTGGTGGTCAACGTTGAGGTAGGATCTTTTAAGATTACATTGCTGTTGAGGTGGGCCAGTTTGGCATTGCCATCATAATCCAAAAAATCGGAAAAGATGTTTACCGTATCGCTTTGGTTGATGTGCACATTTTTATAGGCTTCAAAGAAATTGCGTTCTGTATAAAAAACAGCGCTATCACAAGTTAAAATAGCATTGTCCTGTCTAAAAACAGGGTTTTTAACATAAGTGATGTTAGTCTTGGTATCTACTTTGGCTTGGCTCGAAGCTTGCAATATGATTTTGGTACGTTGTTGCGCAAACAGCAAACTAGGCAAAAGCACTAATAGAAGAAAGAAAAAGCGTAATTTTTGCACGTTACAAAGTTAAGTTTTTGCTTAGTAATTTCAGCTGTTTAAAATAATCGTTTTAACCTATTGGGTTATTCCTATAGTTTTTTAGCGTATGTTGAGAACAATCGTCATAAAATAGATAATTTTGAAACCATGTTGCCCTTACCGCAGTTTATAGCCTACATCAAAAAAAATGCCCTTTTTGAGCCTGAGGATAAAATCCTGTTGGCTGTAAGTGGGGGCAGGGATTCGGTATTGATGGCACAGCTATTTAAACTCGCTGGATTTCAATTTAGTATTGCCCATTGCAATTTTAATTTGCGGGGCGACGAATCGCAAAGAGACGAAGCCTTTGTAAAACTATTGGCCGCAGATTTGGAAGTGCCTTTTGATGTGGTGCAATTCAATACAGCCGAATATGCAGCAACCCATCAGCTTTCTATTCAAATGGCAGCCAGGGAACTGCGCTATGAATGGTTTGAAAAGCTAAGGCAACAAATTGGCTATGACTATATCGCCTTGGCGCATCACCAAAATGATTCGATAGAAACTTTGTTGCTCAATTTAACCAGAGGGACGGGAATAAGCGGTATGCATGGTATTTTGCCTAAACGTGGCAGATTAATCAGGCCCCTGCTGTTTTTAACGCGACAAGAAATAGATGCCTTGGTTGAAGAGCATAACATCAGTTATATCGAAGACAGCTCTAACGAAAACAGCAAATATGCACGGAACCGTATCCGCTTGTCTGTTATTCCGCAATTGCAGGAGCTTAACCCAAATTTGGAGCAGACCTTTGCCCAAAATATGGCACGTTTTGCCGAAACCGAGGAGTTGGTGCAGTTAGTGGTGACGCAAATCCGCACTGCTATAATGCGAGAAGATAAGGGCGATTGCTATATCTCCATAGAAAAGATCAAGGTGCTGGTGCCCCAAAAACTCCTGTTTTTCGAACTGTTAAAGCCTTTTCAGTTTCGTGCGACTGTAGTGGAAGAAATTTTAGAATCGCTAGATAAGCAAAGCGGTACTTCCTTTTATAGTGCAAGCCATCGGGTTACCATTGATCGGGAAGAGCTGATCATCTCGCCTCTGGAAAACAAAAACGAGGGACATTGCTTAGTCCATCCACAAGATAAAAACATTTGGATTGGCGAACAGGAAATTGCCCTCACTTATGTGGATTCTAATGTTTACGAAGCCAGCCCGAATAAAGCCTGTGTAGATGTGGCGCAACTTATTTTTCCGCTTATTTTGCGTTTTAGGCAAGATGGCGACAAGTTTATGCCGTTGGGAATGGAGAATTTTAAAAAGCTGAGCGATTTTCTGATCGACAGCAAGGTTCCACTGCCCCAAAAAGAAAAAATACCGCTGCTGGTAAACGGCAATGGCGAAATTATTTGGGTGGCCGGCTGGCGCCAAGACAATAGATATAAAGTAAACGCAACAACGAAAAAAGTTGCTATATTCGAACTGTTAAATCAATGATGGACCACAAGCACGCTTATATCGAAAAACAGTACATCGGACGCGATTATATCCGAATTGCCATTCGTTTGGTGATGGCTGCTTTCTGTTTTGCCGCTTATGTGTACGAACGCGATCGAGACAATACCGTTGATCTCTTTTTGGTGGTGGGCTTTGGCATTATTGGGGTTTCCATTATCCTGTTGTTTTTGATCCAATACAAAATCCGTATCGAAAACAAAAGCGTGATTATTGATGGCCTTTGGACGGCTAAACGCGTTAAAATAGACCTGAACAGCATTGTAAAGGTACGCAAGGCTACTTATAGCAATTACTTTTTTAATAATCCGGTTTATAACCTGCACAGAAAAGGCAGCATCAGGTTCTATTCTTCTGGCAAAGACGCCATCGTGCTTACCGATAGAGACGGGCTCGAATATTTTATAGGTACCCAAAGGCCTAATGAAATGTACCTGGTTATCCAGGCCGAAATGAAAAGCTAATTTCCCTCTTCCATTTTACATCTTCCATCTAGTCGCCATGCTCATTTTAAATGTCGGTGGCTATTCCTTATATTTGGTATACACACAAAAAAATGAAACATGAAAAATTCACTGCTATTGTCAACAGTGCTACTGGCACTGCTATTTACGGCCTGCAAAAAAGAAGATGCTGCAGAAAAGCCCAAAAGAGAAGAGTACATCCAATTTTTCGATGCTCAGATTGGCAGCCAACAGGTGGCCATTAGGAATTCGATGGACAAAAATCGTTATGACTTTCATGGCCAATGGACCGGCGTAGGAAATGGGAAAGGAGTTATTACAGATATGTACACGGTTGATGTAAAGCTACCTAAAGAAAAGACGACAGATTTTACAGCGCCGAAATTGCGATTCCAAATCTTCGACATCAAGAGAAATGTTTTTCAAATTACCGGGCAGACCCCTTATTATGAAAGCTTTGGTACTTATATTGTAATGTTCAAAAGGTTCGGCAATGGCGAAAATGATGTGGTGCTATATGTGCCAAATGTAAACAAGAAGCCATTTGAGGTAGAAATTAGCAAATACGAATTTGTAAGCGGCAGCGGGGTGCCAATTGTGGGGGGTACATTAAACGGTACGTTATACAATGAAAAAAATCCAGACGATTTTGTAGTCATCAAAAATGGTAAGTTCGAGGTTCGTTATTAATAAAATCAAGCACTTGCGAAGTTTAACTTTTAATTATCTTGTTTTCAATGGTAAAGTTGAGGGCTATGCTGTTTAAAAACTTCGCAAGTGTAACGATCCCACATCTTCCATTTCCCCTTTTACCTTTTCCATCTCTACCTCTCCATTTTATTACCAATAGATAACAAATAATACATAAGATATAGGTTAATTTGCTTTCGTTAATTTAATCGGATTTGGTTAAATTAATCATCTCAATTAGCAATATATAAATGAAAATAGGAATTGTTTGTTATCCTACCTTTGGCGGCAGCGGTGTAGTAGCTACAGAATTAGGCAAAGCACTGGCTAATGAAGGCCATCAGGTTCATTTTATCACCTATAGCCAGCCGGCGCGTCTTGATTTTTTCTCGGCCAATTTATTCTACCATGAGGTTTCTGTAAGGGATTATCCTTTATTTGACTATGCACCTTATGAATCGGCTTTGGCCAGTAAACTGGTAGATGTGGTTCGGTTTGAGCAATTAGACTTGTTGCATGTGCATTATGCCATTCCGCATGCCTCGGCTGCCTTTATGGCCAAGCAGATTTTGGCTACTTATGGTATCAATATCCCATTTGTAACTACCTTGCACGGTACAGATATTACTTTGGTGGGCAAAGATGCCACCTACAAACCCGTGGTTACTTTCTCCATTAACCAAAGCGATGGGGTAACAACGGTATCGCAAGATTTGAAGGAAGACACCTATAAACACTTCGACATCAAAAAGGATATTAAGGTTATTCCAAACTTTATAGATTTTACCCGCTTTAGCCTTAAACCTAAAGACCATTTTAAAAAGGCTATCGCGCCCAATAACGAACGCATCTTGATCCACACTTCCAACTTTAGAAAGGTAAAGCGTACAGAAGATGTAATTAAGATGTTCCAAAAGGTACAAGAACGCATCCCCTCTAAACTGTTAATGGTAGGCGATGGACCAGAGCGTACAGCCAATGAGCAGCTGTGCAGGGAACTGAATATATGTGAAAACGTAAGATTTTTGGGCAAGCAAGACGCTGTTGAAGAAATCCTTTCGGTTTCAGATCTTTTCATTATGCCTTCTGAATCAGAAAGCTTTGGTTTGGCAGCCTTGGAAGCCATGGCCTGCAAAGTTCCGGTAATCACCTCGAATGCAGGTGGCTTGCCAGAGCTCAATGTAGACGATTTTTGTGGCTACATGTGCGATGTTGGCGATATAGATGACATGGCCAATAAAGCCATTACCATTTTGAGCAACGAAGATGTGCTGAGCTATTTCAAAGAAAATGCATTGACTAGAGCTAAGGATTTCGACCTTAAAAAGATATTGCCAATGTATATTGATTTCTATAACGAAGTATTGGAACAATCTTTAATAAACGGATAAGGATTATTTTACTCTTGTGTAAGTAGTTACAGTGGTCGATTTCGGTCCGTTGATATAAGTAACATAGCTTATTTTGTAAGTCTGTTCATCCAGTTGGAGCACTTCGGCTTTCAACGAGCTCATGCCCATATAGGGAGGGAAAGTAAGCTCTATGTTTTTCTTATCGGCTGATAGCACCCATTTGCCACCTGTTTGGCTTTGTGGGGCTGATTGGTCACATTTGGAAGCACCCTGGTTTTGTGTACACGTTCCATCCGCATTATAGGTAATCACATCGTCTAAACTGCAAGTGGGTAGTAGGGCGAAAAGATCGATCTCCATGCTAAAGTCATTGTCTTCTATCGTAGAAACAGATGCACTCAATTTCCAGCTTTTTCCGGCCAACGCATTGTTGGCGCCTGATCCCGAGCTAGGGCTTTTGCCTGAGCCTGGTCCAGCTCCTTCGGGAAAAGCAATGTCTTTCTGGCAAGAAGAAATTAATAAAATACCCGCAATGAGGATAAAATAGAGTTTTTTCATTTGAGAGGCTAATTAGGGATGCGAAAATAGGTAAATTTTATGGTTTGCTAAATACCAAACAAACCGGTACGCCTACATTAATTCTTTTGCCGCTATCGCTTAATTTACCGGTGCTCCTGTCGCGGTTGAAAATCACTACATCATTGGTGTATTGATGCGCTACCAACAAGAACTTGCCAGAAGGATCGATGCTGAAATTACGTGGACCTTTACCCAAGCTGCTTACGCTTTCTACAAATTTCAATATCCCGGTAGGCAAAATGGCGAATACGTTAATGTTGTTGGCATCGCCTCGGTTGCTTTCATAAAGAAATTTGCCATCGGCAGAAACATGGATGTCTGCACCATCAATTTTACCCGTAAAATCCTTGCCAGCCGTAGCAATTTCCTGTATTTTCTTTAATGAGCCATTGGCATATACAAAGCCAGTAATGCTACCATTAAATTCATGTGCCAAATAGGCAAAACGGCCATTTGGACTAAAAGTCAAATGCCTTGGCCCGGTTCCCGCGTTGGTCCTGATTACGGTTTTGATACTAAGAACTTTATTGCTGCTGTTCGGGTTGTAATTGTAGATGTAGATCCGGTCTTCGCCCAAATCATTGGCAATCAGGTATTTTTTATCAGGTGTAAACTGTACCATATGTACATGGGCGCTTTCCTGTCTTTTTTTAGGATCGATGCTTTTTCCTGTATGCTGGATCACCTGTTTGGCATCGGTTAAGGAGCCATCGGCATTGCGTCCAAAAACACTAATGGTACCGCCGCTATAATTGGCTAGGATTACATTTTTATCGTCTACACTGATGTAGCATGGATCAGCGCCTTCAGATGCTTTTTTGTTGATGAAAGTCAGATTACCACTCGTGCTATTGAACCGAAACGAACTTATGCCACTGTTTTTGCCGTCTTCGTTTACACTGTATACAAATTTCTTGTCTTTGCTTACCGCCAAATAACTCGGATTAACCACATTCTTGGCTACAGACTTTAATTGGCTTGCCCCAGTTAAGGTATTGAAATCGTAAACATAAATACCTTCGCTATTGCCTTTGTTGGTATAAGTGCCTATTAAAAGATTATAGTGCTGGGCATTGGCCTGATTGATGAAAAGTAGGGCAACGAAAAGGAAAAACAGTTTTTTCATGAATTTTGGATTAGCATAAACAAAAAAAGACAACATTTAAGCTGTCTTTATGAGGTGAATTTAGCTAAAAAAAATGATTTTCGCCTTGGGCAAAAGACTTTCTGACTTAAACCTATTGCCTGCCGGCCTTCAACCTTATCTTATTTAATTAAATGTTTGATTTGTATCAATTCGTGCTCTTCTAAAAAGCGCCATCTGCCTCTGGGCAAATCCTTTTTGGTCAAGCTTCCGTAAACCACGCGGTCTAGTTTAACTACCTCATAACCAAGGTGTTCAAATATACGGCGTACGATACGGTTTTTGCCACTGTGAATTTGGATTCCGATTTCTTTTTTAGAAGCACCAGTAACATAAGAAATGTTATCAGGTTTAATCAAGCCATCTTCCAGTTCTAAACCAAACTCGATTTTATTAAAATCGCCCTGGCTCAGGTTTTTGCTCAATTCAACATGATATATTTTGGTAATGCCGTTTTTAGGGTGCGATAATTTATCGGCCAATTCGCCATCGTTGGTCATCAGCAATAAACCGGTAGTATTTCTGTCTAGGCGGCCAACCGGGTAAATACGCTCGCGACTGGCTTTTTCTACCAATTGCATTACGGTGCGGCGCTCTTGCGGATCGTCTGTAGTGGTAATGTAATCCTTAGGTTTGTTTAAAAGTACGTAAACTTTCTTTTCGCGTTTAAGCAATTCGCCATTGTAACGCACTTCGTCTTTAAACGGATCAACTTTATGTCCCAATTCAGAAACTGGAACGCCATTTACGCTAATTACGCCAGCTTCGATCAGCTCATCGGCCTTGCGGCGAGAACAGATTCCAGAATTTGCAATGTAACGGTTTAAACGGATAAGGTCGTCGTCTTTTGGTGTTGCGGGTTTTCTGCTGCGGGTAGTTGGCGCAACTCTTTCGCCTTTATCTTCTTTGCGTGGCTTGAAATTGCCATCTTCTCTTTTTCTGAAGGGACGGCTATCGAAGCTTTTTGGTGCACTTCTTCTGTCGCCTGATTTGAAGCCTTCGCCAGATTGGTCATCTCTTTTTGTATAGCTGCGCTTGCTTTCGGTAATGCCGTCTTTAGAGCTGGCTGCTTTGAATGGGCGAGGACTTTCTTTTTTATCCCAAGGTTTATTAGCTCCTTCTCTAGGTTTGAAGTCGCCTTCGGTTCTTGGTTTATATGCTCTTTTGTCTTTAGAGTCGAAGCCAGATTTGCGTCTATCGTCTCCTCCTTCTCTAGGTTTGAAACCGCTGTCGGTTCTAGGTTTATATTCTCTTTTCTCTTTGGAGTCGAAGCCAGTTTTGCGTCTGTCGTCTTTTCCGTCTTTGTCGTTAAACCTGCTTTGGGGTTTGTCTGTGCCTGTAGCTTTTCTACCTGTACTGCCTTTGCCCGATTTGGACTTGTCATCGCGACTGTTCCTGTTGTTGTTTCTAATCATGATATGCCTCTAAGCGCATGAATTATGCGGATGCAAATTTAGCAAAAATCTCGTAATCCAAACCCCTAAATTTTGGCCAAATTCACAAAAAGAGAATCTGTGTTTAAACTTATTTAAACCGCGATTTTTGCACTTAATTTCATAACTATTTGATAATTAGGTTAATAAAACGTATCTTTGCGGACCAAGTATATTTTGTTCACCAAAAAAAGGAGGAAGATGATAAAGAAACACCTCATTCCATGTACGGTAATCTTGGTATTACTGGTTATGGCAAAAGTGTTTGCTTATACGCTGCCAGAAGTAAAAACAAGTCTTGATAAGGACAACAAAAATACCCTAAAAAAAGAAGCTGAAGAGCCGGCTTTCACATTAGCTCAACTAGAATTTGCAGAAGAGACCCTACCCATGGGCGACTCTAAAATAAATGGCAAGATGAAAAAGGTTTTGGCCTCTTTTGCTTACCGAAACCTGCAAACTAATCGTTTACACCGCAAAGCGGCAGAATGGTTCCCCATTATCGAACCGATTCTTGCACAATATGGTATTCCTAACGATTTTAAGTATGTTCCATTGGTAGAGTCTGGCCTTCAGGGCGGAACTTCTCCCAAAGGCGCGTCGGGTTATTGGCAGTTTATGCCAGGCACGGCCCGTACCTACGGACTTAAAGTGAATGACCGTGTGGATGAACGCAATAACCTGAAAAAATCGACCATCGCGGCCTGCAAATACATTAAAGAGCTTTATGGCATCTTTGATAGCTGGACGTTGGTAGCCGCCGCCTATAATGTAGGCGATGTGCACATGAAAAGACAGATCAACAGGCAAAATCAGGATAACTATTTCAAGATGAAATTAAACAGAGAAACAGGAGGGTATGTTTACAAGTTGATTTCAGTAAAAGAAATTTTAGAAAACCCCGTGCGTAATGGCTACGTGGGACAAAGAGCACTCATTGCCTATACGGGCAGCACCAACAGCAATGTAGAGTAATTTGATTTGAAAAATTAAAAGCCATCAATCTTAGGGTTGATGGCTTTTTTATTGCGCAAAGATTAAGATTCACCTACCTATATAAATTGAGATTTTATTAATTTAGGCCCATGTCTACACCTCAGCTCCGTGTTATTTCCGTTCGCCCGCAACCCACAGAAGTGCTGGCTATCGACTTTGAAACGGTAGACGGAACCAAGCTTGCCTATGAAGCCGGGCAGTTTCTTACCTTGGTTTTTGAGGTAAACGGCAGGGAGCTAAGGCGATCTTATTCCTTTTGTAGCTCACCAGTGGTTAACGAACCTTTGTCTATTGCAGTAAAACTGGTAGAAAATGGAGAGATCTCAAGGTTTATCCATCATCAGTTGGCCATAGGCGATGTAGTGGATATAGCCACGCCTAATGGACAATTTACTTATACAGCTGCGCCTACGCTACCAAGAACAGTTTTTCTGTTCGCTGCCGGGGTTGGGATCACACCACTTTTTTCGATTCTCAAAACAGCTTTAGTTTCAGAACAGTATTCTAAAATCGTGCTCGTGTATAGCAGCAGATCTGCCACAGATACTTTGTTTAAAGACGAAATCAATAAATGGGAGCACGATTATCCAGATCGGTTAAAAGTGATCCATCTGCACAGCAATTCAAAAAATCTGATGCGGGCAAGGCTCAATGGCTTTTTGATCAACCAATTGGTAAAAGAAAACATGACCTTCAGTTCAGCTGACGCGCTTTTTTATACCTGTGGCCCCGTTGATTACATGGATGTGTGCAGGATTACCTTGTTGGGCGCAGGATTTACTCCGGCTCAGGTGAAACGGGAAACTTTTGTATTGCCGGAAGACGAGGTTGATGAAGATGATTCGACTGAAAAAGTGAAAGACACCAATACCTATTCGGTGGTGCTGCATTTTGGCGGACAGGTGCATCATTTGGATATTCCGTACCCGAAACGCATTTTAGACGTAGCCCTCGAAAACAAAATCAAGTTGCCCTACAGCTGCAGCGGTGGCGTTTGTAGTACCTGTGTAGCTACCTGCATCGAGGGTGGTGTAAGGATGGATTATAACGAAGTGCTCACAGATGATGAGGTAGCCCGTGGCCGAGTACTCGTTTGCACCGGACACCCCACGGTAAATGGCACCACCATTACTTGGGATTAGGCTCTGCTATTTTCACCACCTAAGACATCTATACCCGTGGTTCGTGTCGACACGAACCAATGCATCAACTAATGCATCGTAAAGAGCAAATCTTAAGCATTATGCTGTCCCCCTTTGGAGGGGGTAGGGGGAGGAGGATAAGATAGTAATTGCTGCACGCCCATGGTTCGTGTCGACACGAACCAATGCGAATAGTGCTTTCACCACCTAAGACACCTTAGGCATCTAAGCTCCAATTCCTTTTAATACCCATGGTTCGTGTCGACACGAACCAACGCATCATAAGAGCAAATCTTAAGCATCATGCTGTCCCCCTTTGGAGGGGATAGGGGTAGGAAAGATAAGATAAGTAATTGCTGCACGCCCATGGTTCGTGTCGACACGAACCAATGCGAGTAAAACCAATGCGAATAAAAATTCTTTCTATCTTATATTCTTACTCTGTGGAGGCAAAGGCACGAACTCTGTTTCTCCAGGAACAGGGGGATAATCTTGTGCCAACCATCTTTCTTTGGCAGCTTCGATCAGCTCTCTGCTGCTCGCTACAAAATTCCAATAGATGAAACGGTCTTCAGGGAATGGCTCGCCACCAAAAATATAGATGGTGGTATTTTCTTGAAGCGTAAATTCACAAAGCGTACTATCTTTCGCTACCAATAATTGCTTAGGTGTAAAAGTATGTTCTTCGCTTTCTACAGCACCTTCTAAAATATAGATGGCACTTTCTCCAAAAAGTTGATCTCCAATTTTAACGGTTTGTCGCGCAGTGGTTTTCAGTTCTAACATATAAAGCGGACTGTAAACCGGAATAGGCGATTGATGGCCCATTACTTCGCCAGCAATTAATTTATATTGAACGCCATTATCTTCCCAAGTCGGGATTTGATCGGCATCTGCATGGAAAAACTCTGGCTCCATTTGCTCCAGGTGCTTAGGCAGGGCCACCCAAATCTGCAGGCCGTGCATCCTTTTATCCGAGTGTCGCAAATAATCTGGTGTACGTTCTGAGTGGGCAATGCCTTTTCCGGCGGTCATCCAATTCACCTGGCCCGGCTTAATTTCCACCTCGGTGCCCAATCCATCCTTGTGCATAATATTGCCTTCAAAAAGATAGGTAAGGGTAGACAGACCGATATGTGGATGAGGAGGGATGTCGAGATTCTTATGGTCGCTCATGGCAACAGGCCCCATATGATCGATAAAACTGAAAGGGCCAACCATTCTTTTTTCGCGGAAAGGCAACAATCTACCCACCATAAAATTGCCAATATCACTTGGCCTTTCTTCAATAATAAGCTGAATATTCGACATCAGATTTTTTTGTTTAAAGATAAGGAATTTTGGATTTAGTTATTAATCGATTCGTCATCCCAAACTTGATCCGAGATCTCTCTCAAGATGGATACTGGATCGGGTCCAGCATGACGAATCCCTACAAAAAAAGCCCCGACAAATAATGACGGGGCTTTAAAAGTTATATTTGGGTTTTAAGCTTCCGCTTCTACCAATCCAGGGATCTCAACTACTTCGTTCACATCGGCCTGGTAATCAACACCAGCAATGTCAAAACCAAATAGGTTCAAGAAATCTGCTTTATAACCGGCTAAATCGCCAATGGCAGGCAGGCTTTCGGTGGTTGCGCTTTTCCATAACTCCACAACTCTGCTTTGTACATCTTCGCGCATTTCCCAGTCGTCAATTCTGATACGGCCCTTTTCGTCAACAGGTACTGCGTTGCCACTGTACAACCTGTCCTGAAATAAGCGTTGGATCTGCTCGATACAGCCTTCATGGATACCTTCTGCTTTCATGATTTTGTACAGCAATGAGATGTATAATGGAATAACCGGAATAGCCGAGCTGGCTTGTGTAACCAATGCCTTGTTCACAGAAACATAACCTTTTCCGTTAATGTCTTTTAGCCTGTCGGTAATGGTAAAAGCTGTTGCTTCCAAATGATCTTTGGCACGGCCGATGGTTCCCTTGCGGTACACAGCTTCGGTAACTGCTGGACCAATGTAAGAATAAGCCACTGTGGTAAAACCTTCTGCCAATACACCAGCATCTTTTAAGGCGTCGATCCACATTTCCCAATCTTCGCCACCCATTACGGCAACTGTATTTTCAATTTCTTCTTCGTTGGCAGGTTCGATAGATACCTCAGAAACGATACCTGTATGGAAATCAACAGTTTTATCGGTAAAAGTACTGCCAATAGGCTTCAAAACCGAACGATGGGTAACACCAGTTGTTGGATTAGTCCTTACTGGAGAAGCCAAACTGTAAATCACCAAGTCAATTTGGCCAAGGTCGGCTTTAATCAGGTCGATGGTTTGAGTTTTAACTTCGTTAGAGAAAGCATCGCCGTTGATGCTTTTGGCATACAAGCCTGTTCTTTGAGCTTCAGCTTCGAAAGCTGCAGTATTGTACCAGCCTGGTGAAGCGGTTTTGCCTTCTTTAGGCGGTTTTTCGAAGTAAACGCCGATAGTGGCTGCACCAGAGCCAAAAGCGCTGGTAATTCTAGAGGCTAAACCAAAACCGGTTGATGCGCCAATAACCAGCACTTTTTTCGGTCCGTCGATTTCTCCTTTTGATTTGATATAGTTAATTTGATTAATTACGTTTTGCTCACAGCCTTTCGGATGTGCGGTTAAACATATAAATCCTCGCATTCTAGGTTCGATAATCATAATTTCTAAGCTTTTCTTAAAATTAAATCAGCAATGCCCAATTTGGCACAGCTGTGTTTTGTTCCTCAAAACTATTCTTAATTTTTTTCCATTCCAAATATGCGGTGATATGTTTTGCCAACAGCAGGTAAAAACCATCGATTGTCTCTCAAATCAGTTTTTGCAAATCGTATCAACCTTTCTTGTTTTGGCTTGTTTGTTAAGCATCAGCCACAAAATTTAATGATGACAACTGCGTGATTTTCAGCTTTGCAGATCGGTAGTTTTTCTGCCTGAAAATCGCTATTTTTGCAGGCTGTTTTTTAATATCGAAAACTAATCAATTTATGAGCAAAAACAATATCGACCTCGGCGTACAAAAAGATGTAGAAGTGTATGGAGCCCGAGTACATAATCTTAAAAATATCGATGTTAGTTTTCCTCGTAATCAACTCGTTGTAATTACGGGCCTGAGTGGAAGTGGAAAGTCGTCGCTGGCTTTTGATACCATTTATGCCGAGGGACAACGCCGTTACATGGAAACCTTTAGTGCCTATTCTCGCCAGTTTATGGGGGGGATGGAGCGCCCTGATGTAGACAAGGTTTCTGGCCTGAGTCCTGTAATTGCCATTGAGCAAAAAACAACGAGCAAAAACCCACGCTCTACCGTAGGAACCATTACCGAGATCTACGATTTTATGCGTTTGCTTTACGCTCGTGTTGCTGATGCTTTTTCGTACAATACTGGCGAGAAAATGGAGCGCATGAGCGAAGACCAGATTCTCCGTAATATCTATAAGAAATTTGAGGGCATCGCTGTGAATATCCTGGCGCCAGTAGTAAAAGGCCGTAAAGGACATTACCGCGAATTGTTTGAGCAGATCCGCAAACAGGGCTATGTAAAGGTTCGTGTTGATGGAGAAATCCAAGACCTCACGCCTAAGATGCAGGTAGATCGTTATAAAATCCACGATATCGAAATTGTAGTTGATCGTTTAATCATCGACGAAAAAGATCATAAACGCTTATTGGATAGCATCCAGACTGCCATGCGTTTGGGTAAGGGAATTATCAAAATAAGCGATAAAGAAAATAATGTGGCGCATTTTAGCCGTTTCCTCATGTGCCCAACAACAGGCATTTCTTATGATGAGCCACAGCCGAACAGCTTTTCGTTCAACTCGCCTTATGGCGCTTGCGAGCGTTGCGATGGCTTGGGCTATATTTTCGTAGTCGATAAGGAATCGGTGATGCCAAACATGAAGTTGAGCATCATCAACGGTGGTTTGGCACCTCTAGGCGAATACCGCGAAGTGTGGATGTTCCAAGTGTTGAAAGCCCTGGCCAAAAAATATAATTTTTCGCTTTCTACACCTTTAGAAAAACTGGGTGATGAAAATATCGACATCATCTTAAACGGGACGCACGAATTGCTGAGCGTCGCTGTCGAATACAATAAATGGAACGTACAAAACTACCAGATTACTTTTGATGGAATCATTAAACTGCTCGAAGAACAACAGGAGCGTAGGGGCGAGGGCGCAGACGACATGGATAGCTTCCGTAAGCTGAAAACTTGTCCGGAGTGTAATGGAGCACGTTTAAAGCAGGAAAGCCTGCACTTTAAAGTAGATGGCAAAAACATCTTCGAATTGGCAGAAATGGATATTCTTTCGCTAAAAGGCTGGTTCGAAAATGTAGAAAACCGTTTAAATGAAAGACAGAATACCATTGCCAAAGAGATTTTGAAAGAAATCAGGTCGAGGATTGGTTTCTTGACCGATGTTGGACTGAATTATCTTTCGTTAGACCGTACCGCACGGACCTTATCGGGTGGTGAGGCACAACGTATCCGTTTAGCCACGCAGATTGGTTCGCAATTGATGAATGTCATGTACATTTTGGATGAGCCAAGTATCGGCTTGCACCAGCGCGACAATGAGCGTTTGATCAATGCGCTTAAAAACCTGCGCGATTTAGGAAATACCGTCTTGGTGGTAGAACATGATAAGGATATGATTTTAGAGGCCGACCATGTGATTGATATTGGTCCGGCAGCAGGTGTACGTGGTGGCGAAGTGGTTGCCCAAGGAACGCCTGCACAAATTTTAAAATCGGGTACTTTAACGGCTGCTTATTTAAACGGAGAGAAAGGAATTGAGGTTCCTAAAAAACGCCGCAAGGGCAATGGACATAAACTTTCTATCATCAAAGCTACCGGACATAACCTTAAAGAAGTATCGGTTGATTTCCCTTTGGGCAAGTTTATCGCTGTGACTGGAGTTTCTGGTAGTGGTAAATCGAGCTTGATCACGGAAACTTTGTATCCGATTTTAAACCATCATTTTTTCAGGGCAAAGAAAACCCCGTTGCCTTATGAAAAAATTAACGGACTTAAAGAAATTGATAAGGTAATTGAGATCGATCAGGCACCTATCGGTCGTACGCCAAGATCGAATCCTTCAACTTATACGGGTGTTTTTTCAGACATCAGAAACCTGTTTGTGCAGTTGCCAGAAGCCAAAATCCGTGGCTATAAACCAGGTCGCTTCTCGTTTAACGTTAAAGGCGGTCGTTGCGAAACCTGTCAGGGTGCCGGAATGAAGGTGATTGAAATGAACTTCTTGCCAGATGTGGCTGTTCCTTGCGAAGAATGTGGTGGCCGTAGGTACAACCGCGAAACTTTAGAGGTGCGCTACCGCAGCAAATCCATCAGCGATGTGTTGGATATGAGCATTGAAGAAGCTTGTACTTTCTTTGAGCACATGCCAGCCATTTATCGCAAAATCAAAACCTTAAATGATGTAGGCTTGGGTTATATCCGTTTGGGCCAGGCTTCTACCACTTTGTCTGGAGGTGAGGCACAAAGGGTTAAATTGGCGACTGAGCTTTCTAAAAAAGATACCGGAAAAACTTTTTATATCCTCGATGAACCTACAACCGGACTGCATTTTGAAGATATCAATGTGTTGTTGGGCGTATTGAACGAGTTGGTAGAAAAAGGAAATACCATTCTGGTGATCGAGCATAACCTCGATGTAGTAAAAGTGGCCGACTGGGTAATTGATTTGGGTGAAGAGGGCGGTGCCGGTGGTGGCCGAATTATTTTTGAAGGTACCCCAGAGGGATTGATCCAAAACCCAATCAGTTTAACCGGTAAATTCTTGAAAAAAGAGATGGAAGGATAATAAACACTTGCGAAGTTTCTAAGACTTCGCAGGTGTAATACAACTCGTCATGCTGGACTTGGCCCGACCTGCCTGCGATAGGCAGGCATCTCACTCGAGACAGATCCTGAATCGAAGTTCAGGATAGCGTATGGAGGAAAACTGTAAATAGTAAGCTTCTAATTGTTTGAAAAACAATGTCTGTGCCCATCGGCAATTGTAGCCCTTTTTTCCGCTTTACTCCATTGCATTGCGTGCCCGCTTCAATAAGGGTTTATCTGATAACGTCATACTATCAACTGACAACTGAGAACTGTCAACTGAAAACTTTACTTCCCTTCCTTCAAGCCAAGGCCTTTTAAATAGCCATCGTTGGTGGTACAGTTTTCGAATTTGCACTTCTCTAGCAACAGGTTAAATGCATTTTCAATCACGGTCCTGTCGGCAGGAGCATATTTTCTTAGATCGGCAAAGCTGTATTTGGGTTGATCGGCATATTTGATCACCAAATCCCAGTTTTCTGGAACAGGGAAAGTAACGATGCCACTTTTGTTGTTCATCTTTTTGTACGGCCAAAAATGCCAGCTAATGTCTAGTTTCTCCATTAGCGTTCTGAATTCTAAAATCCATTTGTCGTTGTTTTCGCCGGTTTCGCCAACGTAAATTGGTACGTTATATTTATTGCTAAAGTCTACATATTCCTGAACTACATCTTGCGTAGTAGCCGTCCAATATTTGTGGAAAGTATAAACCAGTTTCTTGTCGAACGGCTCTCCAAACACCTTGAAGTTCGAATCCCATTGGGCACCACCTAAAAAGATCAAATGGTTTTTGTCAACTTTTCTTACGGCTGCAGTTACCTTCTTGTAAAATGGCTCTAAGTACGGATTAAGCTTTTTGGTATCGAAATAATGTGCGATAGGCTCGTTTAATAGATCATAGCCAATAACAGTTGGATCATTTTTGTAATGGTCGGCTATTCGGTTCCAAATACTAATGGTCAACTGCTGACTAGCCTCATTCTCGAACAAGAAAGGATAGCCATCACTATCGTCGATATTGTCGCCGGTTTGACCACCAGGTGCGCAATGCATATCTAATATTACAGGCAGGTTTTCGGCTTTGCACCATTTGATTACCCGATCCATTAATTCAAAACCTCGGTTCGGGTCATTGCCGCCCAAATAGCTTTCGGTAGTGAACATTTTATAGTGAAAAGGAATACGGATCGAATTCATTCCTGAGCTTTTCAGGTAACGGATATCGGCTTGGGTAACATAGTTGTCAAGGTATTTTTTCCAAAAGGCGGCCGTTTTATCGGGGCCAATCAGTTCGGTAAATACTTGATTAATCATTCTTGGGGAGGTGGCATCTTTGAACTTGAACATGTAACCCTCGGGGATGAGCCAGTTGCCCAAGTTGGTGCCTTTAAGTACAATGGGTTGGCCTTTGGGGTCGATAATGCTTTTACCTTTAACATCAAAGAATTTAGGGGTTTGCGCGGCTACGAAAAACGGGGCAAGGGCAAGTAGTAAAATTTTTAAGTATTTCATGAGAAAAATTGGGATAATTTATTCCTAAAATAACTAAAGTATAGGATTTTATGGAATTCCAATCGTCACAATTTTAATAAGATAGTGTATGAAGTACACAAAAAAAGCCACCTGCTTTACGCAAGTGGCCTGTAATGATTTGATTGTTCTAATTTAATTGTTGGCCTTTGTTAAAGATCTGGTTGTCTCTTGTGTTCTTCTGTACAGCAATCGCTCCAAAGAGCGCCAAGATAAAGGATATGCCATAAAATCCTTTTTCGCTCGGCAACAAGTCTGCATTCCATAAGCCAATAACCAATAGGGTAATGGTGAGTATGGTACAGAACCAGCTGATGCCATAGTAGATTTCGGTTACTGGAATGCCTTCCAGTTTGTCGCGTACGGCTTTTTGTAAAGAGATTACGGCGAATAGGCCGAACATCAATACGGCAAAGTAATAACCTTTTTCATTTAACAGCATATCGGAGCGCCAAAGCCCTACGATAAAGCCAATCATGCCAATTCCAAGTGCGATCCATGCGGCTGCTATGAACGCGTTCGATGGTTTTTGATTCATCTGCTTTTAATTTGGTTAGCGGTTTTTAATTATTGATATTCAGATGTTGGGAAGTAAGAAATGTTACAGTTTTTTGTCTTCTATCGATTCGTCATGATGGACTTGATCCGGAGTCTCGCTCGAGATAGATCCCGAATCAGGTCTGGGATGACGATTGGAAGATTTTTAACTCTAGATTAAAATCTGTAACTTAATACAGATGAAAAATCTCCTCTCCGCTGCCCAAATACGCGAAGCTGATGCTTATACCATCAAGCATCAGGCAATTTTTGCTATCGATTTAATGGAACGTGCCGCAAATGCCTTTGTAAAGGTTTTTAAGCAAGAAGTGCCGTTAAAAGAAACAGCCATAGCCATCATTTGTGGGTCTGGAAATAACGGTGGAGACGGCTTGGCCATTGCACGTTTGCTTGCACAGGAAGGCTACTCCAATGGTGAGGTTTACCTGACCAGCTTTTCGATTAAGCAAAGCGATGATTACCTGCAGAATCTCGAGCGTTTAAAAGAGACGAAAGTACCCATTATCCCATTAACAGACCTCGCATTACTTAGAAAAACAAAGGCAACAGTATTGATCGATGCCTTATTGGGCTCGGGTTTAAATAAACCTTTAACGGGAGATTTTTTAGCAGTAGCCACTCTTGTTAACGAACTTGATAAAAGAGTGATTGCAGTTGATGTGCCAACAGGCTTTTATGCAGAAGGTCCGCTCAATCATTACAATGGCATTAAAGCCGAACTGGCTATCGCTTTCCAACTACCTAAGCTTAATTTTTTCTTTCCCGAATCCGCACAGGCATTGGAACGCTTTAGGGTGGTGGATATTGGTTTAGATGAAGATTTTATAGCAGCACAGGCAAGCCGGTGGAAATTAACCGAGCAAACAGATGCCGGGAATTTAATTTCGCCAAGAAAGAATTTTAGCCATAAAGGAACCTATGGGCACGCGTTGCTGATTGCAGGCAATGAAACTACCATGGGGGCAGCCCTTTTGGCCGCAAGTGCTTGTTTGCATACTGGCGCTGGTTTAACCACGGTATGTTTGCCTAAAAGTGGCTTGGTTGCGCTCAATACAGCCTTGCCAGAAGTGATGGCTTTACCCAGAACTGCCGATTTAAGCATTGATATCTTCGATAAATTCAATGCCATTGCCATTGGCCCGGGTTTGGGAACAGAGTCTGAAAACGAGCGGCTGTTGGAGCAAATCATCGGCTTAAAACGGCCATTGATCGTAGATGCAGATGCACTGAACCTCTTGGCCAAAAGACAAGATATCTTATCAGAATTGTCTCCAGAAAGTATATTAACACCACACCTCAAAGAATTCGATCGTTTATTTGGACAACATCAGCACTGGTGGAGTCGTGTGGCTACGGCAAGCGAAGAAGCCATGGAGCGAAAAATCGTGATTATCCTTAAAAACCAATATACTTTTGTTTGCCTGCCAGATGGCGAAATACACATCAATCCCACTGGAAACCCAGCAATGGCTTCGGGAGGCATGGGCGATGTGCTGACGGGAATATTGGCAGCGTTACTGGCACAAGGCTACACTGCAGCCGACGCAGCTATTTTAGGGGTATACCTGCATGGAAAAGCTGGAGATGAACTGGCTAAAAAAAGAGCAACAGTCAGCGCATCACAATTGGCTTTGCAAATTCCAAAAACACTCAAGAAAATTTTAGAGAAGAAAGCGGATTAAATAGAAGTCTCGCCCATCACCACCATTTTCTCCATGGTAGGGTTCTGGCTGCCACCCATCGGTTCGATGGTTACTGCAAAAGCCTGTGCTTTGTTGATGGCTTCCATTTGTTTGACAGCTTCTTTAGCGGTTTCGTCAGAGCCGAACACACCTAAACTAACCGGTTTGCCATCAACCAAAGCCCACAATTGGTATTCGTGTGCTTTATCTGTTTTTGGCAATTGCATAGCGGCATAGTTAATCAGGATGCTTTTATTGGTTTTGTTCCAATAAACCAACATATTAGACGCTGGCGAATTTTTTACCCCGCCCAACTTTACGGTTGCCCATTCATTGGTCTCGGTCATATCTATGCGGTTTTTCATGCCGGCTTTGTCAAATTCCAATTTCGAAACCGTTGCGGCATAACTATCTTTTGTGGCGTTTAGGCTGGCAATCTGTTCGTGCGCGCTATGGAGTTGGTTGTACAAAGAGAATAAGCTAGCTGCACTCACGATTAGCAAAGCAATGCAGGCTACCAATGCAAATCGCAAAACCTTAACTCTGTTATCGGTATATAAAGGAATAATCTTCGGTTCGTTTGTAGGTGCTGCTACAGTTTGTGCTTGGGCAGGAATGTTATTTTCGCCTATGGCGCCTAGGATCTTATCTTCTAAATCAGCGGATGGTGTAACTTCATTTTCTAGCGCATAGCCCTCTAGTGCCAGCTCAACAGCTAACAATTCTTTTTTTATTTCGGGATGTTTTTGGGCCATTGCTTCTACCTCCCTACATTCTTGTTCAGTTAACTGACCCAAAACGTAGAGTTCAAGTATGCCCGATTCAATATATGCGTTTACATCTTCCACTTCCACCTCAATTAAAATTTTTCCTCAACTCTAAAATAGCCATTCGGACCCGTGTTTTTACGGTTCCCAAAGGCAAATTTAATTCTTCGGCTGCTTCAACGTGTGTATAGCCCCCAAAATAAACAAGATCTAATACTTGTTTAAATTCAGGCTTAAGCTGTGTAACTAGGTCTTTTAGGCCAAGTATATCAGCGTTAAAGCTAACCTTTTTTTGCTCGTCAATGAAATCTACGTTATTTTCTAAATCTTGGTTTTTGCTCGAATTCCTAAAATCTTTGGAACGAAGCTTATCAATCGACAAGTTGCGGGCAACATTCATCATCCAGGTAAACAAACGCCCTTTTGAGGGGTCGTAACCTTCAGCTGAGTTCCATATTTTAACAAAAGTTTCCTGTAATAGATCTTCGGCCAATTCAATAGGCTGAACAATGCGCGAGATTACGCCCAGCAAAGCCCCAGAATACATGCTGTACAATGCTTTGATAGCAATCGTATCGCGTCTTTTTAAGGCGCTTACCAGCTCTTCTTCAGAAAGGATTATTTTTTTTGAGGTTGCCAATTGGTCTAATATACAGAATACTTACAACAAGTCGCAGGAGAAAATGTTTTGTAATTAGATTTTTTACTAGAAATCGAACAGGTGTTTTTCTGCATGGTAGGAAGAACGTACCAATGGACCGCTCTCTACATATTTTAAGCCTTTGGCCAAACCAATTTCTTTATACTTGGCAAATTGATCGGGGTGTATCCAATCCACTACCGGATGATGCGCGCGTGTAGGTTGTAGGTATTGGCCCAAAGTAAGGATATGCACGCCGTTTGCTACCAAATCATCCATCGCTTCTAAGATGTCTTCTTCGGTTTCGCCAAGGCCAAGCATAATTCCTGTTTTTGTTCTTAGGCCAAACTCCGAAATGCGTTTTAAGGCTTCCAAACTTCTATCATATTTGGCTTGGATACGTACTTGCCTAGTCAGGCGCCTTACGGTTTCCATGTTATGAGATACTACTTCTGGTCTTTCTTCTAATACACGATAAAGATTATCCCATTGGCCCTTAAAATCAGGGATTAAGGTTTCTAAAGTAGTTTCTGGACTTTCACGTCTGATTGCCTGAAGGGTTTCTGCCCAAATGATAGAGCCCCCGTCTTTAAGATCGTCACGGTCAACCGAAGTAATTACACAATGCTTAACCTGCATCAATTTTACCGAATTAGCCACACGTGCCGGTTCGTCGGTATCAACGGCTAAAGGCCTACCGGTAGCTACTGCGCAAAATGAGCAAGAGCGTGTACAGATGTTGCCCAAAATCATAAAAGTTGCTGTGCCAGCTCCCCAGCATTCGCCCATATTGGGGCAATTGCCACTTTCGCAAATGGTATGCAACTTATGCGTATCAACTAAACTACGTACTTGAGCATATTCTTTGCCAACAGGTAATTTTACTCTTAGCCAGTCGGGTTTACGTGGGGCTTGGGTTACAGCCGGAACTACAGGAAGTTCAATCATAATACAAAGTTAAGCAATAGGATTGATAAGTCAGAAAACCGAAATGTTTGAATGTTGTAAAGTTATCTAGGGATAGATTAATTGTTCGATGGCCTGATTGTTAAATTGTTGTATGGCTAAACGGATTAATTGTAGAATCGCTGAACTGTAGGATGATTAATTGTTGAATTGTCAACTGAAAGCCAATGCTGAATTGTTCTATTTTTTTACAAGTGACTGATTGTTAAGGATAAGCAATACGTTCTGCTTATATTTAAATATAAACCCTATTAACCCTAATCAATGAAAAAAATCTTTATTTTAATGATGGTACTAAGCGTTTTTAGTCTGTCAGCCACTAGTGTTTCGAGCGCAAAAGCTCCTCAACTAACCAAACTGAAAAAAACAGATCCTATTGGTGTTTGGCGTGGATCAGCCTGGGTGCTTGACGCAAACAGCAATTGGGTGCTCGCCGAGTTTTATGCCAATGATTACGTAACTACTGAAATTTTAGGAACAGCTATAAATGGCGATTTTTGGGTTACCGATGGTTACTTCTATACCTCAGGTGGTCTGCCATACATCGATGCTGAGATCTTCTGTTCGCCAATGCCAATTTTATATAATGGCCCAATTTGATGTAAAAATCAGTTAAATCAACCGCAAAGAAAGGAAGAACATGTTAAGTACATCAAGCTTCATTCTTTGCGGTTTGGTAACCGCCAACTGAAAACTGATCAACTTTTCCTATCAAAAACTACCTGCCTTTTGGTTTCTTCAAAACCGATACTTTTGTAAAATTCATGGCTTTCCAGTCGTTTAATGTTGCACCTCACGCGGATTTTCTCCACATCAAAAGCTTCGCTCCAAATGTTGACCGCTTCAATCAGTTTTTTTCCTATTTGCTGTTTTCGAAAATTAACATCAACCACTAGGCCCAGGATTTCTACGAAAGGTGGACCTTCCAGTGTGAGTCGATAAGAACCATGAATCCAACCAACGATTATTCCATCGGCAAGCGCCACAAAAATACTGTCGGTCTTATTGCTTAGCAGATTTTCGAGGCGTTGGTACATGTCTGCATGATCGTTCTCATAACCTAATTGACTGGTGAGCTGACAGATTTGTACCACTTGTTGTTGGTTTGCTTCTTTAAGTTGCGTAATGAGGGGCTCCGCCATATTTGAGATTATTTCAAGAGGTCTTTTGCGCTTTCTACCAATTCCTTGCTTTTGTTTTTGAGCTCGGTTTTTTTCTTGTCCAATGTTTCGTTACTGGTATAGCTGCTCACCGAATTAGAAATTTGCTGTACTTTGCGCAAGGTGCCGAAAATCTTCTCGGTATGAGGAACGTTGTTGTCTTTCATTACTTTTTCCCAATTGATTTTGGCCAAAACAGAAACCATATATTTTGTCGCAACTTTGCTTAAAAACACTTTATCATACACACCGTTTAAAGCTGCATCAGGCTCCCTCTTTTTTACATAAGCAATTGTTTTTTCTAAGGCTTCGTGTTCGCTGTTTGATAGCAAAGGACTTTGGTTCAATTTGGTTAGTGCCGCTATTGCCTGTTCAGGCTTTTCCTTTTTCAGGTACAAATAACTCTCTATTGATAAGGTAAGTTCGTTTTCGAGACCTAGCTTTTTGGTGTCGGCCAAGAATTTCTCAAAATCTTCTAAAGCCCTTTCTTCGTCAATTTTTCGCTCCATCATCAAACGGTCAAAGCCCCTAAACAAGTAATTGATGCTGTGAAAAGCGGTATGGGTTTGTTCGTTGTTCAGGTTTCCCCAGCCAAAAAAAGCCTTGGTATAGGGCAATGGGATATTCTGGTTTTTATCTAGCCAAACGATATTTCTTGAAATTCCATCTTCCGACAGGTAATACAGGCTGTTGCTAAAAAACAGAAAGCCCCTTACAAATTCGAGCAAGGTTTTGAGCTCGCCATCCGGCAGATGTTCAGGATGTGTCATTGCTGATTCGTAGAGCGCAAATGGCTTTCCAAAATCCCTGCTAACCAGTACAATCATACTTAAGATGGCATGTTCCATGTTTTGGGCCTCGGTTTTATCTTTTTCGTTCATCAAGGCCAATGGCTTTGTTTTGTCGCTGTTCATGGCGCTGATGCCTTCTAAAAGCGAGGGAAAAATATCTTCGTCGGTTGCTTTTACAAAACTTTTGATGGCTCGGTAATCACGGTACATGCGTAGTGCATCTACAACAGAAATCTTGGTTTGGTTGGTGTCGATGTTGCTCAACGTTTGAGCTACGGTTTGAAAGTGTTTAGCAAATTTTTGGTATTCAGGCTTGGTGGTGTCTTGTACCGCGTTTGACCTTATGCCAATTTTAACGAATTTATAGAATGTGATTTTGTCGTAGTCCAGATTGGCTGTTAAAGTCTTTTTGTCTTGTTCCAACAGGTAGGCATCGGTTTTGGGTTTGGAACAAGCTTGTATCAGGAAAGTGAATAAAATAAAAACAAGGACGTTGGTTTTCATAGATGGTTAAAATAATGGATGAGATTTTTACTTAGAAACGGTTTAAAAATGAAAAGAAACTTATAAGTTCATGAGCTGGGTGGAGACATCTATCTCTAGCGACGCTAGTGGGCGGTTTCTCCACCGTCCATTTGATATTCCACAGAAATTTAAACAGTTCTAGTAAATGAAAATAGAAAATAATTACAGCATGTTTGTCTTTTTTCTCATTTTAATTTAAAAACTAGGCGCAATTCTCTTTGTTTTTCTTTCTAAACAGTAAATTTGTAAACTAACCAAAAAGAATTGCTTTTTCTGACAAGGAAAATGCTGAAGCATATAGCTTCGTCCTGACTGAACGCGAATTTATTTAATTAGACTAACATGACTGTTATGTATTTGTTTGGCACCGATTGTGCTAAGTAAATAACAGATTTTATTTGGTTGTAAAATGAGCAGAAAAAGAAAGACGGTTGTTGAAACCGACGCAGATGTAATTCTGATTGGCGCTGGCATTATGAGCGCCACACTTGGTATGTTGTTAAAAGAGCTGGAGCCAGATTTGAGCATTGAAATATATGAACGTTTGGATATCGCGGCTGCGGAAAGTTCCGATGCCTGGAATAATGCAGGTACAGGACACTCGGCATTTTGCGAACTGAACTATACGCCTCAAAAGGAAGATGGTTCGGTTGATACCAAAAAGGCAGTTCAAATTGCCGAATCTTTTGAGGTTTCCAAACAGTTCTGGACTTATCTTGTAGAGAAAAACATTCTTTCTGATCCACACACCTTTATTAGAAATATTCCACACCTGAGCTTTGTTTGGGGCGAAGACAATATCAAATTCTTGAAGACCCGTTACGAGGAGCTACGAAAATGCAACTTGTTCGAGGATATGGAATACACCGAAAATCCTACTACCTTAAAAGAGTGGGTGCCTTTGATTATGGAAGGTCGCAGCGACGATGAAAAAGTAGCAGCCACCAAAATGGACTTGGGTACGGATGTGAACTTTGGTTCATTGACCCGCGAAATGTTCAGCTACCTAGGCAAACAAGCCAATGTAAGTTTGTTTTTCGACCATGAAATCCGTGAGCTGGATAAAACCGATAGCGGGGCCTGGGAAGTAAAAGTTAAAAACTTGGAAACTGGCAAAAAACGTAAACGCCTGGCCAAATTTGTATTTATTGGTGCTGGTGGAGGTTCATTGCCTTTGTTAGAAAAATCTGATATCCCAGAAGGAAAAGGCTTTGGCGGTTTTCCGGTGAGTGGCCAATGGCTGAAATGTACTAATGAAGAGGTAATTGCCCGTCACCATGCCAAAGTTTATGGCAAGGCTGCGGTTGGCGCTCCTCCAATGTCGGTGCCACACTTGGATACGCGTATGATCAATGGCAAACAGGCACTGCTTTTTGGGCCTTATGCCGGCTTTTCGACTAAATTCCTGAAACATGGTTCGTTTCTAGATCTGCCTTTATCTATCAAATTCAATAATATCCGTCCAATGATTTCTGCTGGCTTGCATAACTTGGATTTGACCAAATACCTGATCGAACAAGTGCGTCAATCGCCAGAAGATAGGATGGAAGCCTTAAGGGAATACCTGCCGAATGCCGAAATGAAGGATTGGGAATTGGAAACAGCTGGCCAACGTGTGCAGGTCATCAAAAAGGATGAAAAAGAAGGCGGAATTTTAGAGTTTGGTACCGAAGTGGTAAGTGCAGCTGATGGTTCTATTGCCGCTTTGTTGGGTGCTTCTCCAGGTGCTTCAACTGCAGTTTCTATTATGCTCGATTTGATGAGCCGTTGTTTTAAAACTGAAATGCAAAGCGCCAAATGGTTGTCTAAAATCAAACAGATTATCCCAACCTACGGACAAAAACTGGCAGAAAACGAAACGCTTTGCCAAGAAACCAGACAACATACTTCTGCAACACTGAAACTGAATAGTTTGGTGGAAGGCTAGGTTTGAGGTAAGATGTAAAACGGAAGATGGAAAATGTAAGATAGAAGAGGTGAGATGGAAAACTAACCGCTAGGGTGCTAAGTTTTTGCATCACACTTCTTTCTTTGCCACTAATTCTTGTCTCAGTGAATTATTTAAGCCGTAATTGATTCCGCAATTTCTTCTGCAGAAATATCGCTGTGCGAAGAATCCAAGATGCACTCTCCGTCTTTGATCAATAAAACCTGTGGCGATTCGTGGTGAACCTGAAATGTTTCAGCAATCAGGGCAGAAATATCCCTATGGCTAATCAAGTCTAAAAAGTAAAGTGGTGTATTTTCAGGTATGGCACTCCAGTCAAACTCAAAATTTCTTTTGGCCATCAGGCTGATCGAACAACGGGTACTGTGCTTAAATATCACACTATAACCCTGTGCGCTTTTAATGGCGTTAATTTGTTCTGGGTCGTTAAGATTTATCCATTGCATTTTTTATCCTCTCCTTCTTTTTCCTTCCGGATAAGAGCTGTAGGCAGGACAAAGACGAGAAGAGCATGATTCTAATACGGCAATTGCGCAGAACAAGAATAATAGAAGAATAGCTACTTTTTTCATCGACTTTAGTTTAAAGGATTTCCTGATTTAAAGCTCTAAATTACAAATTTTTATGAATAACAAGCAAGCGAATTAAATTGTTGTCGCGAAGTGCGCCATTTTAAGCGCGGTGATGGCTGCTTCATCGCCTTTGTTACCATGTTTGCCACCAGCCCTGTCAATAGCCTGTTGCTCGTCGTTTGTAGTCAACACGCCAAAAATAACCGGTTTGCTGTGTTTAATGCCTACATTGGTAATGCCATTGGCTACGGCTTCGCAAATAAAATCGAAGTGCTTGGTGTCTCCTTGTATCACACAGCCTAGGCAGATTACTGCATGCAAACCCACTTGTTGGGTCAGTAAAATTTCTGCAGCAGCAGTAAGTTCAAAACTTCCTGGTACCGATGCCGAAATGATATTTTCTTCCTTAACGCCATGTTTAACCAACGTATCATAAGCGCCTTGGTAAAGTGCACCGGTAATTTTAGCATTCCATTCTGCTACTACGATTGCAATTTTATAATCAGCTCCGTTTGGGATAGTGGTATGGGAGAAATCCGACAGATTTTTAAGATGTGTTGCCATGTTGCAAAGATAGGATTCTGCCTTTAATGTTGTAAGGCTGAAAAGTTGGTATGGTGTAATTTTTGATAAAGTATCAAGAAGCAAGTATCGAGTAGCAAGATAATTTTTGTGGCTAGAATTTCAGCCATAAAAAAAGAGAATGCCTTTTGGACATTCTCTTTTAGAACCGGATAACCGGAAATTATTTTGCTTGAGCTTCTGCACGAGCGATGTATTCATCGATCATAGCTGCTTCTTGACTGTCGGGGAATTGAGATTTGATTTTGTTGTAAGCTTCTGCAGCGCCTTTAAAATCTTTCAATTGTTCGTTTACCAAACCTAATTTTTTAAGGAACATTGGCGAAGTGAATTTGTTGGTCGATTTATCAGCAGCTTTTTTGTAAAAGGTAGCCGCTTGTTTGAAATCTTTCAACTCGCTGTAAGCATCGCCCAAAAGGCCTAAGGCCAATGGATCAGCAACAGGGCTTCCGGTAGCGGTGTATTTGCCTAAAGCTTCGGTTGCTTTTTTGTATTCGCCTTTGCGCAAATAAATACCACCCAAATAAAGGTTGGCCAAATTTGCCGATTTGGTGTTTTCGTATTCTGCAGCGATTTTTTCCAAACCTGGATAACCGCCTTCGCCATTGATGGCAATGTTTGCCAATGAATCAACGCCTACATATTGTTCAGCTTTGAACATCTGTCCAGCTGCATCTTCTGCTCTGTTTTTAAGGTAAACATTTTGATACCAAAAATAAATACCGATTAAAACTACGATTGCGCCAGCAATAAAAACCAGGCTTTTGGTGTTTTCTTGTACAAAAGAACCTTTTTTCACAGGCTGATTAATTTCTTTCTCTGTTGTAGACATTTTATTTTAAAAAATTAAGGATTGCAAAAATACGTTTTTCAATGAAAGTATCAACCCCTTTTTTAACTATTTAATTAAACTTTAGTCAATTAGCACCGTTAAAAAAAAGTAACTTTGAGCTGTAAAATATGTGGCTTAAAAATATTACCCTTCTCAATTTCAAAAACTATGCTTCGGCAGAGCTTAATTTTTCTAAAACCGTAAATGCTTTTGTGGGCAATAATGGAGCTGGAAAAACCAATTTGCTCGATGCCGTACATTATTTATGTCTTTGCAAAAGCTATTTTAATCCCATAGATAGTCAGCAGATTAAAACCGACGAAGATCTCTTTTTGGTGCAGGGCGATTTTGACAGGAAAGAAAAAAACGAAAAAATAACCTGCGGACTAAAGCGCAACCAAAAAAAGCAGTTTAAGCGCAATAAAAAAGAATACGACAAGCTGGCCAACCATATTGGTCTTTTCCCATTGGTGATGATTTCGCCCTACGATATCAACCTCATTATGGATGGAAGCGAGGAACGGAGGCGGTTTATAGACAATGTGATTTCGCAGACCGATGCCGACTACCTGGATCAACTGATCGTTTACAATAAGCACCTGCTCAACCGCAATGCATTGCTCAAGCAAATCGCGGCAACACGAAAGCTCGATGTGGCACTGCTGGAGATTTTGAATGAGCAATTGGTGCAATCGGGCATAAAGATTTTTGAAAAGCGCAAACTGTTTCTGGCCGATTTTATCCCTTTGTTTAACCAGCATTACAGCTACATCAGTGGAGATGCGGAAGAGGTATCCTTAATTTACCAATCGCAATTGAACGAGCAGGATTTTGAACAGCTTTTGACCCAATCGATTGAAAAAGACAGGTTGCTCGAGCGAACCACTACCGGTATCCATAAAGACGAGCTCTTGTTTGCCATTAGGGAAATGCCTTTAAAGAAATTTGGTTCGCAGGGACAACAAAAATCATTCTTGATTGCCTTGAAACTGGCTCAATACAGTTATTTGCAAAAATCGAAGGGTTTTAAACCCTTGCTGTTATTGGATGATATTTTTGATAAGTTGGACGATTTGAGGGTGCGTAAGCTGATGGAAATGGTTTCGCACCATGATTTTGGCCAGCTGTTTATCACCGATACCAATAAAGAAAGAGTAAATTCTATTTTTAATGCCATCAATGTTAACGTAACTTTGTTCGAAGTAGTCAACGGAACAATCAGCCATGCGTAAACCCAACGATATTACCCTAAAGGAAGCCATTACCAAAATGCTTTCGGTTTACCGTTTGCGCGGCAAGTATGATGAAACAGGCTTGGTGGCACATTGGCCAGAAATTATGGGTACGGCTGTGGCCAATAGAACTACGCAGATTTATGTAAGCCAAAGAAAATTGTTCGTGCGTATTGAATCTTCGGTAATCAAAAATGAATTGCTGATGGTGCGTACCGGGATCATCCAAAAGCTGAACGAGCGGGCCGGAGGAGAAATAATTACCGAAATCGTTTTTCTATAACATAAAAAATCCCGCTGTTCAAACGGGATTTCTTGTTAGTCTCTGCCACCAAATATTTTGGATATGAGCCAAATAATCAAGGCAAGGACAATCACTACTACAATGATGCCGGTCCAAACGCCGGCTTTGAATATGCCTTCTACAAGTTCACAACTGCTTAGTGTGGTACAGAGAAGCGCAATAAATGCTAAGGGGATATATTTGTTCATGGCTGTTGATCTTTGCCTATAACAACAGCGCAGGCCAAAAATAGTTTCCTATTGCTCTACTTTAATCAATTCCACTTCAAAAATCAAGCTGCTGAAAGGAGGAATGTCGTTGCCCATCGCTCTTGAACCGTAAGCTAGGTTTTGAGGGATGAAAAAGCGGAATTTTGATCCTTCTGGCATCAGTTGCAAGCCTTCTGTCCAACCAGAAATTACCTGGTTAAGGCCAAATGTGGTAGGCTCTCCACGATCGTAAGAACTGTCGAACTGCTTGCCGTTGAGCAAGGTTCCTTTATAATGAACAGTAACTCGGTCTGTAGCTTTAGGCTTGTTGCCGGTTCCTTGTGTAATTACTTCATACTGTAAACCGCTGGCCGTGGTTTGAACTCCGGCTTTGGTTTTGTTTTTGGCGAAAAAAGTTTTCCCTTCGTTAATGGCAGACCCGTATTTTTCTTTGCCTGCTTCTTCAAAAAACTTGGTTACAGCCTCCTGGCATTGTTCTTTGCTAAGTGATGGATTGGCGCTTGCGAAGACATCTTTCAAAGCTTTACTGAACAGCTCGTAGTTGAGGGCATTCACGCCTCCAGCCTTAAAGCTGTTGGCTACGTTTAGGCCTAATGCATAGCTGGCCGAATCGAGGTTGCTTTTAAAAACAGGTACTTTAGCAATGGGTTTAGCTGCGGTAGCCAGTTTTTTTGCCGGAGCGGCTTTTCCTTTGGTTTGGGCATTAGCGCTCAATCCAACTGTTGCGATTAGAGCGGCAATAAATATTTTCTTCATTAATTAGTTTTAAAGGCCGAAAGATACAAAATAAAACCACCTACAAAAAAAATACGTCATCCCAAACTGTTTCGAGATGACGTATCCATAAGTTGTTTGTGCAGCCTAGAAGCGCTCTGCAGCGGTGAAGAAGAAATCGCCTTCGATTTGCGCGTTTTCGTCAGAATCTGAACCGTGAACAGCGTTGGCATCGATAGATTTTGCATATTTCTGACGGATGGTTCCTTCTGCAGCTTCTGCAGGATTGGTTGCGCCGATCAGGTTTCTGAAATCTTCAATCGCATTGTCTTTTTCCAAGATCGCAGCAACGATAGGGCCAGAAGACATAAAGCTTACCAAGTCGTTATAGAAAGGACGCGCTTTGTGTACGGCATAAAATTCGCCAGCAGTTTCTGCAGTTAGCTTTGTGTATTTCAAAGCGATGATTTTAAAACCTGCTTTGGTAATATCGTTAATGATTGCGCCAATATGCCCGTTTGCAACCGCATCAGGCTTAATCATTGTAAATGTTCTATTTGTAGCCATTTTTATTTTAATTCAAAATTTTTGCAAAAATACAATTATTCGCTTAATATTTAAAGGACGATCGAATAAAACGTGTCAATTAAACCTAAAATCATTAGCTTTGCTGGCGAAAAAATTATGATATCCATTTCAGAATTAAAAACCTTGTTGGCTACGCCACAGAAGATCGTGATCACCACGCACCATAAGCCAGACGGCGATGCAATGGGCTCGTCTTTAGGTTTATATGCCTTTTTAATTCAGAAAGGCCATCATGTACAGGTAATTACGCCAACCGATTATCCAGATTTTTTACACTGGATGCCAAACAACTCGAACGTAATCATCTATACCGAAGCACAAGAACAAGCAGTGCAGCTGATTAACGATGCAGCTTTGATTTTCTGCCTCGACTTTAACACGCTGAGCAGGATCAACGAATTAGGCGAGCATATCCGTAATGCGCCAGGATTAAAATTGATGATCGACCATCATCTAGATCCTGAAGATTTTGACGATTACCGCCATTGGAACATCAATGCCTGTGCAGCGGCGCAATTGGTGTACGATTTTATTAAAAACGAGCTGAACGAAGGCGAACTGCTCAATAAAGACGTAGCAACTTGCTTGTACACCGGAATCATGACCGATTCGGGCTCTTTCCGTTTTCCATCAGCTACTTCAACGGTATATCGCATTGCTGCCGACCTGATCGATTTGGGCGCAGAACATTGGCGCATCCACCAATTGGTGTACGATAATGCCTCAGAAAACCGTTTACGTTTTTTAGGCCATTGCCTATCTAACAAATTGGAGATTTTGAGAGAATTCAATACGGCCATTATTACGGTAAATGCCGAAGAGCTAAAAACCTATCAGATTGCTACAGGCGATACGGAAGGCATCGTAAATTATGCGCTTTCTATCAACGGCATTAAACTCGCTGCATTTATCATTGAAAGAACTGATAAAGTTAAACTATCTTTACGCTCTACAGGCGATTTTCCGGCCAACGAAATCTGTAAAAAGTACTTCGACGGCGGTGGCCATAGAAATGCGGCAGGCGGGGCTTCAGAATTGAGCCTGGCCCAAACCATTGAGAAATTTAAATCGATATTACCAGAATATAAAACACAACTATTACAATAATTGAGGTCGACCTCACGCTATTCAAAAAACACAATAATTAGAACAATGAAAAAAAGTTTAGTAATTCTTTTAGCAGCTACACTAGGCCTAGCCGCTTGCAACAGAGAGAAAAAAGGTCCGGGAGGTTTGCTTTATACTATCCACCATAGCGATAGCAAAGACAAGATTAAAGAAGGTGATATCGTGAAGATGGACTTTGTTCAGAAAAACGACAAAGATTCGGTTTTCTTCAGTACTTATGAAAACGGAATTCCTCAGGTTTTCCCTGTAGGTAAGAAAAATTATGCTGGCGATATGAATGATGTGCTTTATCTTTTTGGAGAAGGCGATAGCGCTACCTTCAAATTGAACTTGGATACCATGGCTTTTTATCAAAAATCGCCTAAGCCAGAGCAGTTCAAAAACGATAAATACATGACTTTTACGGTGAAAATCCATAAAGTATTCAAGAAAAATGCTAACGAAGCTGATTCTGTATTCCACGCAAGAGCAAATGAGTATTTCCAAAAAGACTACCAAACTACGATGGAGAACATGAAAAAAGCAGAGCCTGCTAAAATCAAAGCTTACATCGAAGAAAAAGGCCTTAAAACCAAAACTACCCCAAGTGGTTTAGAGTATGTGATCGTTAAAGAAGGCAGTGCCGAAAAAGCGGTTACCGGCGATACAGTTTCGATCAGCTATACTGGCAGCTTGACTAAAAAAGGTGCTAACAAAAAATACATCATTTTTGACACTAGCGACGAGAAAACTGCTAAAGAAGCAAACCTTCCATCGATGGGCAGAACTTATGGCCCAACCAAAATGGTAGTAGGTGGTGCAATTCCAGGTTTTACAGAAGCTTTAGGCCTAATTGGCAAAGGCGGTAAAATTACTGTGGTGATCCCTTCTAAATTAGGTTATGGCGAGCAAGGCGTTCCACAGGCAAAAATTGGTGCAAACAGCCCATTGGTATTCGATATCGAAATTGTAGATATCATCAAAGGCAAAGCTCCGGTTACAACTACTTCACCTGTGCCAGTAACTGCTACACCTGCTCCAGAAGTAAAACACTAGGAGTAGATCTGAATAAAATTGACAAGCCCTCGATAATATCGGGGGCTTTTTTTGTAAAATCAGCTTTTGTGGTGACATAAAGCTGAGCAAATGCCCTTACCTTTGCATCATGTTGTTAACCGATACCCATACCCATCTTTACTACGAAACCGATCCGGCCAAAAAGGCATTGCTCATGGAGCGCTGTTTAGCAAATGAAGTGAAACGTCTTTTCTTGCCCAATGTTGATGTGACTTCTATTGCCATGATCGACGAGTTGGTACAACAATACCCGACAAACTGTTTTGCCATGGCGGGGCTGCATCCATGCGACGTGAAAGAGGGTTATGAACAACAGTTGGAAACCATTTTTAAGAGCATCAACGGTCGCCAGATTTATGCTATTGGCGAAATCGGCATCGATTTGTATTGGGACAAATCCACATTGGCTATCCAGCAAGATGCCTTTAGGCAGCAAATCAACTGGGCAAAAGAATTGGGCCTGCCCATTGTAATCCACTGTCGCGAAGCCTTTGATGAGGTATTTGAAGTATTGGACGATATGAACGACGAGAAGCTGCGGGGCATTTTTCATTGCTTTACCGGTAATTTAGAACAGGCCAAAAGAGCCATCGCTTTAGGTTTTTATTTGGGTATTGGAGGCGTAGTGACCTATAGGAAGGCAGGCTTGGATTTAGTGTTGGAACAAATTCCGCTAGCCGATATTGTGTTAGAAACCGATTCGCCTTACTTGGCACCCGTACCATTCAGGGGCAAACCCAACGAGAGCAGTTATTTGGTACATATTGCACAAAAAGTAGCCGATATTTATGGCTTAAGCATCGAAGAAGTAGCTGAAGTTACTACGGAAAACTCGAAGAAAGTTTTTGGAGTTTAGATTAAGGTAAGATGGAATATGTAAGATGGAATATGGTGTTTAGCTTTTTCTTATTTGCGAATTTCGTTAAATAAGTAATATATACGAGTTTAAATTTGATGAATTTTTAATAAATAGCTATATAAATTAACAATATGTTAATTTGTGGCTAAAAGATAAAGGTTGCTCGCAAATCGGCAAAAAGGTCTTTGGGATTTGAAATAACATTCCAACTTTGCAATAGTAAAATTTTCAAACCAAGTGGAATGACCAAAATTCTCATCATCTATACTGGAGGTACTATCGGGATGGTAAACGATGCCAAAACCGGTACGCTTATTCCTTTCGATTTCGAGCAGATCCAACAAAATGTACCTGAACTTGCCCGCCTGAATTATCAATTGTCGGTACATTCCTTTAATCCAATTTTAGATTCGTCTAATATGGATCCCGAAATTTGGGCTTCTTTGGCTCAGTTAATTCAGGAGAAATACGAGAGCTTTGATGGTTTTGTAATTCTGCATGGTTCGGATACGATGTCTTTCACGGCATCGGCATTGAGCTTTATGCTACAACATTTGGCCAAACCAGTGGTGTTAACAGGTTCGCAATTGCCAATTGGCGAAATCAGGACGGACGCCAAAGAAAATCTGATCACCGCTTTAGAAATCGCCGCCACTAAAAAAGACGGCAAGCCAATGGTGCCAGAGGTTTGTATCTATTTTGATTATCAATTGTTCCGTGGCAACAGATCTATTAAATACAATTCAGAGAAATTTGAGGCTTTCTCCTCTCCAAATTATCCAATTTTGGCAGAGGCAGGGGTGAATCTTACTTTCTTCCCCAACTATATTTTGCCGGCGCCTTCAAAACCTTTTCAAATCCATACCGCATTTAATGCCAATATCGGAGTGTTGAAAATGTATCCAGGCATTACCGAACGGGCAGTAAAAGCAGTAACCGAATCGGCGGTTGATGCGATTGTTTTAGAAGCATTTGGGTCGGGGAATACCACAACGGCACCTTGGTTTATCAATTGCCTGCAAGAAGCTATAGCCAGTAATAAGATCATTATAGATATTTCTCAATGCAAGGGAGGCTCGGTTCAGCTTGGCTTGTACGAAACCAGTAGGAAATTGCAGCAGATGGGTATTGTAAGTGGCAACGACATGACTTTTGAGGCGACCGTAACCAAATTAATGTATTTAATGGGCCAGGGGTTGAGCACTACAGAGGTGAAACAATTACTAGAAGTATCTATTGCTGGCGAATTAACTGCTGGTTAGGCTATTTTTCATCACTTAAAATGTAGCTTAAAGCACCAGAAGGACATTTTTCAATTTGGGCAATTATGACTGCTGTCGAAGCACCCATTGCTTCGATCCAAGGTTTTACTTTTGGATTGAAAACAGTTGGTAGGCCTCTAAAACAAATGGCAGAATGTATACATTTTGCAGGTTGCCAAATAATCGTTACTTCTCCATTGGTATATTTTTTGGTAATGTCTTTCATATGAATAAGCCTCTATTAAATATACTGATTTTAAACGGACAGCTAAAGTAGGGCACCGTAAAACTTATGTAAACAAAGTCTCTAGACTATGGAAAGCTCATGGAAAATGAGTTGGTTTGTAGCTTAGGGAAGAGATAGAAGGTAAGATGGGAGATGGAATGGAGTTAGCAATTGCTAGTTTGCAGTTAACCAGATTAACAATTAAACAATATTAGCAATAATGGAAGAAGCTTTTCCTTTTCTTAGCGTTTAAGAATCGAGGCTTTTTGTTAATTTTATAAAAAATTGAAGATGAAGATTGAGCAAATTTATACGGGATGTTTAGCCGAAGCGGCTTATTATATTGAGAGCAATGGCGAAGCAGCGATTATCGATCCGTTACGTGAGGTTGATCCTTATTTGAAAAAAGCCGATCATAATGGCGCTAGCATCAAATATATTTTTGAAACCCATTTTCATGCCGATTTTGTTTCTGGCCATGTAGATTTGGCAGAAAAGTCTGGTGCGAAAATTATCTACGGACCAACCGCAAAGACACATTTCGAATCGCACATTGCAACAGATGGCGAGCAATTTAAAATTGGCGACCTAACCATCACCGCTTTACACACACCTGGACACACGCCAGAATCGACCACCTACTTGCTAACAGATGCCAACGGCAAAGACTATTGCATTTTTACCGGCGATACCTTGTTTATTGGTGATGTAGGCAGACCAGATTTGGCCCAAAAAGGTTCGTTAACGATGGAAGACATGGCGGCAACGCTTTATGATTCGCTGCACAACAAGCTTATGGTGTTGGCCGATGATGTCATCGTATATCCTGCACATGGCGCAGGCTCAGCCTGTGGAAAAAACATGAGTAAGGAAACCTTTGATACGCTTGGCCATCAAAAAGAGGTGAATTATGCCTTGAAAGCAACATCAAAAGCACAATTTATAGAAGAGGTAACTTCGGGTATTTTGCCTCCTCCACAATATTTCGCCAAAAATGCAGCCATGAACAAAGGTGGTTACGAAAGCATTGACGAGGTATTTGAAAAAGGCTTGGTGGCTTTAAATCCTAACGATTTCGAAGATATGGCCAACCAAATAGGGGCCTTGATTTTAGATACGAGAGATCCGCAGGATTTTGCCAAAAGTTTTATTCCAAATTCGATTAATATAGGCCTGAATGGCCAGTTTGCCCCTTGGGTAGGCGCTTTGGTTACCGATTTGAAGCAAGAACTGCTGTTGGTTACCGAAGAAGGCAAAGCCGAAGAAGCAATTACCCGTTTGGCCAGAGTAGGGTATGATAATACCATTGGTTACCTTGAAGGTGGCATACAAGCTTGGGAAGCGGCGGGAAAAGAAGTAGATCGCATCGAATCGATCAGTGCGACGGAATTTGAGCATGTCATCAATACCAATCCTTCGGCCAATGCCTTAGATGTACGCAAACCGGGCGAATACGAAGCCGAGCACCTCGAAGCTACCTTAACCCGTCCGCTTGACTACATCAATGACTGGACAAACGAAATCAAGCCTAATGAAACTTATTACATCCACTGTGCAGGTGGCTATCGCTCCATGATTGCAGCTTCCATCTTAAAAGCACGTGGTGTAGAAAATGTGATTGATGTAGCTGGAGGCTATGGAGCTATTAAAAACACCAATCTCAAACGTACAGATTTTGCCTGTCCAAGCAAGGCAATGAAAGCCTAAAGCAGAATTTTAAGCTTTCGCTTTGCGAAACACGATCAAATGAAAGAAAATCCGATTGCATCTTACGATGTCTTGATTATTGGTGCGGGTCCAATTGGGATGGCTTGTGCCATTGAAGCGCAACAGGCTGGGCTTAGCCATGTCATTATAGAAAAGGGTGCTTTGGTAAACAGCCTGTATAACTATCCGGTGTTTATGACTTTCTTTTCTACTTCGCAGAAACTGGAGATTGGCGGCGTACCTTTTGTGAGCATCAGCACCAAGCCCAATCGCAATGAAGCTCTAGAATATTATCGTCGCGTTGCCGAAAAATTCAAGCTCAATATCCGTCTGTTTGAAGAAGTTAAAGCAAGCGAGCAACAGGCTGAGGGATTTTTCAAAATCAACACTTCCAAAGGTGATTATCAGGCTAAAAAAGTAATTATTGCCACGGGTTTTTACGATGTGCCTATTTTAATGGGTGTGCCTGGCGAGGATCTGCCTAAAGTCAAACATTACTATCAAGATCCGCATTTGTATGCCTTTAGCAAGGTAGTGGTAATTGGTGCCAACAATTCTGCAATTGATGTAGCCTTAGAGACCTATCGAAAAGGAGCTGAGGTTACTTTGGTGATTCGCGGGAGCGAAATTGGCTCGTACGTCAAATATTGGGTACGACCGGATATCGAAAACCGGATTAAAGAGGGGGAGATCAAAGTACATTATAGCAGCGAAGTCATTGCAATTACCGACAATGCCGTGAAGGTGAAAACTCCAGCAGGAGAAATCGAACTGGAAAATGATTTTATATTGGCCATGACGGGTTATCAACCGAACTTTAACCTGCTCAAATCACTTAGCGTAAGTTTAGGTGATGATCAATGTCCTGTACATGACACTGAAACCATGGAAAGTAATGTGAAAGGCCTGTATTTGGCTGGCGTGGTTTGTGGCGGAATGGACACCCATAAATGGTTCATTGAAAATTCGAGGGTACATGCCAAGCAGATCATCAGGCATATCAAAAACCAATAAAAAGGCCGTGATTTCTCAGGCCTGATCTATTTTTTAAGGCAATAATTCTTCCAGTTTCTTTCTCAAATTCTCCCCACGTAGGTTTTTGGCAATGATGATGCCTTTTTCGTCGATCAAAAAGTTGGTAGGATAAGCATTGATGCCATAAATCAAAGCTGCGGTATTTTTATCGCCTTTTAAGTCGCTTACATTTTCCCAGGTGAGGCCATCATCTTTAACAGCTTTTAACCATTGTTCTTTATTGTTATCCGCGGCTACGCCTAAAATCTCAAATCCTTTACTTTTATAAGCATTGTAGGTTTTAACAAGATTGGGGTTTTCTTGCCTGCAGGGGCCACACCAAGAACCCCAAAATTCTAACAAGATATATTTACCTTTTACTTGCGATAACTTCACCTTTTGGCCTTTGGTATTCAATTGTTCAAAATCGGCAAAATGCTCTCCAATTTTAATGCTTTGGTTCAGTTTGATGAACTCGGCTATTTGCAGGCCAAATTTGGTTTGTTTTATCGCTGGACTTAAGTTTTTATAAAGCTCATTTGTTTTTTCCTTGCCCCAAGTAGAACTATAAACATTTAGTAAATGTGCTGCAGTGATAGAGTTCGGATGGTTCTTTACATGCGCTTTATAGGCAAGAGTTTGTTCTTGATCTAAGCTGTCAAGCAATTGGCGCATCTCTTTGATCTTTTCTTGATTAGTTGTGCCTTTTATAGCTTTCATCAACTCCTCTTCTTTATCCCTCAATGGCTGTATTTTTGCATTGAGCTCATTGTTTTCGTCCTGTGTAACAGAACCTTTAATGCTGCCTTTCTTAAACTCGCCGTTTTTAACAGCTATGGTAATGGTCTTGTTCTCAAGCCAAAAGAAGACGTAATTGCTATACTTGGCGGTATAGAGTACGGCATTGCTTGCCTCTTCGGCTAATTGTCCATTAAAAATGAATTTATTGTTTTGAACCTGAACCGAGTCCAACGGCTGGTCCGCATCAGGTTTAAGATAAAGCCATGTACCATTATCTAGACCTTCGCTGGTTCCTTCTATTTTAAATTTTTGCGCCGATACCATCGTTGTATTTAATAACAATGCCGTAAAAAATACGAAGCTTAATTTTTTCATTTGTTTGGTTTGATAAGGTTAAAGATGAAGAATATAAAAGTAAAAGATGGCTCGAGTCAAAAAAATACCTGTTTTAATTGAAGTTCTGCTAATGGAAAATAGGGATGGCGCCTCTAGGTTAAAGTGCCTTTTGGATTGCTTTTTCTATTTCTTTTTGGTCAACCCCTTCCATAACTGAAATCACTTTGCCCGTTCGATCTAGTAAAACAACAGTAGGATAGGCATAAATACCCAACGAGTTGGCTAATCTTTCTCCATTGTGCAACATAGTATAAGTTGGTTTTTCTCTTTTATAAAAGAAATCTATTTCTTCTTTCTTTTCATACGCATTGATACTCAAAATTTCAATTTGTTTGCCGTACTTTTCTTGAATTTCCTTGATTTTTGGAAAAGCCTCCATGCAATAACCACAGTTTTTAATCCAGAATTCCATTAAAACTATTTTTCCTTTAACATCTTCGGATTTTAGGGTGCCGGAAGCATTAAGACTATATTTGGGCAACGACCAGTTTAGCAGTAATTGTCCTATTTGTACCAATGGCTTTCTCTCTGCTTTTTTTTCGGGTTCGTATCCTTTGTAGCTAGATGAATACCATGAATTTTCTGTGCGATTCTTAGGGTTAAGATTGATATCTGTAAAAACTGTTTTGGTATAATATTGATCCTTTGCAATGCTGTTGCTATCGAAAATCATAAAGGGCAAAAACGTGCTTTTGTCGATAAGCAACTTGTAATATTTAGTTACTTCGCTATCAAAGCTTGAAAATCCATCTGGGAAATCCATCGATTTTTTATGCAGTTCGAACTTAATGAGGTAATAGGTTTTTGCATCAACGATTGTATCGCTTACCGACTTTGGGATGCTTTTATCTTGATATAGCTGAGGGAGAAACAAACGGATTGTAGTAATGGAATTATAAAGCAACGATAGGCTCTTAAGTTGTTTTGTTGTTTTCTTTTCAAGTGCTATCGTTTTCTTTTTTTGATCCAAAAGAAAATATTCGGTCCCATTATAAATCTCTAAGATGTTTGGCGATTGGAACTGAAACCTCGCAACTTTGCCGTAAATGGCATTGTTGTATTCCACATAACTTTCGCCACTATTCTTGGCAAAGTAGTTTTCCTTAAAATTGTTGATTTCTCTATAACTATGGTAGGAAATCGACTTTAATTGGTTTAGAGTTTGACTTGTGCGATTGAGCAAAGAGTCTGCAGTTATATTTTTTTTAGCCGAGGCTCCTAGGTGCAGCAAAAAAATGGAAATGGCCGAAATAATGTAAATCTTCATGAGAATTCTGGTTTTGGTTTTCCAAATTTAGGAGGAAGAAGACGAGTATTTTTTTGAATTAGACGAGGCTCGAGATCAATTCGACAGAAAGCTAAAAAATGGGTTTAGTCGAAGAATTACAGGTTTTAGTCGAAAAACAGGGAACCGAAAATGTGGATTGCCAAATAATTTTTACCTTGCTGCCGTGCCTATCAACCAGGATTTTAAAATTTCAAAATATGCTAAAATCGAAATCGTTTTCTTTTTGGTTTATTTTTATGCTATTGGTTTACTTTCCAGTTTCGAATATAATTTATGGGAAGAAAACCGGATAGGAATTTCAGCTGTAGAACTGGAATTTGCGCTGGTGTACGGCACCCATAACCTAATTGCCTTTCTGCTGTTTTATAAAGGATTGCAGTACTGTTTGAAAAAAAATAAATTATCGGCATTTATAGCCCTTATTGTTTTGTTTTTGATCGGCTATTTTCTTTTTAAAAAAGCGAGTTATTTATTAATTGCCCAGCTGGATTTTCTTTCCGAAAAAATAAGAAGCGATGCCATAAAATGGTATCATTTGAAGAGACTTGGCTTTACCATAAATTATATGGCCCTGCAGCTTTGTGGTGTCGGCTTTTTAGGCTACTTTATTCATTCGGCTAAGCAAACTGAACAAATGAAAGCACTCAAAGAGCAACAATTGCTTTCAGAATTAACGTACTTAAAAGCCCAATTACAGCCACATTTCTTTTTCAATACGCTCAACAATATCTACGCACTGGCCCTTAAACAATCGAAAGATACGGCTCCGTTGGTAGCCAAACTGTCTGAAATGATGCGCTACATGCTGTATCAATCTGAGCAGGAGCGTGTGTTGCTCAAAGATGAAATCGCTTTTATCAAGAATTATGTAGAAGTAGAGCAGATCCGTTATCGGGATGCCATTTCCATACAGCTAGAAATACAAGGCATTGATGAACATGTTACCATTAGTCCATTATTGTTGTTGCCTTTTATTGAAAATGCTTTTAAGCATGGAATAGAAGACGAACAAAACAAAGGTTTTGTTAAGATTGTAATTTGCCAAACCGAAGATGAACTGTTGATGGAAATCGGCAATAGCATTGCGAAAGATACTACAAAACCTGGTGGCATCGGACTGGCCAATGTACAGAAACGGCTGGAACTGCTCTATCCAAATGTCTATCAATTGGAACAGCAAGCCGACGAAAAAACTTATCAGGTACGCTTAACTTTGCAAATGAAATGATCAACTGCCTCATTGTAGACGACGAACCGCTGGCACAGGAGATATTAGCTACTTACGTGCAAAATACAAGTACTTTGTGTTTGGTGAAAACCTGTAATACGGCCTTGGAGGCTTTCGAGGTATTACACCAGGAAAATATCGATTTATTGTTTTTGGATATCAAAATGCCAGGAATGAGTGGAATTGATTTTGTAAAATCGCTAAAAAATCCACCAGCAGTCATATTTACAACAGCCTTTTCTGAATATGCAGCTGCAAGTTACGACCTGGAAGCAGTAGATTACCTATTAAAACCCATTACCCAAGAACGTTTCGACAAAAGCTTAGCGAAATTTTTTAAACTGCAGCCCATAGCAGAAGAGATAAAGGATTATACTTATTTTAAAGTGTCTGGCAAATTGGTGAAAGTGCCACATGCCGATATTTTATATGCCCAATCGATAAAAGACTATATTTTATTGTACACGCTTAACGGCAACCTGATTGTACACATGACCATGAAATACCTAGGAGAATTGTTGCCTGAAAAAGAATTTGTAAGGGTACATCGTTCTTACCTGGTTAACTGGTCGGCTGTGCAGGTAATCGGCAAAAACCAATTGCGCATTAACGAAGTCGAAATTCCTATTGGCGAAAGTTATAAGGGTTTATTGGCTTATTAGTTTACTGGTTCATTGGTGTCACTTGTTCATTAAACGAATCGTCATCCTGGACTTGATTCGGGATTTTATTGAATGATTAATTTTTCTGCCTTTCAAAATATTTGCCAGTATATTTATAAGTAATAAATTTTGGGGTTACTTTCCCGTCTTCTTTAACTACCGGAATCTTGATTTCTTTCTTCACTTTATCAAAATAAATAAGCTTTACAGGTCTTTCCTTTCGGTCAAAAACAGAGAAAAAATCAAATTCGAAACCTAACAAATTATTAATGCCACTTTGGGTTTTAATTAGTTTGGCGTCTTTGAGTTGCTTGTTCTCAATTTTAAACATGTTGATGCTTTGATAAGATAGCTTAGTTGACAGAATGGCGTTGAGATAGCCAAGATAGATAGGCCCTGTATCCGTCTTTAATGTAAATATTTCTGAAAAGAAACCCTCACTCGAATCGATAGATTTGGAAAGTACTGTGTTGCCTGATTGGTATTGGTAAACGTTTTCAAAAAAATGCATGGTCCCGCCAGTATAGGTGTCCCATGAATAAATTCTAAAATTTTTATCGGCCGAAGTAGCAATTATTAAATGCTCTTTTTGCAATGCCGAAAATGCATAACTTAAAGTTTGAGGTTGATTATCCGTATACCTGAGCAACTTGTTTTTTAGAATATTGTTCTCTTTGCTTAAGGAATCTTCTACGCTAATTTTGTCTTGATAACCAATGTTCGACCAATAATTGATTCTTTTCAAGGTTTTTAACAGATCTTTCTCAATAGTGGATAAACTTTGTCCAAATGTTGTCATTGAATAACCAATCAAAAGAATGGTAATTAATTTTTTCATTTGTTTAGATTGGATTAAGGATTACCAGTTATGTAAATTTTACTCTTTTTTTGCAAAAGTGAAAACAAAAATAGGCGAAATGATATAAAAGCCATATGTTTTGATAAAATGTAGATGCCATTTTGCTTTCGAAATAAAAACCAAATGCAAAGCAGTAGGAAAATTGTTAAACTTATAATGCCTATTGGATAGTGTATTGTTCCTCATGTAAGCTGAGGATGCTGAAAAGTTAAGATTCCATAAGCCTGTGCTTTTATTAGCGCTCTTAACTTGTAAGACTTGGTTCACAGGCTCGCAATGACGATTTACTGAAAACTGAAAACTACCAACTAATAACTAAAAACTAATACCTATGCTAAGGTATCCTCACATTTTGTGATTTTTGCAAGAGCTGCTCAATCACTTTATCGATGTTCTTTTGTAGCGTTTCTGCAGTTTTGATATAATAGAGGTATTTGAAAATATCTTTTTTTCTGGCCGGACTGAGCTTGTCGAATTCTTCATTAAGGTTGTTTGCCTTTAGTACTTTAGTTAGTGCATCAGGCATTGCATACATTTTTTCTAACAATTCTTCGTTTTGCTCAATGATAAAAGTAGCCATTTCTCCTACGGCAGTTTTTCCCCCTTTCATCATGATCAGGTTGACAAACAAACGATAAGGCGCATTTTTGACTGGAACCAAGGTCTGTTTAAAATCGAAATCATTGATTTCTCCTTTGATACGGATATAGCCCTTCTCTTTTGTGAGCTTTTCTGTAAGCTCCAAAGGCACATCAACTGCCCAATTGATACCTATCTTGTAAATCACAGCTTTAAAATGATGTTTCATTTGAATAATGTTAAACCTTCCGATCATCAATCCATCTCACCCTCAACCCTCAACCCTCAACCCTCAACCCTCAACCCTCAACCTTCTACCTCCCCAGCCTGGCCTTAATGAATCCATCCATTGCTTTCTCTACGCCGGGAATGTCTTTCGAAGTAATGGAAGAACCAATCACATGATTGCCAGTATTAGGCAAAGCCACTTTTTCTTTCTGGTTGGCCGGAGTACCCAATTCATCGAACATTTTGAGCATGGCATCTACACGAACCACTGGGTCTTGCTCGGTCTTGTTTTTATAATAATACAATAACAGTACGGGCTGTTTTACCTTGGCAAACAATTCGGGTGTCATGGCCGTTTCGAGCATTTCTTCCAGTTCAACTACCGATTCTAATCGATAATGTGTATACCAGTATTTTTGGTACTCCAGGGTTTTGCCGTCTACCTGTCGTTCGTCGCCACCAGTTACCTGACGGGCAATTTGCAGGCCCCAGGGATTATTCAATAGCCAAGCCTTCGAATCGTTAATGGCAATATTCGGCGATAGCAACACCAAGCTATTCACCTCTGGATAAGCAGCCGCCAGTTGCAGGGCTAAACTTCCGCCAGTAGAAGTGCCAACCAGAATTACCTTTTTGCCTAATTTCTTGCCAATAGCATAGGCCAATTTGCCACTTTCCCATAATCGCTCTGCTGTAAAATGCTGCATTGGAGCTACGGTGTCGAGACCATGATCGGCCAGTCGAGAAAGGTAAAGATTGGCATGTAAGGCTTTGGCCAGATAAGAATAAGCGGGATCGCCCTCTTTTTTGGAAGCCGAAAAGCCATGCAAATAAACCAAGGCATATTCGGTTTGCTGATGCGTGCTGTCTGCCCAAACAATTTCGGCTTCGTTACCTGGTTTTACCTTGTATTTGGCTTCTTGTTTCGCTACAAAATCAGACAATTGGCTAAGTGCCGGAACAGTGGGCAAGCGATCGCCATACACCGGTTTTTTAGGATGTGGGCCAAGCAAATAAACAATAGCAAGTACAACAACGAGCACTAGGAGGATACCGAGGAATATTTTCATTGGGTTTATCTTATTTATTTTATTGGGCAATTAATGGATTATGGCTAGATCAGTCGCATGTTTTTCACAATTGTATGCAACGTTTTGTACGAATAGTCTGATTAAAAATACGCTTTTAATGGAATTTAACTAAGTTTGCAAACACATTTTTAGCCGAATGCCCGGAATAGATCAGATACAACAGCCCATTGCCGCAGAGATTAATGCATTTGAAGCAAAATTCAAGGATTCGATGCACAGCGATGCGCCGTTATTGAACCGCATTACCCATTACATTGTGAAGAGAAAGGGCAAGCAGATGCGCCCAATGTTCGTGTTTTTTGCTGCTAAGCTATGTGGCGAAATCCAGGAATCAACGCATCGTGGCGCCGCCTTGGTAGAGCTCTTGCACACAGCCACCCTCGTACACGATGATGTGGTAGACAATGCCTATGAGCGTCGCGGATTTTTCTCCATCAACGCATTATGGAAGAACAAGATCGCCGTTTTGGTGGGCGATTACCTTTTGGCCAAAGGATTGCTGCTTTCGGTAAACAATAACGAACATGCTTTGTTAAAAATAGTATCGGAAGCGGTGCAACAAATGAGCGAAGGCGAGTTGCTGCAGATCGAGAAGGTGAGGCGCATGGATATTAGCGAGGAATTGTATTTTGAAGTGATCCGTCAGAAAACGGCCTCTTTAATTGCCTCTTGCTGTGCCTGCGGGGCGGCATCGGTAGGTGCCAGTGCCGAAACCATCGAAAAAATGCGCTTGTTTGGCGAGAAAGTAGGGATTGCTTTTCAGATCAAGGACGATACGTTTGATTTTGGAACCGATGATGTGGGCAAACCTTTGGGTATCGACATCAAAGAAAAAAAAGTAACCCTGCCTTTGATCTATGCTTTGAACAGGGTGGAGAAAGCCGAACGTAAACGCATCATCAATTTGGTTAAAAACCATCAGGATGATCCGAAGAAAATACAGGAGGTCATCGATTTTGTGAATAGCCAGGACGGCGTACATTATGCCAACCAAAAAATGCTCGAATACCAAAAAGAAGCTTTCGATATTTTATATCAATTTAACGAGGGCGAGGCAAGAACGGGATTGGAACAATTGGTAAGATATACTACAGAACGTAAAAAATAATGTCGAACGAAGTATTATTCATTGGTGGCTTTCTGCTCTTCATCGTATTGATATTGGCCTTAGATTTAGGCCTTTTTAGCAAGACGGAGAAAGTAGTGAGCTTAAAGCAGGCGGGCATTATGAGCTTTATCATGGTATTGCTTGCTCTTGGATTTTACTTTCTGTTAGTGCTCGAAGGTCAGGAACTGCACGGTATTGATAGCTATGCCAAACTGGAGCAGATAGTTAAGGCGCATCAGCATCAGATTACGCTTATTCCCGGCAATTTTGAAGAGAGCCTGAAGATATACAAACAAAACCTGGGCATTGAGTTTTTAACGGGCTACGTGATCGAGTACGCGCTTTCGGTAGACAATATTTTCGTTATCGTATTGATTTTTTCTGCCTTTGCCGTTCCCGAAAAATATTACCACAGGGTGCTTTTCTGGGGTATTTTAGGCGCAATCATCATGCGTTTCATTTTCATTTTCGCTGGTGCAGCCCTGATCAACCAGTTTTCGTGGATTTTATATGTATTCGGCGCCTTCCTGATCTTTACCGGCATACGCATGTTCTTTAGCAAGGAAGGCGATGATAAAATCGATCCTGAAAACCATAAAGTAGTGAAGTTTGCCTCCAAATTCTTTGCCATACACCCAAAATATGAAGGCAAGAAGTTCTTTTTTAAAGTGAACGGCAAAACCCTGCTTACCCCATTATTCCTGGTATTGCTGATTGTAGAATTTACCGACCTTATTTTCGCTGTGGATTCTATACCAGCTATTTTTGCGGTAACCAAAGATGCCTACATCGTATTCTTTTCGAATATTTTTGCCATCATGGGGCTAAGATCGATGTTCTTTTTATTGGTCAACATCATCCATAAATTCCATTACCTTAAAACCGGATTGGCCGTATTGCTCACCTTTATCGGCATTAAAATGTTGGCACATGATTACCTGAAATTCTGGGGCTTTACCACAGAGCATTCGCTGCTCATCATCCTCTTTATCTTAACAGCGAGTATCGTAGCTTCTTTGGTGTTCCCGAAAAAGAAGGCACATCCGCAGGCTTAATTGTAAAAATTTTACAGCGCTAAGCTCAATCCGTCCAAAAAAACTTATTTTCATCAAAAAATAATACTGAATGAAGAATTTCTTTTTATTGGCTTTGGCCGGTTTATGCTTTACGGCAAATGCACAAGATCAATTTGGTGGGGCTTTTAAGCAAATCAATACCGAAGTGCAGGCCAATTCTAATGCCTATAACAATTTAAAGGATGCATCGACCACTATTGGCCACCGTTTAACGGGTTCGGTTAATGGAGCAAAAGCCGAGGCCTATGTGTTCAATCTACTCAAATCTTATGGTTGCGATGTAAAATATCAGCCATTTGAAGTAGAAAGCTGGGACAGGAAGACGCTTGCCGTTAAAATTGGAGCTAACGCCAATAGTCTAGCGGATATGAAAGCGGTAACCTTGGCCCACTCTCCGGTAGCTGCAAAAGTAACTGCCGAACTGATTGACGTAGGCAACGGCCTTGAAGCAGATTACGCAAGTATTGCCGACAAAGTAAAAGGAAAAATAGCCTTGATTTATTTGGGTGTGTTGCCGGGCTCAGCCAAAGGCACTCCGTCTTTGCACCGTTCGGAGAAAACCGCCATCGCTACCAAATATGGGGCAGCTGGGGTAATCATCATCAACACCGTTAAAAATGGTGTATTGTTAACCGGAACAGCGTCTGTAACCGGAAAACTCATTCCAATTCCTGCGGTTTGCATCGGCTTGGAAAACGGCATGGCTTTGAAAGAAAAATTAAAAACTACGCCACAGACAGCCAGTATAGAAATGACCAACTTTTCGGGTATGATCAAAGCCCGTAACGTAATTGCAACCTTTAAGGGAACCGAGTTTCCTAAAGAAAAGGTAGTGGTTGGCGGACATTTAGATAGCTGGGACTTAGCTACGGGCGCCATCGATAACGGAATTGGCTCTTTTGCCGTAGTAGATATGGCCCGTACCTTCAAAAAGCTGAACCTTAAGACCAAGAGAACAGTAGAGTTTGTACTTTTTATGGGCGAGGAGCAAGGTTTGCTGGGCTCTAAAGCTTATGTAGAGCAAGCTAAGAAAAACGGCACCCTAGATCAGGTAAGTTTCATGCTCAATTATGATATGACTAACGATCCGAAAGGGTTTTCGACCAGCAGAAAAGAAATGGAAACTTTGTTTAAAGGCTGGGGCGATGAAGTAGTAAAGATCGATACTGGGTTTAAAAACCTTTTTCAGGCAGGCGCTGGCTTGCATAGCGATCATCAGCCGTTCATGTTAGAGGGTATCCCTACAGGCGGCGGTGCTGGTGGCCGATTGCCAAACAATTCTGGTCCATATTACCACTCTGATGGCGATTTGTTCAAATTGGTAGACGAGCAGGGACTTAAAAATACAGTCCGTTATTCGGCTATGTTGACCTACGCTTTGGCCAACACGCCAAAAATTCCGGTAGGCAAAATGAATGATGCAGACTTAAAAGCTTTCTTAGAGAAAAACAACCTCAAACTTCCTTTGCAGGTTGCGGGTGAGTGGCGTTGGGGCGACTAAGAGTTTATTGGTTCATAAGTTCATTGGCTGATTAGTCATTTTCGATTCGTCATGCCGGCTCCGATCCGTTATCTCACTCGAGAAACGATCAGTTCCAATGTGATAGGCTCTCGTATGGGCTTATCCTTGCTTGGAAAACCAAAGACATTGCTCATCGGCAACTGCTGTCCTTCTTTCCGCTTTACTCCATTGCATTCCGTGCCCGCTCCAATAAGGTTTAGCAGAGAAAGGCAGTGGCCTTGGTTGTCATATCCTTAATATACTTCCTGACTATAGACTAAAGACTATGGACTATAGACTAACTATTGATATAACTCTCCAACTGCGAAATCGTCTGTTTCTGGTCTGCAATAATGAATTTTACCACGTCGCCAATAGAAACCATTCCGGCTACTATTGCATTGTCCATTACAGGCAGGTGCCTAATGTGTTTATCGGTCATTAGTTGCATGCAATGCTCAATGCTGTCGCTTGGGCTAACCGTAATCGGACTCATGGTCATGGCCTCGCTAATAGGCGTAGTATTTGATGATTTGCCATGCAACACGATCTTACGGGCATAATCTCGCTCGGTAAAAATACCAAGCAGCTGCTGGCCTTCCATCACCAATAAGGCACTGATGTTTTTATCGGTCATTACCTTTAGTGCATCGAGTACCGAAGCGGTGGGAACAACACTATAAATCTGAGCTGATTTGTTTTGCAGAATTTGTTGAACAGTCTTCATAAGGCTTTGAGGTTTAGCTAATTAAATTTAATTAAAAAAAATCAGAATAGCTAGTCCAAATAATCAACAAGCGTTAGTATTACATAAGCTACTGTCTTGTTTTATTTTTCTAGGTAGTCGATTGCATAAGCAATCCAATCCTTTACAGAAGAATCTAAATAAATATCGGGCTGTATGCCAATATTATCTATCGGATAATCTGGAAGCCTGAATGAGCGATAAGTAGGCACAACCAATCTGTAATTGGCACAGCCAATTTCGAAGATATAGCCGTTGGCATAATCTATTACGCCAAGGGTTGGAGTGCCCATGGTTTTGGCTTTCTTGCTTTGTTTGGCTACCAGCGTTAGGTTTTCGGCTGCGCTTGCTACCCTTCCGTCTGTAAGTACCACGATTTGTTTTGGACTCTTTTGTGCTTTGGCTATGGTGTCAATAGTAACAGAATCGGTGCTAAACCTTACATATTTGCCTAGATTTTGGCGTAACAAGCTTATTTTCTTGTCAATGCCTTCTACTTCTTCCTTTTTCTTCACATCGTCCTTGATCCCAGCTCTGTAATGTTCCAAGCCATCGATAAAGGATTGAGAGGCAAAAAACTCGGCACCCATATACCTGGTTGGATTGGTAACGACATAAGGCAACAAGGTTTGGTAAGCATTATCCGTTCCGCCACCATTGCCTCTTAAATCGATGATTAGATTTTCGCTGTTTTCTAAGGTCGACTTATGAGTCGCAATGAGCTTTTCGATCCGGTCAACGTAGGGGTAATCGAAGCTCGGAAGTTTAATAATAGCAGTTTTAGCCGTTAATGACTTGACATAAAACCCCTCAATTTCATTGATTTTATTGGCAATTTGTATGGCATTAAGTGCTGGTGTTGGATTCTCTTTTACAAAAGAAGATCGTAGCACATTAAAATACAAAAGGCAATCATCGTAACTTTTGAAAGTTCCTTTTTGTACAGAATGGTCTTGCATGTAGTATTCATAACTGCCATTGGCCAATAATTTGAATTTAATTTCACCAGGCTTCCAATAGCTTGGATCGGCCTCAATGATAAAGCCTACATATTCGTTTTCATTGGTTTTGAGCAAGCCAATCTTGTATTTATCGTCGCGCCAAACCCCTTCTAGCTTGTCTTTCGTTTTTTTGAGGTTTGCATAGAATTTTTTGAGATTAATGTTGGCCATTTTTTTGACCTTGACAGCTTCATTTTGTGGAGGAACTGGAGCAGTTGCATTCGTTAAAACCCAAAGATGCCGATCTTTGAAATAGTTAGTGTATTTCCTCAAGAGCTCAATACACGATGCCTCTTGTATGTTTTTTGCTTCAATGATGAGGTTGTTCTTGTAATTGCTATAAGCCAGTTTATCCTTGGTTTTTTGTTCAAAACCGGGGTATTCGCTTTCAATTTTCTTGATGGTTAAACTTAACGCCTGCTCACAATTGCAGTTTTCTTGTGAATAGCCGAGCTTGGCAAAAACCAGCAAGGCCAATAGTAGTGTTATTCTCCTTCTCATATCAGTTAGATTTTAATGAGCGCAAAGAAAAAGAACACCTGGTTTTTAAAATTGTAAAAATCGTGCAGAGCCTATCTTTTGTTATAAAGCCAAACTAAGCTCTGCGCTTTGACAGAAACATTTTCATTGAGCTCTTTTGGCGTACAGCCTGCAAATGTTTTAAAGTCTTTGATAAAATGGGCCTGGTCAAAATAATGGTTCGTATAAGCCACTTGGGTTAGGCGCTCGGGGTTTGTCATTAATTGAGCTAAGGTATGTCTGAACCTGAGGGTTTTGAGGTAGCTTTTTGGGTTTTGCCCCAGGTGATTGGTAAATAGCCGATAGAGTGTAGATTCGTTAATTTGGAGTGTTTTAGCGATATTTTCAATAGGAAGAAGCTTGTTTTTGTCTGTTGAGGCAATTAAATGTAAGGCTTCGCTCATTTTGGCGGGTATCCTTGTTGCATTTAGGTTTTCTAATAACAGCCGCTCTAACAGGGCGGCTCTTCGGTTAAAATCATCCTCCTCAAATAGCATTTCCAAAAAGTTAGGTCTTTTCGAAGCAAAGATGGCGTTGAAAACATCATCGGTGCCTAGCAGGTTTTTATAGGCCTCGCTAGTAAACAGCCGTAAGGCAGAAGGATTGAAAAGAATACATATCTGATCTAATGGCGATTGGATATGGGCCTTAAAAGGAACGGTATGAAAACCATAGAGTCTGCTGGTAAACGAATTTTGTCCGTAAGAAACGCTGCATGCGTTAACCTCCTTTCCCCGCTCGTATTCAACCTTGTTGTTTTTATATATGGCCAAACATAAATTGTTGTTTGGAAAAGTTACATAGCTCGTTGCCTCTTTCGAATTTCGTTTAAAAAAGAGGAAATATTGAATATGCTTCTTTAATAAGGGATGCGACGGCGCAATGATGGATGTATTCATGTAGTTAATGGTACAAAACTAAGCTTTACCTACCAAACGTATCGTAATTATCAGTTGCATATTTCTCAAAGCGGACAAACAGTTTGATGTTTGCTTTTTCGATGGCACTCAATTGTCCATCTACGTTAGCGGTAACAGGAACATACCATTCTACGGGATCAAAAAATTGGCGATAGCTTTTCTTTTTAAACGTATAGCCATGTCTGGCGAAAATGGTGTTTCTTAAAATCTCCAAATCGAGTTTTTTGAGGTTCTTCAGCTCTGCTTCGGTAAAAGCATGGGTAGAAGAGTTAACCTTGTAAACTACATCGTTGGCCTGTCTGTAATAATCGTCTCGCAAGGTGTCAATTACGCCATCGGTTGTATCTATCGTGGTTTTGGTTTGCGATGAATAGTAGTCGACGTAATCTGTCTCGCCTGAGAGCATGACATTTGCGTTGTAGCTAAATTCCTTTGGCGTAAGCTTAAACTTGCGCTTGGTTACGGGCAGGGTGGTATCATAGGCAATCCAGGTTCCAATCAAGGTGTCCTTTACGGCTTCAAACTCAAATCGGCCATCGAATTTGTCATCGCCGGGTTCGGCCAAATTAAAAAAGATCTTGCCATTGCGTTCGGTTATTTTTCCGGTTAAGGGCCTCTGGTTGCCCGCCACTACGCTTTGGCCTGTAACCACGCCATTTACGATGCTCTTAATGGCGATGTTGATCTTATTGGTTGGGTAATATTCATCTTCGTTTTTATATTCTTCGGCTACAAAATCGCCTACCCAAAAGCCGTTAAAATTCTGGTGTTCTAAAGTTGGCGCCGCTGCCGATTGTTCGGCACTTGCATTTTTTTGATCTTTATTCTGGCAAGCCAGGCAATAGGTGGCCACGAACAAGGCAAGGAGGAAGAGCTTCTTCATAAGTTTAAGTTTATCGGTCTTTTCTGATTAAATATTCGACAATTAATAAATTGGGGATCCAGCCCAGCCATGCAATAATCTGGTAAACATCCATGGGTGCCGGATGAAATAAATATACTAAAATAACTTTCCAAAGTCTTAAGGTAATGGCCGAAAATGCCAATGCAAAGCTCCTGAGCATAAACTGGCGGTGTTTTTTGATGTTCCGTTGCCTGATGTAAACCACTGCCCTAAGGGTGAAGAATATCCAAAGCAAGCCCAATAGAATAAAGGAAATTTGGGCAATCCATCCGCCATTGGCATAATAGCCCATATAAACACCTGATGGACCAGCCAAAAACACTACAACTATCACATAGAGATAGCCAATGCTGCGGTGCAGTTTATTGTATTTGGCCAACAAAGCATTGTTGAACTGGGTAAAACCAGCCAGTAGGCAAAAGATTGCCGTATACACGTGCACATAAAAAATGGGCAAATAAGAGCTGATGGTGGTGACCTCGGTTTGCTTGATCTGCAAAAAGGCAACAGTACTGCTCAATGGAATGTAGCGCAGGGTAAGCTGCAGCATGAGCACAAAAAAGAAGGCAAAGAAGAGGAGCCAAGCCAAACTGAAATAGCTGAATTGCTTCTGCATGGCTACAGCATTTCTAAAATCTCGTCTACATATTTGCGATCGTTGGCCAAGCGGGGCACTTTGTGCTGGCCACCTAATTTGCCACGAACCTTAAGCCATTTGTAAAAGGTATCAGCAGGTGCATTATGAACCTTCGGTCTGCGCAACGCCATGTCTTTAAAACGCTTGGCATCGTAATCAGAATTCACTTCACGTAAGGTTTCGTCGAGTACATCTACAAATTTTTCAAAATCTTGTGGCTGTTGCTCAAATTCGATGATCCATTCGTGGCCGCCAGCCTCTTCACCTTTAAAATAGATAGGACAGGCCGTATAATCTTTGATCTTGGCCGAAGTGGTAGCACAGGCTTTGGTTAGGGCATTTTCGGCATTGTCGATGATCAGCTCTTCACCAAAGGCATTGATGAAATGCTTCGTTCTGCCAGTGATCTTAATCCTAAAAGGAGATAGGGAGGTAAACTGAACAGTATCACCAATGAGGTAACGCCAAAGGCCGGCATTGGTACTGATAATGATGGCGTAGTTTTTATGGAGCTCCACCTGCTCTAAAGACAATGTTTTTGGGTTTTCATCTTCCAGGTTCTCCAAAGGCAGGAATTCATAAAAAATACCATAATCGAGCATTAAGAGCAACTCTTCTGAGTTATCTTGGTCTTGGATACCAAAAAAGCCTTCGGAAGCATTATAGGTCTCCAAATAATACATGTCTGGCGAAGGAATCAGTTCCTTAAACTGTTCGCGATAAGGTGTAAAATTAACTGCTCCGTGAAAATAGAGTTCTAAATTAGGCCAAACTTCCAGCAGGTTGTTTTTGCCGGTAATTTCCAACACCTTTTTGGCCAAAACAATGGTCCAGGTAGGTACGCCAGAAATATTGGTTACATTTTCCTTAATGGTAGCCTCGGCCATTTTATCCATCTTCTCCTCGTAATTGTCCATCAAGGCGATAGAAATATCTGGAGTACGGTAGTATTCGGCCCACATGGGCAGGTTTTTGATCAGCACTGCCGAAAGATCGCCGTAGTGGATGTCATCGCAAAGCTGGTTAATCTGGTGGCTGCCACCCAATACCAGGCCTTTGCCGGTAAACATTTGGGTGTTGGGGCGGTTGTTGCAGTAAATAGAGATCATATCCTTTCCACCCTTGAAATGGCATTCTTCCAAGGCTTCCTCAGATACCGGAATGAATTTGCTGCGGTCGCTGGTGGTACCCGATGATTTGGCAAACCATTTGATTTCTGATGGCCAAAGCACATTTTGTTCGCCTTTGAGCATGCGCTCGATGTAAGGCTTTAAAGTATCATAGTTTTGGATGGGAACCCGCTCTTTGAATTGGGCTGCGGTTAAGATAGATTTATAGTCGTATTTCTTTCCCCATTCGGTATTTTCTGCACTCGAAACCAAGGTATGTAACCATTCTTCCTGCACATCTAACGGATATTTCATGAAAAGCTCAATCTGATGAATGCGCTTTTTCATGTACCAAGTAAAGATCGAATTTACAATTGCCATTCGTTTTTGAAATTATAAATTTTTTCTACGCAGCACAAAGTTCGAGCCTAAATATACCTTTCTAACCATCTCGTTGGCGGCTAATACCTCTGGTGTGCCAGATTCGAGTATTTTGCCTTCAAAAAGGAGGTAAGCCCTATCGGTAATGGATAAAGTTTCCTGTACGTTATGGTCGGTAATTAAAATGCCGATGTTTTTTTGTTTCAATTTGGCTACAATCGTCTGTATTTCTTCTACTGCAATCGGGTCTACACCTGCAAAGGGTTCATCCAATAAAATAAAGTTGGGATTGGCAGCCAGTGCACGTGCAATTTCTGTGCGTCGGCGCTCGCCTCCTGAAAGCAGGTCGCCACGGTTCTTTCTCACTTTGTGCAAGCTAAATTCGTTGATCAGCTCTTCCAGTTTTTCGTGCCTTTCGTCTTTTTTAAGATCGGTCATTTCTAAAATGGCCATGATGTTGTCTTCAACGGTCAATTTTCTGAACACGCTGGCCTCTTGCGCCAAATAACCGATTCCCTTTTGTGCCCTGCGGTACATCGGGTCTTTGGTAATATCTTCGTCTTCTAGATAGATATTGCCCTCGTTCGGTTTAATTAAACCTACGATCATATAAAAAGAAGTGGTTTTTCCGGCACCGTTTGGTCCTAACAAACCAACGATCTCTCCTTGGCTTACGTTGAAAGAAACATGGTTGACAACGGTGCGCTGCTTATACTTTTTAACCAGATTTTCGGCTTTTAAGATCATCTAGATTTACGATTTTAGAATTATGGTTTACGATTGGGGTGTTTCTCCACCTTCATCAATTTTAATGCCTTTTATGTTCAATTGCAAGCGCCTTTTGTCTTTCCATACATTTTCTTCAATGGTATAGCAGATATCAAAGGGCTGATTTGCCTTTAGCAGCTGTTCAAACTCGCCTAAGCCAAAGGCAATGCCTTCAAAAATAGCTGAATTTTGTTGCTTTACAGTTAATTTGAGATGATTTGTGCCAACAATTTGCACATTGCCGGCTAAGGTTACGCCCCGGCTTACAAATACCGGCGACATGTTTTGTGGTCCGAATGGAGCCATTTGGGCTAAAATGCGATAAAATTTGGCGTCAATCTGCTCCAACCTTACTTCGTTATCAATGGAAATTTCAGGCACCAATAAATTAGGACTAATGGTTGAAGAGACGATGTTTTCGAATTTCTCGGTAAACAAAGCCAAATTTTCTGGCTTAAGGGTAAGTCCGGCAGCGTATTTATGGCCACCAAACTGTTCGAGCAATTCTTCGCAGGCCAGCAAGGCTTCGTAAAGGTCATAGCCTACCACTGATCGGGCCGAGCCTGTGTACTTTCCGTTAGATTCTGTCAGTACAATGGTTGGCCGATAATAGGTTTCCGTTAAGCGTGAAGCTACAATTCCAATTACGCCCTTGTTCCAGTGCTGCTGAAAAACAACGGTGGTTTTACGGTTGATCAGCTCTTGGCTTTCCCTGATGATGGCTAAGGCTTCGGCGGTAATGTTTTGGTCAAAGGATTTGCGATCGGTATTCTGCAGGTTGATAAAAGTGCTCTGTTCCTCGGCCAATGCAGCCTCATCGCTCAGCAACATTTTTACCGCATCGCGCGCATGCCCCATCCGGCCGGCTGCGTTAATGCGTGGGGCCAATTGAAATACCACATCGGTAATGGAATAGTTCTCGGTTTTGCCCGAAATCTGCATCAGCGCCTTTAAACCCGTGCAGGGCTTTTCGTTCAGTTTAAGCAAACCAAAATGAGCCAATACCCTGTTTTCGTCAACTATCGGAACAATATCGGCCGCAATGCTGACCATACACAGATCGAGGTATTGTTCGTAAAGTTCGTCTGGCAGATTATTGATCTGGCAGTAGGCCTGTGCTATTTTAAAGCCAATGCCACAACCTGAAAGCTCTTTAAAAGGGTATTCGCAGTCTTTCCTTTTGGGATCGAGCACGGCAACCGCACCTGGGATTTCTTCGGCAGGCAAATGGTGGTCGGCTATAATGAAATCGATGCCCAGCTCATTGGCATAGGCAATTTTATCTACCGATCTGATGCCACAATCTAAAGCGATGATCAGTGCAAAACCATTGGCCTTGGCAAAATCTATCCCCATGGTAGAAATGCCGTAGCCTTCTATGTGTCTATCGGGAATGTAGTAATCTATTTGACTGGTAAACTGGCTAAAAAAGCTATAGGCAAGTGCCACGGCGGTAGTGCCATCCACGTCATAATCGCCATAAACCAAAATCTTTTCGTTTTGTCGGATGGCCTGACTAATGCGTTCAACGGCCTGTTCCATGTCCTTCATTAAAAAAGGATCGTTCAGGTGTGTTAGCTGTGGCCTAAAAAAGTAACGGGCATCCTCAAAAGTGCCAATGCCACGCTGTACCAGTATCTGTGCTAAACAGTGGTCTATATTTAATTCGTGGGCAAGTTTTTCACTTGTTTCTATCGCGCCTTGCCCAACCTGCACCCATCTCTTTCTCATCGGTATAAGTCTGTTTGTTTTTTGATGAAGCCACTCAGTTCTACAAAATTAATATTTAGAACCGTCTTTGCAGGTGGCTTTTCATTACAACGTTAATCTGAGTTAAATGTCATGAAGTATATCCAAACCCGCCTATGCTCACAAAAAATCGGTCGGGTTGCCTATATTTGCATGTTCGTAAATATATCATTTAATTTCTGTTCAAAAAATAGCCATGTCCATACAAGTTTTCACCCTAACCGAGGGCTCTTATTCTGTTGATGCCAGCAAGAAGTTTATTCCTTTCGATCCTGCAAAAGATAACCCGAAGGACAGGCCAGCTTCTTTGTTTATTCATGTACAGCCTTTCTTGGTTAAAATCAATGATACTTTGGTGTTGCTGGATACCGGCTTGGGCTATAGCAATGAAGAGGGGAAACTGCATTTACATGAAAACATCAGGAAGGCCGGTTTTGAGCCTGAAGACATACAGCTGGTATTGATGTCGCATTTGCATTTTGACCATTCTGGTGGCATGGTACATCATTATAAAGACAAGATGGAGCTGAGTTTTCCAGATGCCACCTATGTGATCCAAAGAGGAGAGTGGGAAACCGCCTTTTCGAGTACCTCGTCTTCTTACCACACGGATATTTTTGATTTTTTGCAAATCAACGCAGATATTAAACTGATCGAAGGCTCTGGACAATTGAACGAATTCATCAGCTATGAACTCACGGGCGCACATTGTCCGTATCATCAGGTGTTTTTAATCGACGATGGCGTAGATAAGGTGTTTTTTGGCGGCGATGTTTTGCCGGAGCCCGAAGAATTGTTGCGCAAGTTTATTGCCAAGTATGATTACGATGGCAGAAAAGCGATGGAATTGCGCGAAGCATATGGACAGAAAGCTGCAGCAGAGCAGTGGAAATGTCTTTTTTATCACTCTAAATCAAAAACACAAGCTTATATCGAACTTGACGACGATCGTTTTAAGATTGTTTAGCCTGAAGCGCCTTGATCAGTTCGGTTAGTCTTTCGATAGATAACGGCTTAGAAATAAAGCCTTTTACCGAGCTGTAGCTCTTTGTTTTTTCGATGTCGTTTTCGTAGACGGACGAAGAAAGGATGTACAAGTCAACAGGGTTTGAAATGCCCAGGTGTTGGTAGGCTTCTACAAATTCCCAGCCGTTCATTACCGGCATGTTGATGTCAATTAAAATGAGGTGAGGTAGTGGTTTTTGTTCAGAAATTGCTTCTTTAAGGTAATCTATTGCCTGTTGGCCATTGCTTTTTGACACCATTTCTATGTCAAATCCAGTCTTCTCTACAATCTTTTTGATGATAAAAATATTTATATCATCATCATCTATCACTAACAGATTAATCTTTTTATCTAACATTGAGGTTCTTATATGAAGCAAGAAAGCTTTTTCTTAACGCTTTAAAGGTATCGATTACTGCGCTAAATGTCAATACGTATTTATACAAAAAAGGCCTTTTGCATTTTGCAAAAGGCCTTTTTCTTTAGGATTGATCCAATTATTTTTTAGCTACCAATTTTACTGCGATTGTAAAATCGTCATAGATGAAATTATCTCCAATGTTAGAGAAAACCGATTTTGATTTGAATTGAATGCCAAATTTGGTCCTGTCAATTGTAATTTTATCGGCAGTTGCTGTTACGGTTTTATCAGCGTTCCAAGTAATTACAGCAGGGAAAGTGATCGATTGTGTAACGCCTTTGATCGTTAAATCTCCTGTAACATTTACGTTAGCTCCGTTGCCTTCTACCTTTTTGATTACAAAATTAGCAGCAGGAAATTTGGCTGCGCCAAAGAAATCATCAGCTTTCAAGTGGTTTTCTAAACCAGCACTTTTATCGGCATCTTTAATCGTAGTCATATTGGCAACAAAACCACCTTCAGCCAATTTTTTGCCATTAAAGCCCAAAGTTCCTGAAGTAAGGTCAACTGTACCGTGGTGAGAACCTGCAAATTTTTTGCCTTCCCAAGTAATTGTCGATTTCGTTACGTCAACAGTGTAGATATCAGCTTTTGGAGCAAAAGCCAAGAACGCGAAACTAGCTACAACAGCTAGCATTAACATTGATGTGATTTTCAATTTCATCTGAATTTTTTTTAAGTTTTTTGTAAAGGTATTTAAATTGTCGAAGCTAAAAAATACCATATGTTAAGATTTCGTTTTCGAAAATTCTTAAACATTGCCTTTAGTGCTCGTTTAGAGGGCTTAGATGTGCAGGCTGGTCCAAGGTTTAATTCATTTCTGACAATTGGCTTATAAAGTTGCCGGATTGTTTCATCTCCCAATCAAAACGTCATAAGCTTTCGGTATCGTAAAGCCACTAAAGCGGTTGGTTAATCCATAAAGAACAAAACCTGTGAGTACAAACCCAAATACTAAAACAACAATTGCTTGATCTTTTGGACTTAAGTTAAAAATATCACGGTGCATTTTTTTGCGATGAATGGCCGCGATATGCCCGATAAAGGAAATGATGGCTAAGGTATAATAAGGGATAAAGAACAGGTTAAAAGGAAAGGTGTTTAATCCGGCTACACCGAAATAGAAATTGGTGTCGAGGTGCAAGAGCAACCTTCCGGCAAATACCGCACTGAGGTGGATGACCAAGAAGAAGGCCAATACAGGCCGCTCCAAAGGTGAAGCTTTTCGAATTTGGAAACTGCCTTTTTGCGGTTCGCGCGAAATAGCTTTAGTCCAGATACGATTTGAACGACAACCGCAAGCAACAAAATGGTTTCGATAAAAACATGGCGATAAAATACACGCAAGATGTTCATCATCTCGATATGCCTATTGGGTCCAAAAAAGCTTAAAGTATGATTAAACAAATGCAGGCTAATAAAAACAGTAAGAATCAGGCCAGAGCAATAATGGAGTTTTTTGGGATTCATTTACCCAAAGCTACAAAACCCAATTGCGGCAGGCATGTGCGATATTCCTCATTTAAATAAAAAAGCCCAGACAATTGCCCGGGCTTTATATTTTTTACACTTACTTTTTTTGTTAAGCAATCGCTTCTTCCATGTAGCTTTCTAATGGAGGACAAGCGCAGATCAACGACCTGTCGCCATGGCTATCGTTTACCCTACCTACAGATGGCCAGAATTTATAAGCTGCTACATAAGGAAGCGGGAAGCCGGCAGTTTGCCTGCTGTAGCCATGATTCCATTCGTTAGCTGTAATTACAGCTGCGGTGTGCGGTGCATTTTTTAACGGATTGTCTGTTTTGTCCAGCTTGCCGTTTTCTACTTCGCTGATTTCATTTCTAATGGCAATCAAGGCATCGCAGAAACGATCCAATTCATGTTTAGGCTCGCTTTCGGTTGGCTCAACCATTAAAGTGCCTGCCACTGGGAACGAAACGGTTGGGGCATGGAAACCATAATCCATTAAACGTTTGGCAATGTCAACCACTTCAATACCAAAGTTTTTAAAGCTGCGGCAATCTAAAATCATTTCGTGTGCGCAACGGCCTTGGCTGCCTGAATAAAGCACCGGATAATGTGCTTCTAAACGTGCTTTCATATAGTTGGCATTCAAAATTGCGTATTTGGTGGCATTGGTCAATCCATCGGCACCCATCATGGCAATATAGGCATGAGAAATGATCAAGATCGAAGCCGAGCCCCAAGGGGCTGCAGAAACCGCATGGATAGATTTTTCTTTGTTGATGTCAACTACAGCGTGTCCTGGCAAATATTTCACCAAGTGGGCGGCCACACCAATCGGACCCATACCTGGGCCACCGCCACCATGCGGAATACAGAAAGTTTTGTGCAGGTTCAAGTGGCAAACGTCAGCGCCAATGTTAGCCGGACTGGTTAAGCCTACTTGGGCGTTCATATTGGCACCATCCATATAAACCTGACCGCCATTTTGGTGAATAATGTTGCAGATATCGATAATGCTTTCCTCAAATACACCATGGGTAGATGGGTAAGTTACCATCAGACATGATAGGTTAGCAGCGTGCTCTTCAGCTTTTGATTTCAAATCGTCAACATCAATGTTTCCGTTTTCTAGCGATTTAACCACAACGATTTTCATGCCCGCCATCGCAGCAGAAGCAGGGTTGGTTCCATGTGCCGAGGCTGGAATTAAAGCAATGTTACGGTGATGGTCGCCACGGTCTTGGTGGTAAGCTCTGATTACCATTAAACCGGCATATTCGCCTTGGGCGCCTGCATTTGGCTGTAAGCTCATCGCTGCAAAGCCAGTAATTTCACTTAACCATTTATCCAGTTCGTCAAATACGGTATAGTAGCCCAATACCTGGTCGTTTGGTGCAAAAGGATGGATTTTTCCAAACTCTGGCCAGGTAACCGGAATCATTTCGGTAGTTGCGTTCAGCTTCATGGTACATGAACCTAAGGCAATCATCGAGTGGCAAAGCGAAAGATCTTTTGTCTCTAATGATTTGATGTAACGCAACATTTCATGCTCTGAATGATGCGCATTGAATACCGGATGGGTCAAATAAGCAGATTGACGTTGCAAGGCAGCCGGGATAGTGGTGCTTACTTGGTCGGCCACATTAACGCTATCTGAAGCAATGCCTTTAACTTTTGAGAAAATGCGCACCAAAAGGCTTATATCTTCGAAGGTTGTGGTTTCATCTAAAGCGATGCTAACCAAATTGCCTTTATAGTTGAGGTTGATGTTGTTGTCTAAGCATTCTTTATGGATAGAATCTGTTAAATCGCCCAAATCCAATTGGATCGTGTCGAAATAAGCTTTGCTCAATACGTTATATCCGATTTGCGAAAGCGATGTAGCCAAGCTCACAGCTAGGCCATGGGTGCGCTCGGCAATCAGTTTTAAGCCTTTTGGACCATGGTAAACGGCATAAAAGCCAGCCATGATAGCCAATAAAGCCTGTGCGGTACAAATGTTAGAAGTAGCTTTATCTCTACGGATGTGTTGCTCGCGGGTTTGCAAAGCCATACGTAAAGCGTAATTGTTGTTGCTATCGATGGTTACCCCGATGATACGGCCAGGAATAGAACGTTTATATTCGTCTTTGGTAGCGAAGTAAGCGGCGTGTGGACCACCGAAGCCCATTGGTACGCCAAAACGCTGCGTTGTACCTACCACTACATCGGCACCCCATTCTCCCGGAGGAGTTAACAAGGTTAAGCTCAATAAATCGGCAACAACGGTTAATTTGATATTTTGGTTGTGCAATGCATTGGCAAAGTTGGTATAGTCGTAAACCTCGCCGTTGGCAGCAGGATATTGTACAATAGCGCCAAAGAAATCTTCGCTAGGCGTAAATTCTTCGTGGTTGCCAATTACCAATTCGATGCCGAAAGGATTGGCGCGGGTTTTTAGGATATCTATGGTTTGGGCAAACAACTGCTCAGATACGAAGTATTTTACAGCAGCTTGGTTTTTGCGCAAACTGTATTGCATAAACATGGCTTCTGCGGCAGCCGTACCTTCATCCAATAATGAAGCATTTGCAATTTCCATTCCCGTTAGGTCGATAACCATGGTTTGGAAGTTAAGCAGCGCCTGTAAACGGCCCTGTGCAATTTCTGCCTGATAAGGCGTGTACTGCGTGTACCATCCCGGGTTTTCCATTACGTTACGTAGGATTACGCCAGGGGTAATGGTATCATAATAACCTTGACCAAGGTATGATTTAAAAACCTTGTTTAACGAAGCCGTTTGCTTAAGGCTTGCCAAATATTCGGTTTCAGACTTAGCCTTAGGTAAATTTAAAGGCTGTTTTAACCTGATCTGTTGAGGAACTGTCTGTTCAATCAGTTCATCAATTGAATTAACGCCAACCGTTTGCAACATGGCTGCTGTATCTTCAGCATTTGGCGCAATATGGCGTTCTTTAAATTCTTCTTGGTAGTGGATGTTTAAGCTCATGAAGTATAGCAATAATTGATGCCGCAAAGGTAAGAAAACTAAAGCTATTTTTTGTCATGAAAAAGGAACGGCAAACGTCATATTTTAGTCTCAAAAACAGTCGGTTAAATCTATGTTTTTAGTAGGTTTTGCCAACTGGATAACTTGATTTTTGCTCTATTTTTTGACATTTGGCCTATTTCGGCCCAGTTTTGGGCAATGACGGATAACTTAAAGTTAATTATTTATACTTTAGCGAAAACTTACGGGAGATACTAATGAGCAATTGATTGGGGTGTAAGACATCACAATCCATCTGTAAGTTTAACTGAGCAGCTTACATTTGGTTTACTATTCTCCACAGAATGGATAAACCAAATGTTTGCATATCCAAGGGCTAATGCTAGGCCAATGTTCAAATTGGTGTTCTTTACCAATAATTTAGCCTTAATTGTTTTAGCGCGCAATATCCTGAAACGCTTAAAGTCGGGCTATTGCAATTGGGGTAGTGCTATAGAACATAATGGCAACAACCGTGCTTTCCTAAACCCGATTGACGGCGATAGTTTTGAGCAAAGCGAAAAACTTAAGCAAAAAGCGGGACTGCCGTTCCAATGAAATGCTGCTGTTGCTTTCCTAGTAAAATGATTTCCCAATCTTATTGATAAAGAAAACACCAACAAGGGACAAAATTGGTGAAGAACACCAACATTGGCCGGTTATTTAGCCACTTTCCAGCCTTCTTCCTTGTCAAATTTTAGGCGATAGGTTTTAGTAATGAAAGCGCTGTTTTCGCTGGCATTTTTTTGGAATGGCGCAAAAACGGTATTCGTCTTTTTTAAGGATACCGTAACTTTGGCATTATTGTCGTTTATTCTGTTGAAATCAACCGGTTTTTCGCTGGCCAATTCATATTGAATTACCTTAACGGTGGCTTTGTCTTCGTCTTGTTTCAATACCAGTTCGCTGGCCTTGTCGGTAAGCCTGATCTGATAAACATAGCTGCTGTCTTTAGAAAGGAATTTCTTTTTGGCGCTTTGCAGGTTTAAAGAAACATAGCCTTCTTCGGCCAAGTGGCGATATTTTTCCAGCTCTTTCATGTCCTTCTCGCTATTGAACTTCATTTCTCCAAAACTAAAACGGGCAGTTTTGTACTCCGGATTGGCTTTAAGGTAATCAGTAATTTTTTCGCCAGCTTCTTCTTGATTAATGGTGGCTACGTTTTTGCATCCCAATGCAAGCACTAAAAAACTTAATATGATGAGGAGTTTATTTTTCATGAGTAGATCATTATTTTTAGCCCTTACGAAGCTATTGTGAGGTTTTTCTTTTAAAGATATTCCCCTTTTTTATATTTTCCAAATTTGGCAGCAGCATGGCGCCCAAAATAATGAGTACGCCTAGCCAGCGTATCGGCCCTACAGATTCATGTAGCACCAAAGCCGACATGCTCACGGCAACGGGCAGTTCGGCCGAACTCAGGATCGAACTGAGCGTAAAGCCAGCCTTTGGAATGCCTGCTGCAAAGCAAAGTGGCGGAATAACTGTGCCAAATACAGCCAAGATCATTCCCCATTTTAACAGACTGCCTCCCAAGGCGCCATTAAATAAAAAGTGGGGTGGCAATACGATAAAAATCAGGATACAAGCACCAGTAATCATCAAGGCACTTTTGTGTAAAGGGGGATATTCGTTGCCCAGTTTTCCGTTAAGCATCAGGAATATGGCATAACATAAAGCCGCCAAAAGGCCAAAGGCAACGCCTGCCAAATTAATGGACTCTAGTTTCGTGTTCATAAAGCCACTGGCCAGCACAGTGCCCACCAGGATAAAAAGAATGGCAAAGAGCTGGGCTTTGCTTGGCTTCTTTTTATAAATGAGCAGCTCGAGCAACACGCTGATCCACACAAACTGCATCAATAGGATAATAGCCAATGAAGCGGGGACGAATTTTACGCATTGGTAATAGGTTAAACTGACCAATCCCGTAAAAACACCAGCGCCAATGAGTTTGAGCCAATGGGTTTGTAAAGGCTGTTTAGGAGCCTTGCTGGTTTGGCCTTGGATAAAATGCAAGATCCATAGCATCACCGCACCAAATAGGGCTTGTGTACCTGTTACATCGCCCAAGGTATAGCCTTCTGAATAAGCCAGTTTTACAAAAGTTGAGAGAATACCGAAGCTGCATGCACCAAAAAGTACAAGTAATATGCCTTTTAACATAGGTTTTTAAGAATTATGCGAGTTGTTTAAGGTAAAGTTGAACGGTATTTTCCAAGCCAAGATACAAGGCATCGCTAATTAAGGCATGGCCGATGGAAACTTCGAGCAGATTAGGGATTTCTTGGGCAAAATATTTCAAATTGTGCAGGTCTAAGTCGTGCCCCGCATTGATGCCCAAGCCCAACTCATCGGCTCTTTGGGCCGCTTTAACATAGGGTGCGATGGCCTGTTCCTTGTTTTGATGATAAGTACTTGCATAGGCTTCGGTGTAGAGCTCGATTCGATCAGTGCCGGTAGCTAAAGCGCCTTCTACCATTTCGATAACCGGATCTACAAATATAGAAACACGGATGCCGGCAGTTTTAAAAACGCCAACCATTTCTTTCAGGTAATCGGCATGTTTAATCGTATCCCAGCCATGATTAGAAGTAATTTGTCCTTCAGCATCGGGCACCAAGGTTACTTGGGCAGGTTTATTGGCCAATACTAGGTCTACAAATTTTTGTTCCTTACAGTTGCCTTCAATATTGAATTCGGTTGCAATGACAGCTTTCAGGTCGAACACATCTTGGTAACGGATATGACGTTCATCTGGACGCGGATGTACGGTAATGCCTTGGGCACCGAAACGTTCGCAATCTAGCGCCACCTTAACCAAATCGGGATTGTTGCCGCCTCTGCTGTTGCGCAAAGTGGCAATTTTGTTGATGTTAACCGAAAGTTTTGTCATGGGGCAAAGATAGCAATCAGTTAGATTTTTTTTGTAAGGTCTTGGTCATTAGTGTTTAGTCGATAGTCAATAGTCCATAGTCAATAGTCTATGGTTGATAGTTGATAGTCCATGGTTGATAGTCCAGTGGCTGAGTTGGTAGTTTACAAATTACAGTTCAAAAATTGTACAATGACTAACCTTTAATCGGCAAATAATTTAGATGGACGAGGTAAAATGCAAGATGGAAAGGCTAGGCAACTCATTATATTTGTGGCATGAAATTGAAACTGCTCTTGCTGTTCATGTTGCTGGCTTGCAAGGTCTTCGCCCAGAATTTTGACGACATTAAACGTTATAAGGTGAATTATGCGCTGGCCACCAACGGCGATATCAAGTGGATTGCTCTGCGGAGTTTTGTAAACGGCAATGAAAAATATCTGTTGTTGGTAGAGCCGCAAACTTTGCATACTGTGGTTAAGCCGGCAAGTGGCTTTGCCCTCGACCAGTTGGAAATAGGCAATGTGCGGGCAATTTTTAAAAATTCTCCCTACGTAAAAGCCTTGGATGCGGCTTTGCTTAATGACAGGAGCTTGCAAAATTCGGGTATCGATCATGCCATTCCGCAGGAAAAGGGAATTGCCTTGACCGTAGACTTATGCCCCTCGCACAAAGACTTAGATAGGATTATCTTTCAGCAGCTGCTCAACGAGTTTAAGAAAATACAACAGCCAGTTCCCTTGGCGCTTTCTGTATCTGGCAAGTGGATGCTCAAACACCAAATGGACCTCGATTGGCTCAAAAATCTGGTTGCCCAAAACGAACTGAACATTACCTGGATCAACCATTCTTATAACCATGAGGTAAACAGTTTGCCATTGGCCGAAAACTTTCTGCTTTCGAAAAATACTAATCTGGATATCGAAGTGCTGGAAAATGAAAAACTGATGCTGAAGAACGGGTTGGTGCCTTCGGTTTTCTTCCGCTTTCCGGGTTTGGTGTCTAGCCAAAAATTGGTAGAGCGAATGGTTGATTATGGCTTGATACCGGTAGGAAGCGATGCCTGGCTAGCCAAGGGACAGCAGGCGCATACAGGCAGCATTGTGCTGATCCACGGCAATGGCAATGAAGAAATCGGAGTAAAGGATTTTATCAGATTGCTTCAACAAAAGCAGATTGATGTGAAGAACAAACAATGGCTGCTGTTCGACCTAAGGCAAGGCTTGGAGAAAGAATTTGAATAGTAATTTGTATTTTGGAGTAAAATGGATAACTAATGAAATTCATCAAACTAAATTTGCTCCTTTTGCTCTTGCCTCTAACCTTGTTTGCAACGCAGGTTGCCGACAGTTTAAAGGTTAAAAAAGGCATTCCCGTAAGCCTAAACAGCGATACTCTTTTTTACATTAAAAATAGGCTAGGCTCGTTATCGGCTACAGAAAGAGCTACGCGAACCACTACAATTTTGACCCGCTTAGAAGGCAATTTGATCATTGTTCCCGATTCGATAAAGGTGGTTGAGGAAGAGGCGACAAGCGATATACTGTACAATGATGAAATTATTGTTAGCGTGGCCAATAGCGATGCCGACAGCGTAAAAATAAACAGGCAGGCTTTGGCAAAGATCTATCGCTTTAAAATCGTAAATGCCATTAAGAACTATAAGGAACAAACTGATGTATCGGAACTATTGCTGAGAACAGGGCAGGGACTTTTGATTTTGCTGGTATTGGGGATAGCCATTTTCTTTTTGAATAAATACTCCAACCGAATATTAAATGCGGTAACGTTAAGGCTATCTAAAAGGCTTAAGGGAGTTAAAATCAGGGATTATGAACTGATAACAAAAACAGGAGAAATTGTTCTTTTTCGTAAAGCGTTTAATGTTTTCAAGTATATTTTTATCGCCATATTGGTGTATAGTACCTTGCCTTTTATTTTTAGGCTTTTCCCGTGGACAAAAGGCTGGAGCGATTCGCTGATCAATTTTATACTGAACCCTCTTAACAATATTCTTAATTCCATTATTAAGTTCATCCCAAATCTCATTACCATTATTGTTGTAGTAATTGTTTTTAAATACATCAATAAGCTTATTAAGTTCCTTACGAAAGAAATTGAGACAGGAAAACTTAAGATCGCCGGATTTTATGCAGACTGGGCACAACCAACCTACAACATTGTAAGATTTATTCTTTATGCCTTTATGGTGGTGGTAATTTGGCCTTATTTGCCGGGTTCTGATTCGGAGATCTTTAAAGGAGTATCTGTTTTCTTGGGCTTGTTGATTTCTTTGGGTTCGTCTACTGCTATCGGCAACATTGTGGCGGGTTTGGTTATTACCTACATGAGGCCATTCAGGATTGGCGATCGGGTTAAGATTGGTGATACGATGGGTGATGTGGTGGAGAAAGCCTTTCTGGTGACCAGATTAAAAACCATCAAAAACGAAATTATTACCATACCCAATGCCGCAATCCTTAATGGCAATACCACCAACTACAGCCTAATGGCTCAAGATGATGGGCTGATTGTGCATACAACAGTAACCATTGGCTATGAAACCCCATGGATACAAATCCATCAGCTATTGATAGATGCCGCCTTGCGATGCGAAGGGATTATGAAAGACAAGCCGCCTTTTGTGCTGCAAACAAGTCTCGACGATTGGTACGTATCTTACCAGATCAATGCCTATACCAATATTCCCAACAAAATGGCACAGGTTTATTCTAATTTGCACCAAGAAATACAGAATGTATTTTTCGAAAACGGTGTAGAAATTATGTCGCCACATTACCAAGCCGTTAGAGATGGAAATGAAACCTCTATTCCATCTGCTTATCGCCCCAAAGGCTATGAAGTGCCTGGCTTTAACATTAAAAATAAGCCAACGGAAAAATAATGCAAATTTCTATCTGGCCAAGTTTATTGCCCTTGGTATGAGTTTTATATGGAACTTGATGGCCAATTCCTTCTTTACATTTAATACCTATTTGTCTTTTGGCAATAATTTAATCTCTTCGGCCTTGAAGCGGTTATTTACAATCTTTCCAGTTACCTCAGCTTTGCTAATAGCATTGCAAAAGCCATGCTGATCGTGCGCATCGCCAAAATCATCAATGCCTTTGCCATCAACAAAATAAGGCTTGCCATCTATTCTAATCGCCAGTTCGCAATCTTTGCCCTTCATTTTAAATTGACACTCGCCACAGGCAATTTCTACCGTTTGTTTGGTGAGGATTTGAGCAGTAGCGGCCTTTTTAGGCTTGGTTTGGGCATTCGCACTTATGGCAAATAAGCTTAAGCAGAGGATGAAGAATAGATTTTTCATGTCAATTGTATTTTGATAGACCAAATTTAAGGTAATTATCGGATAAGCCATTGGATTAAATCTTCAGGCGCTGCAATGCTCCAAGAATGGGGATGCCTTTGGTTGCCATTTCTCATGCCCCTATTTTGGGTTAAGATCAATTCGGCTTTTTGATCGGGAGATTTTTGCAAAAGTTTGTTGATATAGCCCGCACAATCGGTTACATTCATGTCTGACAGGTCCATGTTTCTGTTTTTGATCCACCATAAAATATCTGGTTCGCTGTAAATCCTCAAAGCAGTGTTGGTGTAGTTGGGGAGCATGGTTAAAGTTGTAAAATCGGGATTGTAAACCGATAGTTCTTTCAGGCGTTGCTCCAATGGCTTGTGTTCTTTACTCAGTCCATCTAATTTTGGTGCCAATTCTTTTTCTCGGCCTTTGAGCAGTGATTTTCTTAAGCGAACCAAATCCAAAGGCGGATCTATGGCAAAAACCTTGCTGATCTGAAATTCCTTGTTCTTCGCGGTATAAAATTTTAGTATGGTAGTGCCGCCCATAGAAAAACCACCTATAAACAATTTGGTTGCCATAGGCAGTTTTTGGCTTGCATAAAAATGCGTAATCATTTTTCCAAGCCGATCGATGGAAGCCTTATCGATAGGAAATTCGAGATTGTCTTTAGAAAGATTGGCAATGATGACGGCGAGGTTATTCTTTTCGGCTTCCTGTACAATGGAGCTTTGTCCGGTTACGCTAAGCGGATGTTCGCCATAACCCGGAACCAAAACCAAAACGCCCTTTGTTTCGCCGTTTGGAGGAAGCATTTGGTAATAATAGCAGTCTTTGCCAAATTGCTCATTGCTTTCTATTTTTTGTGGCGATTGTGCCTTAGCTGCAAGGGAGAAAATGCTCAAGAATAGACAAAAAATAACTTTTTTCATATGTGTTGTTTTTCAAAAGTAAATTTTTGCCACAAAATGTGTCTGTTATTTTTTGTTAAATGTAGGGATGTGATTACCTCGTCAAAATAACGATAAGGAGCCAAACGCTGTTTAATAAACCTGATGGGAGCGGGCACGCAGTAAAGCGGACAGCAGGGCTTCAGCATCGAAGAGCTGCAGAACGTAGTTTTTCTAAAACTAAAATGTTTATTAATCAAGCTTTCGCCTCCTAGCCGGCTGGGCTAGTCCTTTCTCCTTGATGAGAAAGGGACCAAAGAACTGAGCTTGCGAACTCATGAATGCCATTAAAATCTTTAACACTAATGAATAATCAAGGCTTCAAATCTTTATCGCAAACTCTAAACTTTCGTTTGAATGGCGCAAGAACAAATCGTGTTAATGGCAGTACTAAAATTTAACAGAACTACAACACTTCTACGCTCTTGTACAGCACCGAAGAGCTGCCGAACGTAGTTTTTCTAAAGAGAAATTGCTTCACTGCGTTCGCAATGACGATTGAAATAAAAAGGGACATGCAATTTGCACATCCCTTTTTAATAATATTTAGCCCCTTTAGGGGTTGGGGTCTAGTACCTGTACGTATCTGGTTTGAAAGGACCTTCAACCGGAACACCAATATAGTCTGCTTGGTGCTGATCTAAAACGTCCAATTCTACACCGATTTTCTCCAAGTGCAAACGAGCTACTTTTTCGTCCAAATGCTTAGGCAATACATAAACTTTGTTTTCGTATTTGCCAGGGTTTGTCCAAAGCTCCAACTGTGCCAAAGTTTGGTTGGTAAACGAGTTACTCATTACAAAACTTGGGTGACCAGTAGCACAACCAAGGTTAACCAAACGGCCTTCGGCCAAAATGATAACATCTTTACCATCGATGGTATATTTATCTACCTGAGGTTTGATCTCTACTTTGGTATTGCCATAGTTTGCGTTTAGCCAAGCCATATCGATTTCGTTGTCGAAGTGACCGATGTTACAAACAATAGCTTTGTCTTTTAAGGCTTTGAAGTGCTCGGCACGAACGATGTCGCAGTTACCGGTAGTGGTTACCACAATGTCGGCTTCTTTAATGGCAGTAGCCAGTTTTTTCACTTCGTAACCTTCCATCGCTGCCTGTAAAGCACAGATTGGATCGATTTCGGTTACGATTACGCGTACGCCTTGTGAGCTTAAAGATTCTGCAGAACCTTTACCCACATCGCCATAACCGCAAACAACGGCTACTTTACCGGCCATCATTACGTCGGTAGCGCGACGGATCGCATCAACCAACGACTCGCGGCAGCCGTATTTATTGTCAAACTTAGACTTGGTTACCGAATCATTAACATTGATGGCAGGCAAGTGCAAAGTTCCGTTTTTCATCCTTTCGTACAAACGGTGTACGCCGGTAGTGGTTTCTTCTGATAAACCTTTGATTTCGGCAATCAGTTCAGGAAACCTGTCGAAAACCATATTGGTTAAATCGCCACCATCGTCTAAAATCATGTTTAACGGCTGACGGCCTTCACCGAAGTGTAAAGTCTGCTCGATGCACCAATCAAATTCTTCTTCGTTTAAGCCTTTCCAAGCATAAACCTGAATGCCTGCAGCGGCAATAGCAGCAGCGGCGTGGTCTTGGGTCGAGAAAATATTGCAAGACGACCAGGTTACTTCTGCACCCAGTTCAACCAGGGTTTCGATTAAAACCGCAGTTTGGATGGTCATGTGCAGACAGCCTGCAATGCGGGCGCCTTTTAAGGGTTTAGATGGTCCGAATTCTTTGCGCAAGGACATTAAGCCAGGCATTTCTGCCTCTGCTAATCCAATTTCTTTACGGCCCCATTCTGCCAGTGAAATGTCCTTAACTTTGTAAGGAACGTAAGTTGTCTCTACTGATGACATATTATTTGATTTAAATTGAAGCACAAAGGTACGGCATAGCTTTGTGAAAGTAAAATTATACCTTACTTAATGACTTGCGTGTAACTAAAATTGAGTGCCTTGCAAAATAGATTTAGCCGATAGCTTATAACTCCCTGATCCAAATATTTCTAAAACTAATTGGTGCGCTAGGGTCACCATGATCTTGTAGCTTTATCGGTGATGGGCCATGGGGCTTTTTGTAAGATGCTTTGCCTATGTATTGAGTAGGACCAAGAAGTTCTATATTGTTCTGTACTAAGATGCCATTGAAGATTACGGTAACTTTTGCTGGTTGCTGCAAAGTGCCGTCTTCTTTAAAAATTGGAGCAGTCCAAATTACATCGTAGGTTTGCCATTCTCCCGGTTTTTTATTTGGGTTGGCCAAAGGGACAAATTGTTTATAGATGCTTCCGGCTTGCCCGTTTACATAGGTTTCATTGTTGTAATTGTCGAGTATTTGGAGTTCATACCCTTCATCGCCAGCACCGGTGGAGGCTAAAAACAAGCCACTGTTGCCTCTTGCTTGTCCCTTGCCTGTAATGTTAGCAGGTATTTTCCATTCCAAGTGCAATTGGTAGTTGGTAAATGATTTTTTGGTTTCTATGTTTCCAGTACCTTTTTTTACAGTGAATTCACCATTGCCCACAACCCATCCAGCTGGTTTTGTCCGGTCCTTTACAGAAACCCATTGGTCTAGATTCTTTCCATCGAATAAAATCAAGGCATCAGAAGGAGCATTGCCAATAACTTCGGCCGGAATTACTTTTTTAGGTATAGGACTATAGATTTCGGTGTCCTCTGGTTTTTGTGCCGAAGCAAATAAAGCTGTAAAAACGCCAATAATTGTTAATATTTTTTTCATTTTTTTAATTGCATTGTATAAAAAGCAAGATAATCACATTTATAACAAAAAATATATATAACTATCTAAATTGTATCTTTGAATATCAAATGCTAAAAAATATTACATATCGCAGAGAAAGCATCCAGAAATGGTTGCTGGCGCTTGCCTTATTTTTGAGCATTTTCACTTTTGCAGGCCTAGCCAGAAGTGCGGAAAGCGGATTGCCAAAGGCACATCTGACAGAACTGGTTGATATACAAAAGGCAAACGTTAAAAAGAAAGCCATTCTTTATGGGCTTTTTGTCAAGGTTGCAACGCCAGTTGTGCCACAACAAATTAGCAAACAGGTTATTTTAAATTATGGCCTGCTGGTAAAAGTACGTTATGAAGCGTTGTTGAAAAGCGTAGCTAGTTATGGCTTTACAAGAAAATTGCTCTATCAAAAAACCATTCCCCAAAGTTTTAAGGAAAGTGTAAGGTTGAACGCTTAAATCGCGCTCCATTCTTTGGCCAAACATTGGCCATATTTTACACAGTTTGTTGCTTTTGGCAACATTAATCCCTTAAGAACTAATGAAAAATTTCAAAAAAATACTGAGACTAATCAGCCTCGTTTTGCTGATGGTTTTAGCAACTGTAGGCGTAGGCCTAGGCGGGGGCATACCTCCCCGTAGCGTAGGAAAAAGAAACGAAATGATCGAAATCAACGTTCAATTAGATGATGAAGCCGAGTCGGCCATTGATGTATCGGAAGCGGGCATCAAATCTTGACCACTTGGTTTTATGGCATTCTAATTAGATTAATCATCCTATTTTTATTCATCAAAATCCCTGTTTTTATGCAAGAGCAAACAATCATTCAATTTATTGCCGATAACTTTAACAATGTAGAAGTAGTTGCTTCCTCGGGAGATTATTTTTTCTTTTACGATCCTGAGAAATTAGAAGAACCCGATCACCGTTTTCCCTTTGTTACCTTGGTAACCGATGATAATTATGATACTGTTTCGGATTTGAAGCGTCCTGCGGTTTACCGACTGAACATTGGCCTGAGCAAGGAATCGTTCCAAGCCTTGTTTGGTGAAAGAGCACACGAAAGCACCTATGATTTTGCTGAACTGGACAAATTGATGCCCCATCCAACGTATGGAAAAATGTATTGGTGTTGTGTGCTTAATCCGGCAGATGCCACTTTAGACCAGGTGAAATTCTTACTGGCCGGTGCCTATGAGATGACTGCAAAAAAATATCACGCAAAGAATGATAAAATTGTAGGCTGATCACCGAGATATGCCAAATCACCAAATTAACGATCACGAACGGCAAGATTTCATTACCCAGCTCAAAGCTGCTTTTTTAAGCTATTATCCAATAACGGATGAGTCTTTTGGCCTGCTTGCAAATCTTGTTAGGTTCGAGACATTAAAAAAAGATGAATTGTTGCTTTGCGAAGGAACAGTAGCAAAGCACATTCATTTTATTGTGAAAGGTGCACTGAGGGCTTATATTACTGATGAAGCAGGCAACCTCTACAACAAAAACATCTTTTTGGAAGGCGATTTTGCAGGTTCGAAAGTTTCTCTTCTATTGCAAACACCATCGAGTTTCGCCTTGCAGGCCTTGGAAGAGTGCATATTGATCAGTCTTGATTTTAAGCAATACAAAGCGCTGATTGATGCTCATGAAGACCTGAAGAATTTTTACATTGCCTACTTGGAAAAGAATTGGGTAATAGGCAAGGAACAGCGGGAAATTTCATTGGTGATGGAGAATGCAAAGACCCGATACCTTGCTTTGCTCGATAAACATCCAGCTATAGTCAGTAGGATCCCTTTGCAACACATTGCTTCGCACTTGGGCATTACGCCTACACAATTGAGCCGGATTAGAAAAGAGCTGAAATAAAAATGCTAAATCAACATATGTAAAGTGTGGCTAACATTTGCCTGTTTAACTTTGCGTGATCGGACATCACATTGTTCGAATTAGAAATGAAGGACCTTACTAAAGCAAACATAGATAATTTAACCGCTCTTTGGCAACAGGCAGGAGAGGCCTTCGGTGCCTATCATCACTTTAACGATTTTGACTATTGCCATGTGGCAAGATTGGAATGGCCAAACCGACTTTGGTTTGCAAAAGATATAACGGAAAAGACTTTAGCAACCGCATTGAAACACCTAGGGAACTCATCAGTCGTTATTCCCTATTGGGATATTTACCAAAGCCAATCATTTGAACTTTTGGAGGCCAATGGCTATGTAGAGCGCTCTAAGCAAATAGCTATGTATTTAAAACTGGATAAACCTTTTGAAGAAAAGCAGGAGCTGGACTTTAAATTGGCTGTCACTCCAGCAGACTTTGAGATGTGGTCGGAGCTGTTCCTCAACTGCTTTGGCTATCGGATAGCTGCCGAAGTTTTGAGCCATACTTATCAGGAGGTTAATTATTATTCGGTTTACCTGAAGGACGAAGCCGTAGGTACGGCTTTGCTTTTTAAAACTGGCGAGGTAGTGGGTGTACATTCGGTGGGCATTTTGCCATCGCAGCGCAGAAAAGGCTTTGCCGAAGAAATCATGAAATTCTTGCTACACAAGGCGATTGCGCTCGGAGCCAGCCATGTTACTTTACAGGCATCGGCCATGGGCAAGGGATTGTATGACAAGCTTGGCTTTGTGGAGCAGTTTGTGATTAAGAACTACGCATTGCCTAAATGTGATTGATTAAAAAAAGCCTCCTTTCTGAGGCTTTTTCTCTCTTATGGATAACTGAGTTCGTGCGAGAAATTGACAATGGCGCTTTCTAGCGTAGCTACCTTGGTATCGGGGTCATAAGTTCCGGTGGCATTTACCAAGCTTCCTCCATTTGCCGAAACCTTGGCAACCGAAGTCTGGTCGTCTTGATAAACGTAAACGCTGTAATCGGTAGCGCCGAGCGCATAGTACCAATGACCCACATAAACAATTGCAGGCGGCTTGTTAAATTTTGATCGGGCATTAGCCTCTGCCTGTGTAGGCTGTACGCTGGCCAGAGTAAACATGGCTACAATGAATGCCATAAGGATGATTAATTTTTTCATAATGATTTAGGGTTAGTTAGTAGGTTACAATTTACCTAAAATGACTTAAAGCAAGTGTTCTGTTTTTTGACATACAACTTATGCACTGTTAAAAATCAGCGGTTTTTTAATTGTATTTAATTGCTAATTTTAGCCCTGATGAAAGGCATTATCGGATTGGTGTTATTGTTTGTGTTTACAGAAGCTGGAGGAATTCTCCATTGGCTCGAACACCACCTGCTGGCCTGTCCGTTTAAGCAGACCTTTGGCATTGATTGCCCTGGATGTGGCTTGCAACGTTCGATACTGGCTTTGCTGAGAGGTGATATCGGAGCCTCTTTAAAATTATATCCAGCAACTGTTCCTATTCTTTTTTTGGTTTTCTTTACCCTCGTCCACCTGAAATTTGATTTTAAGAACGGTGCTTTTTTGATTAAAATCCTTTATATTGGTATCGCCTTAATTGTCATAGCCAATTACATTTATAAAATATATAATCACCAATTAATTTAAAGACATGTCTGAAGAACAATTAGAACCACAAGAAAATCCAACACCTCAATCGAGTACGCCACCACCACCTACACCGCCACAAACACCGTTTCCACCAAATAATGGAGGCTTTGGAGGAAATTTTGGAAATAATTTTGGAGGCATGCAACAATCGTTGCCCAATGCAACTGCGGTATTGGTATTGGGTATTTTATCAATTGTAACCTGCTGTTGCTATGGCGTATTGGGCTTGATATTGGCAATCATTGCATTGGTATTGAGCAAAAAAGACAGAGAGCTTTTTGCTGTAAATGCCGGTGCCTATACCGAAAGCTCATTTAAAAACCTGAACGCAGGTAGGGTTTGTGCCATTATCGGATTGATATTGAGTATTTTATACCTGCTATTAAATATTGCTTTCCTAGCGATGTTCGGCTTTGGAGTATTGAAAGATCCTGAAGCGCTGCAAGAGGCAATTAGAAACCTGCAATAAAACAAATTATATAATCGGAGAGTCGAGGTTGAAAATCTCGGCTCTTTTTTTATGCGCCAACGTCAACAAATTGTTATTTTATTGTGATATAAATATTAGCGCACAATGTTTGTTATCTTTGTATCATTATTCAATAAAAAGAGAAAAAGATGTATCCTGAATATTTAGTAGAACCTATGCGTGCCGAGTTGACCAACGTAGGTTTTGAAGAATTAAAGACTGTAGAAGCAGTAGACGAAGCGATTAAGGGCGAAGGAACTGTATTCGTAGTAGTAAACTCTGTATGTGGATGCGCGGCAGCTAATGCCCGTCCGGCAGCTAAAATCGCGGCAGCCAATGCCAAACACCCTCAAAAATTGGTGACTGTTTTTGCAGGCATGGAAAAAGATGCGGTAGATAGGGCAAGATCTTACATGATGCCTTTCCCGCCGTCGTCGCCATCAATGGCCTTGTTTAAAGATGGCAAATTGGTACACATCATTGAGCGCCATCAAATTGAAGGCAGACCGGCACAGATGATTGCCGAGAATTTAATCGGAGCTTTTGAGCAGTATTGCTAATTAGATAAAAGATAATAGAACAAGGAGTAAGGATGATGAATCTTTGCTCCTTTTTTGTTGATTAGCCATTAATTCATTCGCTCGTCAGCTGATTGTTAATTGCTAATTGGCAACTGTGAACTATTAGCCATCGACTATGGGCTAAAGACTTCCAGGCTAAAAGTCTTTATTCAATAACTTCTCCAGTTCGCCAAAAGAAACATTCATCCGCACACGGCCTTGTTTGGCGTAGGCAATTTCGCCGGTTTCTTCAGATACAATCACGGCAACCGCATCGGCAGTTTCAGAAATACCAATGCCCGCCCTATGGCGCAGGCCGAATTGTGTAGGCAGTTTATCATTATCGGTTAAGGGAAGGATACAACTTGCGCTTTTGATTTTATTCTCAGCCACAACAACGGCACCATCATGCAATGGACTGTGTTTTTGAAAAATACTCTCCAGCAAACGCTTCGAAATTTTGGCATCGATTACCTCGCAACTGTTGGTAAAAAGCTCGTCGTCGTAAAACTTCACGAAAACGATCAAAGCGCCTGTTCTCGATTTTTTCATGCTTTTGCAGGCATCAATAATCGGCTTGATCCTTAACAGGTTATCCCTTTCCAAGTCTTTGCTGCCAAAAAGATAGCCCCACCAGGCCTTGTTCTTTTGTAAAAACGTGCTTTTGCCTATGTGTAACAAGAAGCGCCTGATTTCCGGCTGAAAAATAATAATCAAGGCCATGATCCCCACGCTGATAAACTTGTCTATAATGGTAGAAAGCAAGTCCATATGCAGTTCTTTTACCACTCGGTAAAAAATGAGGATAATGAACATGCCCAACAATAGGTTTACGGCAAGCGTATTTCTGATAAGGCTGTAGATATAGTAGATCAGGATAGCCACCAGAATGATGTCTATTGCGTTGGTCCAAGTAAATTTAAGGAAATCAAAGTCGAAGCTTTTCATTAGGCACAAGTTAGTCAATTCATTCTTTCTAATCAATAGGACAGGGAGTAGTCCTTCTACAATAAAGTTTGTTATCCAAAACGAGACTTTTTATCCGGAACAAAGCTTGTCATCCAGAGCAAAGCGAAGGATCTACAGGAAGGAGTCTACTAAAATCAGATTCCTCCTGTCGTCGGAATGACAAAATAGGATCGGGCGGAATGACAAATAGGAGATGAAATTAAACACTCCACATTTTTTCGGTCAGCGTAATACACTCCAAGGCTTCCCTTACATCGTGTACCCTCAAAATGGAGGCGCCTTTTAGCAAAGCGATCGTATTTAAAACAGTGGTGCCGTTCAATGCATCCGTGGCTTTGTTCTGGAGCACTTTGGTAATCATCGATTTTCTTGAAAAACCCGCCAAAATAGGCAAGCCAAAGCTGTTCAAGACCTGCATTTGCTGCAACAGCTCATAATTGTGCTCAATGGTTTTGGCAAAACCGAAGCCGGGATCGATGATGATGTCTTTAGCGCCTAATAGTTTGAGCTTTTCGATCTTTTGGCTAAAATATTGAAATACCTCTACCGTAATGTTTTCATAGCTTGGGTTTTGCTGCATGTTTTGTGGCGTTCCTTTCATGTGCATCATCACATAAGGCACCTGTAGTTCGGCAACCGTAGCAAACATTTCGTCGTCTAAATTGCCAGCGGCGATATCATTAATCAAATGTGCGCCGGCCTCAATGGCTTCTTTAGCTACCCTAGCCCTAAAAGTATCGATAGAAAGCAGTGCTTCTGGAAATTCTTTGGCTAATGCTTCTACTACCGGAATCAAACGCTTCAATTCTTCGTCTGTACTGATATCGGCAGCGCCCGGTCTTGAAGAATAAGCGCCAAGATCGATAAATTTGGCCCCCTCTTTTAAAAAGGTTTCGGTCTTGTCAAGCGCTTCTTTGATACCCGCTGCACGACTTTCTCCGTAAAAAGAATCGGGCGTTAAATTTAAAATCGCCATAACAGCCGGACTGTCCAGTTCGATAGGCTTGCCTCTGCTATTTAGTGTTGCTTTTCGGTTTAAAAACGTATCTTTAGCCATCATTTAATGCAAAAATAGGCATTAACCTAGCTTTAAACTAAATATTTTATTGTTTTGGCCAATAACACATCACAAGAGTACGACGAGGTAGTAGCGGTATGCAAATCGCTTTTTTTAAAGAAGACAAAAGATTATGGAACCGCATGGCGGATTTTAAGGCCAGCATCTATAACCGACCAGATTTTTATCAAGGCGCAACGTATCCGTACGCTCGAAGAAAAAAAGGTATCTAAAGTTGGCGAAGACATTACCTCAGAGTATATCGGCATTGTTAATTACTGCGTAATTGCCATGCTGCAGCTTGAGCTTACCGAAAACGATCCGAATGAGTTGGAAGTAGGCTTGGTAGAAAAGCTGTTTAACGAAAAAGTGAATGGAACAAAGGAGCTGATGTTTGCCAAAAACCACGATTATGGCGAAGCCTGGCGAGACATGCGCATCAGTTCACTGACAGACCTGATCCTGATGAAAATATTTAGGGTAAAGCAAATTGAAGATAATTTGGGTCAAACCGTAGCTTCTGAAGGCGTAAATGCCAATTATCAGGATATGCTAAACTATGCCGTATTTGCCTTGATCAAATTGGGTGTTAAATAAAATTTAGATTGGCCTTGGGCCTCGTCGAAACAAATATTAAAAATTGATTATGCAGAAAATAGCTTTAAACTTTTCGAGATGGTTTGTAGGGATTTTATTCATTTTCTCAGGGCTGATCAAAATAAATGATCCACTTGGGTTTGGCTATAAGCTTCAGGAATATTTTGAGGTTTTCCATATCACTTTTTTAAGCAATTGGTCAACGGGTATTGCCCTTATTTTATGCGTGCTCGAAATCTACCTGGGCGCTTTGTTGCTTTTCGGTTTTTGGCGAAATTTGGTAACCAAGGGTCTGTTAGGGCTGATCATTTTTTTTACGTTCCTCACCTTTGTATCGGCTGCTTTTAAGGTCGTAACTTCATGTGGCTGCTTTGGCGATGCCATTCCGCTTACGCCTTGGCAATCGTTTAGCAAAGACCTCGTGCTATTGGTTTTAATCGTTTATCTTTTCATTAAGCGTGAAAAAATACAACCCCTTACCCAGCATCCCGGCTGGCAAGGCGGCTTATCAACGGCTGTTTTGGTAGCTTCGTTCTCGTTTGGCATGTTTACCTATAATTACCTGCCGGTGATCGATTTTCTGCCTTATAAAGTAGGGTCGAATATCCCCGAGTCAATGAAAATTCCACCAGGTGCGCCACAAGATGAGTTTTTGATCATGTACCAGTTGAAAAACAAGGCGAATGGACAAACCAAAACCATGAGCGACAAAGATTACATGAAGCAGGAAATCTGGAAAGACAACAACTGGGAAGTGGTGGGTACGCCAGAGAAAAAACTGATTAAAAAAGGCTATGATGTCAAAATCAAAGATTTGGTAATTACCGATGCATCGGGCACCGATTACACCAAAGAACTGATCGAAAACCCATATTATAATTTGGTCATTGTGGCTTACGATTTAAAGCATACCGATGAGAGGGCCATCGCCGAAATCAATGCCTTGGCTTTAAACGCAACAGAGCAATTCAATATCCGTACGGTATTGCTTACCTCAAATTCGGCACAGGAGGCTGTCGCTTTTAGCAAACGCATGAAACTTTTTTCTGAAGTGTTTTATGCCGATGCCGTTCCCTTAAAAAGCATGGTAAGGGCTAATCCGGGGGTGCTATTGCTCAAAAACGGAACGATCATCAACAAATGGCATTACCATACCGTGCCTTCTTTTGAAAAACTGAGCAAAGAATATTTCAGCAAATAACCAATGGGACGTTACGCCATCAGAAAATTCTTATATGGCCTGGCCGTAATGGGCGGGGTGATAGTGGTGGTTTTTGTATTGTTCAATATCCTGCCGGGAGATCCTGCCCGAATGACGATGGGGCAACGGTCTGATGTACAATCGCTAGAGGCTGTGCGCAAGGAATTTGGCTTGGACCGTTCTAAGCCCGTGCAGTTTTTTCTTTACCTCAACGATCTTTCGCCAATCAGCATCCATCCCTACACCAGCGAAAACCAAGAAAAATACCATTATCAAAAAATATTTAAGGTAGGTACGGATGTTGTCGTACTCAAAGTGCCTTACCTGCGCCGGTCTTACCAAACCAAGAGAGATGTAACCACCATCCTTTCAGAAACCGTGCCCAATACAGTTGTATTGGCCTTAACGGCAATGTTGTTTGCCACACTGATTGGTGTGTTACTGGGTGTGGTTTCGGCCGTACATCAGGGAACTTGGATAGATAAGCTGGCCAATTCTTTTGCCATTTTAGGGATATCTGCACCCTCTTTTTTTGCAGGGATTATCATCGCCTGGCTGTTTGGTTTTGTATTGGCCGACTTTACAGGACTGAACATGAGTGGAAGTTTATATAGTTACGATCCGTTTAAGGGAGAAATCATCACTTGGAGAAACCTTTGGTTGCCTATGATTACCCTCGGCTTGCGCCCCTTGGCCATCATTGTACAGCTTACCCGTAGCGCCATGCTCGATGTATTGGCACAAGACTATATCAGAACAGCAAAGGCCAAAGGCTTGGGGCGCTATGCCATCATTTACAAACATGCTTTAAAAAATGCCTTAAATCCGGTAATTACCGCTGTATCGGGCTGGTTTGCTTCTTTGTTGGCTGGATCATTCTTTGTAGAATATATTTTCGGCTATAACGGTTTGGGCCGTACCACGGTTACCGCATTAGAAATGTCTGATTTTCCAGTAGTGATGGGCTCCATTTTATTTATAGCCTTTGTATTTGTGGTGGTTAATGTTTTGGTCGATTTGTTGTACGCCTGGATAGATCCTAGGGTTAAACTTGCTTAACATGCTTGCAGAACTTTTAAATTATACCACAAAAGCCGACGCCATCGTTATTGCTGCGTTAAATGCGCCATCGGTAGATTTGCCGGAAGCCAATAAATTATTTAGTCACGTGCTTACCGCACAGCACATTTGGGCCAAACGCATTTTGGGCATGCAACCAGACAAAGGTGTTTGGGAAGAGCAGCCGAAAGCTGTTTTTGAAGAGTTAAGTGCAGCAAATGCCCAGTTGTTTCAAACGATTTTGGCCACTAGACAATTAGATGAGGTTATTCATTATGCGAACACTTATGGCGAGTTTGAAAACGACCTACAAGATATCCTGTTCCATGTGGTCAACCATTCAACCTATCATCGGGCACAAATTGCAACGATGCTCAAAAAGGCTGGTCAAGTACCACCAGTAACCGATTACGTGATATTAAAAAGAACAAACCAATTATGATTATTTTCTTGGTGGGCTTTATGGGCTGTGGCAAAAGTACCAAAGCCAAACAACTGGCACAACGCTTAAACTGCCCGGTGATAGATTTAGATGCCGTTATGGTAGAGGAACAGCAACAATCCATCGCCGACTATTTTGCTGCCCATGGCGAGGATTCTTTCCGCCAATTGGAAAGCAAAACCCTAAAAACCTATGCTTATCCCGAAACTTGTGTGGTAGCTACAGGCGGCGGCCTGCCTTGCTTTTTCGACAATATGGATTGGATGAACGAACACGGTACGACTGTTTACCTGCAAATGACTCCGCCACAATTGGTGTCGCGCCTGCATAACCGCGAAAAAAGGCCTTTGCTTAAAGGCATGGATGATGAGCAGTTGCTGGAATTTATTGTAAAAAAACTGGAAGAAAGGAATCCATTTTACAACAAGTCAAAAGTAATCATCAATTCTTTTGACCTGGATGCGGAAAGACTTGAGAAAGCGATTCGGGAGTCTTAATTCTGTAGTCCAAAGTCTATAGTCCGAAGCCTTGAGTGTAATATTGTTTAAATACCTGACTCTAGACTTCGGACTCCCGACTTCAAACTTCCGACTAAAACCTACTTCAACTGGCTGATATAAGCCTGTGTTTGTTTTTCTACTTCGAGGGTGGCTACTTTAATCGCTGAACCTACTCTGGTGGTTGCTGGTTTTACAGCCATATTGCCAATCGTAGCCAACGCATCAGTGTACCATTTGCCCCAAACTTCCAGGATATGCTGTTCGTCTGTTGCCGATTTTCCTTCTGCAATGGCTTTTTTACTCAGGTCGAATTCTGTTTTAAGACGGATCAATGCATCTGTCTTTACTTGGCTCACGGTTTGCGATGCCGTATTTTCATTGGCGGTAACTAAAGTATAGGCTGCTGTTAGTGCACTCACACCCACATTTTTCATGGTAGTAGCCGAAACCTTATCGATCCTGTCGTTATCGGTATGGTAAAATACATCGGTAAAATGCCACATCAACAAGCCGGGGATTTTATTCTGCAAAAATGGCGTATGGTCGCTGCCTCCTTCAAAAGGGTTATAGTTAACCGTCCAATTGGCAAATTTGCCCTGCGCTTTGCAAATGTCGAAGATAAAATCATTGTAATAATGTGGGAAAAGGTCTTTCTCTTTTACATCGCCAGCACCCCATTCGGTATGTTTATCCGTTCCACGGGTCCAAATGGCCGATGGATCAGGCATTTTTTCGATTAAGAAAGAACCTCCTGTTTTTTTAGTGTCTTCACCCACCATATCCAAGCTCATGCCCCACATAATGCCTTTTGCACGTTCTTTATCGTCGGTAATGTACCTTCCGGTTGATACAATTTCATCGCCCCATAAAAAGGTAAGCGAACGTTGTGGCTTAAATTTGCCTGATTTTACCAAAGCAGCCGTTACACGAGCCATTTCGGCCAAGGTACCTACACCGCTGGCATTGTCGTTAGCGCCTGGTTCTTGTACGTGGGCACTGTATACAAAACGCTCATCGGGACTTACGCTGCCTTTCACATTGGCCAATAAAGTCAATTCCTCTGCCTGGTAAATCTTGGTTTCGATCGTTACTTTCAGCTCTACTTTTCCTTTGAGGCAGGCGGCTTTTAGTTTTTCTTTTACACCATAAGATAAAAGCAAGGACCAAATACCCGCATTTGCTGGCATATTGCCAAACTGAATAGAGGTTTGGTGTACTTCTGGTTGGGTATATTTTGGCATCGAATAGCCCATAACGCCTATGGCGCCAGCTTTTGCTGCGATAGCTATCAATCTTCCGGCCGAAGCATCTGCAAATACAATCTTGCCTTTTAAGTCTTTGCCCTCCAAATCCTGCGCCGTGCCTTTGCCTACAAAAACAACTTCGGCAGTAACACCACCAGCTGGAGTTGAGGGACAATTGATCGGAATCATATTGCGATTGGTTTTAAAAGCAATCAAGGGCTGGCTTTCGCCAACTAGTGTTACACTGGCATCTACAGGCTCCCAAGTACTGCGTTTCATTGGGCGTTTCTCGATCCTATAGGTAAGCGGCGCTTCAAACTCATTGGCTTTTTGCTCAACGAAACCTGCTTTTTTAAGAATATCTTCTACATAATGGATGCTTGCGTTAAAGCCCGTGTTGCCGGGTACGCGAAAATATTTTTCTACAAAAGCGGTAGTAGCATAGGCATTTTTCTCGTTAAAGCCAGCACGTGTGAGTTTAAAATAATCAGCGGTTTGGTTTTGTGCAAAGCTGTTGATTGCACAAAGGCAGATCAAGGCCAGTATCAGTTTTTTCATCAGTATATAATTGTTTTTTAGCGGGCGTTTCTTGGTGATTTGTAAAATCTTGATGGTTGTTTCAAGTTAAAAGCTAAAGGTAATTTATTCGGCAGAAATCCAGTGAACTCAGACGTAAATTTTTTATGATCGGCACTATCTAGCACAGCTAATTTGATTTTCGCTTTTTGCCTAGAAAATGCTTGGAACAGCTAGGTTTTTACTCTCGAAACAAATTAAATTCTCTTTTAATAAATTTTAAATGATCAAATAATGGTAAAAAAGTTTAAGTATTTGGTAAAAAGGGTTTGGGATAGGCGCTAGTTAATGCTGAATTTTGAAAGCCAATATCTGTATTCGCAACCCCAAATCGCGCACATCGATTTAATCGGTGTGTAGTTTAATTTTTAATCATATAAACACACAAAGAAATTATGCATTGGCAGAATGACGATGAGCTTTTTGAAATTGTAAGAGCCGAACTTTATACCGCAGTAATAGGAGATATAATGGATAAAATGGGGCTATTGCACCAATTTTTACCACCAAGTATACAGCCACTTCATCCAGATATGTTTGTAGTAGGGAGGGCAATGCCAGTTGTTGAAGCAGATGTGTTGGAAGCCAATGAGTATGAGGGTAATAATCCAATCTTAAAAAAGCCTTTTGGTCTGATGCTCGAAGCACTAGATGACTTAAAAAGGAACGAAGTTTACATTTGCACAGGGTCATCGCCAAATTATGCCTTATGGGGCGAATTGATGAGCACTCGGGCATTGATATTAGGTGCTGTTGGCGCTGTTGTGAATGGATATTCGAGAGATACCAAAGGGATTCTAAAACTCAATTTCCCTACGTTTTCTTACGGCAATTATGCACAAGACCAGGCACCAAGAGGCAAAGTGATAGATTTTAGGGTGCCTATAGAAATCAATGGCGTTAAAATCAATCCAGGCGATATTATCGTGGGAGATATTGATGGCGTTTGCGTAGTGCCACAAGAACACGAAACAGAAATCATGGATTTGGCCATTGAAAAGGCAAGGGGAGAAAAAATGGTACAGGTTAAGATATTAGAGGGGATGAGCGCAACCGAAGCTTTTGCCAAATACGGCATCATGTAAATTAACTAAACAACAACCACACAAATGAAGATTTTTTATACCACACTTACGGTTTTACTGGTCTTTGCGGGAAGTGCAAAATCGCAGATCCAGAAAATAAACTATACCACGGCCGATAAACAGGTGCTGAAACTGAACAGGATCTCGCCGGTTGCTTCGGCACAGCCCAACAAGCTATCGCTAGATGGAACTTGGCAGTTTTCCGAAAATATCAATACATCGCCCTGCAATAAAAACATACAGGTTCCGGGCGAATGGGTAATGCAAGGTTTCGAGGTAGACAAAGATGCGGTTGCAGGCTACCAAAGGAGTTTTACTGTGCCTGCCAATTGGAAAAATAAGCGCTTAAAATTACGTTTCGACGCGGTTTACAGCGATGCCGAAATTTGGCTCAATGGTAAAAAAACAGCCAGTCATTTGGGTGGTTTTACCCCGATAGAAGTTGATGTAACCAATTTTGTAAAATGGAATGCCGATAATCAGGTATTGGTTAAGGTAAAATCGAAAAGCAAAGCCGATTCTTTGGCCAGTGCTTCTGAATATGCGGTACATCCTTTGGGAGGAATTTCTAGGAAAGTATACCTGATGGCCGTGGAAGAAGTAAATTTTGCTTATGCCGATATCAAAACATTGTTGGATAAAAACTATGAAAATGCCGTTTTAAGTGCAGACGTAATCATTGCCAACGAGCAGGATTCCAAAACTGGCAACTTGAGCATTAAAGCCGAACTCTTTAAGGCTGATGGGACCACGAAAGTAACCGAAAAAATGGTGACTGTTGAAAGCGGCATCAATAAAGGCGAGTATGCACAGCAGAACATTAGTTTTGATGTGATCAAACCTGCCAAATGGGATCCAGAACATCCTAATTTATATGTGGTTAAGCTCAGCATTTTTAAAGGCAAGGATTTGGAAGATGTCATTACCAAAAGCATCGGCTTTCGCCAAATAGAGGTAAGGGGAAATCGTGTTTTTGTCAATAATATGCCGATCAAATTGCGTGGAGTTTGCCGTCACGAAACGATGCCTTTGCGTGGCCGTTCGGTAAACGATAACATGTGGGAAAAAGATGTAAAGCTTTTTGCCGAAGGCAATGTCAACTATATCAGGACATCCCATTATCCGCCTGCAGAAGAATTGATCGATGCCTGCAATCGCTTGGGCATGTTTTTGGAAGTAGAAGCTCCTTTTTGCTGGGCAGAGAATACCAATGTGCCTGCGGGAACAGAAATCTACCAGGCACTAATGGTTGATCAGACTTTGGATATGGTCAATTATTTCAGGTCTAATCCAGCTGTGCTGATCTGGTCTATCGGTAACGAATCTGGAAAGTACGCGGCATACTTTAAAGAAACCGCTAAACTGGTCAAAGCCTTTGATCCAACCCGTCCGCGCAACTTTAGCCAATACGGACCAGATGCTGATGAAGGCGACTTGGAGATTACCAATCACCATTATCCGGGTCCAACAGGCCCAAGCACTTACAGAAACTATAAAAGGCCTATTGTTTTTGACGAATACGTACATTTGAATGCCTATAACCGATTAGAACTGGTTACCGATCCTGGCGTTCGTGATGCCTGGGGAATTGGCTTTGAAGCAATGTGGGAAAATATGTACAGAACTGATGCGGTACTTGGAGGTGCCATTTGGGCTGGTATTGACGATACCTTCTTTTTGCCCAATGGCAAAACAGTTGGCTATGGCACCTGGGGCCCGCTTGATGGCTGGCGTAGGGAAAAACCAGAATATTGGCACATGAAGAAAATCTATTCGCCGGTAAAGATCAAATTGGCCAGTAATTGGAACAATGGCAAAGTTGCCGTAGAACTAGAAAACAGATTGCTTTTTAGCAATTTGAACGAATGCAAAATAGAGTGGAACCTGGCTAACGAAAGTGGGTATGTTCAAGCCGATTTAAAGCGAAACGGCAAAACGTCAGCTAGCCTAAGCATCAACAAAAAACCTGCTCCTTCCGATAAGCTAACCATAAAAGTGTATGATCCACGTGGTATCTTGATCGATATTTACCAGTTTACGGTAACCCCTACAATTACAGACATGGCTTCGGCTCAAAAAACAGCTGGCCAAGCATGGACGTATGCCCAAAACGGAAATAACCTGACTGCCAAAGCGGGTAGCTTTGCGGTGAATTTTAATTTGGCCAACGGCGACATCGAGCAAGTAAACGATAATGGCGCAACGGTTTGGAATACAGGAGCAAGGTTAATGGTATTGCCTTTAACCGGCGAGGGCAGGGGTACCCAAATGACAGGCGAAAGCCAGCAGTTTGATCCTTTTACCGATGTCTGCAAAAACAGGATCGTCAAGGAGATTAAGCTCGATAAAGCCAAAAATAGTTTTACGGTGAGCGTAACAGATTTATATAGCGAAGCCGAAGGCACAACCAGCTATAGCTTTTCGACCAATGGCGCTGTTAAAATAGACTATAAATATGTGATCAAAAAAGAGGTTAACCCACGTCAATGGGGATTGGTTTTTGGTTTGCCCACTACTTTTCAGGAATTGGATTGGAACAGAAATGCCCTCTGGAATTACTACCCTGCAGACCACATTGGCCGGCCTATTGGTAGAACAAAACTCACTTCAGCCAATAAAGTTTCTGGTCCTGCTGGTCCATCTGCCTTGCCAACTACGCCTTGGAGCCTAGACCGAAATGATTTGGGTACCAATGATTTCAGGTCTACCAAAATGTATATTAACCAAGCCCAGCTCAGCAATGGAGTTTCTAATTTTGATGTTTTATCAAACGGACAGCAACACATCAGGGCATGGAAAGACGAGCAAGGCATTAAAGCTTTGGTGGCAGGTTACAGCAACATGGGCGCCGAAAGATTTTTTAGGGGTCATGCCGAAAAAATGGACAGACCGTTAAAAGTTGGCGATGTCATTCAAGATAGTATTCACCTGCAGCTAAAGGATAAATAAGATGGGCAAGCAAAATAATTTAAAAATGAGGAAGGGGTTACTCTTATCGCTGAGTTTAATTTTTTGTCTGGCGCTTCAAAATAGCGTTGCGCAAACCTCAAAGCAAGAAGCCTTGTCGGTAAATGGTTTATCGCCCCTGCCTTTAACGCTTCCACTAGTACAAAAGCCAACTTTATCGCTTAATGGCGAATGGAGTTTTGCAAAAGATGGCCAAAAAAGTGCGATTAAAGTTCCCGGCGAGTGGGCCATGCAAGGTTTTACGGTTAATGCCGGAGAAACTGCTATCTATAGCAAGAAAATAGAGATTCCTGCCAGTTGGAAAGGACAAAGAATCAGATTGAGGTTCGATGGGGTGAGCTCTCATGCCCTTGTGAAAGTCAATCAGCAAAAAATGATTGAGCACGAAGGCAGCTTTGTGCCCTTTGAAGCAGACATTACTTCGGCTCTTAAACCTGGTGAAAACCTGATCGAAGTAGAAGTGCAGGCAAATACCATTAGCGATATTTTGGCCTGTACCTCGCAATATGCCGTACATACCGTTGGCGGTTTGTTGAGGAATGTTACGCTTTTTGCATTGCCTGAGGTAAATATTTCCGATTTTACAGTGATCACCAATTTAGATGAGAAGTTTAGAGATGCCAATTTAAATCTTAAAACGAAGATCAATAACCAAAGCAAACATAACAGCTCGGTACAATTGGCCTATACCTTGAGAGACAAAACGGGCAAAGTAGTGCTGAGCAAAAAAACAGTAACACATCAAGTTACAGCCGGCAGCCAGTTCAACCTGCCTGAACAAAGTTTCTTGGTTAAAAATCCTCAAAAATGGAACACCGATTTGCCTTATCTCTACAATTTAGAAATTGTATTGCTGGTTGATGGAAAAGCTGTGCAGACCAATCAACAAAAAATAGGTTTTAGGGAGGTTACTGTAAAAGGGAACCAGTTATTGGTAAATGGCATGCCGATTAAACTAAGGGGAGTGAACAGGCACTCGGTGCACCCGCTTACGGGCAGGAGCATTAGCGATGACCTGGAAGTAAAAGATGCCGAATTGTTTAAACAGGCAAATTGCAATTACATCCGTACTTCGCATTACCCGCCATCGCAAGAATTTTTAGAGGCTGCAGACCGTATCGGCTTATTTGTTGAAGACGAATCCTCATTAACCTGGATACAGCATGGGGCTTCGCCAATCTGGAGGTTATGGAACTATAAAGACGAAAAATTCTTGCCCTATATGTTGGCCGCCAACCTCGAAAAAATGCAGGCTGCCAAAAACAATCCATCAGTAATCATCTGGTCATTGGGTAATGAATCGATGTGGAGTCCGCTTTGGCAAAAAGTATTAGACAAGGTAAAAGCCTTCGACCCAACCCGACCAACTTCTTTCCATGATCAATGCTGGGGTGGTTTTAACAATGCGGGCAGCAAAGCGGATATTGCAAATTACCATTATCCAGGTATGAATGGTCCGGCAGCTACCGATACCATGAAAAGACCTACTCTGTTTGGAGAATACGCGCATTTGAGCACCTATAACCGTAGAGAACTGCTTACCGATCCAGGCGTGAGGTCTGCTTATGGACCGCAAATGGTGAAGATGTACGATTCGATCTACTACCATAAAGGCAATTTGGGCGGTGCAATTTGGAGTGGCATAGACGATACCTTCCACATGCCCGATGGCAATATCGTAGGTTACGGGCCATGGGGCCCAATAGACGGCTGGCGCAGACCTAAACCCGAATATTGGGGCATGAAAAAAGCCTATGCGCCAGTAGTGATTAAAAATTGGGCTCAACCAGAAATCAAGAACAATCAATTAGTGCTAAAAATAGAAAACCGTTACGATTTTATTTCACTAAAAGATGTAGCTATTAATTATGAAATAGATGGTGTAAAAAATGCGATCAGCGCTAACGTCGGACCACATCAGCAAGGCGAGTTGCGAATTCCAATCAACCCCGATGCCAAGGAAGTTTATGTTTCTTTCAAAGATCCACACGGATTTATAGCCAATGAGGAACGGATTGTGCTGAAAAAAGAATCAGCAAGCCAAACCAATTCTACTGTTCCGATTGCAATAACCGAAAATGAATCGGCCTATTTTGTTACGCAGGGCGAGGCCAAATTTACCATTAACAAAATAACCGGGGTAATTTCTGGCGCAAGCATCAACAATCGTAAAGTATTGGCTCAAGGGCCGGTATTTTGTGTAGTGCCTATGAATAGTGAAGACGGTGGCAAGCCAAACGTAGCTGGAGAAACTTATCAGAACAATATTCACCCCATTAAAAACTATCCGTTATACACCATTTTTGCACAGGAGATCAAAGTAGATAAAAGCCAGGATTCGATTGTTGTTTCTGCTACTGTGAAATATACCAATGGCGATGGTAAGTTGAAGTATATTTTTATGAGCAATGGTAATACTAAAGTCGACTATGAAGTACAAGCCAATACGGCCAACCCTTATCAGTATGGGCTGTTGTTTCAGTTACCAAAAGAATTTGACCAATTGAGCTGGAAACGAAAAGGCGAATTTACAACCTATGCACCCGAAGATCCGGCAAGGGCAATAGGCGAAGCCAAGCTAAATGCCAAATGGTTGCCGGCTGTGGAAGAGTTTGGTAAGATGCCAAATAAAGATTGGAAAGACGACGCCAACGAAATGGGATCGAATGATTTCAGGTCTACAAAACGTAGTATCTTGCAGGCTGGTTTATTCAATGCTACAAAAAACGGAATCAATGTATTTGGAGACGGAAGCCAATCTTCGCGCAGCTGGCTCCAAGACGAAAATATACAATTGCTCATTGCGGCTTATAGCAATAACGGTTCAGAGCCTTTTTATGGATCACCGTTTACCGATGGGCGCATCGCAACAAAAGGAAAACAATTAAAAGGCAGCGTGACATTTAAACTGCAGTAAAAATTAATAGGAATGAAACCATCATGAGCATACCACTCACAATAAAGATGAACATGCTCATGATAGCTTCATAACCATAAAAAAACAAATATATACTGATGAAAATAACAGATGTAAAAGTTTGGCTGGTTGAGGGCGTAAAATATAACTGGACTTTATTAAAAATATATACGGATACGGGCCATACCGGTGTAGGCGAAGCAACCAATTGGCCAGGAAGTCCGATTGTGTTCGAAGCTGCTAAGCACGTGGGACAACGAATCATTGGATTAGACCCGATGAAAACAGATTTCATATGGACCAAGCTCTACCGCGACCTCAATTGGATAGGGCCATTTGGAGCCAGTATGTGTGCCATCAGTGGTATAGATATGGCCCTGCTCGATCTCAAAGGTAAAGTATTGGGCACACCATGTTATGAATTGTTGGGCGGTGCATTTAGAAAAGACATTTTGCTGTACGCCAATTATTGGTTTACAGGAGGTGGCCACAATGTAGAAGATTATGCACAACAGGCCATAAAGGTAAAAGAAGCAGGATTTACGGGACTGAAATTCGATCCTTTTGCCCATACCAATTATTTATATGGAGAAGACTTGTCTTCGAACCTGCAGCTAACTGCCGAACAGCAGGATTTGGCATTCGAAGTAAGCAAGGCAGTAAGAGATGCAGTTGGACCGAACTTCGATATCATGATCGAAACCCATGCCATGCTCAACTATAGGGTAGCCGTAAAAATGGCACAGCGTTTAGCTGAACTAGATATTACCTGGTACGAAGAACCTGCCGGACCAGAGAATGCCAATACATTGAAAGCCATGCGCGATAGGATTCCTTCCAACGTGTCTATTTGTGTAGGCGAACGCCATTATACCCGCCACGGGATACGCGATGTGCTCGAAAAACACATTTGCGATATCATGATGCCGGATATTACCCGTTGTGGAGGCCCTTCTGAAATGAAACGCATGGCCACCATGATGGAGGCTTATAATGTATTATTGGCACCACATAATCCGAACGGACCGCTTTCTACTTTGGCCTCGGCACATGTTTGTGCTTCGGTTCCAAATTTCTTTAGGCAAGAGTTTATGTTTAATGATGTGCCTTGGCGGGATACGGTAATCGACCATCCAATAGGCGAAATGATCAGCAATGGGCACCTGCAGCTGAGCGACCGCCCCGGACTTGGTGTTGATTTGGTAGAATCTGAAATGGAGCAACACCCAGGCATTTTAGCACCTAGGGCTGGATTTTATGTTTAATTGATAGGGTTATGGCATTAGCAATCGATTTAAAAGGCAAAGTTGCCCTGGTAACTGGAGCAACATCGGGCATCGGATTGGGAATAGCAAGCATGTTGGCTAAAGCAGGCTGTACGCTTATTGCTTGTGCCGAGCATGCCACCAACAGCCCCGAAGCCGAACAATTTAGCAAGGCATTGGCTGCGTATAAAGAAAATGTGAGCTATGTAAAGGCCGATATGCTAGTGGCACAGGATATTGAAGCGTTGGCGACACATATAGCAAACGTGTATGGTGGCCAATTGGACATTTTGGTGTCAAATGCCGGAAAAAACGTCTTTACAGGAGCCGAGCAGAGTTCTGAAACCGATTGGGAACTTAACATGGACCTTAATCTGCGATCGCATTGGCGATTGGCCAAAAGCTGCAAGCCCTACCTCGAAAAAAAAAATGGCGTAATTATTCTGATGAGCTCTAATCATGCTTATGCAAGCATTCCAGGCTGTTTTCCATACAATGTGGCCAAAACTGCATTAACCGGTTTGGTAAGGAGCTTGGCTATAGAATGGGGACCACAAATCAGAACAGTAGGCATAGCGCCTGGCTTTATAGATACCCCGGGAAACCAGCAATGGTTTAACTCATTCGAAGATCCAACCCAAGAAAAACAGCGTACCATTAACTTGCATCCTGTAAAGAAAATAGGTACGGTTGAAGAAATAGGCGCGTGGTGCGTGTTTTTGGCAAGCGAATATGCCGGTTTTGCTTCTGGGGTTACTTACCTGATCGACGGCGGAAGAAGCGCATTAATGCAGGATAATTAAATGAAGACCTGGAAAGCAGAAGTACTGTCTAAAACCAGCCTATTGCTCGGCGAGAGCCCTCGATGGCACCAGGATTGGCAAAAATTTCTTTTTGTAGACATCAAAGGGAAAGTATTAGGTACCATCGATCCCATCGATGCCAAATTAGAACTGAGGCGATTACAAAAGATGCCTGGAATGGTGGTGCCAAGCAGTACCGGAAGTTTAATTATTGCCCTACAGGGAGAAATTGCCGAATTAGACTTTGAAACAGGGATTTTTCGATCACTTATTAAAATAGAAGCTTCCCAACCAGCAAACAGGTGCAATGATGGTGCCTGCGATGCCGAGGGAAGGTTATGGATCGGTACCATGCATCAAGAAGCCAAATTAAACGAGGGCAATCTATATTGCTTTACAGACCATCTTGAGAAGAAAATTGCCGATACAAGCGTATCCAATGGAATCTGCTGGTCGCCGGATAATCGCACATTATATTATATCGATTCTTTTGCCTACAACATCAGGGCTTATGATTTTGATTTGACCAACGGTACAATCGCCAACGAACGGATAGTGGTAACGATAGATGAAGAAGATAAGTGCGCCGATGGCATGTGCATAGATACCGAAGGTATGTTGTGGGTAGCCATTTGGAATGGTGGTTGCGTAAACAGATATAATCCCTTAACCGGTGAATTGATAGGGACGGTGCTTGTAGATGCGCCATTTGTAAGTGCTTGTACATTTGGAGGCAAGGATATGGATCAGCTGTTTATTACCACTGCGAAGGCTGGGCTATCAGCAACAGATTTAAAGAAATATCCAAACAGTGGTGCTTTGTTTTTGGCCAAAGTTGAGGCTAAGGGCCAAGCAACACATGCCTACAAGATGAAAAGTAAGAACTAACCAATATAACCAGATGAAACCATCATGATTTTACTGAAGCCCGAAGGGAAATGGCTACAACATCATGATCGCTTCATCACCGTTGAAAAAAATATATAACCAGATGAAATTAGTAGCAATTGATTATGTCATTATAGGCATATATTTTCTTTTTGTAATGAGCGTTGGGCTTATCCTTAAAAAGAAGATCAAAACCAGCAAGGATTTTTTGTTGAGCGGGCATAATATCCCCTTGTGGATTACTTGTTTGGCATTTATTTCGGCCAATTTGGGTGCACAAGAAGTATTGGGCATGGCCGCAAATGGCGCTAAATACGGGCTTTACACCTTGCACTTTTACTGGTTGGGTGCGGCATTGGCGATGATATTTTTGGGTGTTTACATGATGCCGTTTTATTATGGAAGCAAGGCCAGAAGCGTTCCCGAATACCTCAAACTCCGCTTTGACGAGAAAACCAGAACTTTTAACGCGCTTACCTTTGCAGCAATGACGGTGTTTTCATCGGGTGTTTCGCTATACGCATTGGCGATGCTGATGGAAGCTATATTAGGCTGGAACTTTGACCTTTCGATCTGGCTAGCGGCGGGCATTGTGCTGGTCTATACATTTTCTGGTGGATTAACCAGTGCCATTTACAACGAAGTGTTGCAGTTTTTTCTGATCATTATCGGCATTGCACCGCTGGTTTACATCGGTCTGGAAAAGGCTGGGGGTGTGCAAGGCATTTTGCAACATGTAGAAGATGCAAAGCTCCACGTTTGGAAAGGGCTCGATAGCCCCGCGAATAACCCCATGGGCGTTGATGCCTTTAGTATGGTTTTCGGATTGGGTTTTGTTTTGGCCTTCGGCTATTGGTGCACCGATTTTTTGGTGGTACAGCGCGCCATGGCCAGCAGAAATTTAAATGAGGCCCAGCGCACGCCAATACTGGCGGCCTTTCCTAAAATCTTGATGCCGATTATCGTTATTTTGCCAGGTATCATTTTGTTGGCCCTGCAAAATCAGTATACTGGTTTTGCCCTTCCGGTGAATGCAAGTGGCGATAAAGACTACAATATGGTATTGCCTTTATTGTTGCAAAAACTATATCCAAATGGCCTGTTGGGCTTGGGAATAACGGCGTTGATCGCCTCTTTTATGAGTGGCATGGCCGGAAATGTAACCGCGTTTAATACCGTTTGGACTTATGATATCTATCAAACCCATATCAAAAAGAATGCCTCAGATGCGCATTACTTCTTGGTAGGAAAGGCGACTACCATTGTTGGCATTCTGATTTCGATTGCTACGGCCTATGTAGCAAAAGGATTCAATAGCATTATGGATTTGTTGCAGCTGGTTTTCAGTTTTGTAAACGCACCGTTGTTTGCCACTTTCTTTTTGGGCATGTTTTGGAAACGAACAACTGGGCACGGTGCTTTTTGGGGCTTATTGTCAGGAACTGTAGCAGCTGCCATTACTCATGGACTTTCTATGGCCGAGGGCAAGGGGGCGTGGATTTCGCATTTGTTTGATTTTTACTCGGCCACTGGTCAGGCATTTACGATTGCTTCTATCTCTTTTATCGTTTGTACGGTGGTGACCATAACGGTGAGTTTGTTTACAAATGCAAAGCCAGAAAAGGATTTGGTTGGCTTGGTTTATAGCCTTACGCCACGTGAACAGATCAAATCTAAATATTGGTATACCAATCCTTTGTACTTGGGAGTTATCGTGCTCCTCATTACTGTAGTATTTAACCTGATCTTCTTCTAGTTTTATAATAGGCTAAATTGAGTGGTAATTTCCCAATTTAGAGGGATGGTCATAGATTGGGGTATTAAATAATAGAAATTAATAGTCGAACTCAGGTTATACCAGTTCAAAATTAATTCAACTGATACATGAAGGCCAGCTAAATAAGTTGGCCTTTTTGTTTATTGCTACTTTCTTGTAGCGGCTAAAGGTGATAAATCAGGGTCTAAAATTGGTTCTAACGATTTTAGCACAGTCCTATAAACAAGAAAGCTTGATCATTTTCATGACCAAGCCTCTCCTTTTTAAACTAAACTAAATCTAAAAGCCTTTTATTGTTCTGATTAAGTAATCCTTGGTAGAGCCGTCAGATGCTTTTACCTGGTAAATGCGGTCCTTCGAAAAATCTCCAGGACTGCCCAATTTAGGTGCGTCACCTACAGGACTTACCGTGGCCACATCTGAAACGGTTACGTAAACCCATAATTTGTTCAATTGGTCTACTTTTATCAGTTTATCAAATTGGGCATAGAGCATTGCCTTGGTTACAGAACCTGTTGGTCCAGCTTTCAATACCGAATTGGCATCATAAGACAAGGTGGTTTGGAATCCATCCAGTCCATTTTCTTTAATGGCTACCGTTTGTTTCTTTAACAATACTTCGCAAACGCGATCTTTTTGGATCTCTTGTTTGGGCGTGCCTTTTTGAATGGTATCGGTATATAAAAATCTGTAAGTATAGTCAACCGTCGACATTACTTTTAGGCTCGAATTATTCAGCTTGTCTAATCCTTTCTTTAAACAGCCCGAGAGCGAGAAGATCAGTCCAAATAAAAAGATATTAAGCAGTGGTTTTATCATGTTTTTCATTTCTATTCAAATTAGTAGTAAAATCAATCCCAACCTGGGTTCTGGTTAATGCCAGATCTTAAGCGGAAGGCTTCATTAATAGGTAACAGGTAACGTTTGGCCGTAAATCTTGCTTCGCCAACCACGTTGTTGTCTGTAAAAAAGGTATAGGTTTTGCCATCACGCGAAATGCGTATGCCACGAAGGGTACCCTGTAAATCGGGAATGACATAGCCACTTGTGGCAAATTCTCCATTTTTAACGCCACCTGAAGTTCTCATGCCCCAACGTAAGAGAGACCAGTAGCGATCATTGTTTTCATACACCATTTCTACGTTTCTTTCTCTCTTGTAAGCTTCGAATAAAGAGTTGCCCCATACATTTCCAGATAAAGGCGCTAAGTAGCTGATGACTTGGCTTTCGTCAAAACCGGCATGTTTAACCATGGTTGGGATCATGTATCTTTTTGCATTTTCATAATCTCCTTTCATTAAATAAGCTTCAGCCATGTTCAAATAAGCTTCTCCATAGCGCAATACAGAAAAAGAGTAATCCAGTTTTTGGTCTGAAGGATTTGGTAAGCTGATTACATGGTCGTAATTATATTTAAGCATGGCATAACCAGTAGAAGAATTATAGTTTTCGGTATTGCCGGCGTTGTAGCCGTATTCGGCAAATGATCCCTCATTAATTTTACTGTTTGCATTGCTCACATTACCGTCTCTCCTAAAAAACACGCGGGCCTGATTGTTAAAATACATGCAACCATCGTATAAAATGGAGGCATAGAATCTAAGATCTCTCTTCTTGGTCGTGCTGAAATACATTTTTTCATCTACATCAGCGCCTGTGGTTACATAGGATGCGTTTTGCCAAAATTTAATGCTGCCATCTACATCTTTAACCAGGTAATCATCTACTAAGTCTTGAGTTGGCCAGGCGCCACCGTCCATTCCCCAAAAGTTCATGGTTACATTGATTGGGAAATTCTGCTTTGCATAATCAGAGAACTTGCCGTTGGCCCATAAGCCTTGGTATTGCATTGGGATATCGTAAAGCGAAGTATTGGTTTTAGAACGCTCTCTGGTTAAGATGTTCTCTTTGGTTGCGATTGCAGTTTCATATTTTCTAAACATATCTGCATAAGGACTGAGCTGCGATCCGGCAGCATTCAAGCCAAGGGCAGTGCCAGATGCGATTGTTTTATCATAATAGGTGCTGCCTGCTGTACCACCATCAACATAGGCCGCGGCCTGTAAAGCTACCCGCATGATAAGCGCATTCGCTGCATTAGAAGATGCTCTGCCTCTTTCGGCCGTTGCCGGAAGCGCCGCCACTGCTTTATCCAAATCGGCCAGGATAAAATCGTAAGTCTCTTTTATTGATTTTCTAGGGATCTGTAAATTTTCATTTGGATCAAGCTCGCGGTCAATAATTTGTAAGCCGCCAAATTGCTTCGCATAGATAAAATAATGTGCAGCCCTTAAAAAATAGAGCTCTCCCAATGAACGTTTTTTATAGGCTTCTGAAAATGTGGCGCTTGCTTGGATATTTTTGATCGCCGTATGTATTCTCCAAAGCAAACCATAATTTAACCAGCCATAATTGTCGTTTTTGGTCATTAGTTCTGCGCGATCTTTTGACCAATAAGGGCCGTTCAAGGTGCCTGCCATGGCATTTTTGGTTACGCTTTCTGCACGGGCAGAATTATTGTGGGCATAGGCCGCCAACCATGAGCCATCGGCTAATACATCTGCATAGATCTGGTAAATAAATGCGGTTGTTAGGTTTTCGCTGCTCCAGGTTTGCTCGCCAGTTATTTTGTCGTATGGCTTGGTATCTAGAAACTTTTTACAAGAAGAAAGACCGAAGGCTATCAAGCCCAAAATCCAAATTAATTTATATTTTTTCATTTTTATCTAATATTTAAAAACCTAATTGAAAGCCTGCAGAATATGTTCTCATCATTGGATAAGAATAGCCATCGAAGTTGTTGGCCTCAGGATCGCCATATTTTACAGATGGACCAACGGCAAACAGGTTAACGCCTGCTACAAACACGGTAAGGTTGCGCAGCCAGTTTTGTTTGTCGAGTATCGCATACTTAAAGTCGTAGGATAGGGTTACAGATTTTAGTCGGATGTAATTCGATTTGCGTGCCCAAAAATCAGACGAAGCATAATTGTTATTGTCGTTTAAGGAAGCGTTGCCTGGTCTTGGCATCGTGGCGTTAGGGTTGCTTGGCGACCAGTTATCGTTTTGGAAAGCAAAATCCAACCTTCTTTCCCCTTCCGAACCCATGGCTACATTGCTCATGTAGGTTTGCCTAGCGCCAGTGCCTTGTATGGTTGCGGCAATAGCTGCTCCCTTATAGCTGGCGCCAATGTCAATGCCAAATACAAAAGTTGGAGAAGTATTGTGCCCAAATCTCGCCTGATCCTGACCATCTATCTTTCCATCTCCATTTACATCTTGGTATTGCAAATCACCAGGTCTAAGATCTCGAGAAGTAACACGTTTTGGATTGTTCAAGATATCTTGCGGATTGGTATAAAATTTAGCACCGATATAACCCGTACCTACATAAAATTTCTCGTTGCCTTGGGCACGCAAGCGAGGGTTTGCCAATGTAACGCTATCCTCATTTGTTCTAAAGGCAATCGACCTGTAATAAGTAAAGTTGAAGCCTGCATTAAAATTCACTCTTCCAATCTTCGTATTGTATTTTAGCGAGCCATCTAAGCCTTCTATTCTGTCTTCGGCTTTTGATACAATAAGTGGAAGCTCATAGCCGATAGGATCGGTATAACGGAATTTATCAGCAGATAAAAATCCTTTAGTGGTTTCGAAAAAGTAATCAAAAGAGCCTTCTAGCTTATTGTTGAATAGGAAGAAATCAATACCGGCATCGTATTTGGTACGGTCGAACCAGGTAATGTTTACGCTTGGGGTTGGGCCTGGGGTTACGCTGTTTTGCAACTTGCCATCTACTACATAAGCATTAGAGTTATAGTTGTAAGTTGGCAGATAGGCATATAACCAGTGGTCGATGTTGTTTACGCCGATTTGTCCATACGAAGCCCTGATTTTAAGGTAATTGAATACTTTTTTGTCTTTGATGCCTTCGAAAAATTTCTCTTCAGAAACGGCCCATCCTGCCGATACAGAAGGGAAGAAGCCCCATCTTTTGCCATCGGGAAAATTGTCTGAGCCATCATAGCGGCCGGCAAACTCAAGCATGTATTTACGGTTATAATCATAGTGGAAACGACCCACATAACCCATCCAAGCCTGCTCGCCCTCCGTGTTCGAAGCCGTGATCAATGTCGCATCTCCCTTTTGAATCTGATGGATTTCTGTAGTATTGAAGCCTCTTGAACCTGCAGTTAGCGTGTTGTTGTAAAAATGCTGTCTGGTATGGACCAAAGTAGCCTCTATGTTATGTTTTTCGAAAAGGGTCTTTTTATAATCTGCCCTAAAGTTAAAGTCATATTGGCTTGTCATGAACGACGAACGGCTGATCCCAATATTCGCCGGATCTTCTTTAGTGGCATTGCCCTGCTCATCGTAATAAGTAGCCGTCTGTATCCAGTCTACGCGGTCTTGGGTGTTTACATTATAGTTTCCGTTAAACCCAAAAGTTAAGCCCTCTACTCCAGGCACTTTCCAATTTAATGCACCCGCCAATTGGTTATAAACCGTTCTGAGTTTAATATAGCCTGGGCTCATCAGCTGAAGAACCGGATTATCGAACTGATTAGAAATGTTCCCGCTAGAGGTAAATGGTTTTTCGAAAGGATTACGGTCTCTTAAACGCGAATAGATTGTATAGGCACTGGCAGGAGGATATTTTTCGTCCAATATAGTACCATTGACGTTCAATTCTACCGTTAAGCCTATCTTATCAAAATAACTGCTCACATTAGAGCGGTAGTTATACCTGTTGTAATCTAGGGAATTAAACTTCATAATTCCTTCCTGTCCCAGGGTGTTCAAGCTGCCAAAAAACTTTAAGCGTTCGGTACCGCCGTTTATCGAAACGGTATGCTCTTTCTGAGGGGCATAATTGCGCAACAATGTCTTTTCCCAATTGGTATAGCTGGACAGATTTTGATTGATCTGATCCATTTCCGTTGGGGTTTTAAAAGCATTAACGCCTTGCCCTAAAGCCTGATAAAGGTTGTTTAATGCAGTTGCATACTCAAATGCATTCATACGCTGCGGAACGTATGAAGGAGTATTGAAGGCATAATTGCCTTGGTACTCTACACTTAATTGCCCCGCCTCTCCCTGTTTGGTGGTAATCACCACTACGCCATTACCGGCGTTCATTCCATAAACTGCCGTAGAGGCGGCATCTTTCAAAATGGTTAGCGATTTGATGTCGGTTTTGTTTAAGGTTAAAAACCGCTGACGGTTAGAAACGAAACCATCGATAATGTACAATGGCTCTCCATTGCCACGAATAGAAATACTGGCCCCATTTTGTCCAGGTTCTGCAGAACCTTGTTGCACGATCACGCCAGGAAGCCTGCCTTGCAAAGCCGATCCCATATCCCCAACAGGAACGTTTTTAATGGCTTCGGTGTTTAAAGTGCTTACAGAAGTAGTATTCTTCCTGATACTTGTTGTACCAAATCCTACTACAACAACCTCATTCAGCGCAGTTTTGTCGTCTTCATTTAGCACGATGTTGAGGAAAGTCGAGTCGCCCACAGCAACTTCCAAAGTTTTAAAGCCTACAAAGCTTATCCTAAGTTTTGCACTGGAGGGATTAGGCACTTCGAGGGAGAAATTACCAGAAACATCCGTCGTGGTTCCTATGTTTTGGCCAATAACTCCAATGTTTACGCCCTCAAGCAGTTTTTTTTCACTGCTTTTTACGGTTCCCTTGATTTGCTTTTTGTTTTGGGCCAAAGCAAATAAGGAGAACAGCGAAATGATAAATAGTAAAAGTGTTTTTTTCATAGATGGTTTATTTGGTTAAATACACATATTAAATTCCCTCAGGTTGACCGCCCTTGGAAATGTTTTATAGCTCAGTATATAAATAAATGGTACTGAGTGGTTTAGGTTTTTTGGTTTTAGAGGCTTGCACTAAATGGTTTTACCGTTTGATGCGGCTAAGTTTTCGGCTTATATCTGTGCCCACAAACAGAAGGGGATACTTGACCTATTTGTTGGGTGTTGTAAATTTAATGTGGAAAGGAAGCTTGTTTGTAAAACTAAATTTGTAAAACCTTAAACTATTTTACCTCTTTATAGCTATTTATTGAGAAAATGATTAATTTAGTTTTGTTTATGTTAAAATAATGTCAATTAACGATGAGGCCTGAACTGATTAAAGTGGACCTGGCTGGCCATAAAAACATAAGGATCAAACAACTCGATACCCATAGTTTGATCTCTTCTTTTCATTTTCACGATTTGTGCGAATTGGTGTGGATTGAGAAAAGCTCTGGTAAACGCATAGTAGGCGACCATGTCGGCAATTTTGAAGACAATGACCTGGTGCTCATGGGGCCGAACCTGCCACATATTTGGCAAAACGACAGGAGCTATCTCGATCAGGAAAATAATAACGTGAAGTCTACCGTAATTTATTTCCCCCATGATTTTTTGATGGGGCTAACCGATGACCAAAATACCTTGGCCCAAACACAGGATCTGATAGAAAGGTCTTGCAGAGGATTGATGTTTAATGGACAAACCAATCAAAAGGTGAAGTCTCTTTTAATGGAAATACCAGCCCAAAGTGGTTTTGAGCGGATTATATCTATCCTTAAGATCATCGAAATCTTATCAAAATCTAACGATTACCAGTATTTGGCCAGCGTTACGTTTAAAAACCAGTACGATGAGAAGGACAACAATAGGATCAACAAGGTATACCAGTTTTTGATGCAAAACTTCCAGCGGGATATCCATTTAAAGGAAGTGGCAGACCTTTGCAATATGACTACCAATTCCTTTTGCAGGTTTTTTAAGGGTCGGTCGCAAAAATCGCTAACGCAGTTTATTAACGAGATCAGAATAGGGCATGCCTGTAAACTGCTGCAGAACGCAGATCTTTCTATTGCAGACGTTTGTTTTTCAAGTGGCTACAATAACCTTACTAACTTTAATAAGTTCTTTAAAGAAATCAAAGGCATGAGGCCATCAGAATACAGGACCCAATTAAAGAAGTAGATCAGCCAGTAAAATAAGAAGGCTATATTAAGATTTTTTCTTTCGGATTTGCTGGTCGACAGAGAAAGGGCCGGAACCAATTACCCAAAATAGCACCAAGAGGCAAAGCACAATTAGCGATAGCCAAAGCTCTGAATTAAGTGCCGAGAAACCATTTGAAATATTTACAAATAGGATCGCACAGATTAAAATCGGGATTTGGATCACTACGGCGAAACGTGTAACCAAACCAATGGTAATCAGAATTCCACCCACCAAATGTGCAAAGGCCACTAGGTGAATGGCAACGCTCGACATCATTTCTGAAAATCCGAATACATTGTTTTTTAATAAGAGTTCTTGTTGCTGGCCGGTATCACTGATCAGTGCTATACCTTTGCTAAAGATGATGAGACCTAAAACGATGCGGACTACATCTAGCCATTTTGCGTGATGGGCATCGCCCCAATGCTCAACTTTTTGGATAACGTTCATAATAAACCTCCTTTTAAAGCTTATGTTAAATTAAACAAAATATTTGATATAACAAACGGCTTAACAGGCTGATTTAAAATATATTCCTAATTTGTAAAAGTGAAACCCAGTTTGATTTTAGTATAATCGGGCAAAATCTGCAGCAAGTACCTCGATTTGTTGAGGATTGATAGAAGTAGTGCCGGCATTTAGGACCATGCGATACCTGAACGTGATTGTTTCGCCTTTTTTTAATTGCAGGTTTGTTGAGCTCTTGCCGTTAGAAAAGATTTTTTCGCCAAGTGGATTGGCTGCAAATAAACCATAGCCTCTGGCGTGCCAGTAGGTAGGATAATTTATATTTTTTGGATGGTCGATAATGGTAATGCTTACCGAGTCGGTGCCCATTTTTCCATATACTTTGCACCAAGATGCGCGCGTACCCCAGGCTTGATCCCCAGTTTTGCCCTCGCTGGTTAAATAATTGCCATTGGCTACTTTATCCATGCCCCCTTTTACCAAAGTTACATTGCCTTTGTCGTCAATATACTTCTGGTCCTCCTTGCTCGGTATCTGTAGTTCATGGGCTAATCGCATGCCTAAAAAGCCGTCTTTAGCGTCTGTAAAGGTAATGTCGGTATTGGCCTTTAAGATAGTAAAACGATCAATAATGCGGTTGTTGCCCGACCCGCTAAACGTTAGGCGGGTATTTTCTTCGATCAAAACCTCTTCTTTTTGGTTGGTCCAATTGGCATGGTATCTTAATGTGCCTTTCGGTCCGCTTGAGGCTTCAACTATGCGGTCGGTTTTTATCCAGCCATATTGGCTCTTCTTTTCTTTGGGAATGGCATAGGAGTTGTTCCAAAAATCGAGGCCATTTACATTTTCGAAGTTAAACCAAATCCCAATATGATGAGGATGATCTGTGGGATCTCCAGACTTTGGATGAAGTGGGAAACCACGCGTCACCTCGGTTTTATTGCTGGTATAAACCGGATACAGCACAGGTTTTTCTATGCTATCGGGATATAAAAAGCTAGTAAAAAGTTGATTACCTATAAATACGTCTATCTTTTTTGCCTTTGCATTTTTAATCAGCTTTACCTGAGTATTTTGCGCATGTAAGGAAGTTATGCCCAATGGGATCAATAAGGCAAGTAAGAATTTGAATTTATAAGTCATCATAGCATTGATGATTAGTTCGAGTTATCTTTTTCCCGCTCTTTTTTCCAGTTCTTCAATTGGCATGTTCATCATACGGCCAACCGGAGTTTTGCCCCTGTAAGTAATTACTTTCAACATCTTGGCATCAACAGGAGGTACCAACGGTGCAGTATATTTTGGATAAAAACGATCAGGGAATGAATTGTCGAAACTGTAATACATGTCCAAACCTTCTACCTCGGTGCTTAAAGTTACCAACAGGTTGCGGTCGGCACTTCTTCTTACGGCAAATATCGGATCGTAAACGCTCGGTGCATACTTGGTTTCGGCTACATCTAAACGTTTAAAATGCTGTTCGGTGCGGGCAAAGAAATTAGGCCAGTTTTTTTTCTCCTTTGGCGACCATACCGATTCGGCAATGGCAAAACCACGTGGCCAAGTCATGTATTCGGCCTGACGGATGTTGAACACTTGTTCGGTCCATAAATTAGCTTGTCCGCCTTTAATGTAGATAGGGTTTACGCCTTCTGGAACAGGGTCAAATTCGTAGGATTTGCTTAAGCGCAGCGAAGCGTAAACTCGAGGCTCTGTAATGGCATCGGCCTGCATGTAATCGATATAGGCATATTGGGTTGGGCTCATTACTACCTCATGACCGGCTTTAGCCGCTTCGGTGCCGTATTTCATATTTCTCCAGCTCATTACAGCCGCACTTGGAGAAACGCCACCTTCTAGAACTTCATCCCAAGCCATAAATTTTTTGCCTTTCGATTGGACAATCTTTTCAAGCCTGCGCTCGAAATAGCCCTGTACCTCTGGGATTGTTTTCAAGCCTTCGCGTTTCATCAGCTCTTTAATCTGGTCGTTCTTTTCCCAGTAGTTATGTGGAGCTTCATCGCCACCCATGTGGATATACTCGAATGGAAACAACTTGGCAATTTGGGTAATTACGGTATCCAAGAAAACATAAACTTTCTCGTTAGCTGGGCAAAGGGTATTGTCTACCATTGCAATTGGTGGTGCACCACGGCTCCAGTCCATGATTTTCTCGCCGCTGCGTACTTTATAATTTACGGCCTCTGGCGTGCACGATAAATCTGGGTAAGAAGCAATGGCGGCTAAGCTATGTCCAGGTACATCGATCTCTGGCAAAATATTCACAAAACGTTCTTGGGCATAGGCTACCAATTCCTTAATGTCGTCTTGGGTATAAAAACCACCATAATTGCGTGGCTCATCTGCCGTTGGCGGAATAAAATCGCCAAAAGAACCTACACGTTTCACATTCCAGGCACCCACTTCGGTTAATTTGGGTAGGCCTTTAATTTCAATTCTCCAGCCCTCATCATCCGTAAGGTGCAAGTGTAACACATTGTATTTGTAACGCACCATGGCATCTATATACTGCTTTACCTCTTGTTTGGTAAAGAAATGACGGGCAACATCAAACATTAATCCCCTCCAGCCTAAACGCGGATAATCGGTAATCTCTGCACAAGGCATGGTCCATTTTACGCCTTTCACTTCTTCTTTGCTCTCGATTTCTTTTGGCAACAATTGCAATAGGGTTTGTACGCCATAAAACAGCCCTGCAGGTTTATTGGCCCTGATGGTGATCTGTTTTTGGCCTACGGTTAAGCGGTAGCCTTCAATCCCTAAGGTAGCTTCGTTGGTTTCGTTAATGATCAGCTTAATGGTTGCGGCTGCGGTAGCCGTGCTCACGGTGCTTACATAATAGCCAGTAGGAGTAGACAAACGTTCTTGCAAAAAAGCCACGGTTTGTTTCAGCTCAGGCGATTTGTGTACTTGTATAACAATGTTTGCTGGCAATACAAAATGGCCGGCCTGCTTAATAATACTTACCGGTTCTGGAATAATGGCAATTTCGCTATTGGCAATAGATTCGGTCTCGTTAGGAACGCTATTGTCGGTACTGCTTGTGGCTGAACCACCATTGTCAACGGCCTGGGCAAAAACTTGAAAGCTAAAAAATAGGAACAGAATAAAAGATAGGCTTCGTTTCATGAAAAGATTAAAAATGAATGGAATGAAATCGCAATTTATTAATTTTTAAGGGAATTAGCTACATGGTTTTTGCGAAAAAGATAGGCTAGGGGCAAGCCAATGCAAACAATCAGGATTGAACAGTTGAGCAATGCCGATGACCAGGAGAACGGGCCCTGGGGCGCTTTAGAATTGGGCACGACAAGAAGATTCATCACCGCCCAAACAAAAATGCCATATAAAAGGGCAATAAGAGGCGTACTTTTAAACCATTGCCACAATTTAGGATGGATGATCGCAAATAACATGGTAAAGGCAAAAGCAATGAGATAATGCAACAGCAGCCCATAAACGATCATGTCGTTGCCTCCGCCCATGGCTTCTTTGCCAAATACTGCGCTGGCAATGTATTTAAGGGCAATGCCTACATTTCTTCCTGTTTGGATATAGAAATTAATAAGAGCTGCCAAAATATCCAATGTGCCTACCAATAGGCCGGCTTTGAGAATGAGGGATGGATTCTTATCCATAGCTGTTTGTTCTTTAAGGTTTAAGAGTTACATGTGATAACTAATCTACCTAAAAACATTCACACTAGAAAAGCGGGTATTTTTTAGTTGCCCTTTTGTAGAGGGACGTAAGGCTTGTTGTCTAAAATTGCTGCTATTGCTTCGGCAATTTCATAGTTATTGCCTTGTTTATGATTGCTTAACAAGATAATCGTCCTTCCTTTGTTGGTATCTGTTAGGGCTAAGGCCTGATAATTCATTGCGGTTCCATCGTGTACGTGGGTAATTACACGATTGTCTTTCATAATTCCGCCACCCAAGCCTGCTTGTTGGTTTTCGCCAAAAGGGGTAATGATTTCGCGTGTTGAAGCAGGATTGATGATGCTGAAGTTATTGATGGCTTGCATCCAGGTATAAAAATCATCCAAATTTAGGCAAGCCCAGCCAGAAATAGGTACTTCTAAGCCATCTTGTTTAAAGGCATTGTTAAATGATTTTGCCATTAAGGGAACTTGATCGTTTGGATCTATGAGGCCGTTTTTAATGTTCGCCTTTTTAAATATTTTTTGTACTACGAAATCATTGAAGCTTAAACCCGATACTTTTTCAATCACCCGTCTGCGCATGTACGTATTGTTGTTGTTATAGGCGTAAGTGCTCCTCGGCTCGAAATCTAGTTGTTGCAGTGCCTGTAGGTCTTTCCAGTTATCGGCATCGCTATGTACGGTGCTCCATTTAATATCGGGTAAGCCGCTGGTATATTGCAATAGGTTTTTGATGCTGACTTTTTGTGCCCAAGATGGTAGGTCTGGAAAAAACTTCGATACTTTATCAGTCAGGTTCAACTTGCCTTGTTCTTGAAGCATCATGATACCCACCGCATCAAATTCTTTAGCTATAGAGCCAATATGGAAACGATAGACTGTGGTAAGCTGTGTTTGCTTTGAAGCATCGGCATAACCAATGGCCTTTTTTAAAACCACCTTGTTCTGGTCTGCAATTAATACATTGCCATTAAATAGGCCAGACTGATGCGCTTTACTGAGGTAATCTTCAATTTGTGCGGCTTTGCTTTTTTGGGCAGCTGCTTGGGCAACTGTTAACAAAGTAATTAGAAAAATAAGTATACCGTTTTTGAAGGGATTAGCCATTGTTAAGGAATTTGCATTTAAGACACCAGCTCGCTTGGATAGTTACAGCCAAAGTAGCACAATGCTTACAAGCCCGAAGGTTTTCTCACGGCATAGATCAGTTCGTCGTAAACAGTTCCGTTTTTGTAAAAAGTACCTGCCAGCTCTGCTTCCAATTTAAAGCCTGCTTTTTCCAATACGCGTTGCGATTTCATGTTGGTGTCGAAAGTACGCGCAAATATGCGGGTAATGTCAAAGGTTTTAAAGCCATAGCTCAACATTAGTTTTACAGCTTCCGGAACAATGCCCTTGCCCCAATAGTCTTCGGCAATCCAATAACCCATTTCGGCATTTTTGCAGTAGAAATCCTGTTGTGGATGTACTCCGATAGAGCCCGCAACCTCACCGTTAACCACAATGGCAAAAATCTCTTGGGGCGTGGCTGATAAGGCTAGGTTGATAAAAGCTACACCATCATCTTGTGTATAGGGAAAAGGAAATTTATTGCTCAGGTTTTTGGCGATGTTGTAATTGTTGGCATATTTTACCAAACTGGGCAAATCGCTAAGCTGAAAGGGTCGAAGTTCGAACTGCATATAAAAGCGTTGTTTTTGTTATGGATTTTCAAGATAAGAAATATTTGAACTATTGGTTCATAAGCTTATTGTTGAATTGCTGAAACTCTAGCTAATCATGTTTTGGAGCGCAAGTTTTCTGCAAGAGGCTTAAGGAAGTCCGACTTTACGCTCTATCTTTTTTGCCTTGATTGGCAAAAAAGATAGAGCGTAAAGTCGGACTATTTTACCTTGGCCAGTGCAACCAAACCTAGCAGCAAGAACCGTTTGTTGCTAAACCCGATTGACAGCGATAGTTTTGAGCGAAGCGAAAAGCTTTAGCAAAAAGCGGGACTAACAGTCAAATGAAATACCGTGTTGGCTTTACAAACAATAAAATGCTGAACGAATCAGGATCTCTCTCGAGGTAGATCCCGGATCAAATCTGGGATGACGCATGGTGTAAAAAACTATCGAAAGAGATTGCTTTTCCCGATGAAATATCGGTCTCGCAATGACGAAGTCTTTTGTGCAATGATGATTCACACTAAACCATCGACTATGGACTATTGACTACTGACTTCAGACTTATTTAAGCGCATCCAGCACTTTAAACAGCTTCTTGCTAATGCCCGAACCATTGTAGTTATTGATGTTGATCACGGCAATGTATTTATTGCCATTCTTGTCCGTATAGTAACCCGCATAAGCCGAAACGTCGTTAATGGTGCCACTTTTAATCTTCATGCCATTGTATTCGGGCAATGAATTGTAGTAGGCATTAAACCAATCTTCTTTTTGAGCCTGAAATAGGACGCTGGCCATGGCCGCGGTGGTAACCCTGGTGCCGGGAGAGAGTCCGCTGCCATCCAAAATATTCAAGGCGTTTCGATCAATGCCTTTGGCTGCCCAAAAGCTGATCACCGAAGCCGCTCCGTTTCTGGTGGTGGGCGTTTTGCCCAGTTTCCAGGCGATGGTTTTTAACAGTTGTTCGCCATACAAGTTAATGCTCTTTTTATTGAACCAGTACACAATTTCGCTCAGTTCCGGAGAACTAATGGTCGCCAGTTTTTGGGTGATAGGTGCAATGGTTTTTCCTTCCAAGCCAAGCCTACGTGCGGTACTTGCCTCTTTTGAACTGCTAATATTTAGCCTTGCCAAAGTATCCTGCAAACGAAATGCTGCATCAAAGGCAGGGTCGGGCAAAGCCAAAGAAATTCCAGCTTTGCTGATGCCTTGGCCCCAGGTTCCGCGCAAATAAGCAGTATAGCTGTAAGGTGGCAAAAAAGCATAGGCATTATCGCCCGAGCCGTTCGAACCCGTTTTTAATTCGTTAATAACTTTTATATAAGGCATCGTGGGTACCATTTCCAGTACTTTAACTTCGCTGCCAGTGCCAAAACCTGGTTTCAAATGGATATCGAATTGATTTTCGCGCCAAGCCAATGCCGATGTGCCGGCACCGTAGTAATTGCCCATATCTTGCCAAATCCAGCCTTCGGGCATCGATTGGGTGCCGAATAAACTGTCGTCGCCAATTACCGAACCTTCTATTTTCTTGATGCCTGCATTTCTGATGGCGGTTACCCATTGGTTAAGTACTACATTTTCTTTGCTCTGTTCATAGCGCCATGAGCCCAAGGTCGGGTCGCCACTGCCGATGATGATCAAATCGCCTTGTAAAGTGCCATCGGTAGTGATTTTTCCTGTATAAGCCAAAGTAGTCTGAAACTTGAAGTCTTTACCTAGCACGCTAAATGCCGTTGCCGAAGTAATGGTTTTAAGGGTAGAAGCCGTAGCCAATCCAATGTTTTCGTTCTTGGCAAAAATTACCTTTCCGGTTTGGGCATCCAATACGCAGAGCGAGGTAATGGCATATTTGGCCTGCTCATCGTTCACCAAATTGGCATAGGCCTGTTCTAGCTTTGTGGCTGTGTTTTGGGCGAAAATGGTTTGCGTGCAGAGCAGCAATAAAAAGGCAAGTGATTTTAAAATTTTCATACAAGGCTGGGCTTGATCGTGATTACAAAACGTGGCGAAACAAAAAAAGTGATGCCTGAACATCACTTTTTCTATTTCAACTTAAAAAATTAGATCAGTTCTTTTTTTACCAGGTACTCGGCAATCTGTACCGCATTGGTAGCGGCGCCTTTGCGCAAGTTATCGGCAACGATCCACATGTTTAGGGTATTTGGCATTGATTCGTCTCTGCGGATACGGCCTACAAATACTTCGTCTTTTTCATGTGCATCTTTTGGCATTGGATATTTAAGGTTGGCAATATCATCAACAACGATGATGCCTTCTGTTTTTTCCAATAGCGCAACCACTTCGGCTACGTCGAACTCATTTTCGAATTCGATGTTTACCGACTCAGAGTGCCCGCCCATTACCGGAATACGCACGGTAGTCGCTGTTAAACGAATGTTATCGTCGCCCATAATTTTACGGGTTTCGTTAATCATTTTCATTTCCTCTTTGGTATAGCCGTTTTCGGTAAATACATCAATTTGAGGGATCACATTTAAATCGATTTGATAGGCATAAGCCATAGGGCCATCGTGGATACCTTTTCGCTCGTTCATCATCTGGTCAACCGCTTTAACACCGGTTCCTGTAACCGACTGATAGGTTGATACCACTACTCTTTTGATTTTATATTTATCATGCAATGGTTTTAAGGCCACTACCATTTGGATGGTCGAACAATTAGGGTTGGCAATGATTTTGTCGTCGATAGACAAAATGTTGGCATTTACTTCTGGAACCACCAATCTGATGGCTGGATCCATGCGCCAAGCTGATGAGTTATCAATTACGGTTGTGCCCGCCTCTTTAAAACGTGGCGCATGCTCTAGCGAAGTGCTTCCACCTGCTGAGAACAAAGCGATAGCCGGGCGCATGCCAATTGCAGTATCCATGCTAACGATTGGATACTGCTTACCCTTAAACGTAATTAACTTACCAACGCTCTTCTCTGAAGCAACTGGGATTAATTCGGTTAACGGGAAGTTTCTTTCCTCCAATACTTTTAACATAACAGTGCCCACTAATCCTGTGGCACCTACTACTGCAACTTTCATTTTTTTTAATTATATTTAATTGATTTCTAATATCTACCAAATATGAGAAAAACTTTGCTCTTTTTTATGATGCTGAGTGCTAAACTTGCATTCGGCCAGGTTCTCGACGATTTTTCTGACGGAAACTTTAGCGCCAATCCCACATGGAACGGCAGCTCTACAGCTTTTAAGGTGAATGCCGAAAAGCAATTGCAAACTTCCTTAAGTGCTAGTGCACAAACGGTTATGCTATCTGTGCCTAATTTGCTGGGGGCGAACGTCAAGTGGGAATTCTTTGTGCAACTGAACTTTGATCCTTCGGTGGCCAACCAGGCAAAAATTTATTTAGTAGCTGATCAGCAAGACTTCAGTCGCCCTTTAAACGGCTACTTTCTACAGATTGGCGAAAACGGCAATGCAGACAGCTACGATTTGTACAGACAAACCGGAACCACGGTAAGCAAAATTATAGATGGCCCTGCCAAAACGCGGAGCGATGTAAATAAGCTTATGGCCAGAATAAAAATAACCCGAACTGATGAAGGGCATTGGGAGTTATTTACGGATATTACCGGTGGAACGAATTATAGCTTAGAAGGCAGCGTTACGGATCATACTTTCATCAGTACAGATTGGTTTGGAGTTTCATGCAGATATACCGCCACAAGATCTGAAGGTTTCATTTTCGACGATTTCAGCATCAGCGAACTAGTGCCCGATACCACGCCACCAGCCTTGCTCAGTGCCAAAGCCATTGATGATCAGACTGTAGAAGCGGTTTTTTCTGAACGCTTAAATGCAAGTTCGGCCTTGGAGATCAATAATTATTCGATTGCTAATGTTGGAGTTCCGACGGCGGTTAAGGCTACAGCTTTGTCCAATGTCTATCAATTAACCTACAATCAGGCATTGCCAACAGGGAACTATGTTTTAACAGTTGTCAATGTAAAAGACCTCAAGGGAAATATAATTGCGGCTAACATAAGGCCAATTTTATTTACGTAAAGCCCTATGATCTGCAAAGGGGCGATATTTTAATCAGCGAGGTTTTGGCTAATCCCAAAAGCGGGGGAGTCGATTTTGTAGAGATTTATAATGCCAGCAATCAGCTTTTGGATTTGAAGAACCTTCAATTGGCTAATATCGATGCAAATGGCAAGCCTGCCAGCATTAGGAACGTAAGCAACGCTTCATTTCTCATGCCTGCCAAGAGCTATTGGGTACTCACTACTAATCCAAATGCCGTTAAAGCGCAATATCAGGTGAATTTTCCAGATCAGTTTGTATCGATGGCAAGCCTGCCAGCTTTTAATAACGATAAGGGTACGGTAATTTTGCTCAGTGCGCAACGGACAATAGATAGCTTGGCTTATAACGAAGATATGCACCTGGCTTTATTGCGCAATGCGGATGGAGTTTCGTTAGAACGGGTTTCGTTGAGCAAACCTGCCAATGAAGCCGGCAATTTTAAATCTGCGGCGGCAAGTGTTGGTTTTGCTACGCCTACTTATGCCAATTCGCAACAAGAGGACATCAATATGGCCAAAAATAGCGTAAGCCTAGGCAGCAAAACATTTTCGCCAGATGGCGACGGTTTTGAAGACCAGCTCCAGATTGATTATCGCTTTGTGAGCAATGGCAATTTGGCCAATATAAATATCTATTCTGATAAAGGAATACTGGTGCGCAAACTAGAAAGAAATACCAGTATGGCTACTAACGGCAGTTTTGTATGGGATGGAATGAACGACGCCGGACAAAAAAGCAATGTTGGGATTTATGTGGTGCAGTTTGACGCCTTTGCCTTAAATGGCAAAAAAGAAAGCTTTAGGCAAGCCTGCGTGTTGGCAACCAAGTTGAATTAGATGGCTGAATTTCATGCTCTGTGGGTCGCAGACCACGGAAAAACATGTCAATTATTTTAAACAAAATATTGATAGTGTTGTTGTTTTTAAAACGTTTGTTATGAAATACGGAAAAATAATGGCAAAACTTTTTGCTCAAAGATCGAATAATAACGCCCAAGTAGCAGTAGCGCTAATAGCAGGTTTGGCTGCAGGTGCAGTAATTAGTATTTTATTTGCCCCGGCCAGTGGTGAAGAATCGCGTAAAAAAATAACCGATGGTGCCAAAAGCCTAGGCAGTGGTGTACGCAACGGTTACGATTCGTTAAAACGCCGCATTGTGGGAGAGGAGCATGAGGAGTTGGCAGCGGAAACCGAAGTGCCACATTTTGTTAAAGAGCCTGCTCCTAAAAAACGTAAATCGGCCATTAAAGATTTGGTAGCCGAGGCACAACATAACGAAGAACAATCTTAGATTCTTAATAAAAAAGCCCAACTCCTTGGCTTAAGAAAGAGTTGGGCTTTTATAAGTGCTTATTGCTAAAGCAGGTTGGCCTTTACATAATCGCAACTGGTTTTAATAGAGGCTAGTTCGTTAGGCTGATAATTGGTTTCGTGCTCTACAAAAAAGTGTTTGGCACCAGATTGCTTGGCATGTGCAAAAATTGCCTTAAAGTCTATAGAACCTTTACCCACTTCGGTATTTAAAGCCTGATTGGTTTTATCCATGTCTTTTACATGCCACATGGCAAAACGTTTAGGATGTGAGGCAATCAGTTTTAAAGGGTCATTGCCCGATCTTACCACCCAATACAGGTCCATTTCAAAATCTACCAGTTTGGCATCCGTTTCTTTAAGCATTACCTCATAGCCAGTGGTTTCGCCATATTTCTTGAACTCGAAATCGTGGTTATGGTAACCTAACCTTAGTCCGTTAGCCTTGCACAAGGCACCGGCTTCATTTAATTTGGCAGCTACTTTTTTAAAGCCATCAAGGTCTTTTACATGGAAACCACCTAATGAGGGGATGGTTATATATTCAGAACCCAATATGTTTGCAGCTTCGATATAAGTTTTTAGCACATCGCTGTTTCCTGTTGAAAGAAAGCCATCCATGTCATAATGCCCACTTGGTGCTTTTAAGCCGTGCTGTTTAAGCAAATCGGCGAAGGCCTTGGCCTCTAAGCCCCAAAAACCATCTTTTTTAGTATAGCCATAGGTTTCTACTTCGCCATAACCGGCATCGGCCACGGCGGCAATAACGCCTTTCACGTCTTTCGGCAATAAATCTCTAAGCGAGTAAAGCTGTAGTCCTGCCACTCTTTTGCCTGGTGCAAAAGCAAACGACGGCAAAGAAGGCAATAGGCTTGCTCCTGCTAGCAGCAAACCGGTTTGTTTAATAAAAGATCTTCTAGAATTCATATGTACGGGTAGTATCAAGTTTAATTTTTGGCTTCGGTTACGTCTTTGTTTTTATCGCTAAATAATAGAATAAACAATAGAAAAACCACAAAGGCAATACCAGCAGGGATAATCCAAATATCATACCAATTGTGGCCTCCACCAGCAATCGCATATTTGTTGGCAATAATGCCTGAAATAAACGAACCAGCTAGCATACCTACACCATAGGTAGCCAAGGTGATAAATCCTTGTGCAGCGCTTTTGAATTTCTCGCCGGCAAGCTTATCGGTATAGATCTGTCCGGTAACGAAAAAGAAATCGTAGCAGATCCCATGCAGTACAATGCCCGCAATCAACATCCAATAATTGGCGTCGGCATTGCCAAAGGAGAAGAAAAGGTATCGGATTACCCAGGCAATCATGCCAATAGCCAACATTTTTTTAACGCCCAGCCTTACGAAGAACAACGGCATTAGAATCATGAATACAGTTTCTGAAACCTGGCCTAGCGACTGTACTCCAGCGGCCGACTTCATGCCTACTTCGTTTAAGAATGGATTTGTAAAATTGTAATAGAAAGCCAAAGGGATACAAATAGCTACCGAGGCTAGAAAGAACAGCAGGTAGGATTTGTTTTTTAATAGGCCGATGGCATCTAAACCAATGATTTCGCCAAATGTAGTTTTTTCATTCTTTTTGGCGGGAGGCGTATTAGGCAACAGAAAACTGAATAGACCTAAAATGATCGAGGCTACCGAGGCCATTTTAAAAGTGAGGATCAGGTTGCCGTCTTTTTCCCAGTTTAGCCAGCCGATTGCCAAGCCTGCTATAATCCAGCCTATGGTTCCGAAAACACGGATCGAAGGAAATTCTTTTCCCGGATCTTTCATTTGTTTGAACGAAATAGAATTAACCAGGGCCAAGGTTGGCATATAGGCGATCATGTAGCCTAAAATGAATGGAAAGAAACTATCGAAATTTAACGAGGTAGCAGCCAGCCATAACAGCACACCGCCTACCAAGTGCAAAACACCTAGTACTTTTTGGGCCGCAAAAAACTTGTCGGCGATCAATCCGATAATAAACGGAGCGATGATGGCTCCAAGTGATTGTGTACTATAGGCCGAGCCGATCTGTATATCGTCAGATAGTAGGTTTTTGCCCAGATAGGTACCCATTGTTACAAACCATGCGCCCCAGATAAAAAATTCCAGGAACATCATGAAAGATAGTTTAAATCTTGTAGTTGCGTTCATTTGGTTTAGTTTGGTTAGTTTTTAGGTAAAATGTAGATGAAATAGGTAAGATGGAGGACAGGTTGTCCACTTGCCATCTTACATCTTCCATTTTATAGTTCCTTGATCATGATATTCCTGTACCATACCTCGTCGCCGTGGTCCTGCAGTGCAATCTTCCCGGTCTGGTAGGTGCCGAAGCCCTGCCATTTGGCAAACTTGCTGCCCGCGATCAGGGCCTTCCAATTGTCGTCCCATAAAGTGGTATTTACAACCTTCACGCCGTTCAGAATAAAGGTCAGCTTGCCTTTGTCGCTGATGATCTCGGCCTTGTTCCATTCGCCGACCGGCTTCACGGGCTCCGAAGAGCTTTTTACCAGGTCGTACAGGTCGCCGGCACGGTGTTTTGCAATCTTTCCGTCTGGATGGCCGTCGTTGTCCAAAACCTGCATTTCCGGGCCTGTGCTGTAGGTCTGGCCATATTTGGGCAGTTCCTCGTGCACAAAGAAAATGACGCCGCTGTTGGCCTTTGGCGCCACCTTCCATTCGAGGCTCAAATGGAAATTCGAATACTCTTTATCGGTTACGATATCGCCTCCGTCGTTGTTCTTCGCTTTCGGATCGAGATGCAGGGCACCATCTTCCACTTTCCATCCCTGGCCAACCGTAGTCTTTCCGTAGGAATGCCAGCCGGCAACAGATTTGCCATCAAACAACAATTTAAAACCCTTGGGCACCTTGGCGGTCTGTGCAGCCACACCAAAGCCCATCGCCAATAAAACGGCAGCTGATAATAAATACTTTTTCATTATAATATTTTTAATATAGCTTTTTTAATCTCGTTAAGCGCCAAGGGTCCAGCCCTTGCGGTATTCCCTTTTTACGAACTGGTTCACCTCGTCGAAATTGGTCACCTTCATCTGGTCGTTGTCCCAAAGCAATTTGGTGTACCTGCCCGGATAGCTGATTTTGCCGTCGGCACCTTTTCTCTGGATATCGGCACCCCTGATGGCCAAATTCGCCATCAATAAAGCTTCGGTCAGCGGGCCTGCAATCTCAAACGGCGAGCTGACCTCGTTTTTGCCATAGCCGGCAATGGCGGCTTCCACCCATTGGGCATAGTGGCCGTTGGCCTGGTTGGGTACACGGGCAAACTTTGGCGCCACCCTGATGTCGGCATTTTTAGACAAAGGCAACAAACGCGGATTGGCGCTATAGGTGCTGGCCATCATTTTTCCCTTGGTACCGATAAACAGTGTTCCGTTGCCTCCGTCGCCAAAGGTTTCGCTGGCCTGGAGCTCTTCCGGCCTTTCCGGCTGGATGCCACCGTCCATCCAATGTACGGTTACATCGCCTTTGGTCTTGGTGGTTTTGGGAAATTTGAGGGTAACATGGCTCGATGGAGGGCAACTTTCGGGGAAGTAGCCACGTTTGAATTCGTCAACATAGACAGAGCCCACACTGGCCTGTACCTCGGTGGCGTATCTGAGGTTCAATACACTAAATGGAGCTTCAAGCAGGTGGCAGCCCATATCGCCCAGCGCACCGGTTCCATAATCCCACCAGCCGCGCCAGTTAAAAGGCACCAGTTTGTCTACATAGTCCTTGTATGGAGCCGTTCCCAGCCACAGGTCCCAGTCCAGCTCTTTTGGCACTTCGGCTCTGTTGGCAGACCAGGCAATGCCCTGCGGCCAAACCGGCCTGTCCGTCCAGGCGTAGACGGTATGCACGTCGCCGATGAGGCCCGCATCGTACCATTCCTTCATCTGGCGCGGACCGTCGTTTGATGCGCCCTGGTTGCCCATCTGGGTTACCACCCTGTATTTCTTTGCCGCTGCGGTCAGTGCACGCGCCTCGTAGATGTCGTGGGTCAGAGGCTTCTGGACGTACACGTGCTTGCCCAGCTGCATGGCAGCCAGGGTCTGTACGGCATGGTTGTGGTCCGGGGTAGATACCGAAACCGCATCGAAGTTCTTATGCTCCCTGTCGTACATTTCGCGCCAGTCGCGGTAGTATTTTGCCTTAGGGAAGTCCTTCACGCTCCTGGCTGCCCGGCGGTCGTCCACGTCGCACAGAAAGGCGATGTCGGCCTTGCCGCTGGCTGCGAATGCCGCGATGTCGCTCTGGCCCTTGCCGCCCACGCCTACGCCCGCCACCAATAGCCTGTCGCTGGGGGCGAGAAAGCCCCTGCCGCCCAATACGTGGCGCGGAACGATCGTGAATGCAGCGGCGGCTATCGCTCCCGCCTTGATGAAGCTGCGTCTGCTTTGTACTTCCGGTTCTTTTTTTTCCTTATCCATAGCTTAAGTTTTTAGGGGATGTTATTTTTTGAGCGATAAGATATATTTTACCATCAGCTGCGCATCGTCGCTGCCGATTTTTGGATGCGGGGTCATCGGGACCGCTCCCCAGGTGCCCTTGCTTCCCTTCATGATCTTTCCTGCCAGTGCGGCAACGGTTTCCGGCGTATTTGGATATTTGGCTGCGATTTCCCGGTAGGCGGGTCCGATCAGCTTGTCTTCCTTGTGGTGGCAGCCGATGCAGTCCGACTTGACGATCAGCAGTTCGCCGGGCTCCATGGCCGGTTTGGCTGCTGCGGGAGGCGGCGTTTCGGTATTGGCCGTTGAAGATTCGTCCGGACTGGAACCGCCGCAGGATGCAAGAAATAATGCCAGTCCGCTTAAAAATAAAAGTGTTTGCTGTGAAAGTTTCATTGGTGTACGTGTATTGATTTTGTTTAAATGCCTAATATTTTTTGGTTGAAACCGGTATCTCCGCCCGAAGCCGCAAAATCATCAAATGCTTTAGTGGTTACCGGAATAATATGTTTTTTAATGAACTCGGCTCCTTCTCTGGCACCGGTTTCAGAATCTTTAATGCAGCATTCCCATTCCATTACTGCCCAGCCTTTAAAATCGTATTGGGTCAACTTGCTGAAGATCCGTTTGAAATCGACTTGCCCATCGCCTGGCGAACGATAGCGGCCTGCGCGGTTAGCCCAGCTTTGGTAACCTCCAAAAGTGCCCTGTTTGCCAGTAGGATTAAACTCGGCATCTTTTACGTGGAAAGCCTTGATGCGTTCGTGGTAAAAATCGATGTATTGGATATAGTCTAATTGCTGCAACACAAAGTGCGATGGATCATATAACAGGCATGCCCTTGGATGGTGGTTCACTTTGTCCAAGAACATTTCATAGGTTTCGCCATCAAAAAGATCTTCGCCTGGATGGATCTCGTAGCAAACATCTACGCCACAATTGTCAAATTCGTTAAGGATAGGCAACCAACGTTTGGCTAATTCCTTAAATCCATCTTCAACCAAACCCTCTGGGCGTTGTGGCCAAGGGTGGAAGGTATGCCAAAGCAGGGAGCCACTAAAAGTAGCATGGGCATTTAATCCTAAGTTTTGGGAAGCCTTGGCCGCGTATTTTAATTGCTGTACAGCCCATTCGGTTCTAGCTTTCGGATTGTTTTTTACTTCTGGTGCCGCAAACGCATCGAACAATTGATCATAGGCCGGATTTACCGCCACCAATTGCCCCTGCAAATGCGTAGAAAGCTCGGTAATGGCCAAGCCATAAGAAGCTACTTTAGCCTTCAGTTCATCCGCATAGGTTTTGCTTTCGGCTGCTAGCTTTAAATCGATAAACCGAGCATCGAGGGTAGGAATTTGGATACCTTTAAAGCCCAAATCAGCGGCCCATTTACAAATGCCGTCAAGCGAGTTGAATGGGGCTTCATCTCCAATAAATTGGGCTAAAAATATGGCTGGTCCTTGTATCGTTGTCATTTGTTTTAAATTTTAAAATCGTACCATTTTTGGTCTGATTTGCTCGAGGCCACTACATTTTCTATAAAGGCCATTCCTCTTACGCCATCATTGGCATTTGGGAAATCAAGCATAAATGGAGTAGGGGTCTCGCCATCAAGTCTGGCTGTCAAAGCCAAAGCAAAGTTTTTATAAATATTGGCAAAAGCTTCCAGATAGCCTTCTGGGTGTCCCGATGGAGTTCTGGTATTGAATTTGGCAATTTCACTTACATAGGCATTGCCTGTGCGGTAAACCTGCATCGGCTGATCCAGCCATTTTACTAGGAGATTATTCGGATCCATTTGGTGCCATTCCATCCCGCCTTTTTCGCCGTAGATTTTAATTTTCAAGGCATTTTCTTCACCAGCTGCAATTTGCGAAGCCATTAAAGTCCCGTTTGCCCCATTGTTAAATTTGAGCAGTACGTTCCCGTCATCGTCTAAGGCACGGCCGTTTACTACAATATTTAAATCGGCACAGATTTTTGTAACCTGCAGTCCAGAAATATATTCGGCCAAATGGGCAGCATGTGTACCTACATCGGCCATGCAGCCACTAATGCCGCTTTTGGCAGGATCGGCACGCCAAGCGGCCTGTTTGTTATCACCAGCAGCAGGTTGACTTAACCAACCTTGCGGATATTCTACGCAAACTTTCCTGATTTCGCCCAACTGTCCATCTTTAATCATTTGCTTAGCCTGTTTGACCATCGGATAACCTGCATAGGTATGGGTTAAACAAACAAAAAGTCCGGTTTCGTCGGCTTTCTGTTTAAGGGCTTTGGCTTCTGTTAAGGTGAGGGTAATGGGTTTGTCTATTACTACGTGGAAACCATTTTCGAGGGCCAGCATTGCAGGTTCAAAATGCACGTTGTTTGGGGTAACAATGCTTACAAAGTGCATCCGCTCGTTTTCGGGCAATTGCTTTTCTTTGGTGATCATCTCCTGGTAGCTTTCGTAAATCCTGTTGGCAGGCAACATTAGGTCTTTGCCAGATTCAAGCGCTACTTTAGGATCGGAGCTTAAAGCCCCGCAACTTAATTCTATTAATCCATCTAATTGGGCCGACATGCGGTGAACTGCGCCAATAAAGGCTTTGCGTCCGCCACCAATCATACCCATTCTTATTTTGTCTTGCATAGTGTTTTGAGGTGAAGGGTTTCAGTATTTAAGGCATAAGGTCTATTTAACCCTATGCCTAAACCGTTTTACCTTATACCTTGATAATTAAATGTTACCTTTCTTTAATTCGCTTACGGCGTAATCTGCTGCCCTTGCGGTTAATGCCATATAAGTCAATGATGGGTTTTGGCAGGCCGCCGAAGGCATACATGAACCATCGGTTACAAATACGTTCTTCACCTCGTGCATCTGGTTCCATTTGTTTAAAACCGAAGTTTTTGGATCCTTGCCCATACGTGCAGTTCCCATTTCGTGGATGGCCATACCCGGCGTAGAACCGTTATCGTAGGTTTTTACATCTTTAATGCCCGCCGCTTCCAGCATTTCTGCCGCATCGTTCATCATATCTTGACGCATTTTGTACTCGTTGTCGCCAAATTCGCAATCGATAGCCAATACTGGCTGACCCCATTTGTCTTTTTTGGTTTTGTCGATGTACACATGGTTTTTGTGGTATGGCAACGACTCGCCGAAACCGCCCAAGCCCATGTTCCAAATGCCCGGTGTAGAAATCAAGTCTTTGAAATCGCCACCAAAAGCCAATTCGGCAATATCTTTATGCCAGCCCGAACGGCTAGCGCCACCTTGGTAACCAAAACCACGAACATAATCGCGTTTATCGTTGCCTATGTTTCTGTAGCGGGGAATATAAATGCCATTCGCTCTTTTACCGTAGGTATATTTATCTTCAAAACCTTCTGCCTGTCCAGATGCGCCGCAACGGAAATGGTGGTCCATCAGGTTATGGCCCAATTCGCCACTGGCATTGCCCAAACCATTAGGGTGCTCTGCTGAGGTAGAATTCAATAACAAGAAAGTAGTGCCTAATGTAGAGCCGTTCACAAAAACGATTTTAGCAAAATACTCATGGTGCTCATTGGTTTCCGAATCAATGATGCGGACGCCTTTGGCCTTTTGAGTTTCCTTGTCGTAAATGATTTCGTTTACCAAAGAAAAAGGGCGTAAGGTCAAATTACCAGTAGCCATAGCCGCAGGTAGCGTAGAAGATTGGGTGCTAAAATAAGCACCAAATGGACAGCCACGGCTACATAAATTTCGGTATTGGCAACTGCCACGGCCACCATGCTCTACGGTAAGGTTTGCCGTACGACCAATGGTCATGATACGGGCCTTGTTGTATTTTTTTTCGATACGCTCTTTTACCGATTTTTCTACGCAGTTCATCTGCATTGGAGGCAAAAACTGTCCATCAGGGAAGTGGGGATAGTTTTCGGCCTGGCCGCTGATTCCTGCAAATTTCTCTACATAATCGTACCAAGGGGCAATGTCTTTATAACGGATCGGCCAATCTACGCCATGTCCGTCTTTGGCATTGTCTTCAAAATTAAGGTCGCTTAAGCGGTAACTCTGGCGGCCCCACATCAACGATTTGCCGCCTACATGGAAACCACGGTACCAGTCGAAACGCTTTACCTCGGTATAAGGGCATTCCAAATCGTTTACCCAGAAGCTTTCGTTGTATTCTTGATAAGGATAATCGCGGATCTGAACCGGATGCGTTGCCTTTTGGGCTTCTGTTAGTCTGCCTCTATGTTCAAATTCCCATGGCTTTTTCATGGCCGTGGTGTAATCCTTAATGTGTTCAATGTTTCTGCCGCGTTCTAACATCAGCACTTTTAAACCTTTTTCGGTTAGTTCTTTAGCTGCCCAGCCTCCGCTAATACCCGAGCCTACTACAATGGCATCATAAGTATTTTGTGTCGCAGCTTTTGTATTTAAGTTCATATGGAAAGATTATCGATTTATGCCCAAACTTTTTGACCTGGTTTAAGATCTACGCAGCCGTCGTAACGGCCAGGAATCTCTACAAATTCGTACGCTTTGGTAGCGCCAATTTCTGATGTGAAATAACCCAACATGGTCAAGTCTCTTGCAATGGCAAAAAACATAGGTTTGGTTTTAGGTTTTTCTTTGGCCGCCATAGGATTGCCTGCTTTTTCCTTTTCAGGTTTGACTTCCTTGGTTTCCTGTTCTTGCTTCTGCAATTTTTCGTTTTCGTCTTTTTCTGTTTTTTGCGAGGCTACCGTTTCATCGCGGAGCTTGGTTACCAATTGCTCGCGTTCTTTTACCGAGATGGCTAGGAAAGATTTGCCGAAATCTTTTTTCGAACGTTCTTCCAAATCATCCAGACCTTTAACGAAGGCTTTTTGAGCATCTTCAGGATAGCACTCTTTCATCATCATTACAATGAAAGGACCTACATTGGCGGCTTTGGCGCCTGGCGATTTTTGGGTAGTTGGGATAATGATGTCGGCCAGCTCTGTAACTAGTTTTTCTTGGTCGGCAGTGAACAAGTGCGCACTGTCTTTACCCGGTTCATTGCAGCTGTCGAACAAGGTTGCAAGGGTAGTTGCCGATAAGGCTCCACCAATTAAGAAAGCAACACTTTTTACGGCTTCTCTTCTGTCCATAAGTATTTGGTTAAAGGTTTCTGTGCACTTAAATTACTGATTATATGTTAACTCAAAGAACATCGAACTTTATTTAGAATGATTATAGATTATATATTGTATTAAATACACTTAGGCTAGCCTCCAGACGCATAAACGCTTTGTAAAAATTAATTTACAAGACGATAAATGGCGTAAAAATTTAGATCATTACCTATGATAAGGTTTGACGCATTTTTTTACCTTTGCTTCCCATACCTATTTTAAAAATGAACGAGAAAATATTAGTACTAGGTTCGAACGGACAAATTGGAACCGAATTGGTTACTGCCTTGCGTAAGGCGTATGGAAATGATAATGTAGTTGCCTGCGATATCAGGAGGCCGGATTATGAATTGAAAAACGCCGGACCTTTTGAATTTGTGAACGTTTTGGACAAAGATATCTTGAAAGAGATTTTCGAAAAATATAAGCCAAAACAGGTGTATTTGCTGGCTGCGTTATTGTCGGCTACTGGAGAACAAAACCCAAAATTGGCATGGGACCTGAACATGAATGGTTTGTTAAACGTGCTCGATTTGGCTTTGGTTTATAAAACCGCAAAAGTTTATTGGCCAAGTTCGATTGCCGTTTTCGGACCGAATTCGCCAAAAGACCAAACGCCTCAATATTGCACCATGGATCCGAATACGGTTTACGGAATCAGTAAATTGGCGGGTGAGCGCTGGTGCGAATATTATTATCAGAAATATAACTTAGATGTGAGGAGTATCCGTTATCCGGGATTGATCAGCTGGAAAGCTGCGCCGGGCGGAGGTACTACCGACTATGCGATCCATATTTTTCACGAAGCCCTGAAAAAAGGAAGCTACTCGTCGTTTTTGTCGGCCACTACAGAATTGCCGATGATGTATATGGACGATGCCATTCGCGGAACCATTGAACTGATGGATGCGCCAGCGGAAAATATCTGCATCAGATCGAGCTATAACTTTGCAGGTGTAAGCTTTACGCCAGAGGTGCTGGCGGCAGAAATCCGTAAGCATATTCCTGACTTTAAGTTAACTTATACCGAAAATGATCCTCGTCAGGCCATTGCCGATAGCTGGCCAAGATCAATAGACGATAGTTATGCAAAAAAAGACTGGTCATGGAAGCCTGAATTTGATTTGGCCAAAATGACTGATGAAATGTTGAAGAATTTGAAAAAATAAACAAGGTTGAAAGTGGAAGGGAGAAGGCAAAAAGGAAATTAATCGCACTTCTCAAATCTTGATACTCGATACTAAATATTTGATACTAAAATGGGAAGAGCATTCGAATTTAGAAAAGAAAGAAAATTTAAGCGTTGGGCCAAAATGGCGGTTCAGTTTACGCGTATTGGTAAGGATATCGTAATTGCGGTAAAAGACGGTGGACCACACCCGGAAACCAACTCTCGTTTGCGCACGGCAATTCAGAATGCCAAAGCGGTAAACATGCCAAAAGATAGGGTAGATGCAGCGATTAAGCGTGCTTCTGATAAATCGATGGCTAACTATGAGGAGATCGTTTACGAAGGCTATGCGCCACATGGTGTTGCCGTACTGATCGAAACTGCAACTGATAATACGAACAGAACCGTAGCCAACGTACGCAGCTATTTCAACAAAACAGATGGCTCTTTGGGTAAAACAGGATCATTGGATTTCGTTTTTAGCCGTAAGTCTATCTTTAGGTTTGTACCAGCCGAAGATTTAGATTTGGAAGAGCTTGAATTTGAATTGATTGATGCGGGTTTAGAAGAATTGTATGTAGAGGCTGATGAGGAAGGAAACGATGTAGCCGTAGCTCAAGGTGCTTTTGAGAATTTTGGCTCTTTACAAAAAGCCCTGGAAGAAAAAGGAATCGAGTTGAAAAGTTCGAAGTTAGAGCGTATCGCGCTTTCACACCACGAAGTTACTGAAGCACAAGCTGCAGATGTTTTAAAACTAATCGATAAGCTTGAGGAAGATGACGATGTACAGGCCGTTTATCATAACATGGCCGAGTAAATCGAATACCATTACAAATAAAAAAGCCCCCGATACATTCAGGGGCTTTTTTATTGTTATTTTTTAACGTGACTGAACAGCCATGGCAACAATTCGGGTTCTGCAAAAGCACTGTCCCAGCTGTTGTGGTTGGCTTGGAGATAAACGGTGAATTTTGGTTCGTGATTTAGTTTTTTGAGCTCACGGTATACGCCATAAGAGAATTGTGGAGAAACTACATCATCTAAACCGCCATGAAAAATCCAAAGTGGAACATTTTTGTATCGTTTGACGTTCGCTACGTTATCTCCGCCACAAATGGCAAAGGCCGCTGCGAAAGTTGAAGGTTTGCGTCTCAGGATTTCGAATGTTCCCATGCCACCCATAGACAAGCCACCTACATAAACTTTGCTTCGATCTGCAAAAGGCTCCTTCAATATTTTATCCGTGAGCTGCAACAACAGCGACATCGATTTGGTGGGTTGCCCGCCTTTTACAAAAGTGAAGAAACGTTTGTTGCTAACAGCCTCTATCTCTACATTGGCCCAATAGCTTTCTTCTGCGCATTGCGGAAAAATAACCACCGCCTCAAATTTCTTCCTGAAATCATCGGCCAGAAACATTTTGGCGCCATGGGTCAATTGCTTTTCGTTATCGTTGCCACTTTCTCCGCGGCCGTGCAAAAAGAATACGATAGGATATTTCTTGGCAGCATCAAAATTCTCGGGATATAAAATCCTGTATTTTAAGGTATCCGTACCTTCAATGAAGTTTTCCTTTTTGAACTTGGAAAAATCTTGCGCCTGCGCCAACACAATCGTAAAACAGCAAAGCAGGAAAGGGATTAATTTTTTCATGTGGAGCAAATTTTGTTATTCCAGTGATTTTGTCATTCCGACGATAGGAGGAATCTAAGTGATGGGTTCTTTATATAGATTCTTCGCTATGCTCAGAATGACAAATTATGTTAGGATGACTAATTTATATTTTATTTTACCAATTTGAAGTCAGCCTCTTTAACGTCTCTCACATTCGGGCCAACAAATACTTTGAAATCGCCGGCTTCGGCAACAAATTTAAGATCGCTGTTGTAAAATTTCAAAGCTTCTTCATCTATGCTAAAGTTAACTGTTTTGCTTTCGCCTGGCTGCAGGCTGATTTTCTGGAAGCCTTTTAGCAATTTCACTGGTCTGGTGCTGCTGCCCACTAAATCGCGGATATAAAGTTGCACCACTTCTTCGCCTGTAACTTTACCGGTATTGCTTACGGTAATGCTGGCTGTGATTTTTTGGCCAGGTTTTAGCGTGCTGGTGCTCAGTTTTAAATCGCCATAAGCAAAGGTAGTATAGCTCAAGCCAAAACCAAAGGGATACAAGGGATCGTTGCTTACATCTAAATAATTAGAACGGAACTTGCTGAACCATTTGCCTTCTGCCAAAGGGCGACCTGTATTTTTGTGTGCATAATACAATGGCAACTGGCCAACGTTTTGAGGGAAAGTCATCGGCAATTTGCCCGAAGGATTTACATTGCCAAATAAAACATCGGCAATTCCATTTGCACCTTGGATACCCCCAAACCAAACATTTAAGATGGCAGGTACATTTTCGCTTTCCCATTTTAAGGTCATTGGTCGGCCAGCAAACAACACCAAAACTACTGGTTTTCCAGTTTTAACCAATGCCTGCAATAACCTTTGTTGCACATCTGGAATGCCCAAATCTGTACGGCTTGAAGCTTCGCCACTCATTTCAGACGATTCGCCTAGGGCTGCTACCACTACATCTGCCTTTTTTGCATTATCTACAGCTTCTTTAATCAGCTCTTCTTCGCTGCGGTTATCTCTAGGAATTTCCCTTCCAAACATGGTCGAATGGGCCTGCAAGGTAGCATCGGCTGTAAGGTTTGAACCCAAGCTGTGCAATATCTTTACGTCGTTACCTGCTACGTTTTTAATGCCTTCTAGCAAAGAAGGAACAATGTTCATGTCGGCATTTACGCTCCAGGTACCGGGCATATTGGCTTTGCTATTGGCCAAAGGACCAACCAGTGCAATAGTGCCTGTTTTTTTAAGAGGCAATACCTGATTTTGGTTTTTCAGGAGCACAAAAGTCTTGGTAGCCGTTTCTCTAGCAAATTGGATGTTGGCTGGAGTTAGGATTTCATTTTTTGCCCGTTCTTCGCTGCAATATTTAAATGGATCGTCGAATAGGCCTAATTTATATTTGGCTTCTAAAATCAATCGACAAGCCTGGTCAATTTGAGCTTGGGTTACTTTCCCTTCCTGCAATGATTTTTTAAGCGTGGTTAAAAATCCTTCGCTTACCATGTCCATATCGGTACCTGCTTTTAACGAGAGCGCCGATACGGTTTTTAAATCGCCTAAGCCATGATCGATCAATTCGCTAACACCGGTATAATCTGAAACCACGAAGCCGTTAAAGCTCCATTGTTTGCGCAATAAATCGGTTAACAACCACTTGTTTGCTGTTGCGGGTACACCATTTATATCGTTAAAGGAAACCATGATACTGCCTGCGCCGGCATCTAAGGCAGCTTTGTAAGGTGGGAGGTAGTCGTTGTACATCCTGTCTAAGCTCATGTCGGTGGTGTTGTAGTCTCTCCCAGCCTCTGCGGCGCCATATAAGGCAAAATGTTTTACGCAGGCCATGATGGTATTGTTTTTGGTCAAGTCGTCGCCTTGGTAGCCCTTAACCATTACCTTGGCAATTTCAGCACCCAGATAGGTATCTTCACCACTGCCTTCGGCAACCCTGCCCCAACGGGCATCGCGGGCAATATCAACCATGGGCGAGAATGTCCAGTTCAAGCCATCAGCACTTGCTTCTGTGGCGGCTACACGGGCAGTTTTTTGGATCAGGGGCATGTCCCAGCTCGCTGCCAATGCCAAAGGAATAGGAAAGGTAGTTTTATAGCCGTGAATAACGTCTTGTCCGAAAATCAAAGGAATTTTCAAACGGCTTTTCATGGCAATTTCTTGTGCTTTTCTGATTTTTTGGGGAGTGGTTAAACTGAAAATACCACCCACGTTTCCTTTTGCAATTTTCGATTCTACATCGGTACTTACTGCCGAACCTGTAGTTGCTTCGCCACCCGTAACTAGATTCAACTGTCCAATCTTTTCATCAACGGTCATTTTTGCCATCAGGTTTTTAATGAAGACATCCATTTTTTGTGTTGAAGCGCTTGATGCCTTTTGTTGGGCAACACTGGCTTGGATAGTGAAGAACGTAGCTAAAAGAAGAAGGAAACTGTTTTTTTTCATTTGTGTATGATTAGATATGTAATGTTTAATAAATGAGCAAACAGTTAGTAATAGCCTGTTTGCTCAATGGTTTCACTTGTGTTATTTTTTAAGGTAAGGGCTTTCAAATCCCAGTTTGGTTAAGCCGTTTTGTACGTCTGTATTGCGCATGAACAGATTCCATAATAGGCCTGACCTGTAATTTTCGATCATCACTACCATTGGTCCCTGGTCAATGCCCAAGTATTTTTTTGGATACCAGTTGTCGGTTTCAGAAAAGGCATCGTAAAATCCATATTTGCCCCAAACTTTTTTCCCCATGTTCTCATAAAGGTGTCTGATCACCTTCATTGACTCTTTTGGGGTGTAAGGAAGAGAAGAAATGGCTGCCGTAGGAGAGATTACGCCAAAATCTTCCTGAATGCTGTGTGCAGCATATCCTTTTACAGAATAGCTGGCTGTTAGGCCCCAGTTGTTTGGTCCATAACCTTTAAAGCCTTTAGGGTTGGCTACACAATAATCGTGGATGGCCAAAGTTTGGTTTACATTGTTTTGCCAATAATCTGCATATTGGTCTTTGAGGCCTTTCGGATTTAAGCCCAAGTAAGAATAATGTGCCCAGAACAAGGGGCCAACAGTGTTTTTTGGTGTTTGATACGACAAGGTGAAGGGATGCCCATACACCTCAAAATTGGTTTTAAGTTCGCCGTTTCTTGCCCAGCCTTCATGGTATACAGCCGCAGGCACACCATGTGTAGGCGATGAGGCCGCCAATACGTACATGATGAGACATTCGTTGTAGCCTCTAACCGCAAAATTCATTTGCCAAAGGTATTCTGGCGACCAGTGCCAATAGAGCACGTTTTGGCCATTGCGGTACCAATCGAAGTCGATACCCCTCCACAGTTCATCGGCTTTTTTTGAAACTTCTTTTTCTTCAGGAGTTCCGTTTTTGTAATACTCGTTGATACAGATCAGCGCTTGCGCTACAAAGGAGCTTTCTACCAAATCACCACCATTGTCTTTTCTCCCGAAAGGACGCACCTTTCCGGTTTCGCCATAGAACCAATGTGGCCAGGCGCCGTGAAAGCGATCAGATTTGGCTAAGAAATCGAGGATTTGGTTCAGTCTTTTCAAGCCTGCTTCACGGCTAACATATTTTCTGTCGATGCCGCTTAAAATGGCCATCAATCCAAAACCCGTAGCGCCGGTCGCCACTGTGCTTTTATCTTTTTCGGGGTAAATGCCATCGGCATGGTAGCGCTCTCTGGCAGCACCAGAAGTAGGTTCTGCGCCATCCCAAAAATATTCGAAGGTCTGTTTTTGAACAACGTCTAATAATTGATCATCAGAAAGGTTTTTTTTGATTGCCGGGGCTTTCTTGATTTGCTCAAAAGTTTGTGCCGATGTGTTGATACAAAGCGCAACCAGCGTAAAAGGTATGATTAAGAATTTGAATTTCATGTGTGTGTTTTTATAGGTTAGGACTAGTAAAGCCCAAGTTTCTCATTCCGGTTTTAATTTCGGGAGCGCTCATGAACAAGTTCCAAAGCAATTTGCTGCGATAGTTTTCGATCATGATAATAATTGGACCTTGATCTATTGCCAAAGTAGAACTGGCGAACCAAGGATCGTTTAATGCAAAAGAATCTACAAATCCGTATTCTTTCCAGATTTTATCGCCCAATTTATAATAGAAGAATTTAAGCGCTTTCATAGACTCTGTTGGGGTATATGGAAACGAAGATAAGGCTGCGGTAGGGGCAATCACGCCTTTGTCATTGGTCGGCGAGCTTGCGGTATAGCCATCAGGGATATCGCTTGCAGTTAGGCCCCAGCAGTTTTCGCTGTAACCATAGTTTTTAGCCGGATTGGCTACACAATAATTGTAATTGATCAAGGTATGTGCCTTGGTTTGGGTTTCGTAATTGGCATAGGCATCGCTTAAACCATTAGGATTGATGCCCAAAAACGAATAATGAGCCAAAAATAAGGGTCCACCATTTGGACTGCCCAAAGGCAACTGAACCCCATAGTAGCTGGCACCGTTTTTAATAGCGCCATTTTTTGCCCAGCCTTGGTCATATACCGATTTTGGAATGCTTGAGGTAGGAGAGGAAGCGGCTAATACATAAGTAATCAGACATTCGTTCCAGCCTTGGATTGGCAAATTCATATCCCAGTTGTAATTCTGGCTCCAATGCCAGTAAAGTACATTGCCATTGTCTTTTCTGAACCATGCCCATTCTACGCCATTGTAAAGCGCGGTGATGTCATTTCTGAGAGTGGTTTCGTTGGCGTCGCCGGCATTGAAAAATTGTCGGGCAGTTATTAATCCCTGCATTAATAGTGATGTTTCCACGAGATCGGCGCCGTTGTCTTTGGTGCTAAAAGGAAGCGTAGTTCCAGTTTCGCCATCTAACCAATGCGGAAAGGCACCATGGTATCGTGTAGCTTTGTTTTTAAGGAAATCTACCATTTTTTGCAGACGTGCCAAACCTTCGGCACGGGTAATAAAGTTACGGCTTACACCGGTAACAATGGCCATTGCACCAAAGCCCGAACCGCCTGTAGTTACCGTATTGCCTGAAGTATTTCGCTCTCTGGCCAGGCCACTTGTAGGATGTCCGAAGTCCCAAAAATATTTGAAGGTTTGTTTTTGTACGAGCGTGAGCAGCTCGTCGTCTGTAATCCTTGGAAATTTATCGGTATCGTCTAAACCGGCAATCAAAGTGATGTTAACCGGGTTGATCAATTTGCCACCTCCTGAAGATCTCAGGCCATCGGTAATCGATAAAGTATAGCTTCCAAAAGATTTAAAATCAGCTTGTGGGCTAATCAACAAAAGCTTGTTGTCATTTTGGAAAGTTGTAGTTACAGGTACACTGGCACCTGTTGCATCGGTTAATTTAACCCCATTGGTTACTGAAGTGGTATTGATGGCTTCTGTGAACGTAAATTTAACTTCAGGTTTGAGATTTAGGCCACTATACTTTAAGGTTCCATTATTTGCATTGTTTACGGTAAACGATAAAGAAGTATCTGTATTAACCGGAGTATCGGTTTTGCTCTTTTTGCAAGCCAAAATAGAAACTGTTAAAAATATAGCCGATAAAATTTTGACTAAACTTTTTATACGCAACGATGAGGTAAAACTTGATTTCAATGCTTAGAGATGATTGTGATGAAAGAATACAGTGCCAGTTAAGGCACTGTATTCAGAATTCTATTTATTGGCTATGCCTAATTGATACAATGCTTTAGCAATTGCATCTGGCATGAATTTATTATATATCCTTACCTCATCAATTGTGCCCGTCATCGCTGCATAAGAGGCATCAGCGTTAACCGTTTTGCCTGGGATGAGATTGTAATTGGCACCAAAGATTAACTCGCCAGGTTCATAAGATTTGAAAAGACTGTTGCCGATGCCCCTATCAGAATAGCTTCCAATATTTACACCGTTGGCAACGATGTTAAATCGCCCAGTTAAGCCATTGTAAGCTATCACCAAATGAACCCAATTGTTGGGGCCGATTTTCGGTGAAAGGGTAGCATTTAAATTATCTTGAGTTCCTCCTCCAACAGCTAAAAAGATAGGTTGGATAGCAATATAATCAATGTTGTCTGCGGGCTTTCCATTGGTGTTCAAGTTGATATTTAGACTGCCTTGAAGATTGCCTGGTCTAGCTATTGTCAATAACATGGTGCGTTTTGAACCGTTATTGGATATTTTAATCCATTGGCTTATGGTGAAACTCTTAAAAACATCTGTTTTAAGTGCAGCCAGTTGTGTTGCATAATACAGATAGCCTGAGTTCAAACTTACTGCTTTGCCTTTAAATCCAGTTACAAATGAGTTGCCAGCAGCAGATGTTGGCGTTATGCCACTTATTTTCTCTGCATAGTTGTCGTCAAAGTTAAAATAAGCAACTAAGTTGCTCGCAAAAACCTCATCTGTACTTGCAAAACCATCAATTTTGCCTTGGTAATCATTTGGGTTAACCTCTGGGAGGTTATTTGGGTTTCCATCTTTTTTACAGGATGAGAAAATGGCTGTTGCCAGCACAAAACCTAGCAAGCAACACTTTATATTTAATTTCGAAAATTTCATATTGATAAGAATTAGTAAAGCGTGTTTTGGGTTAGTTTATTCGGTTCTTTGCTGAGGTCAATTTGAGTTTGAGGAATTGGTAACAAAACATCTCGAGCCTCTACAAACCCAGGCCTGCCAGCAGCTGCCATTGCGGCACCTGATATGCCCCACCTTACCAAATCAAAGAAACGATCGTTCTCCATGGCTAGCTCAATTCTTCTTTCTTGGCGAATTGCGGAACGTAATGCATCCTGATCTGTTGTTGTCACATTAGGAAGAATGGCTGTATTCCCATTTCTCGCTCTTGCACGAACACTATTTAAAGCTGCCAAAGCTGCAGTTGTATTTGTTGTTCCTCCCAGCTCATTTGCTGCTTCGGCGTACATTAAAACTACATCCGCATAACGTAAAATCCTGATGTTCATCCACCAGCCAAATCTATTGCCTATCGATGCCCTTCTTGCAGGATTTGTATAAACCTTATGATTGTAAATTGGATTTACCCACGTTGTAGGGGTAGTCTCTCCATAGAAAGTTCTATAGGTGGTAGTCGAAGTACTTCTATACAAAAAGGTTCTAGCTTTACGTGGATCTCCAGACTCGTATGCAGCATCTAAAGTTGCACCAGGTACGTTAAATCCATCACCCAAGTTCCACTCATTTGTACTTCTTACGCCTTGGTTCGCCGCATATTGAACACCATTTGCGGTTGGTACAGCTGCCGACGCCGTAGCTTGAACTTCGAAGACACTTTCTTTGCTGTTCTCGCCTTCTTCTCCAAAGATTTTGTCGTAAGAAGTTGATAAATCATACTGTCCATTCGTCATTACTGCATTTGCTGCAGTCATTGCCGGCCCCCATTTCTTTTGCGTTAAGTAAACCTTGGCCAATAAACCGTTAGCTGCACCGCTTGTTGCACGGCCAACAAACCGAGGATCCCATTTTATAGGTAGGTTTGCAGCGGCAAATTGTAAATCACCTTCTATTAATGTGTAAATTTCTGAAGCCGGTTTCTGTGGTCCGCTTGGTTGTGCTACCGTAATTGGCTTTACAATTAACGGGATTTTGCCAAATAATCTCACCATGTTAAAATAAGCATAAGCCCTTAAGAACCTGGCTTCCGCTTGAGATTGGATCTTATTAGCTTCGGTAGCTACCAAATCTTTGTTGTTTTCTATTTGATCCAAAGTAATATTACATTTATCAATTAAGCTGTAATATTCTACCCACATGCCGTTTACAATGCCATTTCCGGGAGATAGTGGGAATGTTTCGAAGTTTTGCACGTTTGCGCCTCCATCGCCAGAAATACTACCAATATCTGCATCGTCGCTTCTTACGCTCGTTGACAATACGAAGCCAAACGAATGTACTCCATAAGCCCTCAAACCATTATAGGCAGCAAATAGAAATTGATCATACGGTCCTGAACCTCCAGGATATGGATAATTCTCATCTGTGTATTCGCCTTGTTTTTGTGTGTCTAAAAACTTTTTACAACTAGAAGCCATAGAAATAAGCGTTATTGCAATTAATGCAAGGCTAATTTTCTTTGTTGTTTTATATAATATTTTCATTTTATAAAAATTAAATGATAATCGGTTAGAATGTTACGTTTAAGCCAAAAGAATAAATAGCAGGAACTGGGTAAACGCCATTGTCAGCACCTCCACCTAAAATATTGTCAACTTGGGCCTCTGGGCTGTAACCAGTTGCTTTAGTCCATGTTTTAATATTTTGGCCACTAATGAAAACACGCAGTTTTTGGATGCCTACTGATTTCATCATATTTGCGCCAAAAGTGTATCCTAATTGTACGTTACGTATACGGAAATAATCTCCAGGCTCTAAGAAATAAGAACTGAATAGAAAGTTATTGTTGCGGTTTCTGTTGATGATCGGTTCAACATTACTGGTTCCAGGGCCTGTCCAAGCATTTAATCGGTTGCTTTCGTAATTTAATACGGCAAAGCTTCCTGTTCTGCGTTGGGTATAAATCTTATTGCCTGCAACGCCTTGACCTTCTATCGTTGCATCAAATCCCTTATAGTTTAAAGCTAGATTTAAACCATAGCTATAAGGAGGAAATGGAGTGCCTAAGTAGGTTCTGTCTGCTGCCGTGATTGCGCCATCCCCGTTTAAATCTGCATAGGCAATATCACCTGGGGCAGAATCTGCGAAGCCAGCCATTTTAGCAATATCGGCTGAAGTTTGGTAAATGCCGATTTGTTTATAGCCATAAAAATAACCAATAGATCTGCCAGATTCGGTTACGTTAATGCCACCGTTACCCAAGATCTGAAAGTTGGTTTTATCGCCAATTGAGTTAACAACGTTTTTATTATAACTAAAATTACCAGAAATACTATAGCCAAAATCGGCTCCAATTTTATCATTCCAGCCTAAACTTGCTTCAATACCTTTGTTGGTGATTTTTCCAAGGTTAGTAAAGAAAGAGGTTGTAGTGCCGGGCAAAGTTAATGCAGTTAAAATTCCATCTGTTGTTTTGTTGTAATAGGTAACTTCTGCATTTAATCGGTTATTCAAAGCCCTAACTTCTAACCCAATATCAGTTCCCTGTACAATCTCGAAACGCAAGTTTGGATCGGGGAAATAGGCATTCTGAATGGCAGGGTAAACATTGTTGCCAAATACTGCAACAGTAGAGGTTTGTAAACCTTGTTGGTAAAGATTGGCATCAACTCCATTCGAGTTGCCTAACCTACCCCAAGCCGCGCGTAATTTTAAGAAATCTATGCCTTTAACATTGTCTTTAAAAAAGTCTTCCTCGCTGGCAACCCATCCTAAACCTACGCTACCAAAAGTGCCCCATCTGTTTGCAGGTGCAAACCTCGAGCTACCGTCTCTCCTTAAAGTAGCATTTAATAAATATTTATTGTTGTAGGCATAACTCACACGAGCAAATGCACCTACATTAGATTCTTCAGCACCGCCACCACCGTTAAAAGTTGGATTGTTTGGGTTAATGATGTTATCTGACAAGTACCAGAATTTTGGATCGAAAGGCACATTTAGTGTAGTGTCTCTACGAGAACCGCTTAATGTTGTACTTGATGAGTATATAGTTGTAAAACCAAGCAAGGCATTAATTCTGTGGCCTCCTTTAAGATCTTTACTATAGTTTAAAGTATGATCTTGTTGATACTTTCTGCTTTCAAAAGTATTTTGGCTTATGGTGGTTCTTGCAGCGTTATCGTATGTGGTCTCAGTTGGATTTGTACCTTCTCCTAGCCTAATGAAGCTGAAAGGGAGTGGCGTATAGCCTCTGGCATTATTAAATCCAAGATCCGTGTAAAAAGTAGATTTAAAAGTGAAATCTTTTAAGAATTTGATTTCCGCATAAACGCTTCCATTAAATCTGTAACCACGGTTTATTGATGCACCTCTAGTGCGGTTCATTTCTGCAACCGGATTCGGTACTTGACCAGATTGGAATGAAGGCATGGCGTAATAAGTGTTCTCATCTCTTTGGATAGGCACAATAGGAGCAGCCCACAACGCCCTATTTAGGGAGGCAGCAGTTGGCTGGTTTCTCCAATGAAAACCGGTTAAATCCCCACCTACCTTGATGTTATCTGTAATTCTGATCTCCTCATTTAAGCGGGCAATAAATTTTTTATAATTATTGTATTTGACAACTCCATCCTGATTGTTATAACCTAGGCTAATTAATGTTGTTGATTTCTCTCCACTGTTGGAGATGCTTAAGGAGTTGGTGTTTATAATCGCATTTCGAAGTATTTCATCTTGCCAATTCGTGTTTGCCGTGTAATTGGTATAGTCGAAAGGTGCAGCTCCGGTATTAGCCAATTGAGCAGAATACAGTTTTTTAAATCCAGTTGCATCAGTAACATCGATTTTGTTTGTTACATGCTGTATACCAACCGTGCTCTGAAAGTTAACCACGGTTTTGCCTCTTGAGGCTCTTTTTGTGGTGATAGCAATTACGCCGTTAGCACCTCGCAAACCATATATCGCTGTAGAGGATGCATCACGCAATAAATCAATGGTCTCAATGTCATTTGGGTTAAGGAAATCGATATTGTCTTGCAACAAACCATCTACAACATACAATGGATTTGAAAATTTTGTACTAGCAACCCCACGTAAACGAACAACTGGACTTGAGCCAGGCGCACCGTTATTCAATACTGTCATACCAGGTATTTTACCTTGTAAAGCAGCAACAGGGTTTGTTACTACCAATTTTTCAATATCAGATCCTTTAACACTTGAAATAGATCCTGTAACATCTACCTTTTTCTGAGTGCCATAACCTACCACTACTACCTGTTGGAGGTCGTTGGTAGAAGAAACTAAATTGACATTGATTGTTGTTTTGTTGTTAATGGCAATCTCTTGGGTATTGAAACCAATATAGGTAAATACCAAGGTGCCATTGGCTGGCGCGCTAATGGAATAACTTCCGTTAGCGTCTGTTTGTACTCCGTTTGTTGTTCCTTTTATTACTACGCTTACCGACGGAACAGGTAGGCCTTGATCGTCTTTTACTACCCCCTTAACTGTAACGTTTTGGGCATAGGCTGCGTCTAATAAAAAAAGCAAACAGAGAAAAGTTAAAACAGAAAATTTTGTAAAGATTTTTTTCATACTGTTATACATGTTTGTGTTAATTGATTAATCTAATTTTCTGTTTTTGTTTGGTTGGTGCAAGCGAGCTCACCTATACATTAATACATCAAAGGGACTAGATGTACTATCTCAGCTCCAGCAACAAAATTGATTTTTGGTTCAAAAACAGCGTTTTTAGACTGATAACACGAAAATAGCAGGTACTACAAACCAAAAGATTGAAGTCGGAAATTGTGTACCTGAAAATAGATGATGAGAGGTAATGATGTAGTGCTAGAGTTCCATTAAAAACTCAACAAGGTTCTTATCGTGGGGTACATCTAGTTTTTTACGCAAACGATAGCGGCGTATTTCTACACCCCTGAGCGAGATATTTAGCAAGGATGCCATCTCTTTGCTGCTCATGTTCATGTGCAGGTAGGCGCAGAGCTTAAGGTCGTTCGGAACAAGGTCGGGGTGGTTAGCTTTTAGCTTTTTGAAGAAGCTTTCGTGAGCCTCGTTAAAGCTGCTCTCGAATAGATTCCAATCACGCTCATCGTTCATGCCATCGTCAATTACCTTTTGGATTTTTCGCAATTGATCCTCGGATAATTTCTTGCCGTTTTCATCCTTAAGCTTGGTAATCTCCTGACTCAATTTCTGCAACAGCTCGTTCTTATAAACTAGGCTCATGGCCGAATTGGCCAATTCCCTGTTTTTGCTAGCTAATTCGGCTTGCAGCTTTTCGGTACGCAACTTGATGATCTGCTTTTCTGTAGCCTCGGCTTCTTTCTTTAAGAATTCTTCTTTTTCGGCCTGCAATTTTTGGGTAATCAGGTGTTGGTCTCTGTTTAATTTGGCCTCATAAATACGCTTGCCCGCAATCAATGCAACTACACCAGCTAAAGCATAAAATGCAATAGCCCAATTGCTGCCATACCATGGCGGCAGGATAGTAAATTCATACTCGGTAACCTGACTAATGGGTTCTTCGTTAATCTTCGCGCGTACCTTAAACTTGTAGGTGCCCCTGCCCAAATTGGTCAAATCTTTTTGGGTGGCCGTGCTCCAATCAGACCATTGTTTAGAATAGCCTTCCAAATAATATTGGAACTTGATTTTAGACTGACGGTAATAAGGTAGGGAAAAAGAGATCCTGATGTTGTTTCTGCTGAAAGGGATTTCTATGGTTTCGGTATTGTCGCCATTTTCTGCCAACGTAGTGTACTTATCGGTAATATCTTCCAGTCTCCTGATCAATACAGAAGGAAGCTTAGCTTTCTCTTTGTTTTCGGTATCTGTAGTATTGTAAATGACGAAACCGTCGTCTACACTGATGAGGTATATTTTATCGTCAATTTGGCTGATGTTCTCATAATATTGAACCATCCTGCCATCCAATACGCTAAACCTTGTCGAATCGATTGATATTTTTCCGGGTTCTGCCAAATTAACCAAACTCATTTTGCCGTGGCTGATGAACCAGTATTTTTTAAGGCCGGCATCAATAATCTTATTCGCAGACTTAAAGCTGCCCAATTCTTTGTTCAGGGTTTCGTACCTGCTAAAATGATTGCTGATCTCGTCGTATACGTAAAAACCAGTGTCGGTTGAAAAAAGTATTCTGTTCTCTATGTTAAAAATATTGATGTTATAGCTGCTGGGCAAACCATTCTTTTCATCGTAATATTTAATGTTGGTTGCCGTTTTCAGGTCTGCACTGAGCGTAAGCTTATAGAGGCCTTTGTAGGCATGGCTTACCCAAATATCGCCCTTGGCATCTTGTTTAACATACCGCGAAGGTTCGCCAAAGCCTGCAATCTTGTGACTAAATTTCCACTGGCCATTGGCTGCTTTTGCAAAAATAACCAATCCCGTATAAGTGCCCTGGATAAGATAGTCTGGATTGGAATTTAGTTTCTTGATGGTCCAGCCGCCACTTACCGATGATATTTTCTGTATCTGGTTGCCAGACACGCTAAAAGTACCATCATTATGTCCACACAGCAACTGGCCGTCAATTACCCGTAAATCCCATACCTGGCCTTGCGTATTGGGCACAAGGCGAAAATCAAACGAGTTGAACAGGTTGCCGCTTTCGGGTAACCAAGGACTAGAGAACAGTCCCTGATTGGTTCCCAAATATATTTTATTTCCTAAAATTAAGCTTGAATAAACCGTGCCAAATTGGCCAACCTTATCAAAGTAAAAATAGAGGGGAGAGTTAAGCTCTATCCGATCAATTCCGTTATCCAAGCCAGCCCAAAGATTTTGCTCGTTATCAGCATAGAGGCTCAGGATGGTATTGTTTTGCAAACCGCTCGATTTATTGATCCGTTGGACGATATTGCCATCCTCATCTATAATGATCAAACCATTGAGGATGGTGCCATAAGCATAATACTTGTTCAGGATTTTGACGCCGTTATTGAGCTGATAGGTTTTAAGGAAGGTATTAGCTGCATTTACAAATGGCTTGAAACCGTTTCCATCATAAATAAATAGGCCATTTTTGCTGGTGCCAATTATAAAACTGCCTTCTTTGTAAGGTAGAATGGAAAGGATACCTGTAGCGCCTAAAGTTTCGCTTCCTGCCAGAGGTGTCAGTGTTTTTCCCTTTAACTCGAAAAGGCCTTTGCCCAAAACTTCTGCAAACAAACGTTGGCCGGCCTGGTGCAGAAACAATAATGCATTAGGTGCCTTAACAACGCTTACTTTTTTGTTTTCGTAAATGTATATGGCAGAAAAAGATTGAAAAATTACCCTTTTGCCGTCTACATAAATCTTCCAGATTTCGTCTACAAGCTGATTGGGTTTAGGGATGAGCTTGGTTAACGATGTATAGGCTAATTTGCGTTTTTGGTATGACCAGTAGCCAAACTCTCCAAAGCTTCCCGTATAAATCAATCCATCGTTGCTGGTGGCTACCGAGCGAACAATTTGTCTGTTGGGCATTTTATACTGTTGCCAATATTTGCCATCATAAACCAGTAAGCCTTCGGCATTGCCAAAATAAACCAAGCCAGCCTTGTCTTTGGCTATAGACCAGTTTTGGTTTCCCGATAGGTAAGAAGATTTAGGGTAGTTCTGTACATAAGGCACTCCAATACTTTGGATGTCGCTGGCCCAAAGAGAAACAGAGAACAGGCAAAGGCATACGCAGGTAAGCAGGTATTGGAGCGTCTTATTTTTAGTGAGCATATACAAAGTTGTTCTAAAGGAACTGCAAGTCAATAATTTGAACAAAATAAATATAGGTATTAAAAAATAATACGCTCTTTATTTCTTGATAAAGGCGAAGAACACAGCCAGAATGATCAGCACAAAAGCTACAATATGATTCCAAGCAATTTTTTCGGTTTTAAAGAACAGGATGGAGAAAATGAGGAAAACTGTAATGGAAATCGCTTCTTGGGTTACCTTAAGCTGCATCAGGTTAAAAGGGCCTCCATTTTCTTTAAAGCCGTATTTGTTGGCTGGTACCTGAAAGATATACTCGAACAAGGCAATACCCCAACTGATCAAGATAATGGCTAAAAGCCCTAAACTTTTGCTCCATTCCATATCCTTGAATTTTAAATGGCCGTACCAGGCCAAAGTCATGAAGGTATTTGAAATGAGCAAAAAGAGGATGGTTAAAAAGGCGCGCATGTAATCTGGTTTATAGTCTGTAATTGATAGCCTGAATACAGGATATGATAAGAAATTTTTAAGCTTTTTGTATAAATAAATATAACAATCAGTTTCGCAATTAAGCTATCAACTATAAGCCATCTACGATTAACCTATAGGCTACGTTTGCTGTTGGAAATAGCTTGTCACAAATTGTGATCAGCTTATCCAAACATTCAGAACCTCTTCGTCGTTGCCTATGCCTTTGCCACTGGCTGAGGAACTTTTACATAATAGCCGGTTCCATCATAAGGGCGTTTGCGCGGGTGGCTAGAACAGGCAACAGAACAGCAGCCTTGCAATTCTTCTCCACATTCATCGCATTGCGTAAAATGCTCATTGCATTCTGGGTTGGCACAATTGATCATCTTCGGCGTGGTTTTGCCACAGTTGAAACATGTGGATACCACCGTAGGATTTACCGAATTCACATCAACAGCAATCCGATTATCGAAAACATAGCATTTTCCTTCAAAATCCTTTCCGCCAGCTTCTTTGCCGTATTTGATAATGCCACCGTGCAATTGATATACATCGCTAAAGCCATGGTGCAGGAGCAGGGCTGAGGCCTTTTCACATTTGATGCCACCTGTACAATAAGTCATCACTTTTTTGTCTTTGTATTGCGCCAAAGCATTGATCTGGTCAGGAAAATCACGGAAATTGTCGATGTCTAACGTAATGGCATTTTTAAACTTGCCCAGGTTATGCTCGTAGTTGGAGCGGACATCTAAAACAATCACATCTTCTTCTTCCATCATCCTGCTGAATTCTAATGGCTCGAGATGTTTTCCGGTTTGTTTATTTGGATCGATAATGCTCGTATCTCTCAATCCAGAATGCACGATCTCTGCCTTATAACGGCAATGCATCTTGATAAAAGAAGGTTCAGTTACATTGTCTATCTTGAATTCTGTTTTGGCAAAACGTTCATCGGCATGTATGTGCGCCATATATACTGTGCAGGCTTCGGCAGTTCCAGAAACAGTTCCGTTAAGGCCTTCGTCGGCAACAATGATACGGCCTACAAGACCTAAAGATTTACAAAAAGCAAGGTGGTCTGCAGCAAATTGTTCTGCATCGGCTATTGGAGAATAGCAGTAATAAAGTAATGTCTGATAGTTCATGTTCCATTGATACCGCTGCAAACGGCGTTTAATGCGTTGCAAAGATATGAAAAAAGGTTGAAGGTAGAAAGAAGGTAAAAGGTTGAGGGATGGAAGGCTAAGGGGTCAGAACTAATTTAACCTTCTGCCTTCTAGCTTTTAACCTTAAGCCTTAGAAAGCATAGGCAATCCTAAAACCTTCCTCTACTTTTTTGTTGCCGTTGTAGGCGTAACCATAACTTATCCCAAAACCTAAGCGTTGTACGCCAAAGTAATATTCCGCGTAGTATTTCTTTTGTGGTTGGGTTAAGTAATTGATGCCCACAAATTCTTCGAGCTTTAACTTGCGCAACAGCGGGATTTTATTGGTCATGAAACCGGCAAAATTATGTTCAAAATGTGCCTCAACATATTGCTGATTGGTGCTGTAGATGTAAAAATCGAGGTACCTGAACTTGCGCAGGTTGGGAGGGAATACAGTAGAGTTGTTGCCTCTGAAATGTTTGCTGTCTGGATAATAAACAACATTGTTGTTCAAAAATTTGCCCGCACCCACTGCAAATGAAGAGAAGCCCAGCAAACCGGCACTAATGTGCTCTTGCGAGATCTCTATGCTTAACAAGTCGTAATCTGCATCACTGCTCAATAAGCCCTTGATGCCTTTTCGGTAGCCTAACTGAAAGCTTGGATATTTCGAGTCTTCATAAAACTTGCCATCAGGCCTGGTGATGTATTGCTGTCCAATGGTATAGTTTAAGGTTGCACCCACGGTAAACGAACTGTAAGTAGGAAACAAGGGTGTTTCTTTGTCTGGCGTAAAAGGATTGTTTGAAGTAAACTCCTCATCCTTTACGTTTCTGATCTTAAAGCTATTGGTGTTTTTTAAAGTAGAGTTCTTTGCATATTCTACAGAAACCGAAGCTTGGAGTCCATCGGCCAATTCTCGAGTAGTAGCGACATTGGCAAATTCCTTTTTGTAAAACTTAGACAGGTTTCGTTCAAAAAGTAAGGTATTGATAGAGTTGGTTAATAAACTCATCGAACCATAGCGGTTAAGATCGGCAATCTCATTGCCAAAAGAAGCACTAATGGAAGCGCGTTTTAGCGGGTCGTAATAATAGGATCCACTTAGGCTCCCTGTAAATATGTGGTTAGAAAATCCATAACGGACCTCAGGCCTAATGCTATAAAATTTACGGTCTTCCAGTTGTTTTCTGTAAGTAACGCCATACTTGATGCCCACGCCTTCAACCGTGTTATAAAAAATAGAGCGGATGAGCGGATCGAAATAGAAATATTTTTTGTTGTACCTGTCGTTAATGCTGAAACCGGTTAGGAGTAATTTGGCCAGACCGAATTTATTGTTCTCGCGTTCCAAAGAGTCGAGGTAGTGCTTTGACTCCTTGCGCAGGGCGATACTGTCTTTTCTTTTGTAATCGAATCTTTCCTCATCTGTAAGCGGAATAGGCCTGTTATTGGCCCAATAAAGCGAATCTTTTTTGTTAACGGCCTTGGTTACTTTCAGGATTTCGGCAGTAAAGTAGTTCTTCGGGAAGTTGGGATGGATATTGAAATTGCTGTAAACTCCCACAAAATATCCTTCAAACTTAAACTTAAATACGCTTCCGTTAAATTGAAACTTAATGTTAGATGGCATGTAAACATTATCTACCTTAATAAACTGCTGCCCAATGTTTAGGGTGTCGATCAGGTTGATGCCGGCATCTTGGGTAAGAAACAAATTGGTGCCCATTAGCCTCCAGCTCTCATCGGCAATGTAAATGACACCCCTAAAAACCGGATCGTTTTTGCGGCGTGGTGTAACTTCTATTTTGTTGATCATTACGCCGTTTTCTTCAGAAGCGCCCAATAATTTGTATCGGTAATAGAAAAGCGCATTGTCTGCAATGGGCGATACAAAGCTTCTAGAGCTTAAACCTGATCCTTCAAACAAGAGGTTTTCATAAAAATTGATGATCAAATCTGACGCTTTGTTGAAACTAAAGGCATTGCTCCGTCCTGATACTTTAGACGATACCATTTCTTCTTTAATCTTATTCGGACGCTTAAAGCTGAACTTCGACTGCGATTCAGACAAATACAGAATTCCTTTGCGGTTGGTATCCAGGTCCAATGTTTTTTGGATATCCCTGCCCAAGAATTTCTTTGGTGCGCCAACCAGTTTCTGTAAGCCTTTGATATAAACATCAGTGGTGTATTCTTCCACCTCGTTCAAGTGTTTTTTTCTGTTTGCAATGGCCTGCCTGATGATTTCGTAGGCTGGATCCTCGGCATTTGGCTTAATTATCACATCTTTTAAAGTATAGCTTTCTTCGGCCAATGTTTCGTTAAGCGTCATGTTTTGGCTGATCGAAACAGTTTTCTCCACTTCTTTATAGCCAATAGCCTTATAAATCAAGGTATAGCTCCCTTTATCCAACGTCAACTTGTATAAACCATCAACATTTGCCGAAACACCTTGTGTAGTATTTTTGATATAAACAGAAGCAAAAGGAATGATTTCGCCTTTGTTATCGGTGATCTTTCCGCTCAATTGATACTGCTGGGCAAACGAGAAACTAAGAAATGACAGGATGAAAAGTAAGGAGAGAGAGATTTTCTTCATAAATAGTATTAAAATATAAATATCGATTAAGTTCTGGAACTTAACACATTTAAACTGTTAAAGTTTGTTAACGTGTCTTATATTTGTAGAGCGATCTGCCAGCAGAATGGTTGCATCTTAAATGAAAAATAAATATGTATAAAACTTTACAGCCTGTTCTACAGAAAGAACTAGAAGAAATAGAAAACGCCGGCCTATACAAACGCGAGCGTATCATTACCACGCCTCAGGGTGCTGCCATCAAAGTAAGTACCGGAGCAGAAGTGCTTAACTTTTGTGCCAATAACTATTTGGGATTATCCTCGCATCCAAAAGTAATCGAGGCTGCCAAAAAAGCAATCGACGCGCATGGCTATGGAATGTCTTCTGTACGTTTTATCTGTGGCACCCAGGATATCCATAAGGAGTTGGAGGCTAAAATCTCTCAATTTTTGGGTACTGAAGATACAATTTTATATGCGGCTGCTTTTGATGCCAATGGCGGGGTTTTCGAGCCTTTGTTCGGACCAGAAGACGCTATTATTTCTGATGAATTGAACCATGCCTCTATTATTGATGGCGTGAGGCTTTGCAAGGCACAACGTTTCCGTTATAAAAACATTGATATGGCAGATTTGGAACAGCAATTGATCGCTGCCAAAAACTGTCGCCACCGAATTATTGTTACCGATGGCGCCTTTTCTATGGATGGCTCGGTAGCTCCATTGGATAAAATCTGTGATTTGGCCGATAAATACGAGGCTTTGGTGATGATCGATGAATCGCACTGCTCGGGCTTTATTGGCAAAACAGGTCGTGGTACGCACGAACACTTTAATGTAATGGACAGAATCGACATCATTACAGGTACCCTGGGCAAGGCCCTTGGCGGTGCTTCTGGCGGTTTTACTTCTGGCAAAAAAGAAATTATCGATATGCTGCGTCAGCGTTCTCGCCCATACCTTTTCTCTAATACCCTAGCTCCTTCAATTGCAGGTGCTTCAATTACGGTATTGGACATGTTAAGCGAAACCACCGATTTGCGCGATAAGCTAGAAAGCAACACCAAATATTTCCGCGAGAAAATGACAGAAGCTGGTTTTGATATTAAGCCAGGTTTCCACCCCATTGTTCCGGTAATGCTGTATGATGCGAAAGTTGCCCAACAGTTTGCTGCTAAAATGCTCGAAGAAGGAATTTATGTGATCGGGTTCTTCTATCCGGTAGTAGCGCAGGGCAAGGCAAGAATCAGGGTACAGCTTTCGGCTGGCCACGAACAACACCATTTAGATAAGGCAATTGCCGCCTTTACCAAAGTAGGTAAAGAACTGGGCGTTATTAAATAGGCTTTAAAAAATCAATGAAAAGAAGATTAAAGATCATCGGCATGGGGCTTATTTGCCTCATGCTTTTTACAAAATGTGAAAAGAGCGATCCACCTTCTTTTCAGGTAGCTGCCCAAGCCAAAACTTATCTTGATTTGGCATATGGAAATGATCCATTGCAAAAAATGGACGTTTACCTGCCACCAAACCGAACCTCCAATACTGGTGTTATTGTGCTGGTGCATGGAGGCAGTTTCATTGGCGGGGATAAAAGCGAATTTACCCCAATTTCTAAATACTTGGCCGCAAGTGGCTTTGCCGTGCTCAATATCAATTACAGATTGGTAGATTCTAGAGGCTTGTTGGGCGTAGCGTCGCCATTGCATTTAGAAAGCAATATCAAGATCAAAGACCAAGTTGCAGATGTGGGTGTTGCCGTTGATTATGCACTTGCCCATGCCAAACAATGGGTAGCAAGCCAAACTAGGGTTGCAGTGGTTGGCCATAGTGCAGGTGGTACTTTGGGATTGCTTTATGGCTATAGCACCCAAAATACCGACAAAGTAAAAGCCATTGCCAATATTGCTGGTGCATTAGATCTCACTTTCACCAATTTTACCAACTGGGAGCTGTTGCCACCTTATGTTTTAGAAGGAGGTTATCGCTATACAGGCTTTGAAGTAAGCGTCGAAAATGAAGCACATTTCAAGGCAATTAGCCCAATTTATACAGCAAATACCAGCAAAAAAGTGCCAACACTCAATATTTTTCCAGAGCATAACGAGGTAATGGGTTTGCCAAAACAAGATCTTAATACTTTCCAAATGTTTACGGCCAAGCTTAACGAAATTAAGGTTCCCAATGAATTGTTTTTTGTTGCAGGTGCCAACCACGAGTTTAGCCAAGAGGGTAAATGGCAATTGGTGCTCGATAAAACTTGTAGCTATTTAAATAAAAACATGAAGTAGGCTTTTGAAAGCCTGTATTTTTTGTGTTGCTTAGTTCATTTTCTTGTAATAAAAGCGCTCAAGATGATTTTTGAACCGAGTGGCAGCAAAATATTTCTATAAAATGCTGTATATTTGGCAGATGTTACAAGACCAAATCACACAGTACACCGCAGAGGTCAATGCATTTGATACCAGTAATGCCGACGAACTAGAACAGTTCCGTATTAAGTTTTTAGGAACCAAGGGCATCATCAAAGATATTTTCGATCAGTTCAAGGCCGTTTCTCCAGAAGAGAAAAGGGTTTTGGGCAAAGTACTGAACGAATTCAAGCAATTAACAGAAGCTAAATACCAGTCGCTGAACGAAGCCGTTGAAAGTACACAATCATCAGGCAATAATTTGCAATTGGATATGACCTTGCCTGGCGAAGGCTTTGAAGTAGGTGCGCGTCACCCTTTGGCCCTTGTAAGGAGAGAAATCATTGAAATCTTTAATAAATTGGGCTTCAGCGTTGCCGAAGGACCAGAGATAGAAGACGATTGGCATAATTTCTCGGCTTTGAACTTCCCCGAAGAACATCCGGCAAGAGATATGCAGGATACCTTCTTCATCAAAAAAGGAGGCGAAAAAGGCGATATCGCCTTGCGCACGCATACCTCATCGGTACAAGTAAGGATGATGGAAGCTGGTCAGCCACCTTTCAGGGCCTTAATGCCAGGTCGTGTTTACCGTAATGAAGCCATCTCGGCAAGGGCACACTGCTTTTTCCATCAGGTAGAAGGCTTATATGTAGACGAAAAGGTTTCGTTTGCCGATTTGAAGCAAACCTTATTCTATTTTGTACAAGAGCTGTATGGCGAAGGAACAAAAGTTCGTTTCAGACCGTCGTATTTCCCTTTTACTGAGCCGTCGGCAGAGATGGATATTTCTTGTACCATTTGCAAGGGCGCAGGTTGCCCAATGTGTAAATACAGTGGCTGGGTAGAAATTTTGGGCTGTGGCATGGTTGATCCAAACGTTTTGGAAAACTGTGGCATCGACAGTAAAAAATACAGTGGCTTTGCATTCGGAATGGGTATTGAGCGTATTGCCAACCTTAAATTTGAAATCAAGGATTTGCGTCTGTTCTCAGAGAACGATGTACGTTTCCTTAAACAATATAAAAGCGCATTAATTTAATGAAAAAGCTGATCGGGATATTATTCATCGTGCTTATGGCCACTTCCTGTGCCAAAGAAAATAACCTGATACCCGATTATCCGGTCAATTTCAGTGCGCCCTTAACCGATCCGAGGCTCAGCAGGTTGAGCAGTGCAGGAGGGGCGATAACTTTAAATGGTTATGGCGTAGCGGGAATCATCATTTACCGCAGGCCAGATAATGCCTATGTGGCTTATGATCGTTGCAGTACCGTGAACCCCGAAAAGAAGAATGCCGTTGTGCTAGATGATCCTACCATTACGGTTACAGACCCTGTTTCTGGAGCCAAGTACTCTTTGTTTGATGGCAGCCCGGTAAAGGCGCCAGCTAAAACATCTTTAAAACAATACAGTGTTGCCATTGCAGGCAATAACTTACAGGTGACTAATTAATGGAACCAGAAAAAATAAAAGAAAGCATTGTCAAAGCAGCTAAAGAGCTGTTTAGAAAATATGGTTACCATAAAACCAGCGTAAACGAAATTGCCAAAAAAGCACGTATTGCAAAGGCTACCATCTACAAATATTTTGACAGCAAGGAACAGGTGCTAGATGCCATTTTGATGGATTATCTGGATGTTAACCTGCATGAAATTTTAAGTAATAAAGTACAGTTTGCCAGCGAAGAAGAACATTTAAAGGCTTTGGTAATGAAAACCTGTCGCCTTTCTTTTACGGTTTGCAACGAGTTTATAGGCTGGGATTTTGTACGTGAAAATGCCAACTCGCAAGAATTTCTCAAACATCTGTCAGACCAGTTGGAGGCCTTGTTGCTTTCGGCCTATCTAGAATTAGATAGTTTTAAAAAGAATCCTGCACGTAGGGGCGGTTTGGCATTTTTGCTCAAAGCCAGCAAAAGTATTGTATTCTCTTTTGCCTTTACCTCGGTTAGCGATGCCGACGTACGCAAAAACTTCGTCACCTTCCAAAAAGAAATATTGCCTTATTTGGTAAAAGCGGCGTTGTAAATTCTCTAATTACTTTTCTTGGTAATTAATTTGGAAATAGCAGGGTAGAATGCGATAAGTAAGGTTCCCAAGATGTAATCAAATATAATAAAAAAACAAGCCGCAGTTTTAAATCGACTTTACATAAATTTAACATATACCATTTTGGTTTTTGGTTCAAAAACACTATTTTTGTTGAAATATCATTAAAATAGGTCATGAGTAAAGAAGTTTTAGAAATTTCTGTAATGGTTGATGAACAATTCGACATGAACTTTGATCTGGTTGAAGGCGTTTTTGGATTAATCCTAAAAGTTTTTGGACAGCAGTAAGCTCATTTGAATATTCGCAATACGAATTCCCGAATTCGAAGGGAAGTTTATGCCTTGAATTTTCTACCTATCTTCCCTCTTCCATTTAATCTTTCACGTCTTTTATTGCTGAACGATAGATAATGGCTATCAACTATGAACTCTTGACTATAGACTTCCGACTCTAGTCTTTTACCCGTATATTTGCGCTAATGAGTAGAAACAGAAGAAATAGCGCTCCGATTTTAATCTCTGAGCTGCAGATTATTGATATTGCCGAAGAAGGCAAGGGCGTTGGCAAAGCTGATGACTTGGTGATATTTGTAGACAAAGCCGTTCCCGGAGACGTAGTAGATGTACGCTTGGTTAAAAAGAAGAAAAATTTTGCCGAAGCCGTAATCGAAAGCCTCAAAAAACCTTCTGAACTACGCACTGATCCATTTTGTAGTCATTTTGGTACCTGTGGAGGCTGCAAATGGCAACACATGGACTATGAAGCACAACTGCGCTTTAAACATAAAAATGTAGAGGCCGCCTTGCAACGATTGGCCAAGGTAGATACCAGTGCCATGGAACCGATTTTGGGCTCTGTAGTAAACAGATATTACCGCAATAAACTAGAATATACTTTTTCTAATAAGCGCTGGCTCAATGCAGGCGATATGCAAATGGAGCACGGCGATAAAGAAATGAATGCCTTGGGTTTTCATGTGCCTTTGCGTTTTGATAAAATATTGGATATCGAGCATTGCTACCTCCAAAAAGAGCCGAGCAATAGCTTGCGTTTGCGTATTCGCGAATATGCCTTGCAAAACGACCTGAGCTTTTACGATTTACGTAACCATGAAGGTGCACTTCGCAACTTGATTATCCGTACTTCTTCAACAGGCGAGCTGATGGTGGTAGTGGTTTTTGCCTATGCCAGTCAAGATCAGATTGATGGATTGATGGAGCAGGTGAAAGTTTCGTTTCCAGAAATTACTTCCTTAATGTACATCGTTAACCAAAAAAGAAACGACACTATTTTTGATCAGGAAGTGATCGTATATGCGGGCCGAGACCACATTTTTGAAGAAATGTCATTAGATGGATCTGATACCAACAAAGTGAAATTCAAGATCGGCGCCAAATCTTTCTATCAAACCAACTCGGAGCAGGCTTACGAGCTGTACAAAATAACCAAAGAGTTTGCTGGCTTTAGTGGTGATGAATTGGTATACGATTTATACACAGGCGCTGGCACAATTGCCAATTTTGTAGCAGGCAGCGTAAAACAGGTCGTAGGAATCGAATATGTGCCTACTGCCATAGAAGATGCCAAATTTAATGCCGAACTGAACGGCATTGAGAATACGCTTTTTTATGCAGGCGACATGAAGGATATCCTAACGGCTAATTTTATAGCCGAGCATGGAAAGCCCGATGTGGTGATTACCGATCCGCCTCGCGCAGGCATGCATGCCGATGTAGTAGAACGCCTATTGGAAATGGAAGCTGAAAAAATTGTTTATGTAAGCTGCAATGCTGCTACGCAGGCGCGCGATTTGGCCCTGCTGAAAGAAAAGTATGACGTGGTGAGAATTAAGCCAGTTGATATGTTTCCGCATACGCAGCATGTAGAAAATGTGGTTTTGCTCAAATTGAAGTAATGAAACACGCTTGGATTTGTTTATTGTCGATCATGATACTGATCTCCTGCAAAGGCGAGGTAAAAGACGATTCGCAAGAAACAGAACAGGCAAAGCCGACGTCAGCTAAAATAAAAGTCGACCTGAAGAAACAAACCGTTGATACCATTGTATTGAATGCCTCAGATACCGCTTTTGTGGTAAAGAACAAGCTGGTTAACGACGATATGGGCGATAAACAAAAGCATTACATTATTAAAGTGTTTTTTGCGCCAAAAGACTGGCCAATACTTACTTTTGACAATGCGATTGGTGCGCATTTGGCAATGCCAGGGGATTTAGATGGCGATGGACAACCAGAGCTTTTGCTGAGGCCGGAGTGGTTTAGCAGCTGTTGGTCTACCGTAAACCTCTTTTCGCTCAAACACAACAATTGGAAGCTGGTTAAGCAGGGCAGTATGTATTTCTGCTCAGACAAGTATCCATTGGACAAAAGAATAATCAAAACAGCAAAAGGCTATGGTTTGCTAACCGATAGTTTAACTGACGATAAATTTATCGTCCTAAAAAAAGAAATCAAGTTTTAAGAAATGGAATCAGAAGAGTTATTAGGGAATTTAGGTCAAAACGGAGATAAGGAACAAACAGCAGAGCGTAAAAGCCCTTTATTGAGTTTGGAAAAAGACCTCGGTTTTTATGCCGATTCAATAAAGGAAGTGGCTGTGGAAATTATGGTGGAGGGTATTTCAGCCCATCCCATTTTTATAGCCCATCAACACCAGGTAAGCATTGGCGAAGTGATCTTGAACCGCGAAGAGCTCAATACCGCCTGGACTATCCAGGCTTCTACTTTAGAAGAATTTATCCAAAAGGGAATTATCCATCCCGATAAAAAAGAGCATTTCCTCAAAAGCTACAAAAAACCGGAAAACTACATGTGCATTTTTGTAGTTGTGCCAGAAGGTGCAAACTTCGTGTATTACCCTTATCCAAAAGCAACAAACTAGTTTTCTTTAAAACATTAAAAGCCAATATCGCATGTGCAATATTGGCTTTTTGCTTATTAAACTAAAAAACTAAATAGACTAATTGACGTGGTTAATATCGCCACTTTTAGATGAAGTGGTTTTCTTTAAAGAGGCATTGCCTTTATAATTTACATCGCTGCCACCACTAGCGCCAGCTTCTAAAGCTTTATTTACATGGATGTTGGCATCAGAACCGCCACTCACGCTTACTTTGGCATTGTTTACAATATAACCGAAAGCATCAATGTCAGAACCGCCAGAGGCAGTCAATTGCATGTTTTCGCCACTGCCTTTTAAATCGGCATCACTGCCACCGCTCACTCTTAAAGTCAAGTCTTTGCAGGCCAAAGTCAGCTTTACATCAGAGCCACCACTTGCCGTAACGTTTAATTGATCGGCTTTCAAGGTGTTTTCGGTATAAACATCAGAACCGCCACTTGAAGTTAGGCTTTTCAGGTTTTTGTAGTTCACATAAACTTTAATCGATTGGTTTTTGAACAACCTGCTCCAGTTGATGCCTTCTTTATATTTTATGGTAACACTGCTTCCATTCTGTTCTACCACTACATCTTTAATTAAATCGTCGTTGCCTTTAATTACCAAGGTTTCGGAGGTCCCTTGTGTAATATACATATCAATGCCGCTGCTTACGGTTAACTGATCGAAGTTTTTTACAGTTACATTTTTGCTGCTTTGGGCATGTAGCCAGTTGGGGCTTAAACTGAAAGTAGCTATTAAAAGGAAGGCTAATTTTTTAATGTTGGTCATTTTCATGGTCTTTTGCTTTAGGGGTTATGATGATTAGACGTATGTTAGATGAAAACGTTGCAGAATTGCTAAAAATAATTTTTTGTGTTTGATTTTGAGGTTTAATTTGTTCTTTTGTATGCAAGATAAAACTATTTTCATTATGCCCGAAGCTCAGGTACTTATTCTAGATAAGCAGCAGATAGAACAAAAGATCAATCGAATTGCCTACCAGATTTTAGAAGACAATTTAGGAGAGAAAGACCTTGTATTGGCGGGTATCTGGGACCGTGGCTATAAACTGGCCTTGCGCTTGCAAAAAGTGCTCAAAGAGATCTCGGGCTTTAACCTTATTTTGTTGCGTGTAGACCTTGAAAAACAAAACAGCAAGCTGGTAGCTAAAACAGATTTGCCGGAATCTGAATGGAAAAACAAGGTGATCATCTTGGTAGATGATGTATTGAACAGTGGCAAAACACTCGCCTATGGCTTAGGGGTATTTTTGAATACGCCACATAAAAAAATCCGTACCGTTGTTTTGGTAGACAGGAGCCATAAAATATTTCCAATAGCAACCGATTTTGTTGGACTGGAACTTTCTACCATCTTAAAAGAACATGTAGATGTAGTAATGGATGTAGAAGGCGAAGAAGACCGCGTTTACCTCAGCTAGTTAAGAGCCAATAGTCTATGGTTAGTAGTCGATAGCTTTTGGCTACATTAAACGCTTTGTGCTATTCGTTCAACCTAACTCTTTTTTATGTATTTTTGTAGAAATAAACGAAGTGTAGGATGGAGTACAATTTAAACGTTACGATCGATAAATCTTCAGGTTTTTGCTTTGGCGTTGTCTACGCAATAGATATGGCCGAAGATATTCTCGACCATGAGGATTACTTGTATTGCTTGGGCGATATTGTGCACAATGATGAAGAAGTTGAACGATTAAAAGCCAAAGGCTTGCGCATTATAGACCATGCACAGTTGCACGAACTGACTAATGAAAAAGTATTGATCAGGGCACATGGCGAAGCACCATCTACTTACGAATTGGCGCTCAACAATAACCTTACGCTGATTGATGCTTCTTGTCCGGTAGTGTTGAAATTACAGAACCGCATCAAAAACTCCCACGACGATAAAGAGCAGATCCTTATTTTTGGCAAACATGGCCATGCCGAAGTAATCGGCTTACAGGGACAAACAGATGGTAATGCCATTGTTTTTCAAGATTTGGCCGAGTTGGATGCCCTAGAATTGCCAAATAAGTTCACTTTGTATAGCCAAACCACTAAGAGCACCGATAAATTCTACCAGATCAAAGACGAATTATTGAGCAGGGGCTATGATGTAAAAGCAAATGACACGATTTGCAGACAGGTTTCTAACCGCTATGAAGAATTGGAAGATTTTGTAGCCGGTTACGATAAAATCATTTTTGTTTCGGGCAAAAAATCATCTAACGGCAAAGTTCTTTACGATGTATGCAAAAAATATAACCCCAATTCCTATTTCATTTCGAATGTAGAAGAGTTGGATAAAGGCTGGTTTGCCAGTAACGATAAAGTAGGGATTTGTGGTGCTACTTCGACCCCGATGTGGCTCATGGAAAATGTGAAAGCCGAACTGGAATCTTATTGATCGCTACGCATCATCAAAAAGTAATTATTAAAATAGAGCCATTGCGCCACTTTAAACACAGGTGGGCTTAATGTATATTTGCCAATCAAAACAGAATTGAGGCTGTATAGTCTCCAATAACTAAATATGGGAAAAAAGGGAATTTTATTAGTTAATTTAGGTACACCAGATAGTCCTGAAGTTAAAGATGTAAAGAAATATCTAGATCAGTTTTTAATGGATGGCCGGGTAATCGATATTCCTAAATTTAACCGTACCCTATTGGTGAAAGGAATCATTGTTCCTTTTCGTAGCCCTAAAACATCAAAGCTTTACAAAGAAATCTGGAATGAAAAGGGTTCGCCATTGTTGCATTACAGCAAGTTGCAGGCTTCTTTGCTGCAAGCACAGTTGGGAGAGGAGTATCAGGTAGAATTGGCTATGCGTTACCAAAATCCTTCCATCGAATCGGCTTTGGCTAATTTAAAGGCAGGTTTGGTAGAAAGTATTAGAGTGATTCCCTTGTTTCCGCAATATGCCTCTGCAAGTTCGGGTTCGGTAATGCAATTGGTTATGGAATTGGTAGGCAAATGGGCAACTATTCCCCCTATTTCATTCGTTAATTCATTTCATGATAATAAATTAATGATTGAGGTTTTTGCTGAAAATGCAAGAAAACACCATCCCGAAAATTTTGATCATGTATTGTTCAGTTTTCATGGGTTGCCAGAAAGACAACTGCTAAAATGCGACCATACAGGCAATTATTGCTTGAAAAGCGATAATTGTTGCGAAACATTAAACGATACCAACAAATTTTGCTATTCGGCCCAAGGCCATGATACGGCAAGGCTATTAGCTAAAGAGCTAGGCATAGCAAAAGAAAATTATACTGTTTGCTTTCAATCCCGTTTAGGCAAAGAGCCTTGGGTACAGCCTTATACAACCGATGTGCTGAAAAGATTGGCGCAAGAGGGCAAAAAGCGTTTGTTGGTTTTTAGTCCGGCATTTGTGGCCGATTGCTTGGAAACCCTTTACGAAATTACGGTAGAATACCACGAAGAATTTAGGGAGCTTGGTGGCGAGCATGTACAATTGGTAGAAAGCCTGAACGATCATCCCAAATTTATTGAGGCATTGGTGGCCATGGCAAAAGGCTAGTTGCCAGTACCGATTTCTTTTTTAACGTAATCGAAAATCATTTCGGTTGCGCCTCTTTTGGCTTTAATGTAATTTATAGCTTCAAGCTCAAGAGCAGTATTGTTTTTTAGTTCGTTAAAAGCATCCAGCAATTCATTTTCGGTGGCAATGCTTTTGGCAACACCGATTTGGATGAGGTCTTTTGCTTCTTGAAATTTATCATATTTTGGCCCAAATATAGCCGGAAGGCCAAAGGCAACAGCTTCTAAAGTATTATGGATTCCGGCCCCAAAACCACCACCAATATAAGCCAACTTGCCATATTGGTAAAGTGAAGACAGCATGCCGATGTTATCGATAATTAAGATGGAAGATGGAAGATGGGAGATAGAAGACGGGTCTTTTGAAAACTGCGAACTGAAAACTGAAAATTTCATCGCATTTGGAAAAAATTGTTGAATCTCGGCAATGTGTGAGGCACCAATTTCGTGCGGAGCGATAATGAATTTCCAGTCAGGATTTTGATCAGCCAATGCTACCAAAAGTTTCTCATCCGCAGGCCAGGTGCTTCCGGCTATCAAAACATTGGCTTGGCCACAGAATGCTTCGATTTCGGGCAATTGCTTTGGCATTTGTGCATTTTCGTAAACCCGGTCAAAGCGCGTATCACCACTTAGGCTTACATTTTCAATTCCAATGCCCCGCAAGAGCTTTGCGCTCTCTTCGTTCTGTACAAAAAAGTGTTTTACAAAATGGAGCATCTCTCTGTAAAAACCTCCGTATCCCTTAAAGAAAAGCTGGTCTGCCCTGAAAATTCCAGAAATTAAATAAATAGGGATTTGTTGCTGATGCAGCGTTTTAAAATAATGATACCAAAACTCATATTTAGTAAATATGGCCAATCGAGGATTAACCAGCGATACAAATTTTTTCGCATTGCTGACGGTATCCAAGGGGAGATAAAAGATGCCATCGGCCAGAGGATAGTTTTTCCTTATTTCGTAGCCAGAAGGAGAGAAGAAAGTAACTACCACTTTTACTTCAGGATATTCTGATTTCAGCTTTTCGAGCACTGGTCGGCCCTGTTCAAACTCGCCCAATGAAGCAAAGTGATACCAGATTGGCCTATCTGTCGGGTTTATTTTTTGTGCAATCTTTTCGAAGCCATTTTTTCTGCCCTCCACAAAAAGTTTCGCCTTGGCATTAAATAGCGATGCCAATCTTACAAAAAGCCCATAAATGACAATCCCAATATTATAAATCCAAAGCATTTTGCGTCTTAAATTCTTATCTTCGTCCGAAGATAAATGAATAAAATTAAAACCTTCAATTAATATATGAAGATAGCTGTAATTGGAACCGGATACGTAGGCCTGGTTACCGGAACATGTTTGGCAGAAACGGGCAACAACGTCATCTGTGTAGATATAGACAGGGCAAAGGTAGAAAAGATGAAGAACGGCGAAGTGCCGATCTACGAACCCGGCCTCGACGTACTCTTCCACCGCAACATCGAACAGGGCCGTTTGGCCTTTACCACCGATCTTGCAATTGCAGTAAAAGAATCCCAGATCATCTTCATGGCTTTGCCAACGCCCCCGGGCGGAGACGGCGCGGCCGATCTTTCCTATATATTGGGGGCAGCAAAAGACATTTCAAAACTGGTAACCGAGTACAAGGTCATCGTCAACAAATCTACCGTTCCCGTGGGCACTGCCGATAAGGTACAGGCTGTTTTTAGCGAAAACACCAAGGTGGAGATCGATGTGGTTTCCAATCCCGAGTTTTTGCGCGAAGGCGTTGCGGTCGACGATTTCATGAAGCCGGACCGCGTGGTGATCGGTACACGCAGCGAAAAGGCACAAAAACTGATGGCCGAACTTTATGCGCCCTATGTGCGCCAGGGCAATCCGATCTTCTTTATGGACGAACGTTCTTCGGAACTGACAAAATATGCAGCCAATTCGTTTTTGGCCACCAAGATTACCTTTATGAACGAGATTGCCAACCTTTGCGAGATCGTTGGCGCAGATGTAGATGCAGTGCGCAAGGGCATCGGCTCCGACGACCGTATCGGCAAGCGCTTTCTTTTTCCGGGCATCGGCTACGGAGGAAGCTGCTTCCCCAAAGACGTACAGGCATTGGCCATCGCGGCAGAAGGCAACAATTATAACTTCCAGCTGCTAAAGGCCGTAATGCAGGTAAACGAAAAGCAGAAGACCATCTTGGTCGACAAGCTCCTTAAATACTACAAGGGCGATATCAAAGGCAAGCATTTTGCCTTATGGGGCCTGGCCTTCAAACCGGAAACCGACGATATCAGGGAAGCTCCGGCATTATATATCATTGACGAACTCTTGATCCGTGGCGCGAAGGTAACCGCTTTCGATCCCGAAGCAATGGACAACGTGAAAGCCCTGCTGGGGGATAAAATCGAATATGCCAATAATCAATACGAGGCTCTGCAGGGGGCAGATGCCTTGCTGATCGCTACCGAATGGTCGGTGTTCCGCAATCCGGATTTTGAGAAAATGGAAGAGCAACTGGCCTCTAAAATCATTTTTGATGGCCGCAATCTCTTCGACCTTCAGAAGATGGTCGATCTGGGCTATTATTACAACAGTATTGGCCGTAAACTTATTGGATAATGGGAAGAAAAAGGGTATTGATTACCGGTGCTGCCGGATTTTTGGGATCACATTTGTGCGACCGCTTCATCAGGGAGGATTTCCACGTCATTGCCATGGACAACCTGATTACGGGCGACCTGCGCAACATCGACCACCTGTTCAGGCTGGAAAACTTTGAATTCTATCACCACGATGTTTCCAAGTTTGTGCACGTGCCGGGCAACCTCGACTATATCCTGCATTTTGCTTCTCCGGCAAGTCCGATAGACTACCTGAAAATTCCTATCCAGACCTTAAAAGTAGGTTCGCTGGGCATCCATAACCTCTTGGGTCTGGCCAAGTCGAAACAGGCCCGGTTGCTGATTGCCTCTACTTCGGAAGTGTATGGCGATCCTACGGTAAATCCACAGCCCGAGGAATACTGGGGCAACGTAAATCCGGTTGGGCCGCGTGGCGTTTATGACGAGGCCAAGCGTTTCCAGGAAGCAATGACCATGGCCTATCATACCTTTCATGGGCTGGAAACCAGGATCGTGCGCATTTTCAACACCTATGGTCCACGCATGCGACTTAACGATGGCCGCGTATTGCCGGCTTTTATCGGGCAGGCTCTAAGGGGCGAGGATCTGACCGTATTTGGCGATGGTAGCCAGACGCGTTCGTTCTGTTATGTAGACGATCTGATCGAAGGAATCTACCGCCTGCTTTTCAGCGATTACGCACAACCAGTAAACATTGGCAATCCCGATGAAATTACCATGATGGATTTTGCCGAGGAGATCATCAAATTGACGGGAACCGACCAGAAGATAGTCTGCAGGGACCTTCCGGTAGATGATCCGAAGCAGCGCCGCCCAGATATTACCAAAGCCAAGGAGCTGTTGGGCTGGGAGCCAAAGGTATCGAGGGCAGAGGGCTTAAAAATTACCTACGAATATTTCAAGTCGTTGCCCAAAGAGGCATTGATCAATAAAGAGCATAAAAATTTTAATACCTATAATAAATAGCAAATCACATACCCTATCGAAAAACAATGAAAAAAATATTAGTTACCGGAGGAGCAGGCTACATTGGCTCACATACTGTAGTAGAGCTTTTCAATGCTGGATACGAAGTTGTAATTGTAGACGACCTCTCGAATTCAAATCCAAAGATTTTAGAACAGATCGAAAAAATTTCGGGCAAAAAGCCTGAGTTTGTCAAATTAGATCTGACCGATGAGCAAGGCGTAAATGCTTTTGCACAAGCACACCAAGATGTTAGTGGCGTTATTCATTTCGCGGCCTTTAAGGCGGTAGGCGAATCGGTGCAACAGCCTTTAAAATATTACAGGAACAATTTTTATTCGCTCATTAATCTTTTGACGGCCTATAACCAGAAAATTAAATTGGTTTTCTCTTCGTCGTGTACGGTTTACGGACAGCCCGATGTATTGCCTGTAACAGAAAGTGCTCCCGTAAAAAAAGCCGAATCGCCTTATGGCAATACCAAGCAAATTGCCGAAGAGATTTTGGCAGAAACCTGCGCGGTAACGCCTTCTTTAAAGGTAATCGCATTGCGCTATTTTAACCCTGTGGGTGCACACGCTTCGGCCTTAATTGGCGAACTGCCTATTGGTGTTCCTCAAAACTTGGTGCCTTTTATTACCCAATCAGCCATTGGCAAACGTGGTCCGATTACCGTTTTTGGTAACGATTACCATACGCCAGACGGGTCGGCCATTAGAGATTATATCCACGTGGTTGATTTGGCAAAAGCACACGTAGCAGCTATTAAAAGATTGGAAGAAGATAAAGGAACCAATTATGAAGTCTTTAATGTAGGTACCGGTAAAGGTTCTTCTGTATTGGAGATCATCAATGCTTTTGAAAAATCTACTGGTGTAAAATTGAATTATGTAATTGGCGAGCGCAGAGAAGGAGATATTGAAAAAACTTTTGGGGATGTTAGCTTGTCTAATGAAGTATTAGGCTGGAAAGCAGAACTTGGATTGGAAGAAATGATGAGTTCGGCTTGGGCCTGGGAAGAATATTTAAAGGCAAATCCTTTTTAAATGAAGCTAAGCGAGCATAAAGAACTTAAACAAGAAATTTTGGCCTTGCCGTCAAAAGAAAAAGATAAGCTTTTGCTTCGCTTAGTGGGGAAAGACAAGGTGCTTACCGAGCGCCTTCATTTTGTGTTATTGGAAAATGAAGAAGATTTACGCCAAAGGATAGCAACCCTAAAAGAAAACATTCTGCAGGCCATGCAGGATGTTAAAACGTTAAAAAATGTGAATGCCAAAGAGGTATTGGCACAATTACGTAAATTGGCGAAGCAGGTAGGGCATAATTTTAAGGTAACCAAGGCAAATTACGAAGATGTGGAACTTCGCTTGTTCCTCTTCAACAATACGGTTTTATCATTTAAATCGGGTCTTTTTTCATCTTATAAGAACTACGAGCAGATGTTCGCAAATTATTTTGTGAAATATACTTTAATGACCATCCGCAAGTTTAAGGCCTTGCACGAAGACCTTCAGTACGACCTGAAGGAAGAGTTGAATAGATTATTAGCTAAAATATACCAGGGAAATATGGCAAGTGTTGCAAAGCAACTGGATTTGCCCGAACAAGTATAAATTATGAAGAAGATATTGATTACCGGTGGCGCAGGCTTTATTGGTTCGCACGTGGTTCGCAGGTTTGTGAATAACTATCCGCAATACGAAATCGTAAACCTCGATGCATTGACCTATGCCGGCAATTTGGCTAATCTTTCAGATTTGGAAGATCAAAGCAATTATCGTTTTGTGAAAGCAGATATCACGAATGCAGTCGAAATTAACCAGCTGTTTAAGACGGAAGATTTTGATGCAGTGATCCATTTGGCAGCCGAATCTCACGTAGACCGATCGATCACCAATCCTTTAGCGTTTGTAATGACCAATGTAATTGGCACGGTTAACCTATTGAATGCCGCCAGGGAATATTGGAAAGGCGATTATGCCATGAAACGTTTCTATCATGTAAGTACCGATGAGGTTTACGGCGCACTGGGCGAAATAGGAATGTTTACCGAAAGTACGGCGTATGATCCTCATAGTCCATATTCGGCTTCGAAAGCGAGTTCAGACCATTTTGTACGCGCCTACCACGACACCTACGGACTTGACGTAGTCATTTCTAATTGCTCGAACAATTACGGCTCACACCATTTTCCTGAAAAACTGATCCCATTGGCCATCAACAATATCAAAAACAATAAGCCTGTGCCTGTTTATGGCAAGGGCGAAAATGTGCGCGATTGGCTTTGGGTAGAAGATCATGCCAGGGCCATTGATGTGATTTTCCATGGTGCGAAAAGCGGGGAGACCTATAACATTGGTGGACACAACGAGTGGAAGAACATAGATTTAATCCACTTGCTCTGTGATATAATGGATAAGAAACTGGGTAGAGCAGCTGGAGAATCGGCCAAGCTGATTACTTTTGTAACCGATAGGGCAGGCCACGACCTTCGTTATGCCATCGATTCGACTAAATTACAGCAAGAGCTGGACTGGGTGCCAAGCCTGCAGTTTGAAGAAGGATTGGAAAAAACCGTTGATTGGTACCTGCAAAATGAAGAATGGTTGAACAATGTAACTTCTGGCCATTACCAAGCCTATTATGATAATCAATATAAAGGGAGGTAAGCTTGTTCGGATGGTTTAAAAAGAAAAAAGAGCCTGAGTTTAATTTTTCTGCCATCGGAACAGATATGCATTCGCACATTATTCCCGGGATAGACGATGGTGCAAAAAATATCAATGATTCTTTGGCACTGGCCAAGCGTTTTAAGGCCTTAGGCTTTAAGAAACTAGTGGCTACGCCTCACGTAATGGCCGATTATTATCGAAATACGCCAGAAACCATCAACAAAGGATTAGATGTTTTAAGAGAAGGCCTATTGCAAAATGGGATTGATTTAGAAGTAGATGCTGCCGCAGAATATTATCTCGACGAAACATTCGAAAATAAGATTGCCAAAAAGAATGTGTTGACCTTTGGCAAAAACTACCTGCTTTTTGAACTTTCATTCGTTAATGCGCCACATAATTTGTTTGAGGCCATTGCCAAAATGCAGGATGCAGGCTATCAACCTGTTTTAGCACATCCAGAACGTTATCCCTACTATCAAAACTCGCTCGAAAGCTATGAACAAATTAGGGATACAGGCTGTTTTTTGCAATTGAATACCATTTCGCTTACAGGCTATTATGGCAAAAGCTGCAAGCAGGCCGCAGATGAGCTGGTAGATAATTACTGTATAGATTTTTTGGGTTCTGACATGCACCATTTGCGCCATGCAGATGCCTTGAGGGAAAGTTTGTACGTAGAGCGCCTGCAAAATATCCTATCGCAACCGCAATTGAATAATCTGTTGCTCTAAAAAGCCTTTGGTTCATTAGTCATTAGTTCATTCCAGAAGAATTTGTCATTCCGAGTGCAAGGAGGAATCTATCCTCAGAGCAAATGCTTCGCTCTGCATGACAAATTTTGATTACCTAAATTGATAAGAGCTTGCTTCGCACACCCCGAATGACGATTTTTGGACTATGGACTATGGACTATGGACTACGGACTAAAGACTATGGACTTCAGACTAACCTACTCGTACCTCAATGCCTCTACCGGATCGAGCTTAGAAGCTTTTTTAGCAGGATAATAACCTGAGATAATTCCAACGGCTACGCAAATTACAAAGCCCATCCCAATAGAGCTCCATGGGATAATGAAAGAACCTCCCATCAGGCCCGAAATAAGATTGCCGATGCCTATCCCCAATAAAATACCAAAGGCTCCGCCCATCAAACAGATCACAACTGCTTCAATTAAAAACTGCTTTCGTATCACAGATGGATTGGCACCAATAGCTTTTCTTACCCCAATTTCGCGGGTACGCTCGGTAACCGAAACCAGCATGATGTTCATTAATGCTATAGAAGCCCCCAACAAGGTAATTGCCCCAATGGCCACACCTCCAATTACCACGTATTTTAGGTTTTCGAAAAGTGTTTGGGCAACGGCATCACTCTTGGTGATTTCAAAATTGTTAGGCTCGGTAATTTTTACTTTTCTGATATTTCTGAACTCAGCTGTGGCCTCACCGATAATATTATCGATTAAATCGTTGTTCGGCACCATTACCGTAATGGTATAAGAAGGGTTGGCATTGGCATTGATCAGTTTGGCCTTAAACAAAGGAATATAAACTGCCCTGTCGCTGCTTGGGCCCATACTCGAACCCTTAGCAGTTAATACCCCAATTACCCTTAGCCTGTTGTTACCAGCCATGATGATTTTATCAATCGCTGGTTGGCCTTTGAACAAGGTCTTGGCAATTTCGGCGCCAATTACACAGATGTTGTTGTTGCTGGTCGCTTCGGTTGCGTTAAAGTTCCTTCCCTGGGCAAGTTCTAGTCCAAGAGAGGCCAAGCCATTTTCGTCTATTCCTTGTATGTTGGTGTTGGGGTTTGTCTTTTCCTGTTCGTATTTTACGGTAGAACCAAAAGTAGCATAAACACTAATGGCCACTTTAGCTGGCGTATTTAGTCGCTCTTTAAAGGCTAGGGCATCTTCGTACCGGATGGATTTGAATGGTTTAGGTCTTTTGCCGGAACCTCCAATTCGGATCCCCGTGCCTCTGTTCCTGATATTGAAAGAGTTGGCGCCCATACTCGAAAATGCTTCGGTCATGCTCTTTTTAATGGCATCGATGGTAGTTAAAATACCAACCAAAGCCGACAAGCCTATAGCAATAATCAATGCGGTAAGCATGGTGCGTAGCCTATTGCTTTTAATGGATTGTAGCGCAAGTCTTACATTTTCAGTATACGTCATCTGATGGAGATAAAATTCGATTGAGGATAAAAATAAAAAGTCCCGCTGTTAAGACAACGAGACCTGTTAAAATGTTACAAATAATAATGGACTAAACCGAGAAACTTGTGCCACAGCCGCATGAACTGGCTGCGTTCGGATTGTTAAAGGTAAAGCCCCTGGCATTTAACCCATCTTGCCAGTCTATCTGCATGCCCAAAAGGTACATTTGATGCGCCTTATGCATATATATCTTGATGCCATCAATATAAAATTCCTGATCGCCTTCTTTCTTTTGGTCGAAGCCTAAAACATAGCTCATTCCAGAGCAACCGCCACCCTCAACACCAACGCGCAAACCGAAATCATCGGTAATTTCTTGTTGGTCTTTTAGCTTCGCGAGTTCTTTAGCTGCGGTTTCAGTAAATGATACAGGTGCAAAAGCAGTTTCTACAGTGTTACTCATATGATTTAAAATTTTAGGCAATTTAGCTATAATTGTTGTGGATGGCAATTATGGCTTTGCTTGCCGAGCTATCGAAAAAAATAAATTACTGAGACAAATATAAATATAAATGCACATTTTTGTCCGTTGTACTTATTAATATTACGGTACTCAAACAAATAAAATGAACATTGCGCATTTCTTTACTCAAGCTGCCATTATGGGCCTTGGAGGCATCATTGCCGTAGTTGCAGCCTACTTTTTGCTCAAGAGCGATATCCAGAATTATTTTAGGTTCAAATCTTTCGAAAGCCAAAAAGACAGTAAGGAAGCCTTGTTTCCATTGCGCCTCCAAGCTTATGAAAGGCTGATCGTTTTTATAGAACGGATCAATCCGGCAAATCTTTTGGTGCGTTTGCACCAGCCGGGAATAGAAATCTCGGCATTGCAGGCAATCATCATCAACGAAGTGAACGCCGAGTATCAGCACAACGTTACGCAACAGTTATATATCAGCACAGCAAGCTGGAATGTGGTGCGTAAATTAAAAGACGACACTATTGCCATGATCAACAATGCCACGCAGGGATTGCCACAAGAAGCAACGGGGCTGGATCTGAGCAAAAAGATATTGCAACATATGAGCGGCATAGAAGAAAATCCATATCAGCTTACCGTAGATTTGCTTAAACAAGAAATCCATATCTTGTTTTAATAGCATTGCTATACCATACTCTAACCAAATAGATCAATCATGACGGAGAAAAAGTTCACGACCACTTCTGGTATTGAAATCAAAGATATATATACCACTGCGCAGCCATCTAATGAAATGCCCGGAAAATTTCCTTTTACCAGGGGAATTCAGAAAGACATGTACCGAGGCCGTTTGTGGACCATGAGGCAATACGCCGGTTTTTCTACAGCAGAAGAATCAAATAAAAGATACCATTACCTGTTGGCGCAGGGAACCATGGGCTTGTCGGTGGCATTTGACTTGCCAACGCAGATCGGTTATGATTCTGATCATGATATGGCCGAGGGCGAAGTTGGAAAGGTAGGCGTAGCCATCGATTCGCTAAAAGATATGGAAATTCTTTTTGATGGGATAGAACTGCAAAAGATCACCACTTCAATGACCATCAATGCCACCGCCTCTATATTATTAGCAATGTACATTGCTTTGGCCAAGAAGCAGGGCGCCGATCTGAAAGAGATTTCGGGAACCATCCAAAACGACATCTTAAAAGAATACGCCGCTAGGGGAACTTATATTTATCCGCCAAAACCCTCTATGCGCATCATTACCGATATTTTCGAGTATTGCAGCAAGGAGGTGCCCAAGTGGAATACCATTTCTATTTCGGGTTATCATATTAGGGAAGCCGGATCTACGGCAGTGCAGGAATTGGCCTTTACCTTGGCCAATGGGAAAGCCTATTTGAATGCAGCGCTTGAAAAAGGATTGGATATTAATGTATTCGCCAAGCGATTATCGTTCTTTTTCAACTGCCACAATAATTTCTTCGAAGAGATTGCCAAGTTTCGTGCGGCGCGTAGAATGTGGGCGAGTATCACCAAGGAGTTGGGTGCCACAGACGAGAAGGCGATGATGCTCCGTTTCCATACCCAAACCGGAGGCTCTACGCTAACGGCGCAGCAACCTTTAAATAATGTAGTGCGTGTAGCCAACCAGGCAATGGCGGCAGTGTTGGGCGGTACGCAATCGCTGCACACCAATGGTTATGACGAGGCACTTTCGTTGCCAACCGAAGCCGCGGCTAAAATCGCTTTGCGTACCCAGCAGGTAATTGCTTTCGAAAGTGGCATTACCGATACGGTTGATCCCTTGGCTGGTTCTTATTTTGTAGAAACGCTGACGGACGAAATCGAGGCAGCAGCCTTGGCTTATATAGAGAAGATCGATGCCATGGGCGGCTCTGTCAATGCCATCGAAAATGGTTACATCCAACAGGAGATTGCCAACTCGGCTTACCAATACCAGAAGGAGGTGGAGAGTGCCGAAAGAATCATTGTTGGCGTGAACAAATTTACCCAGGAAACAGAGGCCTTGACCGAGGTTTTAAACATCGATGAATCGATCAGAACCATACAGACAGAAAAGCTGAACAAGCTGAAAGCCGAGCGCAATAATGATGCAGTAAGAAAAACTTTGGAAAATTTGAAGGAAACGGCAAAAACGGAACAGAATTTGATGCCTTATATCTTGGCTGCGGTAGAGGAATACGCCACTTTGGGCGAAATTGCCGATAGCTTGAGAAGTGTGTTCGGGGAGTATTAAATCAGCGTTAAAAAATAGTTATCCACATAAAAAATTTAGGTTAAGTAGTTTATGCTACTGCTGATGAAGTACTTACAAATTAATTCAAAATTTTGTTTTTTTTGTTGATAATTTTTTGAATATTCGATGTCTCGAAAGGGCACATCCGTAATGCCCTTCTTAGAACTGAAAACCAACAAATTACAGAATTACGATGGAAAAAACTTGTACAGAAGTATGGAAGAACTGTCTTCAAATTATTAAGGATAACATTCCGAACCAAAGTTTCAAAACTTGGTTCGAACCGATATCGGCCCTTAAATTGGAAGGCAAAGTTTTAACCATACAAGTGCCTAGTTTATTCTTTTACGAGTGGCTTGAAGAACACTATGTTGGCTTGCTTCGCAAAACGGTAAAGAAGCAATTGGGAGATGAAGGCCGACTGGAATATAATATAGTAGTAGACAAGTCGTCTAACTCTGGTTCGCCCTATACCACCAACATGCCTTCGAACGGAAACGGCGCAGAAGCAAAGATCCAATCTATGCCAATTCCGGTATCAATTAATAAAGACATTAAAAACCCTTTTATTATACCGGGCCTTAAAAAGCTGAATGTAGATCCACAATTAAATCCGAACTATACCTTTGATAACTATATTGAAGGAGATTGCAACCGCTTGGCGCGCTCCGCAGGTTATGCGGTAGCAGCAAAGCCGGGAGGTACTTCATTTAACCCCTTAATGGTTTATGGAGGCGTTGGATTGGGTAAAACCCACCTGGCCCAGGCAATCGGAAACGAGATCAAGCGCAACATGCCAGACAAACTGGTGATCTACGTTTCTTGCGAAAAGTTCTGCCAACAATTTGTAGACTCGTTAAAGAATAATACAATCAACGATTTTGTGAACTTCTACCAAGCCATGGATGTCATCATCATGGACGATGTACACAATTTCGCGGGCAAAGAAAAAACCCAGGATATCTTCTTCCACATCTTTAACCATTTGCACCAATCGGGCAAACAGGTAATCCTTACATCAGATAAGGCGCCTAAAGATTTGGCTGGTTTAGAAGAGCGTTTATTGAGCCGTTTCAAATGGGGCCTTTCTGCCGATCTGCAGATCCCGGATTTGGAAACCCGTATCGCCATCCTAAAGAAAAAGATGTATGCCGATGGCATTGAACTGCCGGGAGAAGTAATCGAATATGTAGCGCACAATATCGATAACAATGTGCGCGAACTAGAAGGTGCTATGGTTTCGCTATTGGCGCAATCTACCTTGAACAAAAAAGACATCGATTTGGCATTGGCCAAGCAGATGTTGAAGAACTTCATTAAAAATACCTCGAAAGAAATTTCGATGGAGTATATCCAAAAATTGGTATGCGAGTATTTTGAAGTACCGGTTGATATGGTGAAATCGCAAACACGCAAACGCGAAATCGTACAGGCTCGTCAAATCTCTATGTATTTGTCTAAAAGCCATACCAAATCATCTTTAAAAACAATTGGAGCTTTCTTTGGCGGTCGCGATCACTCTACCGTAATCTACGCCTGTCAAACTGTAGAAGACCTAATTGAAACAGATAAGAAATTTAAGGCTTACGTTAACGATATTCAGAAAAAACTGAAGATGAGTTAATTTATATTGGGAAATTACAATTCAATAAAAGCTCCGATTTTAATCGGGGCTTTTTTATTGGGATGGGTTGGGTTCTATAAGTTTATAAAATGAGTCCCGATAGGCATCTCCCAAAGGAATTACTTCTTCTCCAATAAAAATACGGTTGCGTTCTATGCTCTTGATCTTGCCTATGGCAACGATGTACGATTTGTGCACCCTGGCAAATTCAGTCGCAGGCAATTGCTCTTCCAGCTTTTTGATGTTCTGCAGGGAAATGATCTTTTCGGTTTCGGTATAAATAGCTACATAATTTTGCAGGCCTTCTGCGTATAAAATGGTATCGAGACTAATCTTAACCAATTTGTATTCGCTTCTTACAAAAATATAAGCTGCTGATTTTGGAGAGCTCACTGGTATAAGTGCTGTGTTTGATGATGCAGTTCTTTCCAATACTTCCTTTGCTTTTTGCACGGCCTTGTAAAAACGCTCAAAAGCGATAGGCTTGAGCAAATAATCAATGGCATCGTTTTCAAATCCATCTAAGGCATACTCTGCATAGGCCGTAGTTAGAATAATTTTGCATTTGCCCTGCGCAATCTTCATCAGTTGTATGCCAGTAAGCTGCGGCATTTGGATATCCAAGAAAACAAGGTCTACTTTTTCATCCATAATCAGTTGCAAAGCTTCTAAGGGGCGGGTAGTGCTGTGCACCAAGGTTAAAAATGGAACCTGGCCAACATAGTCGGTAAGGATGTCAATCGCCAATGGCTTGTCGTCAATAATAAGGCACCTGATCATTGTAAATTTAGCTTTAGCGTAATGGTAAATGTAGCAGTTTCATCGGCAATGGTAAGCGTGTGCAGATCTGGATAAATGAGGCTCAGCCTTCTTTGCACGTTGCCAAGACCTATGCCTCCGGTTTTGTCTTTCTGGTCATGGTTTTTGAGGTTGAAGACTTCGAAAGCCATTTGTTGTTCGGTAATGTTGAGGCGGATGCGGATTGGATTGTCTTTATCGTCAAATACACCATGTTTAAAAGCATTTTCTACAAAATTGATCAGGATCAAAGGCGCAATCTTTAAGCCTTCGGTATTTCCAGCTACCTTAAAATCGATATAGGCTTCTCCCTTTTGGCCAATTTTATGTAATTCGATCACGTTGTTCAGGTAATTGATCTCTTTGTCTAACAAAACAAAATGTTCGTCGCTTTCTTTAAGCATGTAGCGCAAAAGTGCCGAGAGCTTAAGTACCGCCTCAGGCGCATGGTCAGAACGGCGATAGGTAAGTGCGTAAATATCGTTCAAGGTATTGAACAAAAAGTGCGGATTGATCTGCGATTTTAGAAAAGCCAATTCCGTGGTGATTTTTTCTTGCTCCAGTTCTTTCTTCTTGCGGTTATTGACGTACCACTCACTAATAAAAAAGAAAATGAACCCATAGCTAAAATTGGTATACAAAGAATAGAATATCGCGTTTTTGATATACCAAGATGTTTCGGGGATTTTGCCAAAGTAATTGTCGAAACCGAAATAAGGCTTAAGGATCAAAAACTCGATGAAGTAGCGATAGACAACAATAAATACCAATAGAGCAATGGTCATCAAAATACTTCGGATCCATTTTTTATGTCTGAATGCTAAAGGTGCGATCAGGTAAGCCACGCTATAAAAAACGGTAATGCCTGAAATCAAATAGCCAAGGCTCACAGCAAAATATCTCCCGAAAAGTGCTAAAGAACTTGCCTCGTTGCCGTAAGAACGGAGGCTATTGCCGAAGTACTTTGGCAGGAGATCGTTTAAGAGTACGAGTGTCCAGACGAGTATATGTAAGCCAATTCTGTATTTCTTCTGCATTGGCCAAATATATCATCAATTCGCCAATTGAAAGAGCAAAATACACCAACGCCGATTTTTTAGGTACGAATGGGTAATACGGCCGGTTATTCTTTAATCGTGGCGTTGGTCAACACATTTGGTGCGTTGGTCAATTGTGAAGGCTCTTTTGTTTCGTGCATTTCATCTTTGCCTAAAACTTAAGCAAATGAAGAAGATCAAATTATTGGCATTGTCATTTTTAATAATGTACAGTGCAAGCGCACAGCAAAAGCTGATCGTAAATGTTCATCCAGGGGTAGAACTATTCACCATTGTACAGATTTTGGCAGATCAGTTCCCCAAGCCCAACCCGTCTACCTACAGCAAAGAGGTGATGGATTATTTTGGCAAGTACAAAGAGCATCCGGCCGTACTGAAGATAAAAAGCTTTGACAAGGTTTTTACCGATTTAACAGAGCTGGGCTGGACGATGAGCGATTTTCCCAACATAAAGATTTATGAGCCCACCGCCGAGATCAACTGGTATAAGCACAACGGGAAAGAAAATGTGTTGGAGTACATTAGGTTATGTAAGGATTTCTTTAGGGATACCAAATTCTGGGATTTCTATCAGGCTCATGCCAAGCAATATGAGGAATGGGGACAGGAAATCAAACAAAAAGTAGGCGAGAGCAATACCATGCAGCAGCTGCAACAGTTTTATGGCTTTAATTCCGACGTAACTTGGTACATCTGCATCGATCCCTTGAACAGCTGGGGCTCGCACGCCATTACCACTAAAAACATCAATCCGCAGTTTAGCAACATGGTGGTGTACAATACGGGCTATTTCAATACCAAATCGACAGTGAACGATAAACCGTTTTTCGAATATAAAGGATTTGATTACCTGGTATGGCACGAGGGAAGCCATGTTTTTTTGGAGCCTTCTTTCAGAAAGTATCAAAAAGAAATTGATCAAATGGCCTATCTCTTCAACAAGGATGATGAAGGCATGAAGCGAAACGGGATTGGCTCTTGGGAGTACTGCTTAAACGAGAACATGGTAAGATCCATTGTAGGCGTCTTGAATAAGAAATACCGTACCGAAAGAGAATTTAAAAGACAGGTAGCTCGAGAAACGGCCAGCGATTTTATTTATGTAGAAGATTTGGTGCCTTTTATCATTGATAATTATGGCGAAGGCAAGAAATACAACAAATTTGAAGCCTTGTTTCCCGCCATGCTCCAAATGCTAAAGGAGAAGTACCCGCAAAGTAAGTAAAAGATTAGCCACAGCTTGACAGATTAAATAGCATTTAAAAGTTGGTCCGGAAATGCTTCCGGATCATCATAACTGCGGATTTGCAATCCGCACGGTATTAAGTAATCTGTTAAGCTGTGGTTAAATTACCCCTTGTTATCATGTTGAGTGAGCCCGTAGAAACACATCAAAAGCTTTCTCGAAAGGCCTTCGACAAGCTCAGACTGACAATTTATTGAAGGTTTTTGTAGCTCACTAAGCGCTTAATGCTATCCGAAATACGCTATACTATAGTTTCATCAAACCGTAATAAAGCCCGGCTACATGTAATGCCTGATCAATTTTATTATCGGCCAATAGCTGTTTAACTTCTTCAATCGTGTACTCTTCGACGTTCAAAATCTCATGCTCATCTAAATGCTGTTCGTGGGTTTTAACCCCGCCCTTCATTAAATAGGTGAAAGTTTTATTGGTAGAGGTTGCCGGATTTGGATAAAGCGTGGCAATTAATTCGCAGCTTTCAAAACTGTAGCCAGTTTCTTCCTGCAGTTCGCGTTTAATGGCTGTCTCAGGATCTTCTCCATCATCAATCACGCCACCTGGGATTTCTAATGAAACAATTTCTGCCGCAAAGCGATATTGTCTCACCAAAATGATTTTATTCTCCTTGGTTAGGGCAATGGCATTAACCCAGTTTGGATATTCGAGTACGTAATAATCGTCTTTTACTGTTCCGTTGGGCAATTCGCAAGTATCCACGCGTAAGGTTGCCCATCTTTCTTTCACCAAGTATTTTGAGGCGAGCTTCTGCCACTTTAAGATTTCCATTTGTTTTACAGGTATTTTTGTATAATGTCTTGCCGTTTTAAATTGGCCAAATGTACAACATGATGCTTGCTTGCCAGCGTTTGATAAATGAGGCTAAGTCGATTGGCGAAAAGCTTGTTCTTGGAAAGTTCGCCGTCTGTTTCGATTTCGTTAAACAAAAACTGACCGAGTAGATCCAGTTTTTCTGCTGGCAAATCGCTTTGCTCAAGCCAAAGTTTAAAGTTATCTGGCGCTAAACCGTACAATGTATCCTGGCTTAAGCCAAAGCTAGCAGCTAAGGTTTGTAAAAAGAGCTCGTCAGCATCCATAAAATCGCCATCCTGTTTCAGACCGACAATACGGGCCAAAACCTGGGCAAGCTTCTCAATTTCTGCCGTAATTAGATCTCTTTTATACATGTTAGGTGATAAGGTTGAAAAGTTTTAATGTTGGAAAGTTATGATGTTTGGAAGTTATAAAGTTGTAACGTTGAAATGTTAAGGTAATCCAAACTCACAACTCACAACTCACAACTCACAACTCACAACTCACAACTCACAACTCCGAATTAATTACCAACTTCCGCTACTGCCGCCTCCGCCGAAACTTCCGCCGCCAAAGCCGCCGAAACCTCCGCCGCCGCCACTGCTGCCACCGCCAAAGCCTCCAAAACCACCGCCGCTATCAGAGCCGCCACGGCCTCCACCTAAAAGCATGCTCCAGAAAAGTGCATCAGCCACGCCACGGCCACCAATTACCTGGCTACCATTACCACCACCACCTTTACGGATAATGATAAAAATAATTACGATGACGATCAGCACAATGAGACCGGCAGCGCCTTTGCCTCCAGTTGATTTAGCTTTGGGATTGGTATTTTTATATTCGCCTTTGATTAAGGAAATGATGGAATTTGTTCCGGCATCAATCCCGCCGTAATAATCATTTTCCTTGAAACGGGGCTTGATGTCGTTTTCGATGATCCTTTTGGTATAAACATCAGGCAGGGCGCCTTCCAATCCATAACCGGTTTGGATAGACAGTTTCCGGTCGCCAAGGGCAATCAAAAGTACAACGCCATTGTTTTTCGTTTTGCTGCCCCCAACGCCCCATTGCCGGCCCAGGTTTAAGGCATAATCGTTTATGTCATAATCGCCAACCGATTTTACAATCGCTACTACAATCTGACTAGAAGTAGAATCGTCGAAAGCAACAAGTTTACGCTCCAAACTGGCAACTTGTTCTGCCGTTAAGGTTTTGGTATAGTCGTTAACCAGGGTATTAGGCTTCGCAGGATAATCCTGTGCCATGCCCAATTGCCAGCTTACGGCCAAGAAAAAAAAGAGAATCAGCTTCTTCATTTATTGTTGTTTTCAACTTGGTCCATAAATACGATATCGTTTGGCAGTTCATTTACATCCCCACTTTGGTAAGGGAAATACAAAGCCAGCTTTTCGCCTGCCAAAGAAACGCCGGCAATAATGCCTTCTGCCAAGTTGCCGCTCATAAAATGTGCTTTCATGGCAATTTGTGCCGTTTCCCAGAAGTCGTCTGGAACAACCTTATCTATGCCGCGATCGCCAATAATGGCAAATTTATGGTCTTCGTAAGCCAGGTAAATCAATACGCCGTTGTGCTGGGTGGTTTTGTCCATGCCCAGCTCTGCAAAATATTGGGTAGCTCGTTCTATGGTGTTGCCATGGCAGTGTTTTTCTACAGCTATCCTTATCTCGCCCGAAGTTGCTTTTTCAGCTTCGGCTATAGCATTGGCAATTTGTTCTTGTTCTTGTGTGGTGAAAAGAGACATGTGTGTGTATTTATAAGAAAGGGTAATGAATGTTTGGATTTAAACACGCATTACCCCAAAATGTTAGATCGGTAACTAAAATTCTACTTTAGGGGCGTTTTGCGCACCAGCATCGGCTTTAAAGCCAGCTTTAGGGCTAAAGCCAAACATGCCTGCAGTTAAATTATTAGGGAAAGACCTTACTTTAGTATTATAAACCTTAACAGATTCGTTAAAGTCTCTGCGGGCAGTGGCAATACGATTTTCAGTACCTTCCAATTGTGCGCTCAAGTCTTTAAATTGTTCTGTTGCTCTTAGTTCAGGATAATTTTCTGTCAACACCATCAAACGACCAAGTGCTTGGCTAATCTGGCCTTGGGCAGCCTGGAATTTCGAGATGTTCTCTTCGGTAAGTTGGTTAGGATCTACTGTAATCTGACTTGCTTTAGAACGAGCTTCGATTACGGCGGTCAAGGTACCTTGCTCAAATTTGGCAGCGCCTTTAACAGTGTTCACCAAGTTAGGGATCAAATCGGCCCTGCGTTGGTACTGGGTTTCAACTTGGTTCCATTTGCTTTTCACGTCCTCGTCAAGCTTTACAAGACCATTATAGCCACATCCGCCAATTAAAGCCAATAAAGCTACAACTACAACTATTCCTATTACTACATTTTTCATTTTCTATTTTGTTTTTTAGGTTTCTATTTCAATTTAGATAGCAATATCCATACCTTGTTACTAAAAGCGACAAAATGCTGACAAGTTGCCATAGTCTGGCTAGTAACTGGCTTAAACTAAGGTAATAAAAAGATAGCATAAATAGACAAGGAAAGATAGGCCAGCAAAAGACGCCTATTATATTATACAGCATTTTATTAATTTTGTACCATTCGGGATAAAAACCCGGCAAGCCCATGCAAAAAGAAATCGAAATTACCATTGCTCCAGAACAGGTAGACAATCCACAGGCTATCCTGCAGCAATTGGCCAATGCGCTAAACGTAAAGGCCAATACCATCAGCCATCATCAGGTATTAAAACGCTCTATCGATGCCCGGTCTCGGAGAGGAGTAGTGTATCGTTTACAGGTTCGTGCCTATATCAACGAACAACCGCCTGCTCCAGAAAAGGCAATCAGCTATCCAAAGGTAAAGGATACCAAACATGTTATTATTGTAGGTGCGGGTCCGGCCGGACTTTTTGCCGCATTGCAATGCATAGAAAACGGACACAAGCCAATTGTGGTAGAGCGGGGCAAAGATGTAAAGCAGCGCCGCCGGGATTTGGCGGCCATTAACAAGCAAGGCCTGGTTAATACCGAATCCAATTATTGCTATGGCGAGGGTGGGGCAGGTACTTATTCAGATGGAAAGCTCTATACCCGCTCCAACAAACGCGGAGATATTAATAAGGTGCTGCAAATTTTTGTGGAGCATGGCGCAACAGAGGATATCCTGATTGACGCCCGTCCGCATATCGGTACCAATAAGTTGCCACATATCATTACGGCGATCAGGGAAACCATTCAAAATGCCGGTGGCGAGGTGTTGTTCGATTCGAAGCTGACCGATTTGATTATTAGCGACGGACGGATCAAAGGCATCGTTGTTAATCAGGAACAAGAGTTGCTGGCCGATGCCGTTATTTTGGCAACGGGGCATTCGGCAAGGGATATTTACGAACTTTTGCACCATAAGAATATTTTGATCGAAGCCAAGCCTTTTGCCCTAGGCGTTAGGATCGAGCATCCACAACAGATTATAGACAGCGCCCAATACCATTGCGACGTGAGGAGCGAATTTTTGCCTCCGGCCTATTATAGTATGGTAGAACAGGTGAAGGCCAGGGGCGTATTTTCGTTCTGCATGTGTCCAGGTGGCATTATTGCGCCTTGTGCTACCGGAATGGATGAAATTGTGGTTAATGGATGGTCGCCATCTAAACGTAACAATCCTTTTGCCAATTCGGGGACCGTGGTTCAGGTTACGCTAGATGATGTGCAGGGCTATGATCCGCTCAGGATGCTGAATTTCCAATCGGAGATAGAACAGCTGGCATTTGAAGCTGGCGGAGGCAATTTGGTAGCGCCGGCACAGCGGATGATCGATTTTGTTGAGAACAGGCTTTCCATGTCGCTGCCCAAAAATTCTTACCTGCCGGGAACAAAAAGCGTAATGCTGGATAATATATTACCTGATTTTGTGGCATCTAGCCTGAAATCGGCTTTGCCTTTGTTTGGTAAAAAGATGAAAGGCTATTATACAAATGAAGCCATTTTAGTGGGGGTCGAAAGCCGCACCTCGTCGCCGGTACGCATTCCGCGCGATAAGGAAAGCTATCAGCATCCGCAAATCAAAGGATTATACCCCTGTGCAGAAGGAGCGGGCTATGCCGGCGGAATTGTTTCGGCCGCTATTGATGGCGTGAATTGTGCCAATGCCATTTTAAACAATTAGCTGTGGCAAACGTTATTAGGAGATGATGATCAATTTAGTAAACGAACTTGAAAAAGCCTATAATGGTGATCCTTGGCATGGGGGCAGCACGATGGAACTGTTGTTGGCGGCAAATGCCGAAAAGGTTTTTACCCATCCTGTTCCCAATGCACATTCTATAGCAGAGCTGACTTTGCATTTAACCGCATGGACAGAAGAAGTAATCGCAAGAATAAAAGGCAATGCCGCTAAAGAACCCGATCGTGGCGATTGGCCAGTGCCCAATGAAAATTCGACAGCGGAGTGGGAACGCATACTAGGTAAGTTTAAAGAAGCGAACGAAGAACTGATTGGTCTTTGCGCTAAACTGAATGGCGAACAATGGAACGCTGCGGTAAAGGACGAACGGAATCCTGCTTTGGGCACTGGGGTTAATAATGCGGAGTTGCTTAATGGTTTGATCCAGCACCATGCCTATCACTCAGGCCAGGTTGCTTTGCTGTTGAAGTTTTAATTTAGCTATAGCATCATTTAAATCTGTAGAAACATCAAACATGAAAAAGACATTAATTATAGGAGCAACGCCAAATGCAGACAGGTATGCCTATCGTGCAGCGCATATGTTAACTGCAAGGGGGCACCCGATTGTGAACATTGGCATTAAACATGGCGAGGTTGCAGGGGTAGAAATTGAAAAACCAGGGAAGATTTATACAGATATAGATACCATTACCTTATATATAGGTCCGGCTTTGCAGAATGATTACTACGATTATATCTTGCAAACGAAGCCCAAAAGAGTAATTTTTAATCCGGGAACCGAGAATTCGGCATTGGAACGAGCACTTAAAGAGCAGGGGATACAACCTGTAAAGGCTTGCACATTGGTATTATTAAGCATTGGCCAATATTAATTATAGGGCTGTTTTTAGCGATTTGAATGGGATGCAATTGTTTGCATCCCATTTTTTCTTATTGTAAATCATACACTTAGTAAAAAAGATGAAAATTTATTGGTCTGTTGTTTTTAGATTAAGAAATATTTTCTACTTTTGCATCCCGCTTCGGAAGGAAGGGAATTAAGGATTGAAAGAATTGAAAACACAGACAGCCTGCCTAGGCAGGCCGTTTATGAGGAAAAGAAAGCTAATCCATTGAAAGACAGAAAGGGAAAATAAATTTTAAAATTTATTTTTGGGAAACGAAAAACTTTTCTACCTTTGCAACCCGCTTCGGAAGGAACGGAAAGCCCGAAAGGGCGATGCTGAAAGGC
>NZ_JCASSL010000003.1:0-1556 GCF_059693725.1 Pedobacter sp. B4419
TTTACAATGGAGAGTTTGATCCTGGCTCAGGATGAACGCTAGCGGCAGGCCTAATACATGCAAGTCGAGGGGTATAGGTAGCTTGCTACCTAGAGACCGGCGCACGGGTGCGTAACGCGTATGCAACCTACCTTGATCAGGGGGATAGCCCGGAGAAATCCGGATTAACACCGCATAAAGACACAGTTCCGCATGGGACAATGTCCAAACATTCATGGGATCAAGATGGGCATGCGTGCCATTAGCTAGTTGGCGGGGTAACGGCCCACCAAGGCGACGATGGCTAGGGGATCTGAGAGGATGGCCCCCCACACTGGTACTGAGACACGGACCAGACTCCTACGGGAGGCAGCAGTAAGGAATATTGGTCAATGGGCGCAAGCCTGAACCAGCCATGCCGCGTGCAGGAAGACGGCCCTCCGGGTTGTAAACTGCTTTTATACCGGAATAAACCCCATTACGTGTAGTGGGCTGAATGTACGGTAGGAATAAGGATCGGCTAACTCCGTGCCAGCAGCCGCGGTAATACGGAGGATCCAAGCGTTATCCGGATTTATTGGGTTTAAAGGGTGCGTAGGCGGCCTGTTAAGTCAGGGGTGAAAGACGGTGGCTCAACCATCGCAGTGCCCTTGATACTGACGGGCTTGAATTAACTAGAGGCAGGCGGAATGTGACAAGTAGCGGTGAAATGCATAGATATGTCACAGAACACCGATTGCGAAGGCAGCTTGCTATGGTTATATTGACGCTGAGGCACGAAAGCGTGGGGATCAAACAGGATTAGATACCCTGGTAGTCCACGCCCTAAACGATGAACACTCGCTGTTGGCGATATACAGTCAGCGGCTAAGCGAAAGCGTTAAGTGTTCCACCTGGGGAGTACGCCCGCAAGGGTGAAACTCAAAGGAATTGACGGGGGCCCGCACAAGCGGAGGAGCATGTGGTTTAATTCGATGATACGCGAGGAACCTTACCCGGGCTTGAAAGTTAGTGAATGTGCCAGAGATGGCACAGTGAGCAATCACACGAAACTAGGTGCTGCATGGCTGTCGTCAGCTCGTGCCGTGAGGTGTTGGGTTAAGTCCCGCAACGAGCGCAACCCCTATGTCTAGTTGCCAGCATGTAATGGTGGGGACTCTAGACAGACTGCCTGTGCAAACAGAGAGGAAGGAGGGGACGACGTCAAGTCATCATGGCCCTTACGTCCGGGGCTACACACGTGCTACAATGGTCGGTACAGAGGGCAGCTATCCAGCAATGGAATGCCAATCTCAAAAAGCCGATCACAGTTCGGATAGAGGTCTGCAACTCGACCTCTTGAAGTTGGATTCGCTAGTAATCGCGTATCAGCAATGACGCGGTGAATACGTTCCCGGGCCTTGTACACACCGCCCGTCAAGCCATGGAAGCTGGGGGTACCTAAAGTACGTAGCCGCAAGGAGCGTCCTAGGGTAAAACCGGTAACTGGGGCTAAGTCGTAACAAGGTAGCCGTACCGGAAGGTGCGGCTGGAATACCTCCTTTCTGGAGTAGATTGGACTACTCGCTGCGCAACAT
>NZ_JCASSL010000003.1:1651-4829 GCF_059693725.1 Pedobacter sp. B4419
TCTTGGGGGATTAGCTCAGCTGGCTAGAGCGCCTGCCTTGCACGCAGGAGGTCAACGGTTCGACTCCGTTATTCTCCACCACCACCGTGGCACCCTACTGAATTGGGCTGCCGGTTACAATAGGGGCGTTAAGCCTCCGGGATAGAAAAGTTCTTTGACATATTGGAAGAAGTTAAAACAAGAAGAGCACACAGCAGTGCGGACGGCTTCGGCCAGAAGCGCGCAAAGCACGCATGCCGGCGCAAAAGGCGGCATAGCGGAAGAAAGTAATAAAGGGTATACGGGGGATGCCTTGGCTCTCAGAGGCGATGAAGGACGTGATAAGCTGCGATAAGCCCTGGGGATCAGCAAATATGACTTGATCCGGGGATTTCCGAATGGGGGAACCCGCCATGCTGAAGGCATGGCACGATAAGAGCAAACCCGCCGAACTGAAACATCTAAGTAGGCGGAGGAGAAGAAAATAACAATGATTTCCTGAGTAGTGGCGAGCGAAAGGGAAAGAGCCCAAACCGTTCCTGTTACGGCAGGATCGGGGTTGTAGGACTGCGATGTGGTTATAATGCAATGAAGTGGAACGGGATGGGAAGCCCGGCGATACAGAGTGAAAGCCTCGTACACGTAAGTACCATTAGCCTAGCAGCATCCTGAGTACCGCGAGGTCGGAGACGCCTTGTGGGAACCAGCCGGCACCATCCGGTAAGGCTAAATACTCCTGAGAGACCGATAGTGAACCAGTACCGTGAGGGAAAGGTGAAAAGAACCCCGAACAGGGGAGTGAAATAGAACCTGAAACCGTATACCTACAAGCGGTCGGAGCAGACGAGTTCTGTGACGGCGTGCCTTTTGCATAATGAGCCTACGAGTTACTCTTCACTGGCAAGGTTAAGTGCTTATGGCACGGATCCGAAGCGAAAGCGAGTCTGAACAGGGCGCACAGTCAGTGGAGGTAGACGCGAAACCTTGTGATCTACCCATGGACAGGTTGAAGGTGCGGTAACACGTACTGGAGGACCGAACCGATAAGCGTTGAAAAGCTTCCGGATGATCTGTGGGTAGGGGTGAAAGGCTAATCAAACTGGGAAATAGCTCGTACTCCCCGAAATGTTTTTAGGAACAGCGTCGGAATCGAGTTACATAGAGGTAGAGCTACTGATTGGGTGCGGGGGAGTCAAATCCTACCAAATCCAGACAAACTCCGAATGCTATGTAACATGTCCGGCAGTGAGGCGCGGGGTGCTAAGGTCACGCGCCGAGAGGGAAAGAACCCAGACCATCAGCTAAGGTCCCCAAGTTACAGTTAAGTTGAACTAACGAGGTGCGATTGCACAGACAGCTAGGATGTTGGCTTGGAAGCAGCCATTCATTTAAAGAGTGCGTAACAGCTCACTAGTCGAGCGATCGTGCATGGATAATAAACGGGCATCAAACTGTACACCGAAGCTATGGGATTGAAATATATCGGTAGGGGAGCATTCCAGCGGCAGAGAAGGCATACGCGTCAGCGGTGCTGGAGCTTCTGGAAAAGCAAATGTAGGCATAAGTAACGATAAGGCGGGAGAGAAACCCGCCCACCGAAAGGATAAGGTTTCCTGATCAACGCTAATCGGATCAGGGTTAGTCGGGGCCTAAGGAGAACCCGAAGGGGATATTCGATGGACAACGGTTTAATATTACCGTACTCTTTGTAGATGCGATGTGGGGACGGAGTAGTGACACTGCCGCGAACTGACGGAATAGTTCGTTGAAGGCCGTAGGTATAGGAATTCCAGGCAAATCCGGAAATCCTGCCGAAAGCTGATAGTACGCAGAACCTTCGGGGGACGCGATAGCGCAGGTAATCAGACTTCCAAGAAAAACCGCTAAGCTCCAGTCTATAAAGACCCGTACCGCAAACCGACACAGGTATCCGGGAAGAGGATTCTAAGGTGCTCGAGTGAATCATGGCTAAGGAACTCGGCAAAATGGCCCTGTAACTTCGGGAGAAGGGGCGCTGGCAGCAATGCCAGCCGCAGTGAAAAGGCCCAGGCGACTGTTTAACAAAAACACATGGCTTTGCAAAATCGAAAGATGAGGTATAAGGCCTGACACCTGCCCGGTGCTGGAAGGTTAAGAGGGGATGTCATCCGCAAGGAGAAGCATTGAATCGAAGCCCCAGTAAACGGCGGCCGTAACTATAACGGTCCTAAGGTAGCGAAATTCCTTGTCGGGTAAGTTCCGACCTGCACGAATGGTGTAACGATCTGGGCGCTGTCTCAGCCATGAGCTCGGTGAAATTGTGGTCCCGGTGAAGACGCCGGGTACCCGCAACGGGACGGAAAGACCCCATGCACCTTCACTACAGTTTAACATTGACATTGGGTACAGGATGTGTAGGATAGGTGGGAGGCTTTGAAGCGGGCGCGCCAGCGTTCGTGGAGCCAACGTTGAAATACCACCCTTTCTGTATTCGGTGTCTAACCCCGCAAAGCGGGGGACATTGTTTGACGGGTAGTTTGACTGGGGTGGTCGCCTCCAAAAAGGTAACGGAGGCTTTCAAAGGTAAGCTCAGTACGCTTGGTAACCGTACGGGGAGTGCAATAGCATAAGCTTGCTTGACTGTGAGGCAAACAGGCCGATCAGGGTCGAAAGACGGATATAGTGATCCGGTGGTTCTGCATGGAAGGGCCATCGCTCAAAGGATAAAAGGTACGCTGGGGATAACAGGCTGATCTCCCCCAAGAGCTCATATCGACGGGGAGGTTTGGCACCTCGATGTCGGCTCGTCACATCCTGGGGCTGGAGAAGGTCCCAAGGGTTCGGCTGTTCGCCGATTAAAGTGGCACGCGAGCTGGGTTCAGAACGTCGCGAGACAGTTCGGTCCCTATCTGTTGTGGGCGTAGGAATCTTGAGTGGGGCTGACCTTAGTACGAGAGGACCGGGTTGGACCAGCCTCTAGTGAATCTGTTGTTCCGCCAGGGGCATTGCAGAGTAGCTACGCTGGGAATAGATAAGCGCTGAAAGCATCTAAGTGCGAAACTAGCCACGAGATGAGGGTTCCATACAGGACCGTAGAAGACTACTACGTTGATAGGCTACAGATGTAAAGGTGGCGACACCACAGTCGAGTAGTACTAATAGTCCGAGGCTTTCAAGAGCAGAGACGCTGGGTGCTCTTCTGAACTAACTTCTTTCAATA